>NZ_JANIOA010000005.1 GCF_025175675.1 Sedimenticola hydrogenitrophicus
TCGACTCAATCTCCGAAAGGTTCGCTCTTAAACTTATGACAAATAAACCCGCGCACGATGCGTGCCCGGGACTAGATTAATGGAGCCCATGAGCAGATTCGAACTGCTGACCTCACCCTTACCAAGGGTGTGCTCTACCAACTGAGCTACATGGGCCTTGCACTACGTACCATCATAATAAGCCCTGCCGAAGGACTTGATATGGAGCGGGTGATGGGAATCGAACCCACGTATTCAGCTTGGAAGGCTGAAGTTCTACCATTGAACTACACCCGCGCTGCCAAGCGACGGATCGCTTACCACAACCACTACAAATTCGGTGGTGGAGGGGGGAGGATTCGAACCTCCGAAGGCGGAGCCGTCAGATTTACAGTCTGATCCCTTTGGCCACTCGGGAACCCCTCCACGAAGCCCGGCATTCTGCTTGATCACAGGGGTGGTGTCAATATCTTTTCCCAGAATTTAGCGAACTATTCGCCCCCGCCAATCCGCCTCCACGCGGCACACAAAACCGCGCATTCATTCACCCCTTCCTGCGGTACTCTACCGGCCTTAGGGAAAACCTCCATACAATCGAATCAATTCACCTATAATATCCATTAATATATATAAGTTACTAATATTCTAATATTTTTTCTAGTTGACATGGGACAAATCGGTGCGCATTATGACGACGCAGACAATAAGAAGAACAGCAATACCAAGACAACTAAAAACAGTAGTAATCACTATGCCGCAGCCACCCCGATGTAGTGCCAGGCATAGTAGCGGAGGAAATAACAAATGCATTTCAAGAAACAGCTGCTCGTGACAGCGATCTCTTCCCTTTTCGTCTCCGGCGCCTGGGCCACCAATGGCTACTTTGCCCATGGCTACGGCATGAAGGCCAAGGGCATGGGTGGCGCCTCTACCGCCATGGCCGCGGACACCTTTGGCGGTGCGAACAACCCGGCCAGCATGGTCTGGGTAGGCGACCGCATCGATCTGGGGGCCGACCTGTTCAGTCCGCGACGCGAGGCATCCCGGCAAAACAGCACAGGTTTTGGCGGGGCTTATGACGGCGAATCCGATAGCGACAGGAATTACTTCCTGATCCCCGAGTTCGGCTACAACAGGATGATCAACCCGAACCTCTCACTGGGCGTCTCGGTTTACGGCAACGGCGGGATGAACACGACCTACAAGTCATCCACGCTCACGGGACCGGCGTTTGCCCCTTCCTGCGGCGGAGCGACCTCGAACCTGCTGTTCGGCTGCGGCAAGCTCGGTGTCGATCTGATGCAGTTGGTTATCGCGCCGACAGTGGCATACAAGGTGAACGATCATCACTCCATCGGCATCTCGCCTCTAATCGGCTACCAGCGGTTCAAGGTCGACGGGCTGCAGGCCTTCGATGAACTGGGCTTCACCAGCAGCCCAGGCAACGTAACCAACAAAGGCTATGACGATGCGACCGGCTTCGGGGTCCGTCTGGGCTGGATGGGCAGGCTGACCGATACGGTCTCGATCGGCGCGGCCTACTCGTCCAAGATCAACATGACCGAGTTCGACAAATACAAGGGCCTGTTCGCCGAACAGGGTGACTTCGACATCCCGGAGAACTACAACATCGGCATCGCTGTTCAGGCTACGCCGAAGCTCACCGTCGCCTTTGACGTGCAGCGGATCAACTACAGCGACGTGAAATCCATTGCGAATCCGGTGACCGCAAGCCTGTTAAGCCCCGGCCCGGCCGGGGATGGTCTGGGCAACGATACGGGCTCGGGGTTCGGCTGGGAAGATCAGACGATCTACAAGCTCGGCCTAGAATATGAATACAACAAGGACCTGACCTTGCGGGCTGGCTGGAACCACGGAAAATCGCCCATCGACGGCAATATCGACGACACCTCGTTCAACATCCTGGCCCCGGCCACCGTCGAGGATCACCTGACCCTGGGCTTCACTTACCGCACCTCTACCGGGGGCGAGTGGACCATGTCTTACATGCATGCCTTCGAGAACTCGATTACCGGTGCTTCCGCCGCCTCGCTGCTAGGCGTGGGCGGCACGGAAACCCTGAAGATGTACCAGGACTCGATCGGCGTCGCCTACTCCTGGAAGATGTAACACGCCGGCCGACGGCAGGCCGGGCCAGCCTGGCCCGTCCATCGGCCCAAACAAGAAAAACCCCGCGCGGACTGTCCGGCGGGGTTTTTCTTTCTCTGCGATAAAACACGGAGTTCCGGCGTACCTACCCACCCGAGGTGTCCATTAAGGTCCCTCCAATGCACCACGAAGGACACAGAGGTTAAACTGAACAAGGTAACGCAGCGGATCATTGGCGCGGCCAATGCACTCAACCCCTCTCGGTCCCGGAAGGCACCGCTTACGGACCACAGGATGGAGGAGTGGTACAGGGATGTACCGTTTACGGACCCGAGGATGAAATCCGCCGGAGAATCTTCTGCTTTCTCCGTGCTCTCTGTGTCTCCGTGGTGCGGGTAGGGGCGAGTAGTTAGCTTCCGGCACCGACTATTTATCCGGCGCGGCCATCTGATGTTTACGCATTTTTTGCCAGAGATTCTTGCGGCTGATGCCCAGGTCGTCCGCCGTATCGGTGATCCGCCAGTTATGGGCGGCGAGGGCCTGTTCGATATAGCGTTTCTCGCAGGCATCGAGGTGGGAGACCAGGCCGTCACCGGAAAGAAAAGTGGATTCTTCGGCGGAAGAGGTGTCGCCAAGGGAGAGGATTTCCGGATCCAGTCTGGGTCGATCCGCCAGGATGCAGGCACGCTCTATGCAATGCTTGAGTTCCCGGATGTTGCCCGGCCAGGCATACGACACCAGGGCGCGCTCCGCGTCGGGATTGAAGTGGAAGGGGGGGCCGCCTTTCTTTATCGAGTGCTGTTCGGCAAATTGACGGGCCAGCCAGAGGATATCCTCACGCCGCTCACGCAACGGCGGGACGCGCAGGTGGATGACGTTGATGCGGTAATAGAGATCCTCGCGAAAATCGCCGGACTCCACCAACTGCGCCAACTCCTGGTGGGTGGCGCAGACGATCCGCGCGTTGCTGGGGATCGGGGTTTCACCGCCGACTCGGGTCACGTAGCGCTCCTGGATGGCGCGCAGCAGCTTGACTTGCATGGAGAGGGGCATATCCCCCACTTCGTCCAGAAAGAGCGTGCCATTATTCGCCTGTTCAAAATAGCCGTGGCGCCGCTTGACCGCGCCGGTAAAGGCGCCCTTCTCGAAGCCAAACAGCTCGGCCTCCATCAGCGATTCCGGTATGGCGCCGCAATTCACCGCCACGAAGGGAGTGGATGCGTCGGGATCGCTCAGTTCATGCAGGAACTGGGCAACCCGCTCCTTGCCCACGCCGGATTCGCCGGTGATGAGTACGGTGCAATCCGACCCCGCCAATCTGCCCAACGTCTGCTCGATATGACGCATGGCGCTGGACATGCCCAACGAAAAACCGGCCGCGACGGTCTCATCAAGGGGCCCCGCCAGTTCGCGCATTCGCTGTACCAGATCATCCACGTCAAGCGGCTTGGCGATGTAGTCGGCGGCCCCCAGCTTGAGCAGGCGCACCGCCTGGTCGATTACCCCGTAGCCGGTCATGAACAGGAACGGTGGACAGTCGGTCCGGGACTGCCTCAGTCTCAGGAACAACTCCTCCCCGCTCAGATCGGGCAGGCGGATGTCGCTGACCACAACGCCGAACTTATGGCGCTGCAAGGCCTTCAGCGCCTCCTTGCCTTGCTTGTACCAGCGGAAGTCGAATTCCTCCATCTCGAATCGCTCGCACAGCGCCTCGCCCATGAGTTCGTCATCCTCTATCAGACAAACACTCACCAATGTTGATTTCATGCCGGGTCTCCGAGGGGAAGATTCACTGTGAATTGAGTCACGCCACCACGGCTTTCCGCGCTGATCTGGCCTTTCTGTTGGGTGACGATCTGGTAGACGATCCACAAGCCGAGCCCATGGCCCGATTCGCGATTACCTACAAAGGGCTCGAACAGATGGTCCACCACCTCCGGCGGAATGGTTTTGCCGCCATTCTCGGTGTGCAGAAGCAGCTGATCGCCGGCAATATGGATCGTGCACCGTACCTCACCCGAACGATCCGAGGCCTGGATGGCGTTGAGCGTCAGATTCATCAGGATCTGCCGTACCAGGGTGGCACGCAAGGGCACGGGCCGTTCGATATTGCTGTCGATCTGGAGGGTCACCTGGCACTTCCTGGTCTCCGCCGCCAGCAATTGATGGATATCCTCGACATCCTGCGGCGCGAAGTCCCGGGCCTTGCCCTTGGCCTCCACCAGCATGGCATTGACGATTTCGTGAATCTGATGCAGACCACGTTCGATCATCGATACGGTTGCCAGTGCACGTTCATCTTGCCCGTTGCGGCGGCGGAAATTGTTCAGCGCCACCAGCATGCCCCCCAGGGGATTGTTGATCTCGTGCGCGATGCCGGCGGACAACCGGCCAATCGCGGCCAGGCGTTCCGCCCGGATCATCCCCTGTTCCAGGCGGGCTCTGTCCTGTAAAAACTCGACCATGAGTTCATAGGCCTCGAACAGCCGCCCAAGCTCATCCCGGTGAGTATAGTTTTGCGGTAGCAGGTGGCTCGCCCGGCCCTGCGCCATATCGACAATACTGTTGGTCAGCTGCACCATCGGGACCGCGGTGCGGCGGCCCCAGAACCAGTTGATTGGCAACAGGATGGCCAGCACGACCAGGCCTATCCCCAACCCGCGCCAGGCGACGCTGTAAAAGCGCGCCAACAGTGCCTCCTTGGAATGTACGGTGACCAGGGTACCCAGATAGGCGCCGGTATCGACAATGGGCGTAGCCACGTAGATGCGGTGAAACTTCGCCAGCTCCAGGCTTCGTGTCTCCAGCCCGGCATCGGTTGCAATCCAGTCCACCAGCCGGCGGTACTCTTCACCGCGCTGTCGAATATCCGCGAGCAGCGGTAGCGTTTGAGGCTGGCTGGAGATGAAGACCTTTTGTTCCCTGTCCAGAACAAAGACCAGTTCCGGCCGGAGTACGTTCGATTCCCGCCCGCCATGCAGCGACGCCCTGATGATTTCGGTGGCTTGCCACACGTCATCATGCAGCATGGCGGGAAACAGGGTCTGGGCAAGGGTTCCGCCCAGGCTGGAAGCACTGCTCACCAGGTCGCTTCGGACATCATTATATGCCTGGACCATCATCGATGTGGAAATCGCCAGGGTGGTGACGACAATCAGCAGGCTCCCCCACAGCGGTATCTTCAGGCGAAAGCTCAGGTCGAAGGGCGATCTCATTTTTTACCGACAACCTGCATCATCTGATCGACCCGGTCATAAAGCGATGGCTCACCGGCGATGAAACCATCAATATTGAGCCGTCGCAACAACGACCGCCCTTCCTCGTTCACCATCATCTTGAGCAGCAGCTTTTGCATGGTACGGAACTCGGTCTCGCTCACCGAGGGCCGGGCAACCAGGGGGGGGAAACCGTACTCGGGTGACTTGGAAACGATGCGGGTGCCCTGTGCCAGCTCGGGCGTGGTTTTAAGCAGGGTGTCCCAGACATGGCTGCTGACCGCGCCACCTTGCGCCACGCCGAGCGCCACCGCCTCCATCACCTTGCGATGAGAAAAAGTAAAAAATGTCTTGCTGAAAAAATGATCCGGGTCCTCGCCGGACTGGGCAAGCAGGTAGCGCGGCGTGAGATACCCGGTATTGGAGTAAGGGTCGGCATAGGCGAACAGACGGCCCTTCAGCTGGGCGAGGGAAGTGGTCTCGGTGTCTGCCGCCGGTACGATCAGGTATGACTGGTAATAGGGCCGGCCCTGGTAGAGCGGTACCGCGAGCAGCTTGACCTGGCCCTTGAAATAAACGAAGGGGTAGTCGCAGATCCAGGCATAGTCGAGCTTCTCGGCGCGGAGCAGATCCATCGTTTCGATATAGCTGTTGCGCCAGACGAACTCCACCGGCCGTTCCAGCTCCCGCTCCATATAGAGGCGCCACTCCTCGATCACCCGGTATTGATCATTCGGAATCGTCGGCGTCAGTCCGATACGAATCGGGCCGGCTCCCTCGACCGCGTCGGTCGCAGAAACCGTGAACAGCACGGCAAGGATGAACATAAATCCGGCAAAAACCATTCGCCATCCCGCGTAATGGTTACCGCGTGGTAACGCAATAGGACGGGATACGGACTTCGTCGGGTAGTTGGTTGCAGGATGGTTACGCATAGATGGCCTTTGGTTCGTTTTGTTACCGCGCGGTAACGTTACACATGATATCAATCGGCGCATCCCTGCCTGGGTTCGGCGTTTTTCAAGACGGTCGTCATAAACTCAATTTGTTCGCCTGCGAATCCTTAAGAAAACAACTATATAAAACCATGACATCCTTTTGGCAAGAGAATTGCGTTTATGTCGCCGAGGTGGCGAAACGCCTGGGCACTTGATTTTCTGGCGCATACAACGTGCCACAAGGGATTGTCAATATCGCCTCCTGTTATTGTTGACCATCGCGGCAAGAGAGGCCAGCGATTCATCACCAAACCGAAACACCACTATTGGATAGATACAGGGAAGTTTCAACCGAGATTTACTGAACATGCGTTATTTACAGCAATTGAGATCCTGCGTCTTTGAACCGAACCCGGGAGTAAAATCATGACCAATCAAAAGGACGGCATCGGCCGTCGAAAATTCCTTCAGATGTCCGGCACGGCGCTCGCCACCCTCGCGGTGCCGCCGAGCGTGTTGGCCTTCTCGAAGATCCAGCCGGTCGATGACCCGCTCAAGTCGTATCCCTACCGGGGCTGGGAAGACCTTTATCGCAAGGAGTGGACCTGGGATTCGACCGGCTTCATCACCCACTCCATCGGCTGCGTGGCCGGCTGTGCCTGGAAGGTCTATGTCAAGAACGGCATACCAATGCGAGACGAGCAGGTGAGTGAGTATCCGCAGCTGCCCGGCATCCCCGATATGAACCCGCGCGGTTGCCAGAAGGGCGCGGTCTACTGCTCCTGGTCGAAGCAGCCGGATCACCTCAAGTGGCCCCTGAGGCGCGTCGGCGAACGCGGCGAGCGCAAGTGGAAGCGCATCTCCTGGGACGAGGCCTTCACCGAGATCGCCGACAAGATCATCGACACCACGCTGAAGGAAGGACCGGGCAACGTCGTTATCCCCAAGCGCCCCTTCTCGGTGGTGGGCAACACGGCCTATACGCGGATGGCGAATCTTCTGGGCGCCATCAAGCCGGACGTCTCCTCCATGACCGGCGACCTCTATCCCGGCATGCAGACGGTGCGCAACCCGGCGCGTACTGTCTCCACCTTCGACGACTGGTTCACCTCCGACCTGATCCTGATGTGGCACAAGAACCCCATCGTCACCCGCATCCCGGATGCCCACTTCCTCACCGAGGCACGCTACAACGGCGCGCGGCTGGTCAATATCTCGGCCGACTACAACCCCTCCTCGGTCCACGCCGACCTGTTCGTACCGGTGGCCTCGGGCACCGACTCGCACCTTGCCGCGGCCATCGTCAATGAACTGATCGCCGGCAAACACTACAAGGCGGACTACCTGAAAGAACAGACCGACCTGCCCTTCCTGGTGCGCACCGACAACGGCAAGTTCCTGCGTGAGTCAGATTTCAACAAGGACGCCAGTGACGAGGTCTTCTACGTCTGGGACAGCAAGAGCGGCAAGGCGGTACTCGCCCCCGGTAGCATGGGTTCCAAGGAGAAGACCCTCAAGCTCGGCGCCATCGATCCCGCGCTGGAAGGCACCTTCAAGGCCAACGGCATCGAAGTCACCACGGTGTTCGAGCGTCTAAAGGCCGAAATCGCCCCCTACACCCCGGAGGCCACCCAGAAGACCACCGGCATCCACCCTTCCGTGGTGCGCGAACTGGTCGGCATGATCGCCGAGTCCAAGGCCATGCGTATCCTTGATGGCTACAACAACCAGAAGCATTTCGACGGCTTCCAGTGCGGTCGCCTGAAGATTCTCATCCTCACCCTGATCGGCCACCACGGCACCACCGGCTCCATCGACACCACCTACGAGGGCTGGAAGCTGGAAGGCAAATCGGCGCTGGGCAAGGTCGAGGGCAGGAAGGGGCGCAGCGTCTCCATGGTGCTGGCCCAGTGGGTGTGGGGCGAGCAGTACAAACGCTCCAAGGCCTACTACGATGACGCGCAGTTGAAGGAGCAGATTGGCTTCGGCGTCGACGACATGGAGGCGATGCGCAAGGAGTCCGAGGCCAGGGGCTGGATGCCCAACTGGCAGTCGATCAAGAATCCGACCGTCTACATCAACGGCGGCATCAACACCTTCGCCACCTCCAACGGCTACCAGCACCTGCGGGACAATTTCCTCAAGCGCTGCGAACTGTTCGTGGTGGTGGACCTGCGCATGCTCTCCGCCGCCATGTACGCCGACATCGTGCTGCCGGCGGCGGAAAACACCGAAATGCTGGACATCCGCGAGACCTCGGTGACACGCTTCATCCATCTCTTCGGCCGGCCGGTCCAGCCTATGTATGAGCGCAAGACCGACTGGCAGATCATGGCCGGGCTTGCCGCCAAGATCCAGGAGCGCGCCCGGGCGCGCGGTATCACCCGGGTTGAGGATCCGGAGATCAAGGCCTGGATCGACTTCGACAAGATCGGGGATGAGTTCACCATGAACGGCGCCGTCGCCAGCGACGAGGATGCGCTGCGCTTCGCCATGGAGAAGTCCAAGGCGCTCGGTCCGGGCACCTACGAGGAGATCATGAAGAAGGGCTTTGTCGCCGTGGGACCCTCGGCCGGCAAGACCGGCCCAGTGCCCAAGGACAAGCCCTATCGGCCCTTCACCGTCAACGTCACGGAGAAGAAGCCCTACAAGACGCTGACCGGACGGCTGCAGTTCTACATCGACCACGAGTGGTTCCAGCGCTTCGGCACAGAGGTACCGAAGCCGCAGTTCGGCGGCGGCGTGGTGGGGCCGAAGAAGTACCCCTTCGTGCGCAACTCGCCGCACACCCGCTGGGGTATCCACTCCTACTACCGCAACGACCCCTGGCTGCTGCGCCAGCAGCGCGGCACCCCGGATGTGCGCATGAATCCGAAGGCGATGGCCGCCAAGGGCATCAAGGACGGCGACACGGTACGGATCTTCAACTCCTCGGGCGAGTTCTTCGCCATGGCCAAGGCCTTTCCGGCCCTGCCCGAGAACATGCTCTTCAGCGAGCACGGTTGGGAGCAGTACATGTACAAAGGCATGACCCACTACAACTTCGTCAGCGCCGAGTTGATCAATCCCCTGGAACTGGTAGGTGGCTACGGACACGTCAAGTACAAGTCGGGCGGCTTCAACCCGAACCGCATCTTCCATGAAACGACGGTTGACGTCGAGAAAGCCTGAGGAAAAAGATTATGAGTCAGCGACAATTAGCTTACGTATTCGACCTGAATAAATGCATCGGCTGCCATACCTGCACCATGGCCTGCAAGCAGTTATGGACCAACCGTAAAGGTCGTGAGTACATGTATTGGAACAACGTGGAGACGCGGCCCGGCATGGGTTATCCCAAGAATTGGGAGCAGAAGGGCGGCGGATTCAAGGACGGAGTGGTCCGCACCGACGGCAAGATCCCGCCCATGGCCGACTACGGCGGGGTGTGGGAGTACAACACGGCCGAGGTGCTGATGAAAGGGAAGGGCGATCAGGTCGTTCCCCACGAGAAACCGACCTACGGACCCAACTGGGACGAGGACGAGGGACAGGGCCAGTTCCCGAACAATCACTACTTCTACATGCCGCGCATCTGCAATCACTGTTCGAACCCCGCCTGCCTGGCCGCCTGCCCGCGCAAGGCGATCTACAAGCGCGAGGAGGACGGACTGGTGGTGGTCGACCAGGAGCGCTGCCGCGGCTACCGCTACTGTGTCAAGGCCTGCCCCTATGGCAAGGTGTACTTCAACCTGCAGACCGGCAAGTCGGAGAAGTGCATCGGCTGCTACCCACGGGTCGAAAAGGGCGAGGCGCCCGCCTGTGTCAAGCAGTGCACGGGGCGCATCCGCTTCTGGGGTTATCGCGACGACAAGGATGGCCCGGTTTACAAGCTGGTGGATCAGTGGAAAGTCGCGCTGCCGCTGCATGCCGAGTACGGCACCGAGCCCAACGTCTTCTACGTGCCCCCGATGAACGTCACGCCGCCCCCGTTCGAGGAGGACGGCCGCCTGAAGGATGAACCGCGTATCCCGCTCGCCGACATTGAGGCGCTGTTCGGTCCCCGCACCAAGGAAGCGCTGGCGACGCTGGGACGGGAAATGCAGAAGCGCCGCGAGGCCAAGCCGTCGGAACTGACCGACATCCTGATCGGCTACACCAACAAAGACAGGTATGGCATATGAACGCGATGATGAATAACACCGAAGCCCTGGCCGGGGGCTATCTGGCGATGGCACAACTGTTCTCCTACCCGGACGATGCCTCGTGGCAGAAGTTGACGAGGCACGGCCTGGTCGGCCCCGGGTTGACCCGGGAGAAACTGGAGACCGAGTACCTGGACGCCTTCGAGACCGGCAACGACGGCTCCCCGGTACCTCTGTTCGAGGGGTTGAACCGCCGCGAGTTGGGCCGCGAGGGCATCCTTGAGGACTTGCTGCGCTTCTACGAGTTCTTCGACGCCAAGCTCAGCGAGTCCGACCGGGAGTATCCCGACCACCTGACGACCGAACTCGAGTTCCTGGCCTGGCTGTGCATGAAGGAGCATGCCGCCAGGCAGGAAGGCGGCGATGCCGAACCGTACCGTCATGCGGCGCGGGATTTCCTGGACCGTCATACGGGGGCCTGGGTTTCCGGGTTCCGCGAAAAACTGGAAGCGACCGGTACCGTCTACGGCGAGTTCAGCGCAACCCTGGATGAGTTGGTACGGCAGCATCGTGCCCTGCTTGAGGAACAACAAGATGAATCGGAGGCGTGACATGAAACTTGCCCGTTATGCAAAAAAACTCTCCCTGCTCATGCTCTGCTCCGCCGCGGCACTGAACGCCACGGCCTGGGCGGCGCCGGCCGAAACCGGCGCGCGCACCCTGAGCGCCCTGGCGGTGAAGGCCGGGGTGGATGCCCGGTCTCCGGGGGCGGCGGTGTGGAAGCAGGCGCCGGTCACCCAGGTTGACCTGCAACCGGCGTTTCCGGGGCATCCCTCGATCGTCGGCACACCGGCGACCCATCGGCTCACCGCCCAGGCGGTCCAGGCCGGTGACATGCTCTACGTGCGTCTGCGCTGGAACGACAAGACCGCCAATACCGAGATGGCGGATACCGACCGCTTCCTCGACCAAGTGGCGATGCAGTTCCCGCTCAGCGGCGAGGTTACCACCACCCCCTTCATGGGGGATGGCAATAACCCGGTCAACATCTGGCACTGGTTCGCCGATGGCCGCACCGAGAACCTGTTTGCACAGGGATTCGGCACGGCGACACCGGTAGCCACCAAGGAGCTGACCAGCAGCCATGCACGCAACGGCGACGGCTGGGATGTGGTGTTGGCCCGGCCGCTGGCGGTGAAGAGTGACGAAGGTGTCGTGCTCAATGGCCGTAAATCGGTGCCGGTCGCCTTCGCGGCCTGGGACGGCGACGGGCAGGAGCGCGACGGCTTCAAGGCGGTCACACTCGAGTGGTGGCAGCTGCAGTTCTGAGCAAGACCAAGCCCCCGGCAACCGCCGGGGGCTTTCATATTTGTATCCTCCCTCCTTTGGGGCCGGCAAGGCCCCTTTTTTCATTCCCCAAACGGGCATTGCCGGATAGCCTGTGCCGCCGTGCCGCGCCGCCGTCATCGCCTCAGACAGACCACCAGAAAGCCACCCCAACATCGTAGCTGAAAGGAATTTAGTTGGGGTTCGCAGGCCCACCTCAACGAACTCCTCATATTTACGTGTTGACACGTCCGCCATCTCCCACTATATTTGCGACATAGTGCGCTAATACGCGATAATTTGTTGCATTTATGGGTGGAGTAACTGAAATGGCTACCAGCGTTCGGTTAGATGATGAATTTGTGGGTGAGGCACAAGTTTATGCGCAGGCAAGCAAACGCTCCGTGCCGAAACAGATCGAGCACTGGGCTGAGATTGGCAGGATGGCTGAAGACAACCCGGATCTGCCATACAGCTTCATTAAGGAGGCGATCATCGCTACCGCGGAAGTAGAAACCGGAAGGGTTACGAAATATGTCCGCGGAAAACGCGATTGAAGTATTCGAAACGCCGACCTTCAAGAAGGCGTTCAAAAAACTCGCCGAGCGGGAAAAGGTCGCGGTCGAGGATGAAATCGATCTGATCATCGCCGACCCGGAGCTTGGCGAACTAAAGAAGGGAGACCTTTCACACCTCAGGGTCCATAAATTCAAACTGAACGACGCCCAGGTCCTGCTTGGCTATTCATGGAAAGCGGCCGAGCTTAAATTGTATCTGTTAACCATGGGTCCCCATGAAAATTTCTACAAGGCAGCGAAAAAACGCCGGCCGGCCGATTTGAAATTTATTGATAGTCCCTAATTCTACTTTGTCAGATTCTGGTACTGTGTGGATAGCTTCCGGGTGAAAGTATTCTAAGACACGCCGTAAACCCATCCCTGGGGGCTCGACGGCGGCATCCCTGCCGCCGACGGTCTTGGAATCCTCCCACCCGAAAGCCCCGAGGAAGCCTATCCGAATCAAGCTGACAAAGTAGAATTATGCCGCTTCTCTATTACCTCCTCAGGCAGACCGCCAGTAAACCACCCCAGGGGATTTGCCTGGGTAACCACGTCTCGGCAATGCGGGCGAAGCGGCCGCCCCGAGGCAGGAAGATGGCACTGCCCATACTGACCGCGACGGGGCTGGGGGCGAGCCTGGGCATCCACTCCTCTCTTATCGCTTTCGCGCTGTCCCAGCGGGCGCCCCGGTATGCGCCCCGGCCCTGTTTTTCCCAATACAGCAGGCTGTGCCGGTTGAGCAGGCCGAGCACCACGGCATGGCGGGTAACCCGCCACATCTCCCGCAGGGCGGCGACCGGGTCATCCACGAAACAGAGACTGGTGACGGCGCTGCTGTAGTCGAACTGGTTATCGGCAAACGGCAGTGCCCGGCCGTCGCCCCGCAGGTAGGTGATGTTGCCGCCCTCACCCGCCGCGTAGGCGAGCGCTTGCGGGTCCGGATCGATACCGCTGACCGCCAGGCCCAGCCCGGCAAAACGGCGGCTGAAGTGGCCGGTTCCGCAGCCCACATCCAGGAGTGACGCGCCGGCAACCGGGTTCAACAGATCACCCAGCAGTGCGAACTCCCGGTCACCGATCCAGCGTCCGCGCGGGGTGTGATACCACGCCTCGTAGGCCGCCGGATCGGTGATGCCGTTCATGGCCGGTTACTCGTTGATGAACTCGATGGCGCGCTCCACCAGCTCTTCGGCATAGAGGTCACGGAAGGAGTGGTCGGCGCCGTCCAGCACCGCCAGCTCGATGGTACCGGCCTCCGCCATGGGGGCCAGTATCTTGTCCAGCCCCTTGACCACCTGATCCTCGGTGCCGGCGAACACCAGCACCGGCTGGCTGATTCCGGGCAGCAGGTAAGGGGTATCCTGGCGCGGTTCCGGGGCATAGTAGGAGACGAAGGCCTCGGCGGTGACGCTGGTCCCCTTGCAGTAGATGAAATCGGTCTGCTCCATCGGCATCTTCGCCTTGCCGGCGGAAACCAGGGCCTGGGCCAACGCCAGCACCGGTGCCAACGGCTTGGCGTAACGCTTTTCATACTCCTCGGCGGCGTATTCCGGGCTCCAGGTCTGCGGCGCGACCAGGATCAACTTCTTGACCACCGGGTCGCCCTGCCCGGCAGCAAACCAGGCGGTCTGGTTGCCGCCCCGGGAGTGGCCCAGCAGCACCACCTGTTGCGCCCCCTGGCGTTTCAGCCACTCCAGCCAGAGCCCGATCTCGGTGACCGCATCCTCATGTTTGTGGGCGTGAGGTGTGGCGCACTCATAGGGACCCTGCCGGTCGCTCAGGCCCAGACCCAGGTTGATCGCCAGGGAACTCAAGCCGTTTTCCTGAAACAGCGTCTGCAGGGCGGTGATGATTTCGCTCTGGTTATGCGACAACGTGCCATGGGTGATGAGTATCATCGGTCCGGCGGGCCAGTTTTCGGTCTTTTCAAGCCGGGCATTCAGGGTCAGGCCGGCGTGGCTCAGGGTCACCTCCGCGGCGTGGGCCTGGGCAAGAAACAGTGCGGCTAGCAGAAGAATATAACGGGTCACGTGTTTACCTCTCTGGTCTGATTTTTTATCAACTCAAAGTTTCGGAGTTCGCAGTACTTGTAGGGTGGATAAGCATCAGCGCATCCACCATGAATCGGATGACGGTGGATGCGCAAGCTTATGCCATCCTCAGGTCCGTAAACGGTACATCCATGTACCACTCCTCACCTTACGAAATCAGCGATTCGGGCTTTGTGACAATCCTATAGGGGTCGGAGTCAAATTTGATGGACATCGCTGTATGAAATGCCCCGTTTCCTTGATCAAATTTGACTCCGACCCCTGTCCTGTCGCCACCGCATCGCCGGGTCAATCACAATCGTCCTCCGCACTCCCGGTCTGATCCTCCGCGAAGGCCTCATTCACCAGTTGAACCTTGATCGCCACATCGTCGGCGCCAACGCCGATCCCCCGGGTCCAGCGGTTGACATAGCCGGACTTGAACGCCCCGAGATCGAAGCTGCCACGCTCGACGGTGAAGCGGAAGCGGCCATCGGCTCCGGTATAGACACTGCCCAGGGTGATCCGGCTGTCCGCGTCGACCAGGATGATCTCCACCTTCGCCAGGCGTTCATCCCCGTCCGCCACGACCCCGGACAGGGTGGCGGCGTGGAGTGGCGCAAACGCCAACAGCAGCATCGCCCAGGTGCCGTGGCAACCCAACCCGAACCGTCTTTTTGTCCTATCCATCATGCGGGTCTCTCCGGCTGTCGGCCATCATTTAATCCAGCGCCTGTTGCAGGTCGGCGATCAGGTCGCCGGCATCCTCCAGCCCCACCGAGAGGCGCACCATGGCACCGCTGATGCCGCGGCGCGCGCGTTCATCCTCGCTCAGGCCGTGGTGGGTAGTGGTCACCGGCTGGGTCACCAGGCTCTCCACCCCGCCCAGGCTGGCGGCAATGGAGAACAGCTTAAGCCGGTCCACCACCGCGGCCGTGCCAGCCGTGTCGGCATCAATCTCAAGGGTGAGCATGCCGCCAAAGCCGCTCATCTGGCGGGCGGCGAGGTCGTGGTCGGGGAAATCGCCCAGACCGGGATAGAGCACGCGGCGAATGCGCGGGTGGCGCGCCATGGCGTCGGCGATCGCCTGGGCCGTGGCGTTCTGCTGGCGCACCCGCACCACCAGGGTGCGCAGGCTGCGGGCCAACTGGCTGCAGGTCTCCGGCGCCGGCATCGAGCCCAGGTTCTTGCGCCAGCCCCAGATCGGATCGAGCAGCGCCTTCGACGCCATCAGCGCACCGGCGGTTAGGTCGCTGTGACCGCCCAGGTACTTGGTGGCGCTGTGTACCGCGAAATCGGCGCCCAGCGCCAGCGGCTGCTGGTTGACCGGCGAGGCGAAGGTGTTGTCCACCGCCAGCAGCGCGCCGTGGGCGTGCACTTGTTCCGCGATCGCGGCGATATCGAACAGCTCCAGGGCCGGATTGGTGGGCGTCTCCAGGAACACCAGGCGCGCGCCCGCCGCCAGCAGCCCGTCCAGGCGTTCCAGCTCGGAACCGAGGATCAGGTGGGTCGGGATGCCCAGCAGCGGCAGCTGTTCGGCGATCAACTCCAGGGTGCCGCCATAGGCGTCGCCGATACAGACGATCCCCTCCCGGCCGTGGGTCAGAAACAGGGCCGCCTCCGCCGCCATACCGGAAGCGAAGGCGAAGGCCGCTTCCGCCCCCTCCAGGCTGGCCAGTTTTGCCTCCAGCGCCTGGATGGTGGGGTTCAGCCCGTAGCGGGTGTAGAGACTGCCCGCCTGGCGCCCCTCCACCACGTCGAGCAGCGCCGCGGTATTGGCGAACTTGAAGGTGGTCGTTGCATAAATCGGGGTGTGCGGACTGCCGTGGCTGTCGGCCAGTTCGCCGGCGTGGACACAGCGGGTGGCGAGTTGTTGTGCTTTTGTTTCGGTCATCGGTCGCTCCCTGAGAGTGGTCTATCGAAAGTAGTGTTCATGTTGCGCAGTTCGAGTACCGGTTGCAATAATGCCGGATCGTCCCACTCGCGCCCGCCGATGGCGCGGTAGGCGATGCGTCCCTGCGGATCCACCACGAAGGTGGTGGGCAGGCCCCGGATCGGCCAGGCGCCGCTGACCGAGCCGTCGCTATCGAACAGAATGGGGAACTCCACCGGGTAGCTGCCGGTAAACTGGAACACGCTATCCGCATCCTCACCGACATTGACCGCCAGCAGCGCCACCCCTTCGGGTTGCAGCCGCTCCCAGGCGCGCTGCATGGAGGGCATCTCCTCGCGGCAGGGCGGGCACCAGGTGGCCCAGAAGTTGACGATGACCGGCCGGCCGCGCAGATCGGCGAGGCGAACAGCGTTGCCGTCCAGGTCCTGCAGGGTGAAGTCCGGGGCCATCGGCCGCGCCTCGACCGGGGTCAGGGTCTGCGCCGCCGTGGCGGTGAGCGGCAGCAGCAGTAAGGCAAGCAGCAGGCGCATCAGGTTCTCTCCTTTCATAATTGACGATCAGGGGCGCACCGCATCCCCGCGAAACGCAGATGCCGCGCTATATTGGCTTGCCGCCAATCGACTTCAAGATCAAAGCTGGCGCCCGGCGCGAGGTTGAAGGTCACCATGCCCATGTTCCAGTCACCGGGTTGAAAGCGCTGCCGGGTGGGGAACAGCGACCAGCGAAAGGCGACACGGGCCGGTTGGGCGACCTGCAGCCGTCGCCACTCCTGTTGCCAGTCGGCCTCCAGGCGCAACGGCCGGGGGCTCCCCCGCGCCGGTATCACCCGCCAGCCGGACAGGTCCAACTCAATGGGGGCGTCGGCGTCGTTATGGACGACGGCCTGGAAGACGCAGGCCAGGGCCACCCGTTCCGCCTCCCCGGGCCGGAACCCCCGTCCCTGAAAATAGGCGCGGGACTGGTCCGGCAGGCGCTGGTTGAAGCTGAACGAGACGCCGTCACCCCGCCAGGACCAGCTCTCCAGGCCCGTCTCCGGATCGCGGGCGTGCTCGACGCCGGCTTGCGCGGCGGTACTGAGCAGCACCACTCCGAGCGCCGCGCCAATCACGTGGTTCGCCATAAAGTTCTCCCTTGGGGTTCGCTGCGATCAGCCCGCCCGCGGATCGCCGAGGGGCAGCCGCTTGCGGTATATCTCGTAGGTGGTGGGCTCTTCGCTCTGGTAACCGATGCGTTTGAGCCGCGCCTCTTCAACCAGCCCGTAGCGCACCACCGCCTCGGCGGTCCAGGCGCGATCGAGTGCCGCGCCGCTGAATTTGAACTCCTCGCTGCGCGGGCGCCCGGGCGGTAGCCGGGTGTCCCACAGATCGACGATGAACGGCCGCCACATGACTGTCCGTTTCAGTACCCGCTCCTCCTCGGCCAGTAGCGCGCCGTCCTGGTCCAGCAGCCGTACGCTGAGGACGAAATGCCGGTCCGGGGTGCCGGTGGGCACGTAGTGGGCGGCGCCGACGTTGGTAATGGTCAGGCGGTAGCGGTCCGATTTGCCGCTCATCCGTTCGAAGCCGATCTCCACGGCCTTGCGGACCATCTCCAGATCATGGCCGCCGCGCCACAGATGCTGTCGCGTCAGCCTCGGCTCGCCGCCGGCCACCAGCGGGCGCTCCACCGCCGGCATGTGACACTCGACGCAGCCCAGGGTGGCCGGGTCGACCTCCTGGATGTCGCCGATGCGGGTGGTCGGTTCATCGCCGCCGGTGCGGATTTCGGCGACCGTGCCGCAGGGCGGAAAGCGGAAGAAGGTATCCCAGCGCTCGCCGCCCACCAGATGACATTGTATGCACACCTGGTTGCCGCTACTGATTTGCCGCACCGGGTGGGCATCGCTTTCGCTGCCGTACGGCCCGAGAATCCGCCCCTCGCGCAGGTGACAGGCGGCGCAGGTGACACCCTGGTGTTGCAGGCCAGGGTCAAAATCCGGATTCGGCGCCAGGATCGGGTCCCACTTTTCGTCATCGCGAAAACCGAGCACCCGATGCTCCTGCTGCCGGTCCAGGGGGGTGTGGCAGTTCTTGCAGACCTGCTGGCTGCCGTCGAATTGCCAGTCCGCCTGGAAATAGGGATCGGTCCACGCCTGGCTGTGCATGCTGGTGCGCCACTCCTCATAAAATGCCGCATGGCATTCGCCGCAGGTCTCCGCCTTGAGGTCCCCAAGCACGGCGGGCGCCGCGCTGGTATCCACGGGCCGCTCGAAGGCGGGAGCGACCACGAAGATGTTCAGCGGGCGCACGAAGCGCCAGCCCAGGAAGGCGGCCAGTGCCAGCAGGCCGACGCCGAGGATGAGGGTCTTTCGTTTCATGAAAATTTCCGATTACCTGCCTAACTCAGTTATGACCCGAATGGCACTTACTTAAGCCAAGAACCACCGTCATCCCGGCGCAGGCCGGGATCCAGACCGCTTAGTGGTGGCGGTATTCCTGGATTCCGGCCTGCGCCGGAATGACGAAAATCTTGTAATTCGCCTTAAGTAAGTGCCATTCAGTTATGACCCGACATATATAGCCATCGTAGGGAGCTTCCAAATCACGGCAGCACCCGGGGCGCACCGAAACCCACAGTTTGATGGGTTACGTCGTTCCTCCTCCACCCATCCTACGCAATCGTAGGGTGGGTTAGCGGCGCACAGGCACGACACTGCCAGACCGCCCCGGCGCTTGAGCGCCGCGTAACCCACCGCAACGCACTCGCCGATTCCTCAAAAGGCATAACGCAGGGTCATGTAGACGTTGTCGTTGTCCCCCAGAACGCCGAACTGGCCACTGCGATCGCCCACTATCAGGTTCGCCCCGACCTCGCCCCACAGGGCATCGCTGAAGGCGTAACGGGCGGACGGGATGAGGTAGCCGTCGCCCTCGCTAATGCCCCAGAAGGCGAACAGGCTCAGGCGCAGGGTCTGGTGCATCTCGAACCGGGTGAGGCGCAGGGTCGCCACGCCGCGCAGCTCGTCGCGCTCAGAATACCCCGCCGGCAGGGTGCGCCGGTAGGCGGCGTGGTCGTGCATCCACTCCACATAGCCCTGCACCCCGAGGGTGGTGTCGGCGCCGATCTGGCGGCTGTAGCCGGCCAGCAGCCGCGTCTGGCTGTTCTCGATGGCGGGATCGTCGCCGTCACGATCATCAACCGAGTCGTAATAGCCCGCCTCCAGGCTGAGCACGCCGCTGCCCAGCGGACCCGAGAGGCTCGCACCGACGGCGTTCAGGCGCGGAAACCCGCCTTGCCACCCGGCTCCCACTTGACGCAGCGCCGGGGCGCGGTAGTGGGTGCGGGAGAGATACAGCGCCCCGTCCCAGCTGCCGACGTAGCGCGAGACCCGCAACCCGACCTCCAGCCCCGACGGCTCGTCCAGCCCGGCCTGGATCGCCTGGCCTGGCAGGACGAAACGCTCCCGGTCCGGCAGGCGGTCCGGGCGAAAGTCGGCCAGCACCAGTTGCACATCGGCAAAGTCCGGGAACAGGTCGAGACGCACGGCGTCGCTGCCGCGTTTCAGATACTCCAGGGGCAGGCCACCGTAGAAGGCCGTCCAGTCCTTGGGGAAAGTGTCGTTGATGAACAGCAGATCCGCCACCCCCCAGGTGATCACCTGGCGGCCGGCGCGGACGGTGTAGCGCTCGGCGTTGTAGTCGGCGTAGAGCTCGCGGATATCCACCTCGGACTCGCCCAGCGCGGCGTCGTGCAACAGGTCGATCTTGCCGGCGTAGCCCAGCGTTCCCTCGAACCCGCCGCCTTCCGCCTTGAGTTGCAGGCGCTGCTCATTGAAGGGCCAGTCGCAGGCGGTTCCCGGATCACAGTCCACGCCGCCGAGGCGCGCCGCCCCGTGGGCCTGGAGGAAGCCGTGGATCTCCGGTATCTCCAGGGGGGGCGCCTGCGCCGCGCCGGCGGGCAGGCCCACACCCCAGGCCAGGACGCCCGCCAGGGCGTGCCGGAGGGTGAATGGCGTTTGCCGGCTCATCGTATCCACTGCCGTGGCGGACGTTGCAGATAGCGCTCGCTGAACAGGTCAGCTTCGAGCCCGATGCCGTAGCCCACCTCGTCATACACCACCTCGGTGTGGTGGCCGCTCTGGGCGTCACGCATGGTACGCTGGGTGACGGTCCAGTGGCCGTCCACCTCGCGCACCGCGTCGGCGGTGAAGGTGCGCAGCAGCTCGCCGCGGCCGTCGTAGTACTCCTCCTTGAGCGGCACCCAGCGCTCCCGGTCGATCCAGGAGAGGCGACGGACGTAGTCCACCTTGGCCTTCGGCACGCTCTCGATGCGGTAGACCGGCCGCCCATCCAGATCCGTCTCATCCAGCAGACTGTGGCTCTCGTCGCCGACCTCGCGGCCAGAGACGTCCTCGTAGGTGAAGTCCGAGCCGACGAAGGAGGAGCGCTTGTCATCGGCGGCGATGCGTCTGACCAGCTTGATGGCCGGGATGAAGATCCAGCGGTCATCCTCCCGGGCCGGATATTTCCACACCATGAAGGTAGTGCCCTTCACGTCGGCCGGTTCGTGGAAGTAGATGTAGTAGCGCTGCTCGCCCTCGCCGCCCAGGTCCTTGCGCAGCAGGGTCATTACCCGCCGGCGCTCCTTGCCCTGGGGATTGACCAGCCGCATGGTGGCCCGGGTACGCTGGTCGTCTCCGGCATAGTAGAAGGTTTCCAGGGAGCGGGCGATGATGTCGTCAGCGCTGGGTTGAGCCTGTACGCTGGCCGCCGAGACGAAAGCCAGGGTCAGCGCCAGGAATGAGCTTAGAAATTTCATCACAATATCTCCTTCAGGCGGTCGCCGGCAGCTGCCGCCAGAGCCGGCCGTGGGTCAGTTTCAGCAGCCCCGGCAACAGCCCCAGGGCGGTGAGGCCGGAAAACAGCATCAGCAGGGCGAAGAACACCCCCACCGTCTTGTAGGGACCGAGCGGCGAGAACATCATCGGCGAGAAGCCCACGGCGATCACCCAGGCGTTGCGGGTGATGGCGCGGGCGGTCTCGCCGAACACCACGCCGTTGGTTGCCGCAAGATCCCCGCCGAGGCGCGACAAATTGAGCCGGTAACGCTGGATGAAATGGATGGCGAAATCGATGGAGAGCCCCAGGGTCAGGGCCGAGCAGACCGCCATGGGCATGTCGTACTCCTTGCCCACGAAGGCGGCCAGGCCATAGGAGAGGGTAATGGCAAAGACCAGCGGCAGCATGGAGAGCAGCGCCAGCACCGGCGAGCGGAACAGCAGCAACATCATGGCGAAGACCGCCAGGAAGCCCCCCAGCACCGCATTCATCATCCCCACCACCATCTCGTCCTGCCACACCTTGTTGATATAGGTGAGGCCCGACCACTCCACCTGGATACCCGGCGGTGGCGGCTCCACGCGCAGCTGGTCGTCTATCAGCGCCACCACCCGCGCCATCTCCCGGTTGTCGCCGGCACGCATCTGCACCCAGATGTTGGCGGTGCGGTAATCATAATCGACAAAGTTGTCCAGGTCCCCGGCATCCCCGGCGGTCTCGTACAGGAACAGGTACTGGGCCAGTTCGTCGGTCTCGCCCGGGAGTTGACGGGACTGCGGATCGGCATCGTGAACCACATAGTTCACCTGCTTGATGACGTCCGCCAGGGAGGAGGTCTTGCCCACCTTGGGATCGGACTCCAGCACCCGCTGCAGTTTCTCGATGTAGCGCATCACCTCGGGGCGCTTCATGGCGCCCTCGGCATCGCCCTGGATCAGCAGGTAGGCCATGTAGGTGCCGCCGAACTGGCGGTTCATCACCCGGTCGGCAATGCGGATATCGTGACTCTCGGGGAACCAGGCCACCGGGTTGTCGTTGACCACGGTACGCGACACCCCCCAGAAGCCCAGACCGAGCACCAGGGCGGAGATCAGCGCCACCGGCACGGCGCGGCCGAAGGCAAAACCGCCGAAGCCGCGCAGCAGCGTGCCGAGACGCCCGCCCTCGTGGTCCTGTGCGCCGATGGCCGTCTGCAGGCGCTCCTCCTTGATCAGCATGATGGAGGCGGGGACCAGGGTGAGGGTTAGCAGCAGGGCGGCCAGGATGCCGAAGGCGACGAAGGCGCCGAATACCTGTACCGGCGGGATATCGGCCAGCAGCAGGGAGGCGAAGCCGGCGGCCGAGGTCAGGGAGGTATAGAGCATCGGGGTGTAGAGCTCCTCGATGCTCTCGCGCAGGGCGGCGCGCCGGTCCCCGAGGCGCGGATAGCGGTCGTAGAAGTCACTCAGGATATGTACCGAGTCGAGCACGGCGATGGGCATCAGGAACACCGGGATCATGCTGGACATGATATGCACCGTGTAGCCCATGCCGATCAGCAGCCCCATGCCCCAGACCACGGTGAGCATGGCCACGCCCATCACCGGCAGCACCAGGGTGAACTTGCGGAAGACAAACCACAGCAGCAGGAACAACACACCGCCGCTGGCCGGCGAGACGATAGCCATCTGGCTGAACATCTCGATACCGAAGCTGTCCTCGGCGATCGGCAGCCCGGCCAGATGGTAGTCCTGTTGCGGGGCCAGCTCCTCATCCAGGATGGCGCGCAGCTCACCGCCGATGCGCGCCGCCTGATCCTTGCGTTCGATCGGGATGTAGATCGCCAGCGCGGTACCGTCGGCGGAGGCCAGCTTGTCGCTGAACAGCGGATTGTCGGCGATGGCGGCTCGAATGGCCGCGATCTCTGCCGGGTCATCCGGGACCGCCTGCATCAGCGGACGCACCTCCAGCAGCCCGCCCTTGGAGCGCACGTCGTCGCTGGTGGTGAGGCTGATCACATCCGCGGTGATCACCCCCTTGAGCCCCAGCAGCCGATCCACCACCCGCGCCACCCGGGCCAGCGGGTCGGGCCGGAACATCCCCGCCTCGTCGGTGATGCCGAGCACGATCAGGTCGTTGATGCCGAAGTCCTGCTTGGCGCGGTTGTAGAGCACCCGGTCGGCCTGATCGACGGGCAGCATGTTCTCGGGATCCGTGTCGATGAGGATCTTCGGAAACTGGATACCAAAGAGAAGGGTCGCCAGCAAAACAAGACCGATGGTGGCCTTTGGAAAGTCCATCGATAACCAGATGATCCGTTTAAGCATCGTCGTACTCCCGGTAATTATTGTTGATGAGTAACTACTCACTCCCCGTCATCCCGCATTACTGCTGACGGCGCCCACGGGGGCCTCATGACCTGTTTTCGGAGTAGGATGCTGGTGAGCTTGCGAACCGCATCATTGGCTCGCCGCCGGACCGATGCGGTTCGTTTTACTCACCGCATCCTACGGGCTGTAGTTTTGCAGGCGGAGCTCTGCAGAACTACACTGGGTACCCGCCTGCATAGGCATAACGGGGGTAAGTAATTACTGTTAATATTCAAACTTCACCCTTCAAACTTCAAAACACCAGTGTCCTGTCGGCGGCCAGGGTGCGTTCCGCCAGCTCCGCCATGGTGCCGCGGCGGGCCCCTTCGATGATCTCCCCGTCGCTCAGGCCGCGGGCGTCCATGCAGGTCCCGCACAACAGCACCTCGCCCTGGCGGGCCACCGATTTCACCATCAGCTCCAGGTTGTAGTAGCCCTGGGGAACCTTCTGTCCCGCCTTCGCACAGGCCACGGCATCGGCCATCAGGAAGACCGAGACCTCGGCCTCCTTTCCTGACAGCGCCTTGGCCAGGCGCAGGCCGTTGAAGCTGCGTTCGGTGCCGTAGGGTGGGTCGTTGAGTATGATCAGAATCTTCATGAGTGAATCTCCAGTAACAAAAGGGGCATCATCAGATACGCCCTGGATTATTCCGTTGCCTGAGCCGTGTTTCGCGTCGGCGCCGTGGTGTGCACCGGCAACGCCGCCTTGTGCCATTCGGTCATGCCACCGGTCACCACGTGCAGGTCGGCAAAACCCTGGCCGGCAAGGATTTGGGCGGCCTTTTTGGAGCGCCGATCGGTGGTGCAGATCAGCGCGACCGGCTGTTCCTGGTAATCGGCAAGCTCGGTCAGACGCGCTTCCAGGGCCTCCAGCTGGATGTTGCGGGAGCCGGCGATGTGGCCCAGCTCGCCCCGGTAGTCGGCGTCGCTGCGCACATCCAGCAACAGCAGCGGTTCGCCCTTCTCCAGGCGGTCATTCAATTCGGCGATGCCCAGGGTCGGACCCTGCCGCAGGCGGCCGATGATCCGCGGCAGAAAGGCCACGATGGCCAGCAGCGCCAGCGCCATCAGGCCCTTCTGGATCAACCCCTCGCCACCGGCCAGCGCCTCGCGCCCGGCGTAGCCCAGCCAGGTGTAGGCCAGGGCGCCCGGCAGCATGCACAGGTAGGTGGCGACCAGGTAGTGGAACAGGCGGATACGGGTGAGACCCAGGGCATAGTTGAGCAGATTGAAGGGGAACAGCGGCACCAGGCGCACGAAGGCGACAAAGCGCCAGCCCTCCTGCTCGACGCCCGCCTTGAGCTGCCCGAGCCGGCCTGCGGCCTTCTGTTCCACCCAGTGCGAGGCCAGGTGGCGCGACAGCAGGAACGCCAGTACCGCCCCCAGGGTGGCACCGGTGAGGTTGACGAAGGTGCCCACGACCGGACCGAACAGGGCGCCGCCGGCCAGGGTCAGCATGGAACCGGGAAGAAACAGCACCGTGGCGACGGCATAGATGAGCATGAACAGCAGCGGCGCGGCCGCCCCCGCCCCGCCGACCCACTGCTCCAGGGCGGCGGTGTTGAAGCGGTCCCGGTAGAGAATGGCCAAGGCGATACCCGCCGCCAACACAAGGAACAGAGCCAGACGTGTGAATTGCTGTTTCATACTGCTCTTCCCGCGACCGCGGGCTGACCCGGCGGCATCAATAGTTGGGACTGATTTCCCGGTATCCATCTACCAGCGCCGGTTGATGGTGTATTCGCCCAGTTGGCGCACAAACGGCAGCAGCAGCATGCCGGGGAGCCGGTCCACCTGCTTCGGGTCGCGAAGATCGGCCAGGCCGATCTCCATCGCCACATGGCCCTCCGGCGGCTGCGCCACGTAGGTGCCGAACAGCCGGTCCCACCAGGGCAGGTTGAAGCCGAAGTTGGAGTTGGTCAGCGGGGCGTGCACCGAGTGGTGCACCCGGTGCATGTCCGGGGTGACCAAGAACAGCCGCAGCACCCGGTCGATCCGCTCCGGGATGCGGATGTTGCCGTGATTGAACATGGAGGTGGCGTTGAGCAGCACCTCGAAGATCACCACCGCCAGCACCGGCGGACCCAGCACCAGGATGGCGGCGAACTTGATCAGCATGGAGAGGATGATCTCCAGGGGATGAAAGCGCGCCCCGGTGGTGAGATCGTAGTCGAGGTCGGCGTGGTGCACCCGGTGCAGTCGCCAGAACAGCGGGATGGCGTGCACCATCACATGCTGCAGCCAGATCACGAAGTCCAGCGCCACCACGGCGATGACCACCGTGAACAGATCGGGCAGCCGGTACAGGTTGAGCAGCCCCCAGCCCTGTTGTTCGGCCAGCGCGGCGACGCCCACCGCCGCGGCTGGAAACAGCAGCCGCAGCACCACGCTGTTGAGCACCACCAGTCCCAGGTTGCTGCTCCAGCGGCCCCCCCTGGAGAGCATGAGGACACGGCGCGGCGCCAGTACCTCCCAGAGCGCCACGGCGGCAAAGATGCCGAAGAAGAAACTCAGCCGTATGCTAACCTCGTTGGCGAGAATCCAGTCATGCCAGTTCATTTGCCACTTTCCTCCTCTACATCATCTGTTATAATTTTGCTTGATCTGCTATTCAATAGATTACTTGAATAATTGAATACCAAGGACCGAGCCATGTCAACCGCCAATTTCAAACACGATCTGTTCAGCCAGTTTGCCCGCATCGCCAAGGCGCTGAGCAATGGCCACCGGCTGGAACTGCTGGAGTTCCTGGATCAGGGGGAGCGCAGCGTGGATGCGCTGGCCCAGGTTTCCGGCCTCAGCGTGGCCAACACCTCCCAGCACCTGCAGCAGCTCCGGCAGGCGGGGCTGGTGTCCAGCCGCAAGGAGGGACAAAAGGTCTATTACCGGCTGAGCGGCCTGGACGTATCGGCCCTGCTCGGCTCCCTGCGGGGTGTCGCCGAACGTCACCTGGCCGATGTCAACCGCCTGGTCGATGACTACCTCAAGGTCAAGGACAGCCTGGAACCGATCCCCGCAAGCCAACTGCTGGAGCGTGCCCGCGCGGGCCTGGTGACGGTGCTGGATGTGCGCCCGCCGGAGGAGTTCGCCGCCGGACACCTGCCGGGGGCGATCAATATCCCGTTGAAGGATCTGGAAAAACACCTGGATGAACTCGCCCCCTCCCAGGAGATTGTCGCCTACTGTCGCGGCCCCCATTGTGTGCTGGCGTTCGAGGCGGTGTCCCGGCTGCGCCAGCAGGGGATGAAGGCCCGGCGGCTGGCGGGGGGACTGCCGGAGTGGCGCATGGAGGGCCTGCCGGTGGAGCGGGCCGACGAGGAAACGATTCAACCTTAAGGGCACTATTAAAAAATCTGAGGTGACTACTCACCCGGTCTGTAAGTGATTGGTCTGCCTTGCCAGCCTCACACGATGGCTTATCTCCTCGCCATCAACATCGGCCAACAAGGTAGGCCAATCACCCCGTGGAGTAGTTACAATCTAAATAACTACTCGCCCCTATCCGCACCACGTAGACACAGAGAGCACAGAGAAACCATAAGGCTCTCCCGCAGCTTCCATACCTGATGTTCAGTTAACCTCTGTGTCCTCTGTGCCTCCGTGGTGCATTGGAGAATCTTTAATGGACACCTGGGGTGAGTAGTTACTTTCACCCGGCTATTTTCCAGGGCGGCTATCTGCTGCCCGCGCATTTTTTGCCAGAGATTCTCGCGACCGATGCCCAACTGATCCACCGGACGGAACGAATTCCGTTGCAATTGTTACCAATGGGTAACCCAATTGTCGGGTATATCCACTCCCTGCCGCGTTTGGTTACCAATCGGTTACGAAACAAGTCTGTTTCTCTGATTACGCTACCGCATGGTTACGCATTCCCATAATTGCTACCAGTATTTACTTATAAACGGGAATCAGAAATTAGAATAACCCTAAAAATAACAAGTAATTGCCAATAAAAACAACATATAACCGTATTCTAAATAATCCATGGCAAGGAACTTGCGTACTGGCCCAGTGGGGAGTGTTGCGAATCAGTCATGCCATATCAATTTGACGCCAAATCGACACACCCAGCCCAACCAAGGGGCTGGAACCACGAAAGCAACCTATTTGAATATCCCCTGACTGGCTCGGAAATACTCGAAACTCGGGTAGTTGTCCAGATGCAACATGAGGGGGTTTGTTGTTTATCCATGCAGGAAAGGTATTTAGCTAAACAGTTAACGGCCAGTAATTGGGTCATTAAAGTCATGAACAAGTACACCCAATTGTGACATGAGAATGTCGGTTTAAAGCTTATTTGTAACTCCGGGAGGACAATCTAATGAAGCTGTTGAAGCATTATCTCAGCCGTCGAACATTTCTACAGGTCAGTGGTACCGCGGCGCTACTATCTCGCGTAAATCCGGTAAATGCAGGGGAGTGGCTGGACCAACTGGGAAAATCAGGATCCCAGCCAGACCGTTTCATGGAACAGGCGGAGATCGTGCGCAGCGTCTGCCTGATGTGTCATAGCGGTTGTGGAATTCAGTGCACGGTACAAAACGGGGAACTTACCAAAATTAGTGGGAATCCCTATCATCCCAATACCTACGACTACGTTGCCAAGGGTGAAATGGTCGAAGAGAGTGATCTCGATGCCGGCCTCGATGGCAAGGATGTAGGTACCCTTTGTCCCAAGGGACAGTCCGGCATCTTCGCACTCTACAGTCCCGCTCGCCTGACTCACCCCCTGAAACGCGTGGGGCCTCGCGGCTCCGGAAAATGGAAGGTGGTCAGCTGGGATCAGGCCCTGACCGAAATCACCGAAGGCGGCAAACTCTTCCAGGACATTCCGGGTGAAGAGGGTCGCGTCGTCGAGGGCCTCAAGTCCATTCTTAACAATGACAGCCCGCTTGGCGCGGCCGATTCCGACTTCATGGACGAAGCACCACCCGAAGGCTGGGGACCCAAACGCAATCAGTTCGTATGGGCGCATGGACGTAACGAGCAGTCCCCGCTCACGCCCCGATTTGTCAAGGAAGCCGCGGGCGTGCCGCACATGCTCAACCACTGCGACCGTTGCGCCGGCACCTTCTACAACGTTATTGAGGATACCCTCAATATTCCCCGCTTCGAGATCGGCGCCTATGCCGACTACGAGTATTGCACACATCTGATCAGTGTCGGATCGAACGTCACCCACGCGGATTATCCGGGTCAGACACGTGCGCGCTATCTGCAGAAGATGGCCAAAAGAACCGGCCCCGATTCACGTAGTTTCAGGCATGTGGTCGTGGACCCCTGGTTCTCGCCCGCGGCGGCAAAGGCAACGCACTCCAACAAGGGCGAGTGGGTTCCGCTCAAGCCTTCGTCGGATGCCTTCTTCTTGATGGGCATGCTCCAGTGGATGATCGAGAATAAAGCCTACAAGGCGGACTACCTCACCCTGCCCAATGAACAGGCGGCCAAGAAAACCGGGCGGCGCAACTGGACCGATATGACCTATCTGGTTGCCACGGATGAGCCAAAGGTCTATCTGACCGGCAAGGATGCAGGTTTGGGTCAGTCGGATCATGTTGTACTGGTCAAGGGCAAACCGACTCTGTTCCACGAGGTGGACGGCCCGGCCGAGCTCGATGCGGAGATTACGCTGAAGGGCAAAAAGTACAAGACCGTATTTCGCATGCTCCGCGAACGGGTGAGCGAGAAGACCCTGGCCGAGTGCGAAAAGCGGTGTGAT
Source organism: Sedimenticola hydrogenitrophicus (assembly GCF_025175675.1). Taxonomy (GTDB): domain Bacteria; phylum Pseudomonadota; class Gammaproteobacteria; order Chromatiales; family Chromatiaceae; genus Sedimenticola; species Sedimenticola hydrogenitrophicus. Next base: position 29,063 of record NZ_JANIOA010000005.1, read on the forward strand.
CTCCCGGCCGGCACCATCGCGCGCGTAGCGAAAGAGTTTACCGACGCCAAGCGGCCGGTCATAGAGATGTTCCGTGGGCCGATTCAGCAGTCCAATGGCTGGTGGAACGGACAAGCCCTGGTCATTATTAACATGATGGTCGATAACATCGACCGCAAGGGTGGCTTCAATCCTGGCCACGCCGCTTACAAGGGCGGCGTGAAGGGCGAAAAACGTAAGGCCAAGGGCGTCACCATCGACCGTCACAAGGCGAAATACCAGGGCATAAAGCCACTGTCCACCCGTCCCTGGTATCCGTTGGCTTATCGTTCGGTAGCGGGCGAGTTCTTCTCCTCGGTGCGTCAAGGCTATCCCTACCGGATCAAGGCCTACCTGAACTACTACAACAACCCGGCCTACACCGTGCCGATGAATTCATCGGTAATCGAGGCACTGCTTGACGTTAAGGCGATGCCGCTGACCTTCAGTATCGACGCCTACATGGGCGAGACCAGCTCGTTGTGTGATTACATACTTCCCGACTCCGAATATCTGGAAAGGATCGGCGGGTTCAAGACCTATCCACCCATCAAGACCCGTTTGTGGGGCCTGCGCCAACCCGTGGTGGGGACGGTCGATCCCGTGACCAAGGACTATCGTGGCATCCATCCGGATGTACAGACCGGAGACGACACGCTGATCCAGTTGGCTATCCGTTGTGGCTTGCCGGGTTTCGGCAAGGATGGCGGCGGACCCGGGGTCGATCTCATGAACTCCTGGCAATTCTGGAATGAGTACTACAAGCATAAGGATTTCGAGGGCGAAACCGGTCTGGAGGATCCCAACAGCAGCTTTGTGAAACTCGGTGGTAAATTCGAAAATCCGGGCAATCAATACGAGGGTGACTATGTGCGTTTCCCCGGTGGCCGCCAGGTGCGTGGACTGCGCGCCTACTCTCAGGCTGTCGCTACCAACAAGAACAGCATGACGGGCAAGTACTTCGACGGTCTGCCGCAGTATCGCTTCATGATCGATTGTAAGGAGCAGGAGATCGACCAGGCCATCTGGGATGAGTATCCGATCCAGTTGCACACCCACAAGGATGCCTGGCATACCCAGTCACGCACCATGAATAATCTATGGCTGGCGTCGGTAAAACCGCAAAACTATGCGGAAATCAACCCGGTGGACGCGGAAAATATGGGTGTCATCTCCGGTGATTGGGTCCGGGTGAAATCACCATCAAGCAAGCACATTCCAAGTGTTGAAAACTCGATGGGTGACGGTTGGTTCAAGTTTCAGGTAAATGTCACCAGCCGGATCCGTCCGGGTGTCTTCTCGGTTAGCAACTCCTATGGTCGATGGGGTGCTGGCGCGAAGGGATGGGACGCCGATGGCCAGCAACAGTTTTCCGATAAGCGCATCGGTGCCGGGTTCAGTATCAATCCACTCTATATGGCAGACCCGGTCTTGGGTGACCGCGGGTTACAGGACCCTGTAGCCGGTGGAACACAGAGCTACGGTACGCCGCTCAAGATCGAAAAACTTTCAGTTTGAGGAGGGTCAAGCCATGACAGAAAAGAACCCAGTAATTTCTCCGGAGATCTTTGAGCGTTCGCTTGCGAAACCCGGACCGAAACAATACACACTCTGGATCGACTTGGAGTTCTGTATCGGATGTAACGCCTGCACCATGGCGTGCAAAGCGGAAAACAACACGCCGCTGGGCGTCGATTATACCCGTGTGGTCGAAATCGAGGAGGGTGAATTCAGGGATACAACCAAGGCTCCAAACATGGCGCTTACCTTCGTACCCATGCCGTGCATGCATTGCGGGCGACCGGCGTGCCAGGCCGCCTGTCCGGTGGGAGCGATCACCAAACGCAAGGAGGACGGTATTGTTCTTATCAACAAGGACAAGTGTATTGGCTGCCGCTACTGTGCCTGGGCCTGCCCCTATGGCGCGCCGCAATTCAACGCCGAAGCACGGGTCATGGAAAAGTGCACGCTTTGTGTACAACGCCTTGAGCAGGGGAAGGTTCCGGCCTGTGTTGAAACCTGTGTGGCAAAGACGCGGTTCTTTGGTGAGCTCAACGAGTTGACGTCGCTGATCAGGGAGAAGCGTTCGCGAGCGGTTAGTATCACCGTTGCCGGTACGGATACCGGACCTTCCACAAAGTACACGCGCTGATCGATTGAGTGGAGACTCTAATGGAGCAAAGCGTAAGTACTGGTAGGGAGCGGCCCATTCTCGTCGAGAATGGGCTCTGCTCCCGCTATCGATGCTCACAGTCATCGTGTGTTGAATGCATGCAAGTGTGCCCTGTTCCGGATGCACTAAACCTGTCCGGAGAGGGTGTCGACATATCGGAAGCATGCATTGCGTGTGGTGCCTGTGTTTCTGCCTGCCCAAATGGAGCATTAGGGCAGGATATCAACAACCTGGATCTGGGTTCTCGAATACGGAATCGGGAACATCCATCAGAGCCGTTCCGAATTGCCTGCGATCGTGCCGATGGCAAGGCGGATTTGGTTCTTTCCTGCCTCTGTCGGCTTACCGAGGGCGTCGTTCTGGAGCCGTTAAGGTGGGGAGCGGAAAGCGTTGAACTACGTTCGCCGGACTGTTCTGGCTGTGGACTACATAAGACCTCTGGACAATGGAATAAGGTAATAAAGCTGGCCAGGGGACTGCTGGAATCCGTCAACCTGAGTCCGGGGCGGATTGTTCATTTGACCACGCCCCTGGGTACTCCGCAGCAAAACTTGCCCGCCAAGAAAACGGGGGTATCGCGACGCGACTTCTTTCGAGCTTTCGCCGACAAATGGGAAGAGGCAGATGATTCTCCAGACATCGATGCGAAGGATCCGGTTGAGGTTGCGATTACACCGTTTCGTGATCTTGTACGGAACCACGCGGAAAATCCGAAAAGGTCGCATCTTCTCAATGTGCTACAGGCTCTTCCCGGGGCCAAGCCCTTAAAGGCAGACTATGCCGCTCAGGGCTTGCCGGTAGCAAGTATAGAGATAGGACCAAAATGTACCGGTTGTGATGTCTGCGAGACATTATGTCCGGTAGGTGCCATTCATCACAGCGAGTCGAATGGGCACTATGCATTGAGCTATACACCGTCGTTATGTACCGGTTGCCGGGTATGTGAGGAGGCCTGTTTCCACCGGGCAATCCGTGTCAACGATAACGTGGATCTCTCATTGTTGTTTCTAGGCACTCAACAGAATTTGGTGACGGGGGAAAAACGCACTTGCGATTTCTGCCGTCAGCCCTTTTTGCGGCGTGCGGATGAGAGCTTCTGTCCATTGTGCATCACCACCGAAAAGCGCCGGGAAAAAATGGCCCGTCGCTTTGCCAGGAGAGGAACTAAAAATGATTGACTATACAACAATGGCGGATGTGGCGGCGGAACGTGGCAGGAGGTATGCGGTTCTGGCAACGCTATACAGCGCGCCGCCTTCCGCGGAGCTTCTGGAATCGCTGCAAGCCGAACCCCTGCTGATGGAATCCGGAAACGCGGCGGCCGAAATGGCAACCGAGGAGATGATAGCGTTTCTGGAAGAGATGTCATCCAGCGAAAATATCGAAAACGAATTGACCGCGGAATATACCAGGCTATTCGTGCTGCCAAGTGGGGTGCATCCGCATGAGTCATTTTACCTGGACGAAAAACAGCGGGTAGGGGGAAGGATATCGGTCAGGGTGCAGGCGGCGTATCACAACGCCGGCGTGCAACTGACAAAGGATTGCCTGGAGTTGCCCGACCATATCGGGGTCGAGCTGGAGTCACTAAATTTTCTTTGTGGCATAGAGGAGCAACTGTGGCGGGCGGAGAATATCGACGGTCTCCGGCAAAACATCAAACACCAGAGTGACTTTCTGGCCGGCCACCTATTGCTCTGGTACCAACCGTTTTGTGCGCGTGTTATTCAAGAATCTAAATCCGGCCTGTATCGGGCGCTAGCCTACCTCACGCTTGACTTATTGCAAACCGAGGGTGAGTTCGTGCCAGGTTTGTTTGAGCAATTGGAAACCGAGGGGAGAGTGTCATGCGAATGCTGAATCTTACCGGACTGAGCCTGGTGCTGGGCTTGACAGGATGCGGGGGCGCCATCGGAGAACCAACTACCTCGCTCGAACAGCGTGCACCGGAATCGGGGGTAACCACATCACTTACCGTAATACTACCCACGCAGGCGGCGATTGACTGGCCCCCCAAGGCCGTAAAGGGTCCAACGGATGGCGAGGTGCCGGATTATAGCGAGCAAAATATGGAATGCCTTGACTGCCATCAGTTCATCATGGAAGAGGAGACGGCGAAGCCCTATATAAAGAACCCACATGTGCTTCATCTGGAATCTAGCAAGATTGCCTACAAGGGTGAAAACCGTTCCTGCCTCACTTGTCACGAAATGGTAACCATACCGGAAGGAGACGAGGTGCCACCCAAGGAGGGATGGTTTATCGAAGGCGACATATACCATCCCAATGTATTACGCGCACCGAGAAATTCATGGAGTCGCCGGCTGGTGAAATCGCTGGCGCCCGACACATTGAACTATGTGAATACGTTGCGGCCAGCCGACCCGTATACCTATAAGCCGACGCTCAAAAAACTGGTGTGTATTGAGTGCCATGGACCGGACAGCAAGATCAAGACGTTCTATGGCAGGCCAGATGAGACGGCTTCGAAATAATTGCACCTTCGTTTAAACAGACTGATTCCAGAGGGGCTGGCGGTGGAGATAATTCAGCCATGATAAGCAAATTGCACAAGTACTATATCCCGCTGGCAACAAGTTGCCTGCTGACGGGGGTCGCGGTATCGACTCCCATGGCGGTGGCAGCGGAATCTCCCGGATTGAATAGCGCGGACGTATCCGAGTTAGTGAAACGCCTTCAGACCATGGAGGCGCAACTCGCCAGTTCTCAACGGGATATCAGCCAACTCAAGGCCGCCCTGGCCGAGAAAGGCGAGACTGACGCCAATAACACGGGGCAACCGCTACCCGTGGCGGCGGAAAGTGATGACGAATGGGGCGAGCCGGATATTGCGGGGGCGCAAACCGGGCGGGATGATGAGGCCCGCCGGCGACTCACTGAGATTGAAACAGACCTTCGCAAGATGAAATCGGTGGCGGTAACCGAAGAAGAGGAGCGCAAGGGAAAGGTCGGCTTTGAATTTTCCGGGAAGTATAAAGTCCAATTCAACTCGCACAATAACTTCAACCTGGACAATCCGAATCAAAGCTGGGATTTTGACAATCGAAGCTTCTTCGATCAGCGGTTTCAGTTACAAGTCGATGCCTCTTATGAGGATTTCCTGGTGCGGCTTCTTCTCGACAAAGGCAATTTAACCTTCGATTGGAAAGAGGACAGCGAGGGAACGCTTGAACGATGGGGCGATTTCGAATCGGTCAACGCAACGCTGGTGCGTGAACTCTACGGTCAATACACCAACGAACACTTCATGGCGCGTATCGGCCGCCAGAATTGGGATGAAGGTTATGGCGTTGTGGTGCAAGGCCCGATCAACGGTTTGCGTTTTCAGCTACCGGTGTTTTCCGGTGCAAGTATCACAGCGGGCTATTTGAGTCTTGCCGGTGGCTGGACCGATTACACCGACTTCAGCGCTTCAGGTGGACCACCTGCGGGAACTCGCGAGAACCTCCTGTTCAGCGACACCCGGCTGGATGCCTATTATCTTGATTTTGATCTCCGCCCATCGCGAACCTCGTGGATCAGGCCGTTTATCTTGAAGACGGTTGACCAGGGAGATACCGGTGACGCGGATTTGAATCTTGACAAGGACTTCGATGCATCAACAACACCACGGGATGGCGGTTTCAATCCGCTATGGTCGGGTATCGCGGGATCAATCGATTACGATCGCTGGAGGATCGAGGGTGAGGCGGTATGGCTTACCGGCGGTTATACCGAGGATAGGGACATCAACGCGAATGCGCTGCTGTTCCGCGCCGAGCGTAGCTTCACCCGGTCTAGTTCGTTGGGGGAATGGTCGCTCGGATTCGAACTCGGGCGCGGTTCGGGAAATGGTGCTAATGATTCGGCAACCGATGATTATAAATACTTTACCGGTCTCTCGCTTTGCCGCGACCGGCACAAGTTCGGGGAGATTTTCAGCGAGGATATCCGCGCCGGGTATTTTTTGTGGGACAGCAACCTGGCCAATATCACGTACTTGCGTCTTGATACAACCCTGATGCCGAGAAAGGGCCTGACGATAACTCCTTCCATTGCCAAGATATGGACAACCGAGGTCGTGTTTGAAGGCCGCGGTCCGATTCGGGATTGGAGTAACGGTACATCCACATCGACAAACCTGACCAATGACGTGGGATGGGAACTGGATATAGCCGCCAGATACCAGCACCGCAAGTGGCTCGAAATGTTCGCCAACATCGGTTACTTCCAACCGGGTGCCGTCTATGCGCGATCCGATGGCAGTATCCCGGGTGCGGCATATGAGGTGGTGGTTGGCCTGGAGTTGATTTACTGATCGGGACCATTGCGGGAGAGATCCCAGGTTGGTCATGACAATGATGTTGAAAAGTTAGCGCGTGCGCGGATGCATTGTCCCTACTGGGGAACGCCATATACCCATCCATGGGGGCAACGCACCCACGTCAGACCCCAAGGGGGGTTTAACCTGGCGCCAAGGTTGATAATTTAATTTTGATCAATTTCTACAAGGACGGTTACTTCGTAAATTGATCATGCGTGAATACTTAATAATATTTAGGAGAATTGGGCCATGAAATATTTAGTTGCCTTCATACTGATGTTCTGGACAGTGTTTACCTGGGCCGATGACGCGTCGGTTGTGCGCGTCACGCGGGCAGATGGCAATGTGGAAATCCTCAAACCCGGCACGGAGAACTGGGTGAAGGTGTCCGATGGCGACATCCTGACCCGCGGCGATCGTCTCGCGACGAGGAGCAGGTCCGCCGCAAACCTTACCTGGTCGAACGGCAGCATGGTGCGGGTTTATCCCAATACGGAAATCGCCTTGACCGGCGTCATTTTCGATCTTGAGAAAAAGATTGAAAAGACCTACCTGGATATCATCAATGGGCGCTTGTTTGTTAAGGCGCAGGTACCCGAGCATCTATTTTCCGAGTTCAAGGTCCGCATGGGCGCAATGGATGTACGCACACAGGGATCGGAGTTTGCAATAAAGTACGACTCCGAGAAGAGCAGTTTTACGGCATGGTCGCTTACAGGTCGTTTGGTTACAGATGTCGGTTCAATCCGGTTGCGAGTGGATGACGGACAACAAGCGGATGTTGCAAAAGGCAGCACCATGAGCCAGCAGGATGTCGTGATGATGGAGGATAAAATCAAGCAATCCCTGATCAAGGTATCAACAGTCCTGGGTGGAAGTCTTTTCGTCGAGGAGTCAGTAGGGTCTGTCGGTGGTGAACTTGCGGCACGAATCGGCGGCGTAAGAAATCGCCGGGGCGATGCACCTTATACGGTAAATTTCAAGGCACTGACCGGTGGCGGCAGTGGAAAGATAAAGGGCATTACCTGGAACTTTGGCGACGGCGAATCTTCAACGGAAAAGGCTGTCGAGCATACGTTCACCCAGGGGCTTTATATAGTCACGCTGCAGGTGGAGGATGAAAATGGACAAAAAGCCAGTGCCCAGGTCGGAATTTCCGTTGAACAGGAGTGTGGCTGCTGAAAAGGCCAGGGGCCAAATGCTATCCGCAAACAGTCAGCGTATTTGAGTAATTAATCAGGGTCAGGATCAGTCGTGGGGAGAAGAATATCATGAAACGTATTATTGTATGGCTCATCGGCGCACTAGCCATGATGAGTATGGCACCGGGTGCTATTGCTGCGGATGCCGTCTACGTTGGGGTGAAGAATTGCACCAAATGCCACAAGCCGCAGGGGAAGTCATGGGCCGAAACGGCACATGCGAAGTCCTTTGAATCGCTCAAGGCGGGAACAAAGGCCGACGCTAAAAAAGCGGCCAAACTGGATCCGGCGAAGGATTACACCCAGGACAAGGAGTGTCTGACCTGCCATACAACGGGTTTCGGAACAGAAACCGGCTATCAGGTCGGCATGAAACCCGGCGGGAAAAAATCCATGGGCTCGGTCAGCTGCGAGTCCTGTCATGGCGCCGGCAAGTTATACCGGGCCGAGCATGGCAGTGCACAGTCACTCATGAAGAAAAAGTCCGAGTCGACCGCACGCGGTATTCTGGTCGAGGCCGGGCAAAATTTTGCATATGAGCAGGCATGCGCCAAGTGTCACCTTTCCTATGAAGGCTCTCCCTATAAAGAGGCGAAACCGCCTTACACGCCGTTCACGCCAAATGTCGATCCGAAGTACCACTTCGAATTCGACAAATTCGTAAGAAACGGCGATGCCATGCACGAGCATTACAAACTCAAGGATATCTTCACCGGGGACCCGGTTCCACCGATACGAGTTGAACTCCAAAAAACGGCGCACGACACGCTGAAATAGGTGCACACCCAATCAGCACCACGAAATGGTCTGTAGGTTGATGTACACACTAGGTTATCTGTAGAGCTGAGTTCAGTGTTTGCGCGAAATGGCTGCGATCGTAGGGTGGATAAGCCGGCAAGCGCATTCACCATTAATGCGACGGTGAGGCGAGGTACAAGGATGTAACGTTCACGGACCCGCGGATGGCATGCGCTGTCGCTTATCCACCCTCCGATCTATTTGGATAACGGGTTAACAACTGCATGCGTGGATGGCGCTCACCCTATACGCGGTTGACTTGATGTTTGCGAGTTAATTTTATTGTGCAAAGATTCCAGAGGTAGTCGATATGAGTAAAGTGAACAAACCCGGCACGCTTCGCCGCTGGTGGAGTGTGCTTAGAAGGCCAAGCGCCAAGTATTCAATACTGACCTTGCTTGTGCTTGGTCTGTTTGGCGGTATCATTTTTTGGGGCGGGTTCAATACGGCGATGGAGGCGAGTAACTCGCTTTCGTTCTGCATTAGCTGCCATGAAATGCGCGATACCGTTTACCAGGAGTACAAGGAGACGGTACATTATCAAAACCGTACCGGTGTCCGGGCAACATGCGCCGATTGCCATGTACCACGCCCCTGGGGTTACAAGTTGATCAGGAAATTCCAGGCCAGTAACGAACTATTTCACAAGGTTATGGGAACGGTCGACACCCCCGAAAAGTTTGAAGCCAAACGGGTAGAGCTCGCCAAACGTGTATGGGCGTCCATGCGTGCCAGCAATTCGCGGGAATGTCGCAACTGCCATGGTATCGAGGGGATGACCGAGGCGGCGCAGACGGAAATGGCATGGCAGGCGCACGAGGAGATCAAGGAGACCGGCGAGACTTGCATTGATTGCCATCAGGGTATTGCCCACAAGGATGTATCGGAGTTCGACGAGGGGTGAGTCGCCAAATGATCTGGAATCCGAGCACACGCTGGTGCAGGTGATAATGGAACGCCAAAACAATTAACTTCTGGCGAAACCCAAGGAAAAGATAAGGAGGTGAGATCGATGCCATCCAGTCCCTGTTTAACCCTGCTAAGGTCGAAGGTCGCCGATGGCCAGCAAGGCGCCGGCGGCGCCGAAAGTGGCGTGATACAGGCGGAATCCTGCCTGCTGAACGCGGTCTGCCCCTACGGCGGCCGCGCCTCCGAGGGCGAGGCGCTGCACGCGGTACGCCAGGGTCTGCAATTTTCACCCGACGCGGTGTATGTGGTTCGTAGCGGCTGCGTCAGGATCAGCCAGCGGGTCGGCGATCTGAAGTGGGCCAGTTTCCGCTTGCCGGGCGAGCTATTCGGTACCCAGGGCCTGTTCGCTGGCGGCATGAAACGGGTTCGAGCCATGGCCACGATGGACAGCCAGTTGTGCCGGTTGCCCCGCCGCCTGCTGCTTAACGGCCTGCACGACAACCTGCAACTGACCCAATCCATCATCCAGGCATTCGCCTCGGAACAAGCGCTTCTCCAGGGGGCGTTATTCCGCCACCGGATGCACTGCGACGCCCGGGTGGCCGATTTCCTGCTGGAGATGTATCGGCGGCTCCCGGACAAGAGCATGGGCATGACGCCGCTGGTTGAACTGCGCATGACCCGCAGCGATATCGCCTGCCATCTCGGCATGGCCCAGGAGACCCTCAGCCGGGTATTGAAACGCCTTGCTGATGCGCGGCTGATCGAGGTCAAGGGGCGCGGGATAGGCCTGCTGGATCGGGTCGAATTGCATGGTCTTGCCGTTTCCGGCAAAGAGTTTGTATCCCGGCTATAGTTGCCGTTCCAATCCGGCTATTTGAGCGGGAATGCCACGATGCCACGAAAACCAGCCGCATCCTGAGGATGTGCTTCACAAGCTCACCGGCAGCGTATGGCGTGTCTTCGCATGGCACGCCGGCTCTCCCCGTCCATCAATCCGAATGCAATGCATTCATCGCCAACTGAAACCGGCCCTCGACCAGGTCGGTGAGTACCCGCTCACTCGCATCGAGCGCTTGGGCAATGGCATCGGCGTCCTGCTTCGAGGGATAACCCAGCACATAGTTGACCACCTCGCGGGCATTTCCGGGGTGATCGATACCAATGCGCAAGCGCCAGAATTCCCTGCCCCCCATGGCGCTGACGATATCCCGCAGACCATTGTGGCCCGCATGGCCACCGCCAAACTTGAGCCGCGCCACACCCGGCGGCATGTCCAGCTCATCGTGCGCCACCAGGATCTCCTCCAGGCCAATCTTGTAATATTTGGCCAGGCTGGATAGCGACTGTCCGCTGCGGTTCATGAAGGTGGACGGCTTGAGCAGCCAGCACTCCCGCCCCCTGACCAGGATGCGGCACACCTGGCCATGGAATTTCGACTCCGACCTGAATACGCCGCCATGCCTTTCCGCCAGGAGATCCACGAACCAGAATCCCGCGTTATGGCGCGTCGCAGCGTAATCGCTCCCCGGATTACCGAGACCGACAATCAGGCGAATGGGTTGTGCGGATTGGTTGCTCATATGGGACGGTCACTTTCTCAAGCTTCGGCGTTCAGTTCCAGACACCGGACGGGCACCGCCTTGCCCATCCTACTCCCCGCACCGCAAAACGCCAGGCGGCGAGAACGGCATCCACGCAGCGGCGCGCGGAGAAAGCCGCTCCCGGCCATCCCTGGCCTCCGCGGCATAAGTCCATCCCTGGACAAAACAGATGGGCCGGGCATTGCCCGGCCCATCAGCTGGAACAGGAACGCGGCTCACTCCTCCGCTGAACCCTCTTCTTCACCCGCCTCTTCCTCGGCCGCCACATGCGCGGCATGGATAGACACCACCTGCACATCCTGTGGCTCGTCCTGCGCCAGCGCCGGCAACTCGACGCCCTTCGGCAGCGCCAGCTCGGAGAGCAGGACCGCATCGCCAATTGCCAGCGCGGCGACGTTGACCTCGATGTACTCCGGCAGATCGCCCGGCAGACAGCTCACCTCGACCTCGGTCAGCAGATGCGAAACCACGCCGCCGGCCTTGACACCAGGCGCCACCTCTTCACCCACGAAGTGCAGCGGCACGTGGGTCTTCAGCTTCTCCTTGGCACTGACCCGCAGGAAATCCGCATGCATGATAATCGGACGGGCCGGATGACGCTGCAGATCCTTCAGGATCACCTGCTCCGGCTTACCATCAATATTCAGGCTGAGGATGTGTGAATAAAAAGCCTCATGGTCCAGATGCTGGAACAGATTACTGTGCACCATAGAGATCATGGCGGGGTCCTGGTGGGCACCATAAACGATACCCGGAACCAGCCCGGCATGACGCAGGCGGCGGCTCGCACCCTTCCCTGTATCAGTGCGCAGCTGCGCCTTAACAACAAATACTTCTTTCATGATTTTCTCCAAACCATCAAGTTACGGATCTGTCCATAAATATCTACCACATCTTGCTGGTCTTTTCGTCCGCCTTCGGCGTTACGGCAAGACTTACATAGAACGACTATGCGCGCCTTGCCGTGCCTTGAAGGCAAACGCCCCTTCAAGTTAAAAAAAGCCCGGCGCAATATGCGGCAGTTATTTCTTTCCAAATCCTAAATAATCACTGCCTTCCGCGACCAGATTGGGCAGTGAAGGATAGGCGATCACTCCATGAAGAGTGAGGTCACCGATTCATTCAGGGCGATCCTGCGCATGGTCTCCGCCAGCAGCTCCGCGATGCAGATCTGGCGAATCCGGGTGCAGTGTCGCGCCTCTTCGTGCAGCTGGATGGTGTTCGAAACCACCAGCTGATCGAGCACCGAATTTTCGATATTGCGGATCGCCGGACCCGACAACACCGGATGGGTACAGTAGGCGATCACCTGTTCTGCGCCCCGCTCCTTGAGCGCCTGGGCCGCCTTGCACAGGGTACCGGCGGTATCGACCATGTCATCGATCAGCACGCAGGTCCGGCCCTTGACATCACCAATGATATTCATCACCTGGGCGTCATTGGCCTTGGGTCGACGTTTGTCGATGATCGCCAGGTCCGCATCATCCAGCTGCTTGGCCAGTGCCCGGGCGCGCACCACGCCGCCCACATCCGGTGACACCACCATCAGATTGGGATACTTCTGGCGCCACACATCGCCCAGCAGCACCGGCAGGGCGTAGATATTGTCCACCGGAATATCAAAAAAACCCTGGATCTGATCGGCATGCAGATCAACCGTCACCACCCGATCCGCACCCGCCGCCGCGATCTGCTTGGCCACCAGGCGGGCCGTGATCGGCACCCGGGCGGAGCGTGGCCGGCGATCCTGGCGCGCATAACCGAAATAGGGAATCACCGCCGTGATACGCTCTGCCGACGCCCAGCGCAGCGCATCGATCAGCACCAATAGCTCCATCAGGTTGTCATTGGTCGGCTGCGAGGTACTCTGAATAACGTACACATCGCGCCCGCGTACGCTCTCCTGTATCTCTGCCATCGCCTCGCCGTCGCTGAAGCGACCGACGATCGCCTTACCCGTACGCAGACTGAGACGAGAGGTGATCTCGCTAACAAGTTCAGGATTGGAATTTCCTGAAAAAACCATCATGTGGCTATCTGGCATAACAAGCCTCTCCACCTGTCTGACTAACAACGGGACTATATGCGGGCCGATTCAGGCGCCTGCCGTGCAGATACCTTTGCAATATGGCTGGGGCGGTAGGATTCGAACCTACGTATGCCTGGATCAAAACCAGGTGCCTAGCCGCTTGGCGACGCCCCAAAAAATCTTACTGGCCACCCTGATTCGAGCAGGGTGGAAAAACCCGAAGGGCTCCTAGCCGCCTGACGACGTTTCGGGATACAGGTTCCGGCCCGCCACCCGCTCCAGCAACGGCGAGCTGTCCAGCCCCCGGGCGACAAACGCCTTATACAGGTCAGGCACTTGCCGCAACACCTGCTGCGCCTCGGCTTCCCCGGCAAACTCGGCGAACACAGCCCCGCCGGTACCGGTCAACCGCGCAGGCGCGAAGGATTCCAGCCACCGTACAGCCGCAGCGACCTCGGGATAGTGATTCAATACCACCGGCAGGCAGTCATTAACCTGACTGCCGGCGAGAAAGTCGCGTATTGTCGTTCGAGGCGCGTTCCGTGTCAATTGCGGATCATTAAAAACATCGGCCGTGGAGACATGGCAATCGGGCACCACCACCAGATACCAGGCCGGTGGCATCCGCAGCGGCGTCAACAGCTCGCCTACCCCCTCGGCCCAGGCCGCCTGCCCGCGAACAAAGACCGGCACGTCGGCACCCAGGTGCAGGCCCAGTTCGGCCAGTTTCTCCAGGGAATAATCGACCTGCCACAGACGATTGAGCGCCACCAGCACGGTCGCCGCATCGGAGCTGCCACCCCCCAGCCCACCGCCCATGGGGATATTCTTCACCAGGGAGATATCCGCACCCAGGGAGCAGCCTGCCTGCCGCTGCAGCAGCCGGGCCGCCCGGACCATCAGGTCCTCCGACTCCGGCACCGCAGCATTTCCCAGTGGCCGCCGGACTACCCCGTCCGACCTGATCCGGAATGCGATCCGGTCGCCATAATCGACAAAGCGGAACACCGTCTGCAGCAGGTGGTAGCCATCGGGCCGGCGACCGACGACCCGCAGCATGAGATTAAGCTTGGCCGGCGCCGGCCACCAGTCGATATCAGTGGTTAACATGGCGGATTGCAGGGCGTGGGCAGACGGCAGGAGCGGTAATGACGCGGAGATTCATCGGACAGGATCAGATCTCGAGGCGCCGCATCACTTCCAGCACATGTTCACTTTGCGGGGTTTTGTCGAGGATTCCCTGCCAGATCTCCCTCGCCTGCTGTTGCTCCCCAGTCACCCAGAGTACCTCTCCCAGATGCGCGGCGATCTCCGCGTCAGGCAGCTTGTCATAGGCCTGGCGCAGGTAGCCTATCGCCTCCTGGTTCCGCCCCAACCTGAACAGCACCCAGCCCATGCTGTCCAGGATCGCGGCGGAATCCGGTTTCAGCGCCAATGCGCGCTGAATATAGTCCAACGCCTCCTGATGCCGGTCGGTCTGATCGGCCAGGGTGTAACCGAGCGCATTCAGGGCATCGGCATGTTTGGGATCGTTGGCGATCACCCGCAGCAGGTCCCGCTCCAGGATATCCACCCGATTCTGGGTCGCCGCATACAGGCCGCGGGCGTAGAGGAGCTCGTTGCTCTCCGGCAGCGCACCGATTGCCGTATCGAACAGCGCCATCACCTGCGCCGGCGTTCCGTGTTCGCGCAGCAGCTCCACCTCGATCAGGTAGTACCTGGCCGCCTGATCCGGGTACTGAATACGCATCCGCTGCAGCCAGTCAAATGCCTCACGGGTCTCACCCATGGCCGCCATCAGCTTGACGCTGCGTACCTGGGCCTCGTCGCGGTAGTCGCCGCCGTCCACCCGCTGATACCATTGCACGGCCTGCCGCGACTGTTCCCGTTTTTCCGCGATCCGACCCAGATAGTAGGCGGCGACGTCCGTCTGCTTATCAGTGTCGAGCAGCTGCAGAAAATGGCCGCGCGCCGCCTCGTCCTCGCCCAGTTCCAGGGCAATCAGCCCCAGCCAGTAGCTGGCATCCCCTCCTTCCGACTCTATCTTCTCCAAGCGGAGGAACTGTTCGTAGGCCGCTTGCAGCTCCTTGGCATCCACCAGCAGCCGCGCATAAGCGGATAACAGGAAAGGGTCGGCCGGAAAACGGCGCACCGCATCCGCCAGTAGCCCCCTGGCCTTCGGTTTGTCATCCTGGGACAGATAGACCCGGCTCAACACCAGGTAACCCTTCGGCCAATCGGGATGGGCGGCGACCAGCCGGTCCGCCTCCTTTTCTGCCGCTGCGTAATCCTTGTCCACCAGGGCGGCAATGGCCAGGGCGTAACCACCGCGGGGATCGCCGGGGAACTCCAGCACCAGCCTGCGCATCAGCCCCATGGCCGACTCCCGCTTCAGCTCGCGGTTGATGGCCGCCATGACATTGAGAAAACCATTCTCATCATTCCCTTCACTGATCCGCACAATGGTCTTGAGATGATCCAGCACAGGCGCGTTTTCATCCTGGCGCAGCATCAGCACCACCAGCAGCTGACGTGCCGTGAGATCCGCCGGTGCCAGCTCCACCCAGAGACTGGCGGCCTTGACGGCGAGCTCGCCCTTATCCATATGCAGGGCCAGACGCGTCGCCCGCTCGGCAGCAGTGGCGTCACCGGACAACAAGGCGGCCTGGAGCTGGTGCGCATAGGCCTGATCCAACGCCCCGCGTTGCGCCGCCACCTCGCCTGCCAACAGATTGAATACGATATCTTCGGTCAACTCAGGGACATCGCTCGCCGGAACTGCGCTTGCCACGGCACGCCGGGAGGCATCCGCCTGCGCGGTAGGCGCCTGTTCGGCGGGCGCGGGGGCTGTCGGTTCGGGAGCGGTTTTGACCTGGGAGGATTGGCAGCTGACAAGGGTCCAGGAGAATGCGAGTGTGAAAACCAGTTGAAGCGCCTGCCGCATGAATATTACACCTGAAAAACGCCCAGCCCAGGGCCTAATATTGAGGATAGATGATAACCGAGTTTACAGCCACCGGACGACATTTAACGCCTGAAAAGTGCCCTGCGACTTGTATTTAACCTTTTGATAATACAAAATTTCACTTTCCCGGGTCCGCCAGATGGCGGCTTGGCCCTGTCGCGGCCTGGTGGAACCGGCGCCTGAACCGGCTGCAACCGACCAGGGCGGGATGCGAATCCACCCCTAGCGAAATACTGAGACTGCCCTGATACACGATAAGTTCATATGGCACTGATTACACTCGGCCTTAACCACAAGACAGCACCCATCGGCATCCGTGAGCGCCTTACCTTCGGCCCGGATATCATCGTGGCGGCGCTGCGCAGCCTGT
The DNA here is from genome assembly GCF_025175675.1 of Sedimenticola hydrogenitrophicus. Taxonomy (GTDB): domain Bacteria; phylum Pseudomonadota; class Gammaproteobacteria; order Chromatiales; family Chromatiaceae; genus Sedimenticola; species Sedimenticola hydrogenitrophicus. Next base: position 45,455 of record NZ_JANIOA010000005.1, read on the forward strand.
CGGAACAGCCCGGGATCGACGAAGCGGTGATTCTCTCCACCTGCAACCGGACCGAGCTCTACTGCGCCCACACCCGCTCCAGCCGGGAGGACATCTGCGCCTGGCTGGGTGGGTTTCTCGGCCTGGAGGAGGAGACCATCTCCCCCTTCCTGTACAGCCATCAGGACCAGGAGTGTGTCCGCCACCTGTTGAAGGTGGCCAGTGGACTGGACTCCATGGTGCTCGGGGAGCCGCAGATCCTGGGACAGGTGAAACAGGCCTTCCAGACCGCCAATGACGTCTCCAGTACCGGCAAGTTTCTCGGCCGCCTGTTTCAGCACACCTTCTCGGTGGCCAAACAGGTGCGCACCGACACCGCCATCGGCCACAGTCCGGTTTCGGTCGCCTTTGCCGCCGTCAGCCTGGCCCGCCAGATCTTCAGCGACCTGTCACAACAGACCGCGCTGCTGATCGGTGCCGGCGAGACCATCGAGCTGGCGGCCAGACACCTGCATCAGCACGGCATCGGCCGGATCATCGTCGCCAACCGGACCCTGGAGAAGGCCCATCAGCTGGCCGGTCAGTTCGACGGCTTCGCCATCGGCCTTACCGAGATCCCCAACCACCTGGCGGAGGCGGACATTGTCATCTCGTCCACCGCCAGCCCGCTGCCGGTGGTTGGCAAGGGCACCGTGGAGAGCGCCCTGAAAAAACGCAAGCACCAGCCGATCTTCATGGTGGATATTGCCGTTCCCCGGGATATCGAAAGCGAAGTGAGCGAACTCAGTGACGTCTACCTGTACACGGTTGACGACCTGCAGGAGGTGATCCAGGAGAACCTGCGCTCACGCCAGGAGGCGGCGGAACAGGCGGTGGAGATTGTCGATCTGCATGTCGATGAGTTCATGGGCTGGCTGCGCTCCCTGGATGCGGTGGGGATGATCCAGGACTATCGCCGCCAGGCGGAACGGATGCGCGACGATGTGCTGGAGCGGGCGCTGAAACAGATGCAGTCCGGCAAATCCCCCGAGGAGAGCCTCCGATTCCTCGCCCACACCCTGACCAACAAACTGTTGCACACCCCCAGCACCCAGATCAGGCAGGCCGGCTTCGAGGGTCAGTCGGAGCTCCTGGATGCGGCCAACACCCTTTTCCAGATCAGCGACAAAAGCACTCAATGAACGCATCCATACGCAGTAAGCTGGAGCAGATTGCCGAACGTTTTGAAGAGATTACCGCCCTCCTCGCCGAGCCGGAAATCCAGCACGATCAGAACCGCTACCGTGAACTCGGTCAGGAGTATACCCTGCTGGAACCGGTGGTGGAGTGCTTCGGCCGCTACCGCGATCTGGAGGCTGAAATCGCCAGCGCCCGGGAGATGCTGGGCGATCCGGAAATGGCCGATCTGGCCCGCGAGGAGCTGAGCGAAGGCGAGCACAAGCTGCACCGGCTGGAACCGCAACTGCAGCTGCTGCTGATCCCCCCCGATCCCAACGACGAGCGGAATATCTTCCTTGAGGTGCGCGCGGGCACCGGGGGTGCGGAGGCGGCACTGTTCGCCGGCGATCTGCTGCGCATGTACCTGCGTTATGCAGAGCAGATGGGCTGGCACACCGAGACCATCAGCCAGACACCGGGGGAACAGGGCGGCTACAAGGAGGTGGTGAGCCGGGTCTCCGGGCGCAATGTCTACTCGCGGTTGAAATTCGAGTCCGGCACCCACCGGGTCCAGCGGGTCCCGGAGACCGAATCCCAGGGCCGGGTGCACACCTCGGCCTGCACCGTGGCCATTCTGCCGGAGGCGGCCGAGGTCGACAACGTCGAGATCGGCAACAACGACCTGCGTATCGACACCTTTCGCGCCTCCGGGGCCGGCGGACAGCACGTCAACAAGACCGACTCGGCGGTGCGTATCACCCACCTGCCGAGCGGCATCGTGGTGGAGTGCCAGGACGAGCGCTCCCAACACAAGAACAAGGCCCGCGCCCTCTCCCTGCTGCAGGCCAAGCTACTCGCCGGGATCCACGAGAAACAGGCTAGCGAACAGGCCGAGTCGCGCAAACTGCAGGTGGGCAGCGGCGACCGCTCGGAGCGGATCCGCACCTACAACTTCCCGCAGAACCGGCTCACCGATCACCGCATCAACCTGACCCTGTACAAGCTCGACGAGATCATGACCGGGGCACTCGACCAGGTGATCGATCCGCTGACCCAGGAACACCAGGCGGAGCTTCTCACCTCGCTGGCCCACTGAGCCCTGAATCCGCAGATGACTGCCGACAAACCGCTCTCCATCGCCGCGGCACTGCAGCAGGCCACGCAGACCGTCGGCCTCGCCGCCCTGGAGGCGCAGGTGCTGCTGGCCCACGTCCTGCAACGCCCGCGCAGCCATCTCTATGCCTGGCCGGAACAGCCCCTGACCGCGGATCAGCAGGCGCAGTTCCTGGCCCTGCTGGCACGCCGCGAGCGAGGCGAACCGGTGGCCTACCTCACCGGCTACCGGGAGTTCTGGTCGCTCTCCCTGAAGGTTACGCCGGACACGCTGATCCCGCGCCCGGAGACCGAGCTGCTGGTGGAGTGCGCGCTGGCGCTGCTGGGACCGGGAGAGGGCGCGCGCGTGGCCGACCTGGGAACCGGCAGCGGCGCCATCGCCGCCGCCATCGCCAGCGAACGCCCCCTGGCACGGCTGATCGCCACGGATCTATCGGCGGCCGCCCTGGCGGTCGCCGCCGACAATTTCCAGGCGCTCGACCTGACCCATATCGAGCTGCGCCAGGGGAGCTGGTTCGAGGCGTTGCGCCATGGGGAACGCTGTGACCTGATCCTCAGCAACCCCCCCTACGTGGCCGAGGGGGACCCCCACCTGCTTCGGGACGGCCTCCCCTGGGAGCCGGCCACCGCCCTGAGTTCAGGCGCCGACGGTCTGGATGACATCCGCCGGTTGATCCACGATGCCTCCGCCTACCTGCAAGCCGAGGGGTGGCTGATTATCGAACACGGCCTGGATCAGGCCGCTGCCGTGCGCCGGCTCTTCGAACAGGCCGGGTATCGGGAGACGACGACACAACAGGACCTGGCGTTGCGAGACCGGCTCACCAGGGGCAAACGGCCGCTGCATAACACGGCCCAATCCCCGGGAAATCATACCCTTTAAATTCATACCAAAATGTGTGCGCAACGCTTGATAATTTCTGCGTAGTGTTTAGGATCATCACTATGGAAAGCGGCGATAGCGACGTCATCAAGTTCCGGGAAATCGTTTTCACGGAGCTTCACCCCGACCCTGAGCAGGCACACTCGGCCGCCAGGCTATTGGACGGGATTGACGGCGTCATCGAGGCCCATCCCGAGACCCGCCTGCTACTCAAAGTGCGTTACCACGTCCTCAAGATCTCACTGGAGCACATCGAAACCGCCCTGATCGATTGCGGCTTCCATCTCAGCAGCAAACTGATCTATAAGATCTCGCGCGCCCTCTATTACTACACCGAGGAGATCCAGCGCGCCAACAACGGCTGCAGCGACGAGGACCACAACAGCACACGCAAGATTTTCATCAACCGCTACGAACATAGAAATCACGGCTGTTCGGACCCCCGGCCCGAGCACTGGCGAAAATATCTGTAGCAGGACCCTACAGCGAACCATATCCATCAGGGACCGGGCGGCGGGAGTTGCCATTCCGGGTCAAGCCTGAGCATAGATGATTTGACCGCAACCTATGAATGACGACCAACTCCTCCGCTACAGCCGCCAGATCATGCTCCCCAGCATCGGCATCGAGGGACAGGAAAAACTGCTGCAATCCCGGGTAGTGATTTTCGGACTGGGGGGGCTCGGATCGCCCGCCGCCATGTATCTGGCCGCCGCCGGCCTCGGCGAGCTGGTGCTGGTGGATTTCGACCGTGTCGATCTCACCAATCTGCAACGCCAGATCATCCACACCACCGGGAGCATCGGCCAATTGAAGGTGGATTCCGCCCGCCAGACCCTGCGCGCACTCAATCCCGAATGCCGGATCGAGACCGTCTCCAGCCGGCTCGAAGGCGAGGAGCTGGAGCGGGAGATCCGGCGCGCCGACCTGGTGATCGACGGCACCGACAACTTCACCACCCGCTTCGCCATCAATGAGGCCTGCGTCAAACACCGCATCCCCCTGGTTTCCGGCGCCGCCATCCGTATGGAGGGACAGGTCTCGGTGTTCACCGGCCAGGCCGAGGAACCCTGCTATCGCTGCCTCTACGGCAGTGCCGCCGAAATGGATGAGACCTGCTCCGCCAACGGCGTGCTGTCACCGCTGGTGGGCATTATCGGCAGTGTGCAGGCGCTGGAGGCGATCAAGGTACTGACCGGATCCGGCCAGACCCTGGTGGGCCGCCTGCTGGTGCTGGACGCCCTAGAGATGCAGTGGCGCACCCTGATACTGAAAAAAGATCCCGCCTGCAAGACCTGCGGCGGCCATTAATCAGCCATGAATAGAATAATAATCCCTGACGATACCATCACTTACCTGAACAATCTGCGCCGGGACATCGTGTTCCGCGAGACCCTGCGCGGGCAGACCCTCACCTATCACACCACCTGGGGCCTGTTCTCCCCGAAAGGGATCGATGAGGGGAGCCGCCTGCTGCTCGATCACCTGGAGGTGCGGGAGCGCGATGACACCCTGGACCTGGGATGCGGCTATGGACCGCTCGGCCTGACCCTGGCCCGACTGGCGCCGCTGGGGACCAGTGTGCTGGTGGACAAGGATTTTGTCGCCATCGACTACAGCCGGAAAAATGCCGCGGTCAACGGCATCACCAATACGGAGATCTTTCTCAGCAACGGCTTCGATCAGGTGGGCGAGCGCCGTTTTGACCTGATCGTCTCCAACCTGCCGGCCAAGACCGGCAAGGAGCTCTACTACCTCTACTTTTACGATGCCCTGGCACGGATGAATCCCGGTGCCCGCTTCTATGTGGTGACCATCAGCGGCCTGCGCAAATTCATCCAGAAGGCCTTCATCGAGGTGTTCGGCAATTACAAGAAACTCAAGCAGGGGGCGACCTATACAGTGGCCATGGCCAGCGTACCGGATTAGGGCGCGGACATGCGGATTTGGGCATCCCGGTTCCATGCTTTATAATCCCGAACGATAACGGGCGGCCGGCCACTGGGCGGCCGTTAGCTTCCTGATACCCGTCACCTGAATCCCTAATGGATACGGAAGACCTAACCCACGGATCGGCCAGAGATCACCATGACCCAAAACAAAATCCTGGTTGCTGATGATGATCCGTTTACCCTCACCAGCATTACCAGCGGCCTGAGCGAGGCGGGCTACCAGGTAATCTCCGCCCAGGACGGCCGGAGCGCGGTCCGCCTGGGCCTGCGGGAGCGGCCCGATCTTGCCATTCTGGATATCCGCATGCCCGGCATGACCGGTATCGAGGCGGCCCGGGAACTGAAGGAGCGGGGGCGCATCAGCACCCTGTTCCTCAGCGCCTACGCCGATCGTGAGGTGGTAGAGGTCGCCACCCGCGAGGGGGCGCTGGGCTACCTGGTCAAACCGATCAACACCCAGCAGCTGATACCGGCCATCGAGGCGGCCCTGAAACGCTCCGCCGAACTGCAGCAGCTGCAGCGAAATGAGTCCGACCTGCGGGAGGCGATCCTGCGCAACCGGGAGATCAGCGTGGCCGTGGGCATCTACATGCAGCGCTATGCCGCCGATGAACAGGCGGCGTTTGACGCCATCCGCGCCTTTGCCCGCTTCAAGAGCCTGAAACTGGCCAACCTGGCCAGCGAGTTGGTTCGGGAGAGTGCCGGCCGTGACGAGCTGATCGAGGCAATTTTCCAGCATAGCCGGAAGCTGGGTTAGAGGATGGTGCCAAGGTAGAGCGGGAACTGCGCGACCGCCCCTATTCGAACCGCGGATCCACGCGGATGGACACGGATGGGTTCACCCTCCAGCCGAGCACAGGCATGTCCCCTACAGGGCTAACCACCAGTCGGGCAGCCTCCCTATCCAAAAATCCGTGTGTATCCGTGTCCATCCGTGGTCCTTTCTCAGCCATAGGGCGCCCCGAGGGCGCCGGCGGCGGGCACGGCACCGTAGCCTGGATGAAGCCGCCACCTCCCCAAACCGGGGGACCACATGCACCCACGGCGGCGGAATCCGGGGAGCGGGCTTCGACTCAACACCAACCCGGATTTCGCCTGTCCGTCTCTATGCGCCCGTTAAGGTCCCATATAGTGGGCTCCATCCAGGCTACAAACTCAGTTGCCCCGCAGGCATTCAGAGCTTTTTCAGCAGCAGTTCATTGACCTGGTTCGGATTGGCCTTGCCCTTGGACTGCTTCATCACTTGGCCGACGAAGAAGCCAAGCATCTTGGGCCGCTTCTTTTCGTCCGCATTGCGGTAATTGGCCACCTGTTCCGCATTGACCGCCAACACCGCGTCCACTACCGCCTCGATCGCCCCGCTGTCGGTGATCTGCTTCAGCCCTTGCGCCTCGATGATCCGGTCGGCGCTGCCTTCGCCGGCCCACATCGCCTCGAACACCTGCTTGGCGATCCGGCCGGAGATGGTCTTGTCGACGATGCGCAGCAGCATGCCACCCAGTTGCTCGGCGCTGACCGGACTCTGCTCCAGCGCCAGCCCGGCCTTGTTCAGGGCCCCGGAAAACTCCCCCATCACCCAGTTGGCCACCAGCTTGGCGTCGCCCGCCACCTTCGCCGCCAGTTCGAAATAGTCCGCCAGCCCCTTGCTGGCGGTAAGAACTGCGGCGTCGTAGCTGCTCAGTCCGTAGTCCCGGGCAAAGCGGGCCCGCTTGGCGTCGGGCAACTCCGGCATGCCCGCCCGGACCGCTTCCATCAGGCCCGCATCCAGCTCCACCGGCAGCAGATCCGGGTCGGGAAAATAGCGGTAATCGTTGGCCTCCTCCTTGGAGCGCATGGAGCGGGTCTCATCCTTGTCGGCATCATACAGCCGGGTCTCCTGCACCACCGTGCCGCCGCCCTCGATCAGGTCGATTTGGCGCTCCACCTCGATATTGATGGCGCGCTCCAGAAAGCGGAAGGAGTTCAGATTCTTCAGCTCGGCGCGGGTACCCAGCGGCCCACCCTTGGGCCTGACCGAGACATTGGCATCGCAACGGAATGACCCCTCCTGCATGTTGCCGTCGCAGATCCCCAGATACTGGACGATCTGATGGATCTTCTTCGCATAGGCCACCGCCTCCTTGGCGGAACGCATATCCGGCTCCGAGACGATCTCCAGCAGCGGCGTGCCGGCCCGGTTCAGGTCCACCCCGGTCATGCCATGAAAATCCTCATGCAGCGATTTCCCTGCATCCTCCTCCAGGTGGGCGCGGGTCACCCCGACCGGCTTCAGCGTACCGTCTTCCAGCTCGATCTCCACCCGGCCCTTGCCGACGATGGGCAGCTCGAACTGGCTGATCTGGTAGCCCTTGGGTAGGTCCGGGTAGAAGTAGTTTTTACGCGCGAACACCGAGCGCGTGGCGATCTCCGCCTCGATCGCCACGCCGAAGGTGATGGCCATGCGCACCACCTCCCGGTTCAGTACCGGCAATACCCCCGGCAGGCCGAGATCGATAGTGCACGCCTGGGTATTGGGTTCCGCCCCGAAGGCGGTGGAGGCCCCGGAAAAGATCTTGGATCTGGTCGCCAGCTGGGCATGGATCTCCAGCCCGATTACGGTTTCCCATTGCATATGCTGTCTCTATATCCGTCTATGTTACTCAAAACCGGCCGGGGTGGCCGTGTGCCAGTTGGTCGCCTGCTGCAGCTGGTGGGCTACGTTCAACAAGCGCGCCTCCTGGAAATAGTTTCCGATCAGCTGCAGACCCACCGGCATGCCATTGATCGGCCGTACCGGGATCGACATGCCCGGCAGACCAGCCAGGTTCACCGCAATGGTGTAGATATCCGACAGATACATGGTGACCGGGTCCGCTGCCTTCTCGCCAATGCCGAAGGCGGTCGAGGGCGCTGTCGGCCCCATGATCACGTCCACCCGCTCGAAAGCGGCGCGAAAATCGTCCGAGATCAGGTGGCGGATCTTCTGCGCCTTCAGGTAATAGGCGTCGTAATAACCGGCAGACAGGGCGTAGGTGCCGATCATGATGCGCCGCTTCACCTCGGCCCCGAAGCCCTCGCCCCGGGAGCGCTTGTAGAGATCCTCCAGGTCGCGCGGTTCGCTGCAGCGGTAGCCGTAGCGTACCCCGTCAAAGCGCGACAGGTTGGAAGAGCACTCTGCCGGTGCCACCACATAATAGGTTGGCACGCCCAGGTGGGTATTGGGCAGGCTGATCTCCACCAGTTCCGCGCCCAGGCGCACGTACTCGTCCAGCGCCAGCTGAATGGAATCGGCAATCGCCGTCTCCAGCCCCTCGCCCAGGTACTCCTTCGGCACGCCGATACGCAACCCGTTCAGGTCATCGTTCAGGGTCGCGGCATAGTCGGGAACCGGCTGTTCGGCACTGGTGGAGTCGCGGCTGTCGAAACCGGCCATCACCTGCAGCAGGGTCGCGGCATCCTCGGCACTGCGCGCCATCGGTCCGCCCTGGTCCAGGGAGGAGGCGAAGGCGATCATGCCGTAGCGTGACACCCGGCCATAGGTGGGTTTCAGCCCGGTGATACCACAGAAGGCGGCCGGCTGGCGAATCGACCCGCCGGTATCGGTGCCGGTGGCGGCAACGCAGAGGCGCGCCGCCACTGCGGCGGCCGATCCCCCGGAGGAGCCCCCCGGGACGGCACCCGCCTGCCAGGGATTGTGCACCGGCCCGTAGAAACTGTTCTCGTTGGACGAACCCATGGCAAACTCGTCCATGTTGGACTTGCCCAGCATCACCGCCCCGGCCTGCTTCAGCAACTCCACCACGTGGGCGTCATAGGGGGCGATGAAGTTATCCAGCATCTTCGACCCGCAGCTGGTTTTCACTCCGTCGGTGCAGAAGATGTCCTTGTGGATGATCGGAATACCGAGCAGCTGTCCGGCATCGCCGGCGCGTATCCGCCGGTCCGCCAGTTCCGCCTCCTGCAGGGCGGTCTCCTCGCAGACACTGATCAGGCAGTTCAGCTGCGGATTGTGACTGGCGATCCGGTCGAGGTGGGTCCGAGTGAGTTCCACGCTGGTGAATTCACCGGCCCGCAGGCCAAGCGCCAGCTCCGCGATACTCTTGTTATGCATACATTTTACCCATCACAAACATTAACCAAACAGACAACCACACAGGGGTCGTAACCACACAGGGGTCGGAGTCAAGCCGCCTACGGTCAGAAAGAATTTACTGCCGCCGGTGAGCGGCTTGACTCCGACCCCTTCCCCGCTGGTCCGAGCGGCTTGACTCCGCCCCCTTCCCCGCTCGACCCCTTGCCAGAAAACCGCGTTACTCGATCACCCGGGGCACCAGATAGAGCCCCTCCTCGGTGAGCGGCGCGATCGCCTGGAACTTCTCCCGCTGATCCGTTTCGCTCACCGCATCCTCCCGCACCCGCTGCACCATGTGCAGCGGGTGGGCCATAGGCTCGACCCCCGTGGTATCGGCCGTCTCCATCTGCGCCACCAGGTGCAGGATATTCGACAGATCGGCGGTGACCGCCTCCAGCTCATCCTCGCTCACGGCCAGACGCGCCAGATGGGCAATCTTCTCAACATCGGATCTTTCCAGCGACATGACTTCCTCGATATACAGGCGGTTGATCTGGGGCTATGATGGTGCCGTGGTGCCGAAGGGAGAACAGGGGGAAAGCAGCTCCCCGTTCCCGCGCGTCCATGAGCGTCACGGCATCAGGCCATTGCCGGACGAAAATCCGCCACCCACACAGGCCGATCACAACCGGGATTACACAGGTACTCTGTCAGGATGATATTGACTAGAGTGCAAGAGGGGGAAATTAACACATTTAGTACCGCAGGTGCAGGTGCAGAAATGATAAACACACCCCCAAACCGGTATATTTTCCAGCAGAGCTCCTTGCCCAATGCCCCCCGCGATTGCTAGATTACGTCTTTTTCCGGGGCATCGCGATGGCAGTGGCGCCCTGTCATGATTAACAACACATCTCACGGGATATCAATTTCGCAATGTTCAGACGCATACGCGGGCTTTTCTCCAACGATCTGTCGATCGATCTTGGGACTGCCAATACCCTGATCTATGCACGCGGCCAAGGCATCGTGCTCAATGAACCCTCCGTAGTAGCCATCCGTCAGGACCGAGGGCCCGGGAGTGGCAAGACTGTCGCCGCGGTAGGCGAAGAGGCGAAGCGGATGCTGGGGCGCACCCCCAACAACATCACCGCCATCCGGCCGATGAAGGACGGGGTGATCGCCGACTTCACGGTTACCGAGAAGATGCTGCAGCACTTCATCCACAAGGTGCATGAAGCCAAACTGATCCGTCCCAGCCCCCGGGTGCTGGTCTGCGTCCCCTGCGGCTCGACCCAGGTGGAGCGGCGCGCCATCCGCGAATCGGCCGCCGGCGCCGGCGCCCGCGAGGTGTACCTGATCGAGGAACCGATGTCCGCCGCCATCGGCGCCGGCCTGCCGGTGAACGAGGCGCGCGGCTCCATGGTGCTGGACATCGGCGGCGGCACCTCGGAAGTGGCCATCATCTCCCTCAACGGCATCGTCTATTCCAACTCGGTGCGGGTCGGCGGTGACCGTTTCGACGAGGCGATCATCAACTATGTGCGGCGCAACTACGGCACCCTGATCGGCGAAGCCACCGCCGAGCGGATCAAGAAAGAGATCGGCTCCGCCTTCCCCGGCAACGAGGTGAGGGAGATGGAGATCAAGGGCCGCAACCTGGCCGAGGGCATCCCCCGCAGCTTTACCCTGACCAGTAACGAAATTCTGGAGGCGATGCAGGAACCGCTCTCCGGTATCGTCGGCGCGGTGAAGGCGGCGCTGGAGCAGACGCCACCGGAACTGGGAGCGGATGTGGCCGAGTGCGGCATCGTCCTGACCGGCGGCGGCGCGCTGCTCAGGGATATCGACCGACTGCTGGAAGAGGAGACCGGCCTGCCGGTGCTCATCGCCGAAGACCCGCTGACCTGCGTTGCGCGAGGCGGCGGCCGGGCCCTCGAAATGCTGGATGAACGAGGTGGAGAGTTGCTGTTCGCAATGGAGTAATGCCGTCAGGCGCTGATCAGAAGTTTAAGAGGCTGATCCCCTATTAAACCGATCTTTACACAAGGTCCGTCCATCAGTATCCGCGTACTGCTCGCCGTGGTGCTTTCGCTCGCCCTCATGATCATCGATCACCGCCAGCACCACCTCGAGTCGGTCCGCTCCGTCCTCTCCACCATCACCTATCCGTTGCAGTTTGTGGCCAATCTGCCCATCGCCATCGGTTACTGGGCCTCCGAGACATTCGCCACCCGCACCCGCCTGCAGGAGGAGAACCGGGAACTGCACCGGGAGAACCTGCTGCTGCAGGGCCGGCAGCAGAAACTGGCGGCCCTGGAGGCGGAGAACATGCGCCTGCGGGATCTGCTCGACTCCTCTTTCAAGCTCGGCGACCGGGTGCTGATCGCCGAGCTGATCGCGGTGGACATGGACCCGTACCGCCAGTTGGTGCTGCTGAACAAGGGCTCCAACTCCGGCATCTACAAGGGCCAGCCGGTGCTGCACGCCAACGCGGTCATGGGCCAGGTGGTGCATGTCAACCGCTTCACCTCCTCGGTGCTGATGATCACCGACGCCAGCCATGCGCTGCCGATCCAGGTGAACCGCAACGGCCTGCGCACCGTAGCCATCGGTACCGGGCACATCAATGAACTGGAGCTGCCGAATCTGCCGAACAATGCCGACATCAAGGTGGGTGACCTGCTGGTCACCTCCGGGCTGGGTGGACGCTTCCCATCCGGCTACCCGGTCGCCACGGTGACCACCATTACCCGCGAACCGGGCGAACCCTTCGCCCGCATCAGGGCCCAGCCCAGCGCCCACCTGGAACGCGCCCGCGAGGCGCTGCTGGTGTGGACGCTGACACCGCCGGACCAGGACGCCGCCGCGGAGACAGACGCGGCCCCGGAGACGTCCGGGCAGGCCGCGGTACAGACACCGGCGGGGGAGCCATGACACTGACACCCCGAAGCGGCACACCAGTCATCATTGCCAGCTTTTGCGTCGCCCTGCTGCTGGCCATCCTGCCGCTACCCGACTGGGCGCAGATGCTGCGCCCGCAGTGGTACACCCTGGTACTGATCTACTGGACCATGGCGCTGCCCCAGCGGGTCGGCGTCGGTGTCGGCTGGCTGCTCGGCATCGTGGTCGATGTGCTCTCCGGCACCCTGCTCGGGCAGCACGCCCTGTCGCTGGGGCTGATCGCCTACATCACCTTCGAAATGCATCTGCGGATCCGCCTGTTTCCCCTGTGGCAGCAGTCGCTGACCATTCTGGTACTGTTGCTGCTGGAGAAACTGCTCTCCCTCTGGGTCATGGGCGCCGTGGGTCAGCCCACGCCGCCGCTCTCCTACTGGGCGCCGCCTCTGGTCGGCATGCTCCTCTGGCCCTGGGTGTACATCGTGCTGCGGGATCTGCGACGCAAGTTCCAGGTCAGCTGAGCCATGTATCCGACCACGCTGAAGGATTACCTGCGCGAGAGCCACCTGTTCCGCGCGCGCGCCGTCAGTGCGACCCTGATCATCCTGCTGCTCCTGCTACTGCTGATCCTGCATCTCGCCAAGCTGCAGATTACCGACCATGCCCACTTCACCACCCTGTCGCGGGACAATCGGGTCAAGGTGGAACCGCTGCCGCCGACCCGGGGCCTGATTTACGACCGTAACGGCGTCATCCTGGCCCAGAACCTGCCGACCCACAGCCTGGAGATTACCCCGGAACGGGTCAAGGACCTGGACCGGACACTGCAGGAGCTGGGCCGGATCATCGACATCAGCGACAACGACCGGAAACGCTTTGCCCGCCTGAAAAGCCATCAGCGCCGCTTTGAGAGCATCCCCATCCGGGTCCAGCTCAGCGACGAGGAGGTGGCGCGCTTTGCCGTCAACCGCCACCGCTTCCCCGGCGTGGATATCCAGGCCAAGCTGCTGCGGGATTATCCGCTCAAGGATGTCACCGCGCATATCCTCGGCTACGTCGGCCGCATCAACAAGCGTGAACTGCAGAGCATCGATACCTCCAGTTACTCCGGGACCACACACATCGGCAAGAACGGCATCGAGAAATACTATGAAGCGGAACTGCACGGCAAAGTGGGTCTGCAACAGGTCGAGATCAATGCCCTGGGCCGGGTGATCCGGATCCTGGAAAGCGAACCGCCAGCCCCGGGTATGGACCTGCACCTGACCCTGGATGCCTCGCTGCAGCGGGTGGCCATGGAAGCGTTCGCGGAGGAAAACGGCGCGGCCGTGGCCATCGACCCGCGCACCGGGGATATCCTGGCCATGGTCAGCAAACCGGGCTTCGACCCCAACCTGTTCGTCGAGGGGATCTCCTCGGCGGACTATGACGCGCTGCAGAATTCGGACGACATGCCCCTGTTCAATCGCGCCATTCGCGGCCAGTACCCGCCCGGCTCCACCATCAAACCCTTCATCGGCCTGGGGGGACTGGAGAACGGCGTCATCACCACGAGCCAGAAAAAATACTGCCCCGGCTACTTCCAGCTGCCCAACCTCAGCCACAAATACCGCGACTGGAAAAAGGCCGGCCATGGCCCTGTCGACCTGGACCAGGCCATCACCCAGTCCTGCGATGTCTACTTTTATGATCTGGCGCAGCAGATGGGGATCGACCAGCTGTCCGAGTACCTGGCGCCGTTCGGTTTCGGCCAGAAGACCGGCGTCGATATCACCGGCGAACTGGGTGGATTATTGCCCTCCCGGGAGTGGAAAAGGGCGACCAGAAACCAGTCCTGGTATCCGGGCGAGACCCTTATCACCGGGATCGGCCAGGGCTATTTCCTGACCACACCGCTGCAGCTCGCCAGCGCCACGGCCACCCTCGCCAGCCGCGGCGCACGCGTCCGCCCGCGGATTGTCCGATCAATCCGCCGCAACGGTGAGCCGGATCCGCAGGAGCAGCCGGTCAGCCAGCAGTTGCAGATCGCCCGGCACTCCGAGGCCAATTGGGATAATATCATCGAGGCGATGCTGCAGGTCACCGAGGGAGCGCGCGGGACTGCCCGGCTGATCCGCAACGAGCAGTACCGGATTGCCGGCAAGACCGGCACCGCCCAGGTGTTCACCGTCAAGCAGGAAGAGAAATACGAGGAGGAGAAGCTGGAGAAGAAGATGCTCGACCACGCCCTTTTTATCGCCTTTGCCCCGGCCGAGGCGCCGCGTATCGCCGTCGCCGTGATCGTCGAGAACGGCGGTCACGGCGGCTCGGTGGCCGCCCCCATCGCCAAGGCCATCATGGACCACCAACTGCTCAAGGAGCGCCGCTGATGGCGCGCTATCAGCCGAGCGGCCTGCCGGAATCCAACCCGACCCGGGCCGAGGGGCTGCTGGCGGACCTGCACCTGGACCTCCCACTGTTGACCGGCCTGATCCTGCTGTGCGGATTCGGCCTGCTGGTGCTGTACAGCGCCAGCGGCCAGGACATGGCGGTGATCGAGCGCCAACTGATCCGCCTGGGGATCGCCTTCGCGGTGATGGTGGTGGTCGCCCAGGTGCCGCCCGCCACGCTGCGCCGCTGGGCCCCCTGGCTGTTTGCCGCCGGCATCCTGATGCTGATCGCGGTACTGGTGGCCGGACAGGTGGGCAAGGGGGCGCAGCGCTGGCTCAACCTGGGGCTGTTCCGCTTCCAGCCGTCGGAACTGGTCAAGCTGGCGGTGCCCATGATGATCGCCTGGTTCCTGGCGGAGAAATCCCTGCCGCCGCGCTGGAGCCGCCTGGTCATCGCCGGACTGATGATCCTGGTTCCGGTGCTGCTGATCGCCCGCCAACCCGACCTCGGCACCTCGTTGCTGGTGGCCAGCGCGGGCATCTTCGTGCTGTTTCTCGCCGGACTCAGCTGGCGCTTCATCGGCGGCATGACCGTCACCGCCATCCCGGTCTCCTGGGTCCTGTGGGAGTGGGGCATGCGCGACTACCAGCGTAACCGCGTGCTCACCTTCCTCAATCCGGAGTGGGACCCGCTGGGCACCGGTTACCACATCATCCAATCGAAAATTGCCATCGGCTCCGGCGGACTCTACGGCAAGGGGTGGCTGAACGGCACCCAGTCCTATCTGGAATTCCTCCCCGAGGGGACCACCGACTTCATCTTCGCCGTCCTCTCCGAGGAGTTCGGCTTCATCGGCATCCTGCTGTTGCTGGCGCTTTATCTGGTGATCATCCTGCGCGGCCTCTATATCGCCGCCCAGGCCCAGGACACCTTCAGCCGGCTGCTGGGCGGGGCCGTCACCATGGTGTTTTTCGTCTATCTGTTCGTGAATACCGGCATGGTCAGCGGCATTCTGCCAGTGGTCGGCGTACCGCTCCCGCTGGTCAGCTACGGCGGCACTTCGCTGGTGACCATCATGGCCGGTTTCGGTATCCTGATGTCCATACACACCCATCGCAAGCTGCTGCCCACCTAGCCGGCAGGCAGCGCGGTAACGCACAAGGAACAAAGCATGCCCAAGACGCTGATCAAGATCCTGGCCAAAATCGGCACCCTGGCGCTGCTGTTGCACTGGAACGGAGCACTGGCCCTGGCCGCACCGACGGCGGAGGTCGAACCGCTGCTGCAGGATCTGGCCGCGGAGAAGGGCTATCCGCTCGATACCCTGCGTCAATTGCTGCAGGGCGCCAGCCGCAGTCAACTGGTGATCGACAGCCTCGACCGCCCGGCCGAGACCATCCACACCTGGAAGAGCTACCGGCCGATCTTCCTCCAGCCCAGCCGCATCGAGGCGGGGGTCGCCTACTGGGAGAAACACCGGGCGGCCCTGGAGCGGGCCGAGGCGGTCTATGGCGTGCCACCGGAGATCATCGTCGCGATCATCGGCGTCGAAACCTTCTACGGCAAGCGCCCCGGCAGCATCCCCATCCTCGACGCCCTCTACACCCAGGCCTATCACTATCCGCGACGCTATGAATTTGGGCGTACCCAGCTGAAGGCCTTCCTGCAGATCCTGATGGAAGAGCAGATGGAGCCGGCCATGGCGCTGGGCTCCTATGCCGGCGCCATGGGCACCCCGCAGTTCATCCCCACCAGCTATCTCAGCTACGCGGTGGATTTCGACGGAGACGGCAAGCGCGATATCTGGGGCAATGATGCCGATGTCATCGGCAGCGTGGCCAACTACTTCAGCCGCCACAACTGGCGCCCGGGGGAGGCCGTGGCCTTGCCGGCCAGGCGCCTGGAACCGGGGCAATCCTTTTATATCGAACCGGCGCAGCGGGCGGCGGCGCCCAACACACCGCTGCTTGAGCTGGCGGCGTCCGGCATAGTCGACACCCCCGCTGCCGCGGCAGATGACGCCAAGGCGACCGTCATCCACTTCCAGGGCGCGGAGGGCTCCGAGTTCTGGCTGGGTCTGAATAACTTTTACGTCATCACCCGTTACAATCACAGCAATCTCTACGCCATGGCGGTCTACCAGTTGAGCCAGGAGATCCGGGCGCTTAGGGCCCGCGCAAGAATAAGTTCCTGTATTCGGTCGCCCCTGGACCCCGCTGGCGGCGTTACGCTTTTTGGCAAGGGAGCGGCCATTGCCTGCAAAGCGTGCCTTGCCAGCGGGGCCCACGAACGCCCTCGGTACTACGGAATTATTCTTGCGCGGGCCCTTAAAAACGGGACGTCCGGCTGATGGCCGCCGGCATGCCGGGAAAAGCGCTGTTGCTGGGACTGGCCTGCGCCACGCTGCTGGCGGCCTGTTCAATCCGCCCCTCCCTGCCGCCCGGCTTTCCGGACAGTAGCGACAGCGCACCGGCGCGGCGACTCGATCCCAATGCCATCGCCAATGCCACGCCGCGGGTCGAGCCGGTCAGCCGGCGCGGCAACCCGGCCTCCTATGTAGTGCTCGGCCAGCGCTACCACACCCTGCCGAGCAGCCGCGGCTATGTGGAGCGGGGCATCGCCTCCTGGTACGGCACCAAGTTTCACGGCCGCGCCACCAGCAGCGGCGAACCCTACGACATGTACGCCATGACCGCCGCGCACAAGAGCCTGCCGCTGCCTACCTATGTCCAGGTGACCAATCTGCGCAACGGCCGCACGGCCATCGTCAAGGTGAACGACCGCGGCCCGTTCCATAACAACCGGCTGATCGACCTCTCCTATGCGGCGGCCACCAAACTGGGCATTCTCGGTGAAGGCACCGGCCTAGTGGAGGTGCGGGCCCTGGATCCCGGCGGCCCGCCCGGACAGGTGCCGGCCGCGCCTCCGCCAGCCCCGCTCAGTCCGCTCATCCAGGCCAGTCATCCGGCGGCCCCCGGGCTGTTCATTCAGGTTGGCGCCTTCAGCAGCCGGCACAACGCCAACCAGCTGAGCCTGCGGCTGGCCGGCTCGCTGGGCGAGAAGGTGCGCATCCAGCAGATCGACAACCGCGGACAGCCACTGTTTCGGGTGCAGATCGGCCCCCTGGCCGATGTGGAACAGGTGGACCACTTGAGCGCCAGCCTGCCCCGGCTGGGCATTGTCGATACGCAGGTGATAATCGACTGAAATCCGCCGCCCTGGCGTGAGGGAGACGCCGAAACCCGGCCAGCAGCCCGAAGTGTGTACGGCCACCGCGATTTTGATCGCGCATTCGCGTTAGAATAAGCCAACATTCCTCGATTCAACCGCGAAGAGCGCAAAGTACACAAAGAGATACAACGGCTTGTTCACAGCTACGGCCCAACCCGGAAGGTGAAGTACCGGGAAAGTGCAAGCCAATGTTTTCCTTCGTGTTCTTTGCGGCCTTGGCGGTTACAATGGTTTTTTTATGATAAACCGGCATCCAACAGAACCCGACCTGTTGTAAGCTGTCTCTAGTAGTCTTCCAGCTTAAATATTGCCGGAAATATTGCCGGGTAAAGCTGTTTCTGTTTCGTAGGGTGGATAAGCCGGTAGGCGCATCCACCATTGCCGCGGTGGATGCGCTGTCGCTTATCCACCCTACAAAAGTACTTTGATCAAATTTAAAGTAGCGCCAGCTGCTTCAGGTTCAAGTAACTGACCAAGGAATACCATGTTTGCACGCACCACCAGCACCGCCCTCCCCGCCCTGTTTAGCCTGCTTTTGCTGACCCTGTTCACGCTGTCCGCCACTGCCGCCCCCGTGCCGGCCCCACCCAGTGTCGCCGCCACCGGCCACCTGCTGATCGACTTCGACAGCGGCCATGTGCTGGCCGAGAACAATGCCGAACAGCGCCTGGAGCCCGCCAGCCTGACCAAGATCATGACCGCCTATGTGGTCATGAAAGAGATCCAGGCGGGTCAGGTGACCCTGCAGGACCAGGTGCTGGTAAGCAAAAAGGCCTGGCGTACCCCCGGTTCGCGGATGTTCATCGAGGTGGGGGAAAAGATCGCCCTTGAGGTGCTGCTCAAGGGCATGATCATCCAGTCCGGCAACGACGCCAGCGTCGCCCTGGCCGAGCATGTGGCCGGCAGCGAGGAGACCTTCGCCAACCTGATGAACGACCACGCCAAGCGCCTGGGGATGGCGAACACCCACTTCGTCAACAGCACCGGACTGCCGCACGCGGAGCACTACACCACGCCGCGGGATATCGCCCGGGTGACCCGCGCCACCATCCGCGAGTTTCCGGATATCTACCAGTGGTATGCCACCAAGGAGTTCACCTTCAACAGCATCAGGCAGCACAACCGCAACAAGCTGTTGTGGCGCGACGACGCGGTGGACGGGGTGAAGACCGGTCACACCGAGGCCGCCGGCTACTGCCTGGTGGCCTCGGCCAAAAAGGACGGCATGCGCCTCATCGCGGTGGTGATGGGCACCCGCAGCGAGGAGGCCCGCGCCAGCGAGAGCCTGTCCCTGCTCAACTACGGCTTCCGCTTCTTCGAGACCCACCGACTCTACGGTGCCGGCGAGAAGCTGACCGACACGCGGGTCTGGAAAGGCAGCCAGGAGCGGCTGCGCCTGGGGCTGGCCCGGGATCTCTACATCACCATTCCCCGGGGACAATACCCGAACCTGAACGCCGGCATGCGCATCGATCCGCAGATCATGGCCCCGGTGACCTCCGGACAACCGCTTGGCACGGTGAGCGTCTCCCTGGACGGGGAGAGCATCGTCGAGACCGAGCTGGTGGCGCTGGATTCAATCGTCGAAGGGGGACTGGTGCAGATCGCCAAGGATACCGTCCTGTTATGGCTGGAGTAACGATGCAGGCGCGGCCAGCGGAAATCTATCTCAATGGCCGCTTTCT
The DNA here is from genome assembly GCF_025175675.1 of Sedimenticola hydrogenitrophicus. Lineage (GTDB taxonomy): Bacteria > Pseudomonadota > Gammaproteobacteria > Chromatiales > Chromatiaceae > Sedimenticola > Sedimenticola hydrogenitrophicus. Next base: position 64,778 of record NZ_JANIOA010000005.1, read on the forward strand.
GCCGCCCGAGGAGGGTCAGGTCTCGGTCATGGACCGGGGCTTCCTGTTCGGCGACGGGGTCTACGAAGTGATCCCCTGTTACGGCGGCCGACTGTTCCGGCTGGAGGAGCACCTGCGCCGGCTGGACAACAGCCTGCACGCCATCCGCATGCACAATCCCCTGGAGCGGGGCGAGTGGCAAGCCATCCTGGAACGCCTCATCGGCCAGCTGCCGGGGGCAGACCAGTCGATCTACCTGCAGGTCACGCGCGGCTCCAGCGGCCAGCGCGACCACGCCATTCCCGACGGCATCGCGCCGACTGTCTTCGTCATGACCCAGCCGGCGCTCTACCCGGACCCCACTACCCTGGCGACGGGCATCAAGGCCATCACCCTGGCCGACAACCGCTGGCTGCGCTGCGACATCAAGGCGATTACCCTGCTGGCCAATGTGTTGCTGCGCAGCGAGGCGCTGGACCAGGGGGCGGGCGAGGCGATCCTGATCCGCGACGGCCAGGCCACCGAGGGGGCCGCCAGTAACCTGTTCATCGTCCAGGCGGGGGAACTCATCACGCCACCGAAGAGCGACCGGCTGCTGCCCGGGATCACCCGCGACCTGGTGTTGGAGCTGGCGCACCAACACGGATTGCCCTGTCGTGAACAGGAGATCAGCGAGGCGATGCTCGACAGCGCCGACGAGATCTGGGTCACCAGCTCCACCAAGGAGGTGACGCCGGTGGTGGAACTGAACGGCCACCCGGTTGGAAACGGCACACCCGGCCCCATCTACACCCGCATGGCCGCCTGCTACGGCGAATACAAGGCCCTGCTCCAGGCGGGCCGGATACCATCCTAGGTGCTCCGTCAACATGAACGAACAGAAAGAGACCCTGCTGGAGTTCCCCTGCGAATTCGCCGTCAAGGCGATGGGGCTCGCCAGCCACCCGGACTTCGAGGCACTGGTGATGGAGATCGTCTCGCTGCATGTGCCCAACCTGCCGCACCAGTCCAGCCGCAGCCGCGCCAGCAAGAACGGCAAGTACCTGTCGGTGACCGTCACCTTCCAGGCCACCAGCAAGGCGCAGCTGGACGCCATCTATTACGCGCTCACCGCCCACCGGGACGTGGTAATGAGCCTATGACGGCCGACCTCCCCACCCGGCCGCCGCTGATCCGGGAGCTTGGCCGCCAGCCCTACGAAACGGTGTGGCGGGAGATGCAACGCTTTACCGCCGAACGGGATGACACAACCCGCGACGAGATCTGGCTGGTGGAGCATCCACCGGTATTCACCCTGGGCCAGGCCGGCAGACCGGAACACCTGCTCGCCCCCGGCGATATCCCCGTCATCCGCACCGATCGCGGTGGCCAGGTCACCTATCACGGGCCGGGACAGCTGGTGGCCTACCTGCTGCTCAACCTGCGGCGTCACCGCCTGGGGGTGCGCCAGCTGGTCACCCTGATCGAGCAGAGCATTGTCGACCTGTTGCGGGACTACGGCATCGCCGCCTACCCCCGCGCGGACGCCCCCGGGGTCTATGTCGACGCCCGCAAGATCGCGGCCCTCGGGCTCCGGGTCCGCCACGGCTGCAGCTTTCACGGGCTGAGCCTGAATGTGGACATGGACCTGGAGCCGTTCAGCCGCATCAACCCCTGCGGCTTTGCCGACCTGCGGGTCACCCAGATGGCGGACCTGACACAATCGACGAAACTGTCATCGGTTGGCGAAGCGCTGACCCGGCACCTGTTACAACGGCTCGGCTATAATCTTGACTCGATCATTCCATAAACCTCTCGCAAAGACGCTAAGAACGCCAAGAAAACAAGGATATATACTTGTGCATACATCACAGAATGGCCTGGAAAATGCGATTGCCCCCCATCCCTTCAAAAATCCTGTTTTTTTACCTTTACGCGCTCTGCCTCTTTGCGAGAATAATATTGGTGCACTGACAACGGCCACAGGCGACAATCCATCCCATGAGTAAAGTCGAAGACCACAACGCCCCGTCACGGGCCACCCCCGAGACCCACCAGCGCGGCGGCGAGAAGCTGGCGAGGATCCCGATCAAGGTCGAGCCGACCCGGGTAATGCCGCGCAAGCCGGACTGGATCCGGGTCAAGCTGCCCAGTGGTGAGCGGGTCAACGAGATCAAGCAGATCCTGCGCCAGAGCAAGCTCAGCTCGGTATGCGAGGAGGCGGCCTGCCCCAATCTCGGCGAGTGCTTCAGCCACGGCACCGCCACCTTCATGATCATGGGGGATATCTGCACCCGCCGCTGCCCGTTCTGCGACGTGGCCCACGGCAAACCACTGCCGCTCGATGCCAACGAGCCGGCGGAGCTGGCCGAGGCGGTGAAAGCGATGCGGCTGCGCTACGTAGTGGTCACCTCGGTGGACCGGGACGACCTGCGCGACGGTGGCGCCGGCCACTTCGTCGACTGCATCACGGCGCTGCGCGAGCACAATCCGGAGACCCGCATCGAGATCCTGGTGCCCGATTTCCGCGGCCGCATCGAGGTGGCGCTGGCGGCGTTTGCCGAGACCCGGCCGGATGTCTTCAACCACAACCTGGAGACCGCCCCCCGGCTCTACCGGCAGGCCCGCCCCGGGGCCGATTACCAGGGATCGCTGGAGTTGCTCTCCCGTTTCAAGCAGCGCCACCCCGAAGTGCAGACCAAATCGGGTCTGATGCTGGGGCTGGGCGAGACGCACGAGGAGGTGCTGGCGGTGATGCGCGACCTGCGCGACCACCAGGTCAATATGCTGACCCTCGGCCAGTACCTGCAACCGAGCCGGGAGCACCTGCCGGTAGACCGCTTCGTCACCCCGCGGGAATTCGATCAACTACGCCAGGAGGGCGAGGCGATGGGTTTCTCCAACGTGGCGAGCGGGCCGCTGGTGCGCTCCTCCTACCATGCCGACCTGCAGGCCAACCCGCTGCTTGACCGCGACGCGGGGAATTAGGTGATGTCCCAGGAGATCGTCTGGACCCTGAAAGACCTGATCCTGCCACCCGGCGTCCTGGTGCTCCTCGGCCTGATCGGCCTGCTGATGGTCCGGCGACTGCTCGGCAAGCTGCTGCTGTTGTGCAGCGTGACGGCGCTCTATCTGCTCTCGACCCCCTTCTTCTCCAGCGAGCTGATGGCCGGCCTGGAATCCCTGCCCGCGCTGACCGAGGCGCAGATCGACAGCTCCGACGCCCAGGCCATCGTGGTGCTGGGGGCGGGTCGTCGCGACGCGGCGGCGGAGTTCGGCAAGCGGGACACCGTCAACACCCTGCATCTGGAACGGCTGCGCTACGCCGCCTGGCTGTCGCGCAAGAGCGGCCTGCCCCTGATCACCAGCGGCGGCAAACCACGCAGCCGCGGCCCCAGTGAGGCGGACCTGGCCCGTGACGTACTGGAGCAAGAGTTCGGCGTGCGTGTGCTGGCGATCGAAGGGGAGAGCCGCACTACCCGGGAACAGGCATATGCCCTGAAGCCGCTGCTGGAGCAGCGCGGCATCCGCAAGATCATGCTGGTGACCCACGCCTGGCACATGCTGCGCGCCCTGGATGTATTCGAGGCCGCCGGGATCGCGGTACAACCGGCGCCCACCGGTTTCGCCCACATCCCGGGCACCCAACCGAGCTACCACGACTGGCTGCCGAACGCGGGGGCGCTGCTGGACAGCTACTACGCCCTGCACGAGCAGCTCGGGCGCTGGTGGTATCGGCTGCTCGCTTGAGCGGGTCCATGCCCGGTGCCGCCGGCACAACAGATCAGTCTTGATTCCGACAAATGAAGGGACTTTTCGTACCCACGACGCCTTCCCGGTCCTGGATCGGTAAAACATCATTACTCTCGTCAAGACGCCAAGAAAAAACCATACCTTGCTTTTAGCACCTGATTCATCGACGCAGTCATAGGGCGGGCCATGCCCGCCGCCACATCGGCGCAAACATCCACGGCGCCCACGGGGCGCCCTATAATCTTTGCGTTCTTGGCGTCTTGGCGAGAGTCCATTTGCCATCTGTCATCCAGAAGCGCTCGGCCCATGCATGGGTCAAACCTGACGACTCCCCGGCTGAGCCGGGGGGACTACCCCGAGGATTTATTGACAGGCCCTTACTCCACGCCGGCCGGCAGCCGCTCCAGCGGACAGCCCGGCCGCCACAACCGGGCCAGTTGCATCCCGGCGGACTTGGGATCGCCGCTTACCCAGAAGTGTTCGCCGCCCGTCCCCGTCCCGCTCCGCAACAATCCCAGGGCATCCAGACGGCGCTGCAGCTCCCGGGCGATCGCCGGGCCGGTATCCACGATCTCCACTTCCGGTCCGGCCAGTTCCCGGATCAGGGGCGCCAGGAAAGGGTAGTGGGTACAGCCGAGCACCAGGGTATCCACCCCCTGTAGCCGCAGGGGCTGGATGATGGACGCCACCAGCTCCCAGGTCTTCTGACTCGCCAGGGCTCCCGACTCCACCTGTTCCACCCAGCCGTGGCACGGCTGTACGATCACCCGGCGCTGTTGGCCATGGGTCGTGATGAGCCGCTGAAATTTTTCGCTACCCAGGGTACCCGCGGTAGCCAGGACCCCGACCACACCGCCACGGCTGTGGCGGATGCCCGGTTTCAGCCCGGGCTCGATGCCGATCACCGGCAGCGCAAACTGCCGGCGCAGCTCCGCCACCGCCACGGCCGTGGCGGTGTTGCAGGCCACCACGATGGCCTTCGCCCCCTGCTCCGTCAGGAACCGGGTGATCGCCAGGGAGCGGGCGATGACATAGTCCGCGGGCTTGTTGCCGTAGGGGAGATGGCCGTTATCGGCCACGTACAGCAGCGACTCCGCCGGCAACAGCCGGCGAATCTGCGTCAGTACCGAGAGTCCGCCGATCCCGGAGTCGAAGACACCGATCGGCGCGGCCGCGTCCAGCTCACTCATCATCCCGACGGCATTCGCCCTCGATGACGCGATGCTCCGGGTTGCGCTGTTGCGGATCATTCCCCGGAGCCGGATGCAGGGTGCCGGCGCGCTTCAGGAACCAGACGATCATGGCACGCCGTACCGGCGGCACCAGACAGAGGAAACCGAACAGGTCGGTAAAGAAGCCGGGTAGCAGCAGCAGGATGCCGCTGAGCAGCAGCACCACCCCTTCCAGCATCTCGATCGCCGGCACCTCGCCCCGCTCCATCCCGGCTCTGACCCGCATGGCGGTGGAGAAGCCCTGCAGGCGCACCAGCAGCCCACCCAGCACGGCGGTGAAGACGGTGAGGAAAATGGTCGGCAGGGCGCCGATCCGGGAACCGACCTCGATCAGGAAATAGAGCTCAACCAGGGGGATACCGACAAACAGCAGTAGGAGCGCGAGTAATGGATTCATGGGGGCAGAGCTTACGCCCCGCCACTGCCCGTTTCAAGACGACTCCGACCAAACCAGGTGGCCCGGATCGCCTGAATCTTTCTCATGATGCCCCCACCCCTCGCTCTCTTTACCCACGCTTGGTGCAGCGCGCGAAGGCCGACACGCCCGCGCCGGCTCGACTTAGGGCTCGCGCAAGAATAATTTCGCAGTACCGAGGTGGTAACTGGGCCACGCTGGCAAGGCACGCTTTGCAGGCAATGGCCGTTCCCTTGGCAAAAAGCGTAACGCTGCCAGCGGGGTCTAGTTGCGACCGAATACCGAAACTTATTTTTGCGCGAGCCCTTAACATTTTGCGCGCGAACGGGCAATCCTGTATCGTCCGCCACATGCCTGTGGACAAGCTTTTGATCTACTGTACCTGCCCCGACCAGGCGAGCGCCGACCGGATTGCCGGCCTCCTGGTTGAACAACGACTCGCCGCCTGCGTCAACATCATCGCCCCGGTAAAGTCGGTCTATTCCTGGCAGGGTAAGCTTGAGACGTCGGAGGAGTGGCAGCTGCTGATCAAGACCACGCAAGCGCGTTACGTGGACCTGCAGCAAGCCATTCTCTCCGTCCATCCCTATGAACTACCGGAGATCATAGCGGTCCCTGTACAACAGGGGCTGCCGGCCTATCTCCACTGGATTGATGAATGCACACAACAACAAGATTGAACCCGCTGTTCCTGCTGCTCCTGCTGCTGTTACCGGGCCTCGCCGGCGCCCAGGAGGAACCGGACTACCTGCTGCCCCAGCAGGCGTTCAAACTCTCCGCCCTGGCCGAGGAGGACGGCAGCGTCCGCGCAACCTGGCGAATCGCCGACGGCTATTACCTCTACCGCAGCAAATTCAAGTTCACCAGCGAGACCCCCGGCATTACCCTGGGGGAGGCCGAATTCCCGGCGGGAAAAATCAAAACGGATCAGTTTTTCGGCGACATGGAGGTGTACCGTAACTCGGTATCCATGCGGATTCCCATCGAGCGCGCACCCGGCGCGGACACCACCCTGGCCTTGGCCACGGTCTCCCAGGGCTGTGCCGATGCCGGTCTCTGCTATCCGCCGCAGAAGGAGACCGTGACCCTGTCACTGGCCCCCGTCGCCCCTGCCCAGGCAGCCCCAGCCGCCACACCCGCCCTCGCCGCCCTGGGTAAATTGGGCGGCAACCTGGGCCAGGCACTGGGGCTGCAGGACGAGGACGAGATACTCACCCCGGAGCAGGCCTACCAGCTCTCGGCGGAAGTCGAGCGGCCGGACCTCATCCGCCTGATCTGGCGCATCGCCGACGGCACCTATCTCTATCAGGACAAGATCCATGTTGAACTGCTGAGCGGCGAAGGGGTACAGCTGGGCCGCTTCCAACTGCCACCCGCAGAGATGAAGCGGGATGCGCTGCGGCCCGACGGGTCGATCGGCGATCTGCCGGTCTACCACAATGAGATCAACCTGCCGCTACCGCTGATCCGCGGCAATCCGGCGGCCACCGACATTCAGCTGCAGGTGGGTTACCAGGGTTGCGCCGAGTTGGGCGTCTGCTATCCACCGATCCGCAAGACCCTGTCACTGGCGCTACCGCCCCAGGCAATCGGATCGTCGGCCGCACCGGCCACCCCCTCCCCCCTGCAGCAGGCGCAACAGGCGTTGATCGCCACCCAGACGCCCAACGCCGCCGTGGCCAGCCCCGTCACAGCCAACGTGGCGGCGGAGCCGCTTTCCGAACTGGACAGCATCGCCGCCGCCCTGGCCGGCGGCAACACCTGGCTGGTGATACCGCTGTTCTTCGGCCTCGGGCTGGCGCTCTCCCTGACCCCCTGTGTCTTCCCCATGATCCCGATCCTCTCCGGGATCATCGCCGGGCAGGGCAGCCGTATCACCACCCGCAAGGCGTTCACCCTCTCGGTGGTCTATGTGCTGGCCATGTCCCTCACCTACACTGCCGCCGGGATACTGGCGGGACTATTCGGGCAGAATCTGCAGGCGGCCTTCCAGGATCCCTGGATTCTCAGCTTCTTCGCCCTGGTGTTCGTCCTGCTGGCCTTCTCCATGTTCGGCTTCTACGAGTTGCAGCTACCCAGCCGCTGGCAGAGCAAGCTGGCGGAACGCAGCAACCGGCAGAGCGGCGGAACCCTGGCCGGCGTCGCCGTCATGGGTTTCCTCTCGGCGCTGATCGTCGGCCCCTGCGTGGCGCCGCCCCTGGCCGGCGCGTTGATCTATATCGGCCAGACCGGCGATGCCCTGCTTGGCGGCCTGGCGCTGTTTACCCTGGCCATGGGCATGGGCGCACCGCTGATCATCATCGGCACCTCGGCGGGCAAGTATCTGCCGCGCGCCGGCAGCTGGATGGACAAGGTGAAGGCGGTATTCGGCGTCGGCATGCTGGCGGTGGCCATCATCCTGCTGGAGCGGATACTGCCGGTGGATGTCTCGATGCTGCTGTGGGGCATCCTGCTGGTGGTGAGCGCCATTTACATGGGTGCCCTGCGCGAGCTGGCGGTGGAGGCCTCGGGCTGGGATCGCCTGTGGAAGGGCCTCGGCGTGGTGGTGCTGATCTACGGCACCCTGATGCTGATCGGCGCCGCGGCCGGCGGCCGGGATACCGTGCAGCCGCTACGCGGCCTGATGGCGGCCAGCGGCGGCAGCGAGGCGGCGCACCTGCAGTTTCGGCGCATCAAGAGCGTGGCCGACCTGCAGCGTGAGGTCGCCTCGGCCAGCGCCGCCGGGAAACCGGTAATGCTCGATTTCTATGCCGACTGGTGTGTCTCCTGCAAGGAGATGGAGCGCTACACCTTCAGTGACCCCAAGGTGATCGCTGCGCTCTCCGACGCCGTCCTGCTGCAGGCCGACGTGACCGCCAATGACGCCCAGGACGTGGCCCTGCTGCAGGGTCACTTCGGCCTGCCCGGCCCACCCAGCATCATGTTCTACGGCCGCGACGGCAAAGAGCGCCGCGGCTACCGCGTGGTCGGCTTCATGGGGCCCGACGACTTCAGCAACCACGTAAGAAAGGCGCTGCAATGACGATTCGTTCTCTCCCGGGTTCTCTCCTGTTGCCCGCCCTGCTCCTGATGACCCTCGGCCTGCTGGCGGGCTGTGAACAGGAGCCGGCCAAACCCAAGCTGACCGGCAACGCCGAGAGCCGCCTGCCGGCCTTCAGTTTCGCCAACCTGGAGGGTGAACAGCAGGCCAGCAGCCAGTGGAACGGCAAGGTCCTGGTGATCAACTACTGGGCCACCTGGTGCCCCCCCTGCCGCAAGGAGATGCCGCTGTTCATTGAGACCCAGCAGGCCTACGCCGACCGGGGGGTACAGTTTGTCGGCATCGCCATCGACGACCCGCTCATGGTGCAGGATTTCGTCGATATCTACGCCATCAACTTCCCGATCCTGATCGGCAATGCCGACGCCATCAGGCTCTCCAACCGCATGGGCAACCGCTTCGACTCGCTGCCGTTCACCGCCATTTTCGACCGCCAGGGTAACACCCGCTACATCCAGGTGGGCGAGGTGAGCCGCGAGGTGCTGGAGCGGGAGCTGGAACCCTTGCTGTAACCGGCGAGGCGACCGACCCTTTTAATTCGCTATAAATTTTCGTCGAACGTGACGTGATCTTCGTTAAAATCTGGACAAACTGGACCTGCTCCGTCAGAATTTGCCCTTAGCTCGAATTCATTCAACAGCAGCATCAACGGTGCGGCGGCAACGCCCGGCACCCGTCAGGTAAACAATCATGGCCACCATCCTGGTACTGAACGGACCCAACCTGAATCTCTTGGGGACCCGGGAACCCGAATTGTACGGCCGGGACACGCTGGCCGATATTGAAGAGCGGCTGACCCACCTCACCCAAGGTGCGGGGCACAACCTCACCTTCACCCAGAGCAATGCCGAACATGAGCTGATCGAGCGCATTCACCGCGCCCGCGACGAGCAGATCGCCTATATCATCTTCAATCCAGCTGCCTTTACCCACACCAGCGTGGCGCTACGCGACGCCCTGCTCGGGGTGGGCATACCCTTCATAGAAGTGCACCTCTCCAATGTTCACGCACGGGAGCCGTTTCGCAGGCACTCCTATTTTTCCGATATCGCTGAAGGCGTTATCAGCGGCCTGGGGGTGCAGAGCTATGAACTCGCACTCGCTGCCGCCCTCAAGCGCCTCAGCCTCTAGCCACTGAACCGGGATTTACAGCCACAATGGATATCCGCAAAGTAAAAAAACTGATCGAACTTATCGAAGAGTCCGACGTCGCCGAGATCGAGATACACGAAGGGGAAGAGTCGGTACGCATCAGCCGCGTCAGCTCGGCCCCGCCCGCCATGTTCATGGCCGCCCCGCAGCCCCAGGTGGCCGCGGCCGCGGCACCGGCACCGGCCGTTGTCCACGACGCCGCGGCCGAAGCCAAGCCGGAGCTCACCGGCCATGCGATCCGTTCGCCCATGGTCGGCACCTTCTACCGCTCCCCCACCCCCACTTCGAAACCCTTTGTCGAGATCGGCCAACACGTCAGCGTGGGTGAAACCCTCTGCATTATCGAGGCCATGAAGATCCTCAACCAGATCGAGTGTGACAAGTCCGGGGTCGTCACCCAAGTCCTGGTGGAGAACGGCCAGCCGGTGGAATACAACGAGCCCCTGTTTATTATCGACTAAAGGCCCCTGTCGCTATGATCGAAAAAATCGTCATCGCCAACCGGGGCGAAATCGCCCTGCGTATCCTGCGGGCCTGCCGTGAACTCGGCATCAAGACCGTGGCGGTCCACTCCGAGGCGGACCGGGAGTTGAAGCATGTCCGGCTGGCGGATGAGACCGTTTGTATCGGCCCCGCCCCCTCGGCCGGCAGCTACCTGCAGGTCCACTCCATCATCAGCGCCGCCGAGGTGACCGACGCCATGGCCATCCACCCCGGTTACGGCTTTCTCTCCGAGAATGCCGATTTCGCCGAACGCGTGGAGGAGAGCGGCTTCATCTTTATCGGCCCCAAGCCGGAAACCATCCGCATGATGGGCGACAAGATCACCGCCATCGAGGCGATGAAGGCCGCCGGGGTGCCCTGTGTCCCGGGCTCCGACGGCCCCCTCGACAACGATGAGCGCAAGACCCTGAAGATGGCCGCCGGGATCGGTTATCCGGTGATCATCAAGGCGGCCGGCGGCGGCGGCGGCCGCGGCATGCGCGTGGTGCACACCGAGGCGACCCTGCTCAACGCCATCTCCCTGACCAAGGCCGAGGCGGGCGCCGCCTTCGGCAACGATACCGTCTATATGGAGAAGTACCTGGAGAATCCCCGGCACGTGGAGTTCCAGGTACTGGCGGATACCCACGGCAACGCCATCCACCTGGGCGAGCGCGACTGTTCCATGCAGCGTCGGCACCAGAAGGTGGTGGAGGAGGCGCCGGCCCCGGGCATTTCCGAGGAGCTGCGCAACCGCCTGGGCGAACGCTGTGCCGAGGCATGCCGCCGCATCGGTTACCGGGGCGCCGGCACCTTCGAATTCCTCTACGAGAACGGCGAATTCTATTTCATCGAAATGAACACCCGGATCCAGGTGGAACACCCGGTAACCGAGATGATCACCGGCGTCGACATCGTCAAGGAGCAGCTGCGCATCGCCGCCGGCGAGGCGCTCGCCTACCGGCAGTCCGACATCCAGATACGCGGCCACGCGGTCGAGTGCCGCATCAATGCCGAGGACCCGGTCACCTTCATGCCGAGCCCCGGCGACATTACCCATCTGCATATCCCGGGCGGGCCGGGTATCCGCGTGGACACCCACATCTATGACGGTTACCGGGTACCACCGCATTACGACTCCATGATCGGCAAGCTGATCGCCCATGGCGAGAACCGCGCCTCGGCCATCGCCCGCATGCGGACCGCCCTCTCGGAGATGGTGGTGGACGGCATCAAGACCAACATCCCGCTGCAGCAACGGATCATGGTGGACGAGGCATTCGCCAAGGGTGGCGCCAACATTCATTACCTGGAAAAGAAACTGGGTATCTAGTAGCAAGCGGCGGGCTCGCGGCGGAGACCGGGGCCGGCCAACAGGAGCTGAACGTGCCCTGGATACAGGCCCATCTGACTACCGGCAAGGATCAGGCACCGCTGATCGAGTTGCTGTTTGAACATCTCGGCGCCCTCTCCACCACCCTAGAGGACGCCGAGGATGAACCGTTGCTGGAACCCGGGCCGGGCGAACTCCCCCTCTGGAAGCTGACCCGGGTCACCGGCCTGTTTGCCGGCGACATCGACAGCGACGAGCTGCGCCAGCGCATCAACCAGACCCTCAACCAGACCCTCAACCGCGACGTCACCCGCAGCCTCGCCCTTGAGGTGCTGGAGGACCAGGCGTGGGAGCGCGCCTGGCTGGACAACTTCCACGCCATGTCCTTTGGCCGGCGGCTGTGGATCTGCCCTCAGGGCCGGCACGTAGAGCAGGACGACGCCATCGTCGTCGAGCTGGATCCGGGACTCGCCTTCGGCACCGGTACCCACCCGACGACCGCCCTCTGCCTGCAGTGGCTGGACCGCACCCCGCTGGAGGGGCTGGAGCTGATCGACTTCGGCTGCGGCTCGGGGATTCTCGCGGTGGCGGCGCTGAAGCTGGGGGCGAAGCGAGTGTATGCCACCGACCACGACCCGCAGGCGATGCAGGCCACCGTCGCCAATGCCGAAAAGAACAGCGTGCTGGAGCGGCTGCAGCCTTGTGACCCCGCCGATCTGCCCGGACACCCGGTGGACCTGGTGCTGGCCAACATCCTCGCCGGCACCCTGATCGAGCTCAAGGAACAGTTGACCGGACTGACCCGCCCGGGCGGCCGCATCATCCTCTCCGGGATCCTCAGCGAGCAGGCGCAGATGGTCAGTGACGCCTATGCCGAGGCCTTCGCCATGCAGCCGCCGCGGCACCAGGAGGAGTGGGTGCTGCTGGAGGGAACCCGGCAATGAACAGGACCCACTGACCGTGTATACCCAGTGCCCCCACTGCCAGACCCTGTTCCGCATCAGCAGCGAGCAGCTGAAAGCGGCCGCCGGCAAGGCCCACTGCTGCCGTTGCGACCGGGTGTTCAGCGCCCTGGACAACCTGCGCGAGCCACCCCCGGCGACAGACTGGCCGGAATCCCGCCTGATCGAGGCGTATCCACCGCCACAGAACCTGGAACTGCCGTTCGACAGCCCCGCGCAGGAGATCAGTCGCGGGGAGATGCACAGCAGCCTGTCCGAACTGCTGCTGACCCTGCAGATCAGCCCGGAGACGCCCGCGCCGGAACCGGAGCAGGAGGCTGCCGAGGGATTGGCCAGGGATGACGAGCGCGACCCGTTCGAGCCGCTCTATCACTTCGACGATCCGGAGATGGACAGTGTCCGTATCGGCCTGGACTCGCAGCTGCATGAATCCATCGAGCCACCTGTCGAGCCGCCCCCCGAGTCGGCCCGCGAGACCGATTTCGGCTGCGAGCCGGACACGGCAGGGGAGGAGACAGTCGATGCCGACACCGAGCCGGGCTATCCGTCGGCGGATGCGCCGCGTCCCGCCAGGGTCCCGTTCGACATCCCCCACGACCTGCCCGAGATCCAGCCGGCCGAGACCGCGCCCCTCTCGCTGGAGGAAAGCCTGGAGGATATCGGCCGCCGCCGGGGCACCCTCGGCTGGTCACTCGCCATCTTGCTGCTGTTGCTCGTGGCCCTGGGCCAGCTCGCCTGGTTCGGGCGTGATCACCTGTTGCGCTACCCCGCCGGCCGGGAGCTGCTGGAGAGCGCCTGCGAGCTGCTGCTCTGTCAGCTGCCGCCCCGGCATGAACCGGAAAAACTGCACGTGGTCTCCCGCGCCATCACCACCCACCCGGACCGGGAGGGCGCCCTGAAGTTGATGCTCATCCTGCGCAATGACGCCGACTTCATCCAGCCCTGGCCGCAACTGGAACTGAGCCTGCTGGACAGCAGCGGCGGCCTGATCGCCCGGCGCCGGTTCAGCCCGGAGGAGTACCGCGACACGCCCAGGGGTCTGTTGCAGCCGGGCATTCCCGAGACTATCCACCTGGAACTGGAGGACCCGGGCGACCAGGTAGTGGGATTCCAGTTCGACTTCTACTGAGTTCCCGACAGCACCCAGGTCGGGCGCTTGTCCCTTGTCCCTTCCGATGGATCGTCGTACCATAGCCGCCTCTCTTCGCGACCGCTCCAGAATCAACCGGCCTGTATAGATAGACGATGCGCATCGGTCCTTACCAACTCGACAACAATCTGCTGGTCGCACCGATGGCAGGGGTCACGGACCGGCCGTTCCGCCGGCTCTGTCGCCGCCTCGGCGCCGGCATGGCGGTCTCCGAGATGATCTCCTCAGATGCCTCGCTGCGCGGCACCCGCAAGACGGTGCGCCGGCTCGACTTCGCGGGTGAACCGGGCCCGGTCTCGGTACAGATCCTCGGCGCCGATCCGCGGACCATGGCGGAGGCGGCGCGGATCAATGTCGACCACGGCGCCCAGATCATCGACATCAACATGGGCTGTCCGGCCAAGAAAGTGTGCCGGGTGGCCGCCGGCTCGGCACTGCTGATGGACCCGCCCCTGGTGGGACGCATTCTCGACGCCGTGGTGCGGGCAGTGGAGGCACCGGTCACCCTGAAGATCCGCACCGGTTGGGACCCGGACAACCGTAACGGCCTGGAGATCGCACGCATCGCCGAGGCCAGCGGCATCCGGGCCCTGGCGGTGCACGGCCGCACCCGCGCCTGCGGCTTCTCCGGCAGTGCGGAGTACCATACCATCCGCGCGATCAAGCAGGCGGTCACCATCCCGGTGATCGCCAATGGCGATATCGAATCGCCGGAAAAAGCAAAAAAGGTGCTGGAACTGACCGACGCCGATGCTATCATGATTGGCCGGGCCGCCCAGGGACGCCCCTGGATATTTCGCGAGATCGACCACTACCTGAAAACGGGGGAAAAACATTCCGCTCCCCAACCGGCATGGATTCGCGATATCCTATTGGAGCACTTGGGGAACCTGTACACATTTTACGGCGAGTTTCAGGGGGTGCGCATCGCACGCAAGCATATCGCCTGGTACAGCAAGACCCAACCGGGAGGCGCGCTCTTCAGACAGCGCATAAATACAACCGACTCAACGGAAAAACAAAAAGCCCTGATCGTGGAATTTTTCGATCAGTTGGCCATAAATAAGGAGCGGGCAGCATGACGATGGAAGCCTTACTGGCGCAAGAACCCAACAAGCCACACTTTTCCGTGGCCAAGAACAAGGCAACAGAACCCCTGCGCGAATGCGTCAGGGATGCCCTCGCCAGCTACTTCCGGCAGCTGGACGGCCACAGCGCGGCCAACATCTACCAGATGGTGCTGGCCGAGGTGGAGCAGCCACTGCTGGAGACCGTCATGACCCACACCGAGGGTAACCAGACCCGTGCTGCCGAGATTCTCGGCATCAGCCGCAGCACCCTGCGTAAGAAGCTGGCTCTTTACGATCTCGATTGAGCCGATTGACGAGATAGCAAACGAACCCATAACGCGGCCGGCCGGCCGCGTTTCCATTAATCATCCAGCAGAAGCAGGTTCAGGATCATGACAGCAATCAGCCGAGCCCTCATCAGTGTCTCCGACAAGTCCAGCATCGTGGAGTTCGCCCAGGCACTTCATCAGCGCGGCGTGGAGATCCTCTCCACCGGCGGTACCGCCCGCCTGTTGGCGGAACAGCAGATCCCGGTCACCGAGGTCTCGGCCCACACCGGATTCCCCGAAATGATGGACGGCCGGGTCAAGACCCTGCACCCGAAGATCCATGGCGGCATCCTCGGCCGGCGCGGCATCGATGACGCGGTGATGGCCGACAACGGCATCGCGCCGATCGACATGATCGTGGTCAACCTCTACCCGTTCGAGGAGACCGTCGCCAACCCGGACTGCGACCTGCCCACCGCGATCGAGAACATCGACATCGGCGGCCCCACCATGCTGCGCGCAGCGGCCAAGAACCACAAGGATGTCACGGTCATCGTCGATGCCGGGGACTATGCCCGCGTGCTGCAGGAGATGGACAGCAACGACGGTCGCGTCAGCGACACCACCCGCTTCGACCTGGCGGTGAAGACCTTCGAGCACACCGCCAATTATGACGGCGCCATCGCCAACTACCTGGGTGCCCGTGTGGCTGGCGAAACCACGGACTTCCCGCGCACCATCAACCTGCAGTATCGCCAGGTGCAGACCATGCGCTATGGCGAGAATCCGCACCAGAAGGCGGCCTTCTTCATCGAACGCGACCAGCCCGAGGCGTGCATCGCCACCGCCCGACAGTTGCAGGGCAAGGAGCTCTCCTACAACAACATCGCCGATACCGACGCCGCCCTGGAGTGCGTCAAGCAGTTCTACGAGGCCCCGGCCTGCGTCATCGTCAAGCACGCCAACCCCTGCGGCGTTGCCTTCGGTGCCGATCTGACCGAGGCCTATGAGCGCGCCTTCAGCACCGATCCGGAGTCGGCGTTCGGCGGCATCATCGCCTTCAACCGGACCCTGGACGCCAGGACCGCGCAGGCCATTGTCGACAAGCAGTTCGTCGAGGTGATCATCGCCCCGGAGGTCACCGACGAGGCGGTGGCGATCGTCGCGGCCAAGAAGAACGTGCGCCTGTTGGCCTGCGGCGCCTGGGACCGCGAGTCCAGCCACCGCCTGGAGATGAAGCGGGTCAACGGCGGCCTGCTGGTGCAGGACGCCGATCTGCAGCTCTACAACCAGCTCCAGGTGGTGACCCGACGGGCCCCCAGCGAAGCGGAGATGGAGGCACTGCTGTTCAGCTGGCGGGTGGCCAAGTTCGTCAAGTCCAACGCCATCGTCTATTGCCGGGACGGCATGACCGTCGGCGTCGGCGCGGGACAGATGAGCCGGGTCAACTCGGCCCGCATCGCCGCCATCAAGGCCGAGCAGGCCGGACTGGTGGTGCCGGGATCGGTAATGGCCTCGGACGCCTTCTTCCCGTTCCGCGACGGCCTGGACAACGCCGCCGCCGCGGGCATCCGCGCAGTGATCCAGCCGGGCGGCTCGATGCGCGACGACGAGGTGATCGCGGCGGCCGATGAGCACGACATCGCCATGGTCTTCACCGGCATGCGCCACTTCCGCCACTAAACCTGACACAGCGGGTATCCGGTTGTGGGTGCCCGCTACAAATCCATTGCCATGAACATTCATCCAACCGCCATCATCCATGACAGCGCCCGCCTGCATGAGTCCGTCCGGGTAGGACCCTATTCGATCATCGAGGCGGATGTCGTGATCGGCGAGGGCTGTCGCATCGAGAGTGGGGTACGCATCTTCGAGGGCACCCGGCTGGGCCGCCACAACCGGGTGTACCACGGCGCCGCGCTTGGCTGCGAGCCGCAGGACCTGGGCTTTACCCCGGACAAAAGCCGACCATTACTGATCGGCGACCACAACCAGTTCCGCGAAGGGGTGAACATCAGCCGCGGAGTGAAGACCGAGGGCGGCACCCAGATCGGCGACCACAACTACTTCATGTGCGGCTTCCATGCCGGCCACGACTGCCGGCTCGGCAGTCACAACGTGTTCGGTCCCAACAGCACCGTGGCCGGCCACGTGGAGCTGGGCGAGCGGATCTTCATCTCCGGCCTGGTGGCCATCCATCAGTTCTGCTTTATCGGCGACTACGCCATGATCGCCGGCTGCGCCAAGGTGGTGAAGGACATCCCGCCCTATGTCACCTGCGACGGCAATCCGGCCCGGGTGATCGGCCTCAATACGGTCGGGCTGCGGCGCGCCGGTATGCCGGCGGCGAACCGCGCCGCCATCAAGCAGACTTACAAGACCCTCTACCACGCCGGGCTGAATACCAGCCAGGCGCTGGCACGACTGAAACTGGAAAGCGCCACCCCGGAAACCGACAACATCACCCGCTTCTTCGAGCGCAGCGACCGGGGCGTGACCACGCACCGCTGACTAATACTTATTCTTGCTTATTGATCTGACTCAGCCGCACCTACGAAAAAGATGAGCCGCGAATGAACGCAAATGAACACGAATAACGGCTACTTCCCCATAACGTTGCACACAACCCGCAGGATGCCTGGGTCTGTTTGCATGGGGTTTTTGAGCAGGCGCGAATAACTTAAATTTGAAAATGCAGGGCAATCCAACATGAACATCCTGATTATCGGCGGCGGCGGCCGCGAACATGCGTTGGCCTGGAAGGCCGCCCAGTCCCCCCTGGCGGAGAAGATCTACCTGGCACCGGGCAATGCCGGCACGGCGCTGGAGCCGGGCATGGAGAACGTGCCGATCGGCGTGGAAGATATCGAGGCCCTGGTTGAGTTCGCCCAGACCCATCAGGTCGGCCTGACCATCGTCGGCCCGGAGGCCCCGCTGGTTCTGGGGGTGGTGGACGCCTTCCAGGCCGCCGGCCTGAACTGTTTCGGACCCAGCCAGGGGGCGGCCCAGCTGGAGGGCTCCAAGGCCTTCACCAAGGATTTCCTGGCGCGCCACCGGATCCCCACCGCCGCCTACGGCAACTTCACCGACATCGACCCGGCCCTGGACTACCTGCATCGCGTGGGCGTGCCGATCGTCATCAAGGCGGATGGCCTGGCCGCCGGCAAGGGGGTGATCATCGCCGCGGAGATGAGCGTCGCCGAGGCCACGGTGCGCGACATGCTCGCCGGCAACAGCTTCGGCGAGGCGGGACACCGGGTGGTGATCGAGGAGTTTCTCACCGGCGAGGAGGCCAGCTTCATCGTCATGGTGGATGGCGAGCACATCCTGCCCATGGCCAGCTCCCAGGACCACAAGGCCCGGGACGACGGCGACCGGGGGCCGAACACCGGCGGCATGGGCGCCTACTCACCGGCCCCGGTGGTCACCCCCGCGATGCATGAGCGGATCATGGACGAGGTGATCCGGCCGACGGTGGCGGGCATGGCGGCCGAGGGGCTGCCCTACACCGGCTTCCTCTATGCCGGGGTGATGATCAACGCCGAGGGCGTGCCCAAGGTACTGGAGTACAACTGCCGCTTCGGCGATCCAGAGACCCAGCCGATCATGCTGCGCATGAAGTCGGACCTGGTGGCCCACTGCCTGGCCGCCCTGGAGGGGCGACTGGACCGGGAGCAGGCCGACTGGGACCCGCGCGCCTCCCTCGGCGTGGTGCTGGCGGCCGGCGGTTATCCCGCCGACTACCGCAAGGGCGATGTGATCAGCGGCCTGCCGACCGAGCCGGTGGCGGGCGAGAAGGTGTTCCACGCCGGCACCGCGCAACGGGATGGCACCGTGGTCACCGCCGGCGGCCGGGTGCTGTGCGCCACCGCCCTGGGCGACAGCGTGGCCGAGGCGCAGGCGCGCGCCTACGCCCTGGTCCGGCAGATCAGTTGGGACGATGTCTACTATCGCAACGACATCGGCTACCGGGCGGTGGCCCGGGAGCAGGCGGGCGAATAAGGCGTGGAAAGCGGCAGGCGGGGCACCTGCCGCTGTTCCCGACAACTCTAGAGCCGGGGCAGCACCCGCCGCTCGATCAGCTCGCCCAGTCCGGCCAGCTCCGGATAGCGGCCGGCCACCTCGACGATATAGCCCAGGGTGCGCGGGATATCCGCCAGGTAACCGGGCTTGCCGTCGCGGTGGTTGAGGCGGGCGAAGATCCCGCTCGCCTTCAGGTGCCGCTGCACCCCCATCAGATCGAACCAGCGCAGGAACCGCGCTTCGTGGGACGGCTGCAACACCCCCGACTGCACCGCCAGCTGGAAATAGCCCAGAGCCCAAGCCTGCACCCGCACCATCGGCCAGGCGATGTAACAGTCCTTGAGCAGCGACACCAGGTCATAGGTGACCGGCCCCAGCACCGCGTCCTGAAAGTCGAGGATCCCGGGGCTGGGGGATTCGCTCAGCAGCAGGTTGCGGCTGTGGTAGTCCCGATGCACGCAGACCCGGGGCTGCTCCAGGGCACTCTCCACCAGCAGATCGAAACACTCTCGCAGCAGCGCCTGCTCGGCAGCATCCAGGCTCAGCTCGAGATGCCGCCCCAGCAGCCAGTCGGGAAACAGCGCCATCTCCCGTCGCAGCAGCTGCGCATCATAGGGCGGAAGCCCCTCGCGCGGCCCCACCGACTGCAGCACTGCCAGGGCGGCCAGGGCATCACCATAGAGCCGGTCCGCGGTCGCTTCGTTCATCCGGTCCAGGTAGTGCACCGTACCAAGATCCTCCAGCAGGATAAAACCCTGCGCCGGATCGGCGGCATGGATCATAGGCACATGCAGACCGACCGCACCCAGCTGCGCAGCGATATGCAGAAACGGCACACAATCCTCCTGCTCCGGCGGGGCATCCATGGCGATCCGGGTCTCCCCGTCGGCCAGGGTAAGACGAAAATAGCGCCGGAAGCTGGCATCGTCCGAGGCCGGCTCGATACGGAAATCCCGCAGGCCAATCTGCTCGGTCAACCATTGGGTCAGGGCGTGTTCTCTCTTGGGCATTACCGGTTCCGTACTGCGGCAGGCCGGCCTTCTCCCCCGCCCGACGAGTAGCGCGGTAGAGTGAAAGCAGTTGCGGCCATTGAAGAAAAGGCGATTCTATGCGATTTTATGCGGCTCTTGCCACGGCTTCTCACATTCGGAAGCCGCAGCGTGCCGCCAGGGGAGCGGCGCCCAGGGGCAGTATAGGGCGGGAGTGGCCGAATGGCCCCCTGCCGATCCAACCTAATCAGAAGAATTCAGAGAGTTGCCGTGCCCGGAAAAAGAAGGATGCTACCACTTGCCATCAGTGGATTGCTGTTGGTTCCTGCCGCTCAAGCCGCTCCAAAATGGGATTGTCGCGTATCCAGCGATGGCGGCTGGGAGTGCTTCCAGGATGGCGTACCGGTCCCTCCCGAGCCGGTGGCGATTGAACGACCCGCCGACACACCACCCATAACCAGCGATAGTAGCTTGGAGCAACCCGTTCAAGGGGGTGTCACCACCCAACCCCTGGAAGAGCCCCGGACACCCGAGGCGGTGGCGATCACGCCGCTGATCACGCCGCAGGCCCCTGGCGGTGACGCCGAACAGGCCACTGAGGAGGATCAATCCACCCCTGGAACAACCGCATCAACGGAAGCCACGACAACCCCGCCCATACAAGACAACGCCACCGAGACGCCACCGGCTCCGGTCGAGGTTGCGCCCGCGGTCATCACCACCGGTAAAACCGCCACGTCGAATGATAGCCAGGCGATGGAGCAGGCACCCGAGGCTTCCGCGCAATCCACCCAGGCAGAGACGAGTACTACCGCCAGCACAACACCCGACATCCATCAGCAAGCTCCTGCCGCCGAGACACCCCCGGTCACGCCATCGGCACCCGCCACAGCCCAGCGCCCCGAAGCGACAATGTCGGTCGCTCCATCACCTGTGGACGTGGCGCGGATCGACCGCGGCCTCGACTGGAGTCAGTGCGCCGCGGATCGATCCCCCCGGCACCCGCCCAGCCTGCCGATTGCGGACACCAGTACCCGGATCGAGGCCGACGCGGCCGATCTCTACCGCAGCGAAGGCCGTGCGGATTTTTCCGGCAATGTCCAGGTCGAACACGCCAACGAACGCCTGCAGGCGGACCACGTCACTTACCTGAAAGGGGGCAATACCCTGGACGCCGAGGGTAACGTCTACCTGGAGCAGCCGGGACTGCGGGTCACCGGCAGTGAAATGCACTACAACCTGAATACCCGGCAGGGCAGCGCGGAACAGGCCGAATTCCGCCTCACCGATCCACTGGCGCGGGGCAATGCCGGCACGGCGGAAATACTGAATACGGATCAGTCCCGCTATAGCGATGTCCGCTACACCACCTGCCCACCGGGCAACAGCGACTGGCAGGTGGAGGCCGAGGAGATCGAGATCGATCAGGCCAGCGGCGTGGGCGTGGCGCGCCATGCGAAACTGCGCTTCAAGGGGGTGCCCTTCATCTATCTCCCTTACGCCACCTTCCCAATCGATGACCGGAGAAAATCGGGCTTCCTGCCGCCTACCATCGGCAGCTCGGAAAACAGCGGCGCGGACGCCTCCATCCCCTACTATTTCAATATCGCCCCCCATCTGGATGCCACCTTCACCCCGCGCATCATGAGCAAGCGCGGCATCCTACTGGGGGGAGAATTTCGCTATCTGACCGAGCGCAACAAAGGCGAGGTCCGTGGCGAGCTGCTGCCGAGCGACAGTGAACGGGGGCCGGGAGAGAACAGTACCCGCGGCGCGCTCAACATGCTGCTGAACGGGACGCCGGCGCCGCGCTGGAGCTATGACATCAATCTCAATTACGTCTCCGATAACGACTATCTCGATGACCTGGGCGCCAGCCTGGCCGCCACCAGCGTGCAACACCAGGAACGGCGCGGGGACGTCCAGTACTTTGGCGATGGCTGGAGCTTTCTCGGCCGCGCCCAGCAGTTCCAGACCATCGACAGCACCATCGCCCTCAATGACCGTCCCTACAGCCGCCTGCCCCAGTTGCTGCTCAACCTGGAGAAACCGGATCAGGCGATGGGCCTGACCTACCACCTGCGCAGCGAGTATGTCCACTTCGGCCACAGCTCGGACAACAAGGTGAAGGGCGAACGCTTCGATCTGCAGCCCGGGGTCAGCCTGCCGCTGCGCCGCCCCTGGGGCTTCCTGACGCCCAAGCTGAGCCTGCACCACACCCGTTACAGCCTGGAGAACCAGACCCCCGGGTTGAGTGACAACCCGAGCCGCACCTTGCCGACCCTGAGCCTGGACAGCGGACTCTACTTCGACCGCGGCGGCAATTGGTTCGGCAACGCCATCACCCATACCCTGGAGCCGCGCCTGTACTATCTCTATACGCCAAAAGAGGATCAGAGCGATCTCCCGGACTTCGACACCGGCGCGCTGGACTTCAGCTTCGCCAACCTGTTCCGCGAGAACCGCTTCAGCGGTGTCGACAAGGTGGGGGACGCCAACCAGCTGACCACCGCCCTCACCACCCGGGGACTGAGCAGCGCCAGCGGCGAGGAACTCTTCCGCGCCAGTATCGGTCAGATCTTCTATTTCAGGGACCGGGAGGTACAGCTGATCAGCAGCGGTGCGGTGCCCCAGGAGGACAGCTCATCGATCGTCGCCGAGGTGGCCGCCCGGCTGAGCCGTGAGTGGCGCATGCAGGCGGGGCTGCAGTGGAACCCGCACGCCAGCGGCAACGAAACGGAACGGGGGGCCTTCGGCATTCACTACCTGGACGAGCGACGGCGCATCCTCAACCTGACTTACCGCTATACCAACGGCTCCATCGAGCAGACCGACCTGTCGGCACGCTGGCCGATCACCCACCGGCTGCACGCGGTCGGCCGCTGGAACTACTCGTTGCTGCATGAGACAAGCATGGAGACCTTTGCCGGAGTCGAGTACGAGAGCTGCTGCTGGGTCAGCCGTTTTGTCGTCCGCGACTATCGCACCGATGCCAATGCCGACGGCAACCTCGCCCTGTTCCTGCAGCTGGAGCTGAAAGGGCTCACCAGTCTCGGCGACAAGATTGATCAATTCCTGGAACGCGGTATCCTGGGCTATCACACTGACAACTGATTGACATATTCATGACCACTGGAAAGACCCTGTTAAACAACCTGGGGGCGCTGCTCCTGGGCGTGGCCCTCCTGTATGGACCAGCCACATTCGCCCTCAGCCAACCGATCGAACCGGTGGACGAGATTATCGCCGTGGTCGACGATGACATCATCGTCCGCAGTGAACTGGACAGGGAGATCATGAAGATCGTCGCGCAACTGCGCCAGCAGGGACAGCGCCTGCCACCCCAGACAATTATTGAAAAACAGGTACTGGGAAGGCTGATCCTGAAAAAACTGCAGCTGGCCGCCGCCACACGGGCCGGCATCAATGTCAGCGAAGACATCGTCGCCCAGGCGATCAACAATATCGCCCGGAACAACGAACTGAGCCTGTCCGAATTCCGCCGCACGCTGGAGGAGGGCGGCATCAGTTTCCGCAGCTTCCGTCAGAACATCCAGGAGGAGATCACCCTGCAGCAACTGCTGGACCAGGAGGTACGCCGGCGCATCCGGGTCACCGACCAGGAAGTGGAGACCTATATCGCACGCCAGGCCGGCAGCCTGGGCGAGCGCTCCGCCTACCAGCTGCAGCATATCCTGATCGCCACCCCGGAGGCCGCCTCACCGGAGCAGATGGAGCGTGCGCGCCGGCAGGCGGAGTCGCTGGTCGAATCGCTGCGCGCCGGCGCCGACTTCACCGATATTGCGATCACCAAATCGGATGGCCGCCAGGCGCTGGAAGGGGGCGACCTTGGCTGGCGACCGGCCAACCAGCTGCCCACCATCTTCGTCGACCTGGTGATCAACATGGAGCGGGGGGAGATCAGTGACCCGATCCGCACCGCCAGCGGGTACCACATCATCAAACTGAACGACTACCGGGGGGGCGAGCGCAAGATCGTCACCCAGAGCCATGTCCGGCATATCCTGATCAGCACCAATGAGGTCACCTCGAACAACGACGCCCGTACCCGCCTGGAGCAGTTGCGCCAGCGCATTAGCGGCGGCGACGACTTTTCCGCCCTGGCCCGTTCCCACTCGGACGACAAATCCTCCGCCATCAAGGGTGGCGATCTGGGCTGGGTCACCCCCGGCGCGCTGTTGCCGCGGTTTGATGAGGAGATTGCCAAGCTGGCCCCCGGCGAGCTGACCCAACCGTTCCGCACCGAATACGGCTGGCATCTGGCGCAACTGCTGGAGCGGCGGGAACACGACAGCACCACCGAGGTGCTGAAGGCGGAAGCGAGGAAGGCGATCAGCAATCGCAAGGCGTCCGAGGAAGGTGAACTCTATCTGCGCCGCCTCAAGGACGAAGCGTTCATCGACATCCGCATCAGCGACTCCTGAGGGAGATGGGATTGAGCATGCCGCGCCCACCCCTCGCCTTCACCCCGGGTGAGCCCGCCGGCATCGGCCCCGACCTGTGCGTACAACTGGCCCAGGAGACGCGGGAGTATCCGCTGGTGGCGGTCTGTTCAGCGCAGCTGCTGACGGAGCGGGCGGCACGGCTCTCCCTCCCGCTCCACATCCGCCCCTATGATCCCGCCCAACCGGCAACGCAGACCGCCGGCAGCCTCAGTGTGGTTTCGGTAGACCTGGCCGCACCGGTCATACCGGGCATCCTGGAACCGGCCAATGCCGCTTATGTGCTGGAGACCCTGACCCAGGCGACGCAGGGTTGCCTGGCAAACCGCTTCAGCGCCCTGGTGACCGGCCCGATCCACAAGGGGGTAATCAACGACGCCGGCATCCCCTTCTCCGGCCATACCGAGTTTCTTGCCCGGCTGACCAATGCCTTCCCGGTGATGATGCTGGCCTGCCCCGGCCTGCGGGTGGCCCTGGCCACCACCCATCTGCCACTCAAGGATGTCAGTGCCGCCATCACCCAGGCCTCCCTGGAACGCGTGCTCAGGATCCTGCACCGCGACCTGACCCGGCGCTTTGCCCTGCCCGACCCCGGGATCCTGGTCTGCGGACTCAATCCGCATGCCGGTGAAGGCGGGCATCTCGGCATGGAGGAGATCGACACCATCATCCCGGTCCTGGAGCGGCTGCGCCGCGAGGGGATGCGTCTGGAGGGCCCCCTGCCCGCGGATACCCTGTTTACCCCCCGGCACCTGAAACGGGCGGACGCTGTGCTGGCCATGTATCACGATCAGGGGCTGCCGGTACTCAAACACCTGGGTTTCGGCAATGCGGTGAACATCACCCTCGGCCTGCCGATCATCCGCACCTCGGTGGATCACGGTACCGCCCTCGATCTCGCCGGCAGCGGCCAGGCCGACATCGGCAGCCTGCACGCGGCCATAGTGGCGGCACATCGGCTGGCAACGGGCGGAGAAAACGCTTCTTGATGGACAAAAAAACGCCCGGACGAACCGGGCAAAGGGAGGTATAACGCGGTGAAAGGGCAAGCCCTTAATACTGATTCCGCCTCTCAGCGGTACTGACCGGCCGGGCCGGACAGAAAAATTCTGGGTTTAACTCAAATAGGACTTGGCCTCTTCGCCCGGATTGGGCAGCCCGGCGATGCGCCAAACCTGGAGGCAGCCGCCGAAAAGCGCCTTCACCTCGCTCCTTGAAAGCTCACTGCTGCGGCATATCCGGCGCATGGGGGGGATGGCACCCAGCCGTAGATAGCGGTCGCGCACGAAGCGGATCACCCGCCAGTGGGCCGCCTGCAGGGGTGCGACGCCTTCCAGTTCGGCAAGCCGCTCCGCCACCCGATCATCCCAGACCGCCGCATCACACAGGAAACCGTCATCATCAAAACCGAGACTGGCCAATACGGAACCGTTTCTTGCAGATTCATCTACTCTCTGTACTGCGCTCATTGAAAAGCTTCCTACAATGTTAATAGTCGCGGCGTGCTTCCGGTTGCTCCAGCAACGAGGAATATGCTTGCACCAGACTATAGCGCGGCGAGACAATACATCAAAATAACTTTTCCGTCTATAGAAATAGTTGATTGTTATAGCGGCAATAAGAATCATTATATATATTGAGTCGCACCATGAAATTACAACAGCTCCGTTTTCTCCTGGCAGTCGCCCAGAATGACCTGAACATTACCGCGGCCGCCGAGCGCCTGTTCACTTCCCAACCCGGCGTAAGCAAGCAGATCCGCCTGCTGGAAGATGAGCTCGGTGTCACCATTTTCGAGCGGACCGGCCGCCAGTTGACCGGCATCACCGATGCCGGCACGGCGATCATCAGCCGTGCCGAGGCGGTGCTCAGGGAAGTGGACTCGATCCGCGATGTGGCCAGCGAATTCAGCGATCCGCGCGCCGGCAGCCTCTCCATCGCCACCACCCACACCCAGGCCCGCTACGTCCTGCCACCCGTGATCAAGGCGTTTCGCGCACGCTACCCCGCGGTCGACCTGCAGATGCACCAGGGCAACCCGGAACAGATTTCCGAGATGGCGGCCGGCGGCGCGGTGGATTTCGCCATCGCCACCGAGGCAACGGTGGACTTCGGCAACCTCATCATGATGCCCTGCTATCACTGGAACCGGACCATCATCACCCCCTGCGACCATCCGTTGCGGGAGGTTCACCCCTTGACCCTGGAGGCGGTGGCGGAGTACCCGATCGTTACCTATGTGTTCGGCTTTACCGGCCGTTCCCAGCTCGACAAGGCGTTTCGCCGTCACGACCTGGAGCCGAATGTGGTGTTCACGGCGACCGATGCCGATGTGATCAAAACCTATGTCAGACTGGGCCTCGGCATCGGCATCCTGGCTAAGATGGCCTACAGCCCCGATCAGGACAAAGACCTGTGCTCCCTCGATGCCACGCACCTGTTTCCCCCGAGCACCACCCGGCTCGGCTTCAGGCCGGGCCTGTTCCTGCGGGCATACCATTACGATTTCATCCAACTGTTTGCCTCGCACCTGACCCGGGAACTGGTCGACAATGCCCTCGAAGCGGCCTCCGAACAGGAGCGAAACGCCCTTTTCAGCGACCTGGTGCTACAGGAGTATTAGTCCCGCAACGGGGGCTGTGGTCTCGCAACAATCCTAAATAGGGCGTTCAATAGCCGTTTAGTTATCCCAATCCGGTTAGTAAGGAACCACGGATGGACACGGATATACACAGATAGGAGATGAAAATTCCGAATCCGTGTTTATCTGTGTGAATCCGTGGTTCTCCAGGGTCCAGCCCATTATGAATTTTCCCGTTATGCCTCACCCCGCTGGCGTCCACCAAACCACCGGAGGGGTTATAGTAAATTTATTCTCGTTCATTTGCGGCTAAAAATGAATTCTCGCCAAATTTAGAATTGCTGGTGGCCTGGCCTCCCAACGGGGTTACGGAGGCAAAAAACCAAGCCCAAAATTGCGCTAAAACTTCGTATCGGAAACTATTGTCGAACGCCTGATTTTAAAATAAGATCAGGCCGATTCCGCTCCTGCAGACCCTGCAGGACCCGGAGGTTTTATAGCTATTCAGGCGGTTCTCCTCTGCGTTCCGCCTGGGAAAAAGTTTCAATGATGCGGGGTAAAAATGAGCAAAAAGAATTATTGGCACGGTTTTCTTGAGGCTGGTACTAAAAGCTCACCGGTACTGCGCGACCTGAACCTGGAAACGGGCAACGCCAACACCGTCTACCTCTATTCCCTGAACCGCAACAAGATCCTCGAATTCCAGGTGGGCATAGTCGAACCCAAGCTGCGCGAGCTCACCAAGGATGAATCCTACCTGACCAGCCTGCTCAATACCGGTTATACCAAGGCGAAAAAAGAGTTCTCGCCGCGCGCCTCCATGCGCCTGAAACAAGTGGAACTGACCCCCCAGCCCAGCACCGCAAAGGTGGAGGCGGAATTGGATGAGATTGAAGATCCGGATCTGGAGGATGATCTGGATATCGATATGGATTTGGATGAGGACTAAGGGCTCCGAAACCCGATCATAGGGCGCCACATGGGTGCCGTCTGTTCGCAGGGGTCGGAGTCAAGCCGCACAATCATTGGAGAAATGACACCCGTTATTGGCGGCTTGACTCCGACCCCGATTTCCGGGACAACAAGGCGGCACAGACTACGTGTCCACCCCGCGCGACTACGGACTAATCACTGGCCGCTCAATGCGGCCGGCACCGTTTCAGATCCCGGCCACCCGGTCACAGACGTAATCGACCTGCGTCTCGGTCATGGCCGGGAAGATCGGTAACGACAGGGTCTCGCCACACAGGCGATCCACGACCGGCAGATCCCCGGGGCGATAGCCGAGCCCGGCATAGATCCGCTGCAGATGCAGCCCCAGGGGATAGCACTGGCTGTTGCCTATCCGATGCTCATTCAGGTGTGCCCGCAGCGCGTCCCGGCGGGGATGGCGGATGGTATAGAGATTGAACGCATGGCGCCCCTGGGCGGGGCGTAGCGGCGTCACCAGATCGAGTCCGGCAAGCCGCGCGTCATACCAGTCGGCCACCTGGGTGCGGGCGGCGATATCCTGCTCCAGCTTCTCCAGCTTGATCCGCAACAGGGCGGCCTGCACCTCATCCAGGCGGCTGTTATAGCCCAGTTCATCATGGGTAAATGGTGCGCTGGCACCGTGATTGCGCAGTTTCAGCAGACGCTTCCGGATCACCTCGTCGCTGGTGCTGATCAGCCCGCCGTCGCCGTAGCAACCCAGCACCTTGGTGGGATAGAAACTGAAACAGCCGCTGTCCCCCAGACTGCCCACGGTGGACTCCCCGGCACGCGCGCCAAATGCCTGGGCACCATCTTCAATGACCTTCAGGCCATGCTGCCGGGCCAACTGGTTCAGCCGCTCCATATCCGCCGGGTTACCAAAAATATGCACCGGCAGGATCGCCCGGGTCCGCTCGTTGATCCGGGCCGCCACGCTCGCGGGGTCCAGATTGAAACTCGCCTCATCGATGTCGGCAAAAACCGGGGTCGCCCCGACCATGGAGATCGCCTCGGCGGTGGCGAAAAAGGTGAAGGGCGAGGTGATCACCTCATCCCCCGGGCCGATATCCAGGGCGCGTAGCGAAAGCACCAGGGCGTCGGTCCCGTTGGCTACCGCCACGGCGAACTCGCTGCCGATATACGCCGCCGCTTCCTGCTCGAAGGCACGCACATTGGGGCCAAGGATGAAGGCCCCGCCGGCCCCGATCGCCTCAATACGGCTGAACCACTCTGCCTGCAGGGTTTGAAACTCGTGCTGCAGACTGAGGTATGGCACACCCTCGGGTGCTGTCTGTTGTGTCATTGTCATATCCAGATTAGGGGCTCGCGCAAGAATAAGTTCCTGTATTCGGTCGCCCCTGGACCCCGCTGGCGGCGTTACGCTTTTTGCCAAGGGAACAGCCATTGCCTGCAAAGCGTGCCTTGCCAGCGGGGCCCAGGAACGCCCTCGGTACTACGGAATTATTCTTGCGCAAACCCTAAGAGTAAAGAATTTTCCCCGCCCCGTTGCCCGGCGCCCCAAAACGGGAGCGCCGATGTCCGGTGCGATGCGCGTCCGGGAATCCGGTTACGCCCCGAGACGCCCCATGATCTCGGCCTTGACCCGCATGGCCACATCCAGCGCCTCAAGGCCTACCTGCCCGTCCACCAGCGGCGGCTTACCGGAGATCACGCTGGCGGCGAAGGCGGCCAGCTCGGCGTCCAGGGGTTTGACCGGCTCGATAGCCAGGCTCTCCATCACCACTTCGGGCCAGGCCTCGCCGGGTCGCGGCTTGGGATAGGCGGTCTCGATGCGCTGGTCGATAAAATCGAGCGACTCGTAGCGGCTCTCCTCAAACACCCGGATACGCCGCATGCGCTTTTCCGAGACCCGGCTGGCGATCACATTGGCCACCGTGCCGTTGGCGAATTCCAGGCGGGCATTGGCGATATCCACATGCGACGTGAGCACCGGCGTACCCACCGCCGAGATGGCGATGATTTCCGACTTCACCAGCGAGAGGATGATATCGATATCGTGAATCAT
Organism: Sedimenticola hydrogenitrophicus; assembly: GCF_025175675.1. Taxonomy (GTDB): domain Bacteria; phylum Pseudomonadota; class Gammaproteobacteria; order Chromatiales; family Chromatiaceae; genus Sedimenticola; species Sedimenticola hydrogenitrophicus. Next base: position 94,649 of record NZ_JANIOA010000005.1, read on the forward strand.
CAGGTCCGAGACCACGTCCACGTCGGTGGCGCGCTCGACGAAGCCACCCATGCGGTGGGCCTCGATAAAACGCGGCTGGTGGATGCGCTCCGCCAGCGCCATGACGCCGGCATTGAAACGCTCGAGATGGCCGATCTGCAGAATGACGCCCGCGGCTTCGGCCAGTCGAACGATCTCCCTGCCGGCCTCGACCGTGGAGGCGATCGGCTTTTCCAGCAGCATGTGTACCCCGGCCTCAAGAAAAGGCCTGGCCTCATCCAGGTGGGCCGTGGTAGGCACCACGATACTGACCGCATCGACCTTTCCCAACAGCTCGCTGCTGCTGCCGAAGGCGGTGCAGCCGCACTCCTCGGCCACCCGCGCAGCGGTTTGCGGATCGGTATCGACCACACCGACCAGCTCCACATTTTCCATTCGGGAATAGATCAGGGCGTGAAACCGCCCCAGATAGCCGACTCCGACAACCCCCACGCGTAATTTTTTACTCATTCACCACCCGGATTCAGTTCAGGACTGTTCGCATAACGCCGCGAACCTGAAAAACCGGCTGATTTTAAACCATCTGGCCGTGAGTGGCATCTTCCGTAGGGCAATCAGCCCCGCGGATTGCTATAGGAGTGACTCTGATCAACTGCCGCCGGCCGGTCCAGCAGGTGGAAGTGGATCGACAGAGTCGCCAGCAACGCCGCCCCGACCAGGGAGTAAAGGATAAGGAGAACATCCGGCTTGCGCCGGGGGTATTGGGCTCTGAACACGTTACACCTCCGCCCGCATCACGGCTGCCAACCAGGGAGTGGAATCAAAGGGATCAAGGCATACTCTGCTACGAACGCGCCGCCGTGAAATTGACTCACTTCACATCGTCCGGCAGTCGCCTCGGCGGTGACGCAAAAATGCCAACCCACCCGCAAATTCCGCCACTCCGCCGGCCGGCTCATTGGTCAGCCCCCTCGGTTGCCCCCGCCTCTTCCAGCAGCCGGATCACCGCCGGGTGCTTACCCAGATTGGCCCGCCGCAAAGCGCCGACGCCCGCCTTGTTCTTGAGATTGACATCCGCACCGGCCTGGATCAGCGCCTCCACGGCCGCCGTATGACCAAAGGCGGCGGCATCCATCAGGGCACTGTTGCCGACCCCATCCACGGCATTCACATCGGCCCCTGCGGCCAATAACGCCCGCAGGGTACGGGCATTGCCATTGAATGCCGCCAGCACCAGCGCGGGACGCCCGGCACTGTTGCTGGCATTGGCATCGGCACCCTGCGCCAACAGCGCCACCACCTGTCGCTCCTGCCCGAGACCGGCGGCCGCCAGCAGCAATTGATTGGCATCGGCCGCCCACGCCGCCACACACCCCAGCCAGAGCAGCAGGAATATTGATCGCTTGTTCATCCGCAGTATCCTATTGTCCACAACGCACATCAGAGAATCTCTCAACTATATAATTGAGCGACCGGACAACCCATATCTGAAGCTGTCATAATACCTACGAGTCTGTCGTTTCAGATAAAATCCCGTCCATTGGTCAATCGAGTTACACCTGTCCATGAGCAAATCAGCACGCAACAGCATCGAGGTGGAGGTACGCACCGCCTATGTCGAAGCCGAGTCCGACCCGGCAGAGGATCGCTATGTGTTCGCCTACACCATCACCATTCGCAATACCGGGGGGACCGGTGCCCGGCTGATCAGTCGCCACTGGCTCATTACCGACGCCAACGGCGACGTGCAGGAGGTATTCGGCGAAGGCGTGGTGGGACAGCAGCCGTTTCTGCGGCCGGGTGAGGATTTCGTCTATAGCAGTGGCACGGCACTGCCGACCCCGGTGGGAACCATGCAGGGCAGCTACCGGATGCAGTCCGAAACGGGCGAACAGTTTGACGCCCCCATCGCCCCCTTCTCCCTGGCGCTGCCGCGAATCCTGCACTAGCTCCATAACCGGATTGAATGCATGAAGCGAACCATCGTCAAGGAACCGGCCGTGTTACTGCTGCTGGTCGCAGTGTCGCTGCTGTTCAGTGCGATTGATCCGGTGGCCGACCGGCTCACCTGGTTTCTGGAGACCGTGCCGGTGATGCTGGGTCTGGTACTGGTGATCTGGAGCAGGCCCGTGTTCCCCCTGACCCCGCTGCTCTACCGGCTGCTGGCCCTGCACGCCATCATCCTGATCATTGGTGGCTACTACACCTATGCCGAGGTCCCCCTGTTCAACTGGCTGCGTGACAGCCTGGATCTGACACGCAACCACTATGACCGGATCGGCCATCTGGCCCAGGGGTTCATCCCGGCCATACTGGCGCGGGAGATACTGCTGCGCCGCTCGCCGCTGGCCCCGGGTGGCTGGCTGCTGCTCACGGTGACCAGCGTCTGCCTTGCATTCTCCGCCTTTTATGAAATGATCGAGTGGTGGACCGCCCTGATCAGCGAAGAGGCCTCGGCGGCCTTTCTCGGCACCCAGGGCGACATCTGGGATACCCAATGGGACATGTTCCTGGCACTAACCGGTGCACTGCTCTCCCAACTGCTGCTGGGCGGCGTGCACGACCGACAACTGACCACACTTCAGCGGGATGGATTCTGATATGGCGCTGTATGCCATCGGCGATGTTCAAGGCTGTTACCGGGAGCTGATACGGCTACTGAAACAGATCAAGTACAACCCCGACCATGACACCCTCTGGTTTGCCGGAGACCTGGTCAACCGGGGACCCGATTCCCTGAAAACCCTGCGCTTCGTCAAGGGGCTGGGGGATGGTGCCACCGTGGTACTGGGTAACCATGATCTGCACCTGCTGGCCCTGTCGCAGGGCAACATGAAGCATGCGGAAAAGGACCACACGCTGTGCGAGGTGCTGAAGGCCAAAGACCGGGACGAGCTGCTGGAGTGGCTGCGCCACCGTCCGCTGATGCACCACTGTCCGGAACGGGGCTACAGTCTGATTCACGCCGGCCTGCCACCGCAGTGGGACCTGGCAACGGCGCTGCGCTGCGCAGCCGAGGTGGAGGGGGTGTTGCAAAGTGACGGACTCGGGGAGCTGTGTCTAAAGATGTACGGCAATGAGCCCAGCTGCTGGTCGGACGAGCTGCGGGGCATGGAGCGTCAGCGTTTTATCATCAACTGCTTTACCCGCCTGCGCTTCTGCGATGACCAGGGCAACCTGGCGTTGAAGGAGAAACGGGCGCCGGGACACCAGCCCCCAAGCTACCAGCCCTGGTTTGCCCTGCCCGGGCGCGCCACCCGCGACCAGCGTATCCTGTTCGGTCACTGGTCGACCCTGGGCTATCACCACAGCCACAACAGCTGGTGCCTGGATAGCGGCTGCCTCTGGGGCGGCAAGCTGACGGCACTGCAGATCCGCGGGGAGAAACCGCCCAAGGTGGTGCAGGTTGACTGCAGCGGCTACAAGAAACCCTGATCACGCCTGTCAGGCGTCAGCCCGCTCCAGGGTGAGGAAGGTGTAATCGAACGGGTTGCGCTCATCGGCGCAGTGGTCCTCCCGTGCCAGCTCGCGCCAGGCGTCCACTGCATAATCCGGAAACCAGGCGTCGCCCACCACCCGGGTATGCACCAGCGTCAGATAGAGCCGGTCGGCCCGCGGCAACAACTGACGGTAGAGGTTGGCGCCACCGACAATCATGATCTCCGCCACATCGCCGGCCACCGCCAGCGCCTGTTCGACCGTGTGCACCAGCCGGCAACCCTCGGCCCGGTAGGCCGAATTGGCGCTGATCACGATATGGGTGCGGCCGGGCAGCAGACCGGGCAGCGACTCCCAGGTTTTTCGTCCCATGATGATCGGCTTGCCCAGGGTCAGACGCTTGAAATGCTGCAGATCGGCGGGTAGACGCCAGGGCAGGCGATTCTCACAACCGATGACCCGGTCCTCGTCCATGGCGGCAATAAGGGAAATGAGCGGCGTCTGTTGCATGCCGCGGAGCATACCACGTCCATGGTCTAAGCTTTACTCTAAACGTAACGACTCACGGGGTGATTGGTCTGCCTTGCCGGCCTCACACGATGGCTGGATCAAGATCGGCCAACAAGGCAGGCCAATCACTTACAGACCGGCTGAGTAGTTACCTCTAAACAACCAACAACATGGGACTGACGGCATGCGACTTATCACCATCAGCCACCTGAAACAGCTTATCCGGGAAACCGGGATGGACCACTTCCTGCGACAGAATCTGGCCTCCCTCGAAGCCGCCTTCGGGCGCTGGGACGAGTTCCGCAAATCCCCCCGCCACGCCACCCACTACCCGCAGGGGGTGATTGAACTGATGCCCTGCGCCGACGAGGAGTTCTACAGCTTCAAGTATGTCAACGGACACCCGAAAAATACCGCCGCGGGTCGTCTCAGTGTCGTTGCCCTGGGTATGCTGGCCAATGCGCGGAACGGCTACCCCCTGATGCTGAGTGAAATGACCCTGCTGACCGCCATCCGTACCGCCTCCACAACGGCGCTGGGGGCGAAATACCTGGCCCGCCCCGAGAGCCGTCACCTGGCGCTGATAGGCACCGGCGCCCAGGCGGAATTCCAGCTGCTGGCGCTCCGCCAGGTGCTGCCGATCGAGCAGGTCTCCTATTTCGACACCGACCCGCGGGCGATGGGAAAATTTGCCCGCAATATGGCCGGATACGCCACCCTGATCCCGTGCAATTCGATCGATGCGGCGCTCACCGACAGCGATGTGGTCGTCACCGCCACGGCCGCCAGGCAGCATAACCGGCTGCTTGGCCCTGGCATGATCCCCCCTGGGAGCCATATCCACGCCATGGGCGGCGACTGCCCCGGCAAGACCGAACTGGACCCCGCCCTGCTGGCGCAGTGCCGGATTGTGGTGGAGTATCTGCCGCAGAGCCTGGAAGAGGGGGAGATCCAGCTGGCAAAAGAGACCCCGGTGCACGCCGAACTCTGGGAACTGGTCAACGGCGACAAGCCGGGCCGGCAGGACCCCGGGGAGCTGACCCTGTTCGACTCTGTCGGCTTCGCCCTGGAGGACTTCGCTATCCTGCAACTGGTCTATCAGCTGGCCTGCGACCTGAATATCGGCGAGGAGGTGGATTTGATCCCCTCGCCGGCCGATCCGAAGGATCTGTACCGCGTCCTGTTCTCGCCGCCCTCACCGTAAAGGGCGGCGATCAACCTGCCGATCAGCTGCACGGTCTTCTCTTCACGCTCATGCCGGGGACAAAACTCGGCGATCTCCATGCCCACCAGCCGCGGGACTGCCGCGATGGCGGCCAACGCCGCGACCAGTTCATCGCCGGCAATGCCACCCGGTTCCGGCACCCCGACGGCCGGGGCGTCCCGGGGATCGACCGCATCCAGATCGATGCTGATGCCGAGCACATCCACTTGCCGCGACAGGCGCGCCGCGGTCTCTACCAGCCGTGAACGCAACGCACCCGGCTCATTCAGTTCAGCCATCCCGATCACCCGCACGCCGAGCCGTTCCAGCAGGCGCTGTTCCGCCGGCTCATAACTGCGCACCCCGAGCAGCACCAGGTTTTCCGGTCGCAAGTGGTGCATGCCGCCATACACCCGGCTCAACAGCCGATCCCCCTGGCCCAGCAGTCCGGCCACCGGCATGCCGTGGACATTGCCCGAGGGCGTGGTCTCGAAGGTGTGGGCATCCATGTGGGCGTCGATCCAGATCAGCCCCAGCCGGCGACTCCCGGGAAGCGCCCCCATCACCCCCTGCCACACCCCCATGGCGGTGGCATGATCACCGCCCAGGAACAGGAACGGCTGGTGGTGGCGGACCAGGGCGGAGGCGAAGCGCGCCGCCTGCCGGCAGAGCCCGGTCACCGCCTCCAGCTTGGTGACCCGCTCATCCGCCTGCAGCAGCGCATGCCAGACCAGCTGCAACCCCTCGGCAGCACAGTAGCGTCTCAAGCCCGGCGAATTGCGCAACACCAGGGGGCCACGCCAGCATCCCCCATGCCGGCCCGCCTGGCCGGAGGCCACACCGACAGTCGCTATGCGCCGCATCAGCCACCTTCCGGAATCTATGCTTCAACAGATTAGAGGCATACTATCCAGTATAGGTTTCCCTGTTGCATGGGGCGCGGCGCCGGTTCGGTAGGGGTTGACCGGCCTTAGGGCTCGGGCAAGAATAATTTCGCAGTACCGAGGGCGTAACCCCGCCAGCGGGCTCCAGTGGCGACCGAATACCGAAACTTATTTTTGCGCGAGCCCTTAGACCGCCACCGGCGCCTTGATGTGGGGGTGGCACTGGTACTGCTCCAGGGTGAAGTCGTCATAGACGAAATCGAACAGCGAGTCGACCGCGGGATTCAACCGTATACACGGCAGGGGAAAGGGCTCCCGAGCCAGCTGGGTCGCCACCTGCTCGAGGTGGTTGGCGTAGAGATGGGCGTCGCCGAAGGTATGGACGAACTCCCCCGGCTCAAGCCCGGTGACCTGGGCGATCATCAGGGTCAACAGGGCATAGGAGGCGATATTGAACGGGACGCCGAGAAAGATGTCGGCACTACGCTGATAGAGCTGACAGGAGAGCCGGCCCTCCGCCACGTAGAACTGGAACAGGCAGTGGCAGGGCGGCAGCGCCATACGCTCCACCTCGGCCGGGTTCCAGGCGGTCACCAGCAGACGCCGCGAATCCGGATTGTGGCGGATCTGCTCCACCAGCTGGGCGATCTGGTCGATACGGCCGCCCTCGCGGGTCGGCCAGGAGCGCCACTGGGCGCCGTAAACCGGTCCCAGATCACCGTTTTCATCCGCCCACTCATCCCAGATTCTGACCCCGTTCTCCTTCAGGTAGCGGATATTGGTCTCTCCCTTCAGGAACCAGAGCAGCTCATGGATGATCGAGCGCAGGTGCAGCTTCTTGGTGGTGACCAGGGGAAAGCCCTGCGATAGATCGAAGCGCATCTGGTAACCGAACAGACTCAGCGTGCCGGTGCCGGTACGGTCCTCCTTGCGGGTACCGTTCTCCAGGACATGGCGCATGAGATCGAGATATTGACGCATGATTCAATCCGTTCGTGTTCGGTTGTGATAGGCGAACCAGATCAGCAGGCCGCCGGCCAGCAGCATGGGCAGGGACAGGATCTGCCCCATGGTGACCCAGTCGAAGGCGAGATAGCCGATATGGGCGTCCGGCATGCGCACGAACTCGATGGCGAAACGGAACAGTCCGTAGCAGGCCAGGAACAGTCCCGAGACCGCCATGGCCGGACGCGGACGGGCCGAAAACAGCCACAGGATGGCAAACAGTACCACCCCTTCCAGCAGTGCCTCATAGAGCTGATTGGGATGCAGCGGCGGGGTCATTGCCGTGCCGGGGGGCAGCTGTAGTTTGTCCACGCAGAGCGCCATGAAGCGTTCGCAGGGCACCTGCATCGCCCAGGGCATGGAACCGGGCGCGCCCCACAACTCGCCGTTGATAAAGTTACCGATGCGCCCCGCCCCGAGCCCCAGCGGAATCAGTGGCGCGATAAAATCGGTTGCCTGAAAAAAGTCCTTGCCATGGCGCCGCCCAAACAGCCACATGGCCACCAGCACCCCCAGCAGACCGCCATGAAAGGACATCCCGCCCTCCCAGATGCGCAGCAACGAGACGGGATCCTGCAGCAGGTTATCGAAGCCGTAAAACAGGGTGTAGCCGAGTCGGCCGCCCAGCACCACGCCCAGTGCTATATAGAACAGCAGGTCATCCACCTGCTCGACACGCCAGCCGGAATCGGGCCGGGCGGCACGCCGGCGACCAAGCCACCAGCCCGCCACAAATCCCACCAGATACATGGCACCGTACCAGTGTACCGAGACAGGCCCCAGGGAAAACAGCACCGGATCAATATTTGGGTAAGTCAGCATTAGGGGGCTATCTTTCTTATGGTCAGTTTAAAATAAATCACCCCATAGAATTCATATGGGGCGGGCCAAGCTTTTACGACCGGCAAAGAGTACCACCATTTCCGCAGGGTGTTCACCCTGTGGAGACAGGGACAAGGTAGCGGGCAACGCCTTCGGATCCAGCCGGATCGACAATGTGAAAAGCGATCCACATCAAGAATCGGGGCATAAAAATGAAATAAATGCTTTTCCGGGCACTGTTTGGGACGCAAAATAGGGACAGCTTTAGGAAAAAGGGTTATGCTTAGCAGTGAGGATGATTATTCTCGTAAGATAATAATTTCCTTGGTGTTAGTAATTGTATTCATTGATAGTTGATCATGATGCAAAGCGAAAAACAGAAGCTGGTGCTCCTGAATGCGCAGGATTGTCGGGTAAACCACCGGGCGATCCTGGAGTAATTGATGTGGTGGCTGGTCGTGCCCCGAACCCCCGGCATGACGGTGTGTGACAGGGGTCTGAAATAAAGGCCCAAGAACAGCAATCGGTCACCCGACTGGGAGCTATACTCAAAATTGGACAAACAACAGGTTGAAGAAAATGACTAATGAGAATCCCCAAAACCCCGGGAATCTGGGTCAACGGATGCGCTTCAGGCGCCAGGAAAAAGGCTGGACACAAGAGCAGCTTGCGGTGCGAGCCGGGACCAACCAGGCCGTCATCCAGAAGATTGAAAATGGAAAAAGCCTGCGTCCACGCAAAATAGACCAGATTGCCGCCGTGCTGGATGTCAATCCCGCCTGGTTGATGTTCGGCGATGAACTGGCCGCATCGCTTCCGCCGGATGCCATGGCGGTGGCCGAGGCGTGGCATGGCATGCCGGAGCCGCATAAATCGAGAATACAGCGGGAGATCATGGACCTCTCCTCGAAAGGGTAGGCGTCCTGCCCATCCCTGTGTCCTGTTCGGCACAGGGATGGCTCCACCCTAAAAGCTCGGCAGGACTCGCAGGTAGAAGGTCTTGAGATAGGCCGTCTCCGGTATTGCCGGATGGACCGGGTGGTCGGGCGCCTGAAAACCGCGCTCCAGCAGTTGTAGCGAGCGGTCGGTGTGTCGTGCCGCCTGCTGGATTTCATGCAGCAGCGCCGCCTCGCCCATGTGATGGGAGCAGGAAGAGGAGACCAGGATACCGTCCTTGCTCAGCACCTGGAGCGCCAGCTGGTTCAGTCGGCGGTAAGCCATAACGCCCTCTTTGGTGTCTTTTTTTCGCTTGATAAAGGCCGGCGGATCCACCAGCACCACATCGAAACGTTCATTGGCCTGGCGCAGTTCGCGGAGCGCATCGAAGGCATCCCCCTGCAGCCCGGCCACCCGCTCCGCCACACCGTTTTCCAGGGCATTGCGATCGACCGCGTCGAGCGCGGTTGCCGAGGCATCCACGCAGATCACCTCCGCCGCCCCTTTCACCGCCGCCAACACACCCCAGGCACCAACATAGCTGCAGACATCCAGCACCCGCTTGCCGGGAACATACGGAATCAGGCGCCCCCGGTTCGCCGCCTGATCAAAGAACCAGCCGGTCTTCTGCCCCGCCTGAGAGGGTAGGGTGAAACGCACGCCGTGCTCTTCGAGCGTGAGTTCGTCCGGCCAGCCGCCCAGGGCATTTTCCACATAGAGCGCCAGGCCCTCCAGCTCCCGCGCCGGCGAGTCGTTGCGAAACAGCACGCCGGCGGGGCGCAGCACCTTGACCACCGCTGCCAGGATCTCCGCCTTGAGCCGCTCCATGCCGGCGGTGGTAATCTGGATCACCAGGTGGTCGCCGAAGCGGTCAATGACCAGTCCCGGCAGCCCGTCGCTCTCGCCGAACAGCAGCCGGTAGTACGGCTTCGGGTAGAGCCGCTCGCGCAGGCTCAGGGCCACTTTCAGCCGATGCACGATCAGCGAGCCGCTGAGCGGGTGCTGACGATCACGGCTGACCAGGCGTGCGCTGATCAGGGAGTGGGGATTGACATAGCCGGTGCCGAGCAACTTCTCCCGGTCGCTGTAGACCTCCACCGGCTGACCCGGCTCCAGCCCCTGCAACGGGGTGATCAGGGTATCGATCTCATTACTGTAGATCCAGCAGTGCCCGGCACGCAGGCGTCGATCCTCGTTCTTCTTCAATCGCAGCGGGGCAAAATTCATGGCTTGGGGTCCTGGTACTCTGTCAGGGTGATATTGACTAGTTCAGCGTCCCTGTGGTGTTTCGCCGCAAGGCGCGTCGTGCAGGCAATGGCCCGGTCCTTGTCAAACGACGCAACGCGGCGGCGGGACACCACAGGGGCGCCCTTCGGGTTGGCCTGTCCGCGCCCCTGGCCGTGTTGCGGCTCTTGCAAAGGACCGGGCCATTCGCTGCGAGCCGCGCCTTGCCAGGAACGCGGACAGGCCAACTGAATACGTCAATATCACCCTGACAGAGTACTCGTCTGTCATCGAGTGGTAAAAACGCGGACGCAAGATTAACAGATTTGACAGCGCGGCGCCCAGTAAATATATTGCCCCGATATATAACGATCCGATATAGCCAATTCCCGATGAATGCCCTATGAACACCAGCCAGCTCTGTCTCGGCATCCTCTGTCTCGGGGACGCCAGTGGCTATGAAATCAAGAAGGCGATCGAGCAGGCCTTCAGCCACTTCCAGGCCACCAGCTACGGCTCCATCTATCCGACCCTGGCGAAATTGACCCACCAGGGGCTGGTCAGTTTTCACGAACAGACCCAGCAAAAGCGGCCTACCAAGAAGGTGTTCGCCCTCACCGAGGCGGGCCGGAAACACTTTTTTCAGACCCTGATGAGCACCGAACCGACCGAACAGCACCGCAGTGACTTCCTGTTCCTGATGATGTTCGCCCATCTGCTGCCGAACGAGCAAAACAGGGCGCTGCTGGAGAAGCAGACCGCCCATCTGCAGAGTGAGCTGGACATACTGGAGCGCATCATCAATGAGTGCCCGACCCTCACCCCGGGCATGCGCTTCACCCTGGAGTACGGCATTGCCGCCAACCGGGCCCTGCTCCAGCTGATGCAGGGCCGCAGCACCGCGCTGTTGCGGGAGATCGATGCAGCAAGGAGCCCGACAGCATCATGCGAATGAAACAACCGACCGGGCACCTGCCCGGCCTGCTCCTGACAGGCCTGCTGACCCTCATCATGCGGCCCGCGGCGGCCGCGGAGCGACCCATCCAGGTCACCACCGCGCGGCTGGGGGAGGTCACCATTTACCAGGAGTACTCGGCACCCGCCACCACCCTGAGCCTGAACGAGAGCCGGATCAGCGCCGAGACCACCGGCACCGTACTGGACATCCCGGTACGGGTCGGCGACCGGGTGGAGCGGGACGCCCTGCTGACCGCCCTGGATTGTCGTGACAATCAGCTCAGGCTGCAGCAGGCCGAGGCGGGACTGGCCAGTATCGCGGCGCGGGTCACCCTGGCCAGCCGCCAGATCGAACGGACCCGGCTGCTGCGCCAGACCCGCAGCGCCTCCGAGGAGCAACTCAATCAACAGGAGGCCGATCTGCAGATCGCCGAGGCCGAGCGCCGGGCGCAACTGGCCAGCATCGCCGAGGCGCGGCTCAACCGGCAGCGTTGTGAGATTCGTGCCCCCTTTGCCGGCGTGGTCCGGGAGCGGCTGGTCGGTGAAGGTGAATGGGTCAATCCCGGTCAGCCGCTGATCCGCCTGACCGACCTGGAGCATCTGGAGATCTCCGCCCAGGTCTCCGTGGACCTGATCGGTTCACTGCGGGAGGCCGACACCATCGTACTAGAGACCAACCAAGGCAGCTACCCGGTGCGGCTGCGCCAGATCGTCCCGGTGGTTGAGGCACTCGGCCGCAACCGCGAGGTGCGCCTGCAGTTCAGCGACGGCCGCACCCTGCCCGGCAGCAGTGGCCGCCTGCTGTGGCGATCGCTACGGCCCCAAGTGCCGGCCGACCTGCCGGTGCGGCGGGAAGGCCACCTGGGGCTGTTCCTGGTCGAGCAGGAGAAGGCCCGCTTCTTCCCCCTGCCCGAGGCCCTGGAGGGTCACCCGGCCCGTGTGGACCTGCCGGCCGATACCCTGCTGGTCATCGAGGGACGCCAGGCCGTGACCAATGGCACCCGCATAGAGCAGACCGACTGACATGCTGGGACGCCTGTTCAGCAATCACGTGCTGGCCAACCTGACCTTCGGCCTGGTGCTGGTGGTCGGTTTTCTCTCCTACAACCTGATGCCGCGGGAGCAGGATCCCAGCATCAACTTCAACTGGATCGATATCACCACGGTACTCCCCGGCGCCGCCGCGGCCGACGTGGAGAAACGGGTCACCGAGGTGCTGGAGAAGCAGATCCGCCGCATCTCCGATATCAAGTTCGTCTCCAGCGTCAGCCGCGAGAGCATCTCCAGCATCCTGGTGCGCTTCGAGGATATCGAACCCGCCGTGTTCGACAAACGGGTGGCGGATCTGCGCCGCGAGGTGCAGAACGCCGACGATGAGCTGCCGGCCAATGCCACCACCCCGTTCGTGTTCGAGATCACCACCGCCAACGCCTTCCCCAGCGCCACGCTGGCGGTGGTGGGGCCGGCCGACGACGAGAACCTGCGCCGCCAGGCGGAGAACGTGAAGAAGGATCTGGAGCGCATCAAGGGGGTCGACCGCATCCTCGACACCGCCCTGCGCGATCCCGAGCTGCAGATCAACTTCTATCCGGAGCGTCTGGAGGCCGCCGGCATCAGCCCCGGTCAACTGGCCGATACCGTCACCCGCAGCTTTCAGGATCTGGCCGCCGGCAGCGCTCGGGTGAACGACCAGAACTGGCTGGTACGCATCATCGGCCAGGAGAGTGATCCGGGCTATCTGGCCGCCCTGCCGGTGGCGGGGGTCAACGGCGAAGTGCCGCTGGGCGATCTGGCCCAGGTGGTGCGGGCGCGGGAGAAGCAGGACAAGGCGGTGTTCTACCAGGGCCGGCCGGCGGTGATGCTGGCGATCACCAAGAAGGAGAGCGCCAACACCCTGGAGCTGGTGCGGCAGATCGCCGACTACGCCGACACGCGCAACCGCTTCCAGGACAAGACCGGGGTCGAGGTGGTGCTAATCGACGACCAGACCGAGATCACCCGCAACGCCCTCGACATCATGCAGACCAACGCCCTGCTGGGCCTGATCATGGTGCTATTTGTCACCTGGCTGTTCCTCGGCAGCCGTATCTCCCTGCTCACCACCATCGGCATCCCGTTCATCCTCGCCGGCACCTTCCTGGTGCTCAACGCCCTGGACCAGACCCTCAACGTGAGCGTGCTGCTGGGGGTGGTGATCAGCCTCGGCATGCTGGTGGACGACGCCGTGGTGGTGGTGGAGTCGATCTACTACCGGCTGCAGCGCGGCATGGCGGTGCTGCCGGCCACCCTGGAGGCACTGCGGGAGGTGTTCGCCCCGGTCACCACCGCGGTACTGACCACCATGGCCGCCTTCCTGCCACTGATGCTGCTGCCCGGGATCCTCGGCAAGTTCATGCTGATCATCCCGCTGGTGGTCACCATCGCCCTGGCCATCAGCCTGATCGAGGCCTACTGGATGCTGCCGGCCCATATGCTGGGGGCCAACATCAGCCTGCGCAATCCGTCGCGCCTGCAGCGCCGGCGCAGCGAGGCCCTGCACTGGATCCGCATCAAGTACACCAAACTGCTGGTACGCGCCCTGCGCTGGCCTAAGACACTGCTGATCGGCGTGCTGCTGATGTTTGTCGGCGCCGTCGTGGGCGCCACCAACGGACTGGTCAAGATCGACTTCTTCGCCTCCGACCCGATCCGCCTGTTCTATGTCAGCCTGGAGATGCCGGCCGGCACCCCGCTGGATGTCACCCGCGACAAAGTGTTGCAGGTAGAGCAGAAGATCCGCCGCCACATCCGCCCGGGCGAAACGCGCAACATTCTCAGCTACGCCGGGCAGCTGTTCACCGAGACCGCCCCCTTCTTCGGCGATCATTACGGCCAAGTGCTGGTGGCGCTCAACCCCAAGAGCGACGGCCTGCGTAGCGTGGATGCCATGATCGAATCCATGCGCGCCGATATCGAGGCCACCGCCGGCCCCGACAAGATCACCTTCCTGCGCCTGGCCGGTGGTCCGCCCACCTCGAAACCGATCCAGGTCAAGGTGCGCGGCGACGATACCGGCACCATCCGTGAGGCGGTGGCGGAGCTGAAGTTGATCCTGCGGCAGAACCCGGCGATCCGCGACATCACCGACGACGACAGCCAGGGCCAGATGGAGCTGGCGCTGCGGGTGAACCAGGATGCCGCCCGCCGCGCCGGCATCAGCCCGGCCGAGGTGACTCGCACCCTGCGGATGCTGGTGGACGGCGAGATCGTCAGCCAGATGCAGGACCGGGGCGAGGAGCTGGAGGTGCGGGTGCGCGCGCTGCCGCGCACCCTGGCCACCATCGGCGCCCCGGGCAACTACACCCTGCCGTTGCCGGGCGGTGGGCGCATCGCCCTCAAGGAGCTGGTGCACAGCACCACCCGGCCCAGCGACAACAGCATCCGCCACTACAACTTCCGCCGCACCATCACCGTGGAGGCGGACCTGGACAAGCAGCAGATGGACACGGTGGCCGCCAATGCGCGGATCCAGGAAGCCTGGGACAAGATCGCGACGCGCTATCCCAGCATCGATCTCGACTTCTCCGGCGAGCTGGACGACATCCAGGAGAGTCTCGACGCCATCGCCGTGCTGTTTCTGTTCGGCGTCGGCCTCATGTACCTGATCCTCGGCACCCAGTTCAAGAGCTACTTCCAGCCGCTGATGATCCTGGCCACCGTGCCCATGGCCTTCACCGGCGTGGTGATCGGCCTGGCCATCACCAACAACCCCCTGAGCCTGTTCACCCTGTATGGGGTGGTGGCCCTGGCCGGTATCGCGGTGAATGCCGCCATCGTGCTGATCTCCGCCGCCAATGCGCGGCTGGCGCGGGGCATGAGCGTGCTGCACGCCACCCTGTACGCGGCCCGCCGCCGGGTGATCCCGATCCTGATCACCTCCCTGACCACCATCGCCGGGCTGTTCTCCCTGGCTACCGGGCTGGGCGGATCGTCCCTGATGTGGGGGCCGGTGGCCACCGCCATCGTCTGGGGCCTGGCCGTCTCCACGGTGCTGACCCTGTTTGTCATCCCGCTGCTCTACCGGCTGTTCATGGGCGCCGGCTGGGTCACCCGGCGGCGCCTGGCGGCCCGATTCAGCGCCCAATCCGCACTACAGGCGGGCGCCCCGGATCGGTTATAATGCCTGCCCTGCCGGTCCGCCGGCGGACGCAGCCAATCGAGCTGCAGGGGTCGGAGTCAAACCAACCTGAACGGGCAGGTGATCTCACCGCACCCGCCAGGTTGCTTGCGACCCCTTGCACCCGGACCCGTTGACTCCGACCCACGGGGAAAAAGGACCGCCGATCTTCCACAGTGGGCACCACCTTATATTTCGAGAAACATGAGTAATCCATTCACCGCCACCTGGAGCGAACAGGGCCACCTGATCTGTCTCGGCCGCTGGGAGATCCGCTACCGGGGGCGCCCGCTGGAGATCCCGGCCCCGCGCCATGAGGAGGACATGGGCACCCACGGCATCTACTCCTTCCTCTATCCCGACGACCCGGCGTTCGCCGAGGGGCTGGAGGAGGATGACTGGGTGCTGGAGAACATCGACTGGCTCTGCGACCTGTTCATCGCCCACGACATCCCGATCGACGAACAGCACGCCCGCTGGTTCTTCCAGGCGGTCAACGCCAGCGACTGGCGTTGCGGCAGCTGCGGCGGCTGCACCTGAATGAGTAAGGACTCACATCTGCGCCTGCAACTGGTGGTATTTGCCCTGGTGGCCGCCTCCTTCACCAACGTCTACCTGACCCAGCCGGTGCTGCCGGTGCTGCAGGCGGAGTTCGCCGCCAGCACCCTGCAGGTCTCTTTCACCGTGGCCGCGGTGATCCTCGGCATCGCCCTCTCCAATCTGCCGTTCGGGGTCCTGGCGGACCGCCTGCCGATCCAGCCGATCATCCTCACCGGCGGCATCGCGGTGGCGGCCGGCGGCCTGATCTGCGCCTTCACGGAGAACCTCTGGGTGCTGATCGGCGCCCGTTTCCTGCAGGGGCTGTTCATCCCGGCGCTGACCACCTGCATCGCCGCCTACCTGGCCAAGACCCTGCCGATCGAACGGCTCAACGTGGTGATGGGCGCCTATGTCTCGGCCACCGTGGTGGGCGGGCTGGGCGGACGCCTGCTGGGTGGCTGGATCCACCCGCCGCTGCACTGGCGCTACGCCTTCGGATCCGCCGCCGTGCTGATACTGGTGGCCACCTTCGTGGCGTTGAAGCAGCTGCCCCGGCAGCCGAAGGCGAACAGCGTGGTCACTGAACAGCCACGCTTTCTCAGTCTGCTGCGGCGCTGGGAGCTGGTGCGTATCTACCTGGCGGCGGGCGGCGGCTTCTTCATCTTCTCCTCGGTATTCAACTACCTGCCGTTCCGTTTGGCGGCCGAACCCTTCTCCTTCTCCACCGAGCTGATCACCCTGCTCTACCTGGTCTATGTGATGGGCATCTTCATGGGCCCCCTGTCAGGGCGCATCAGCAACCGCATCGGCAGCGGCAATACCCTGATCGGCGGCACCCTGCTGCTGGGTGTCTCGGTGGCGCTGACCCTGCTGCCCTCCATCGGCGCCATCATCCTCGGGCTGCTGGGGCTGTGCGCCGGCTTCTTCGCCGTGCATGCCGCCGCCGTCGGCTCCCTCAACAGGCGCCTCACCGGCGGCCAGGGCCGCGCCAACGCCCTGTACGTACTGTTCTACTACGTGGGCGGCTGGATCGGCATCACCGGCAGCGGCTTCGCCTACACCCGCTGGGGCTGGCAGGGGGTGATCCTGATCTGCCTGCTGCTGCTGTTACTGCCATTTATGGCAGGTATAGGAGAGCGTAGGGACGCCCGCCGCTGATTTGGGTTATATTATATCGCTTGAGCATCACCAACCCTTATAGAGAAGGCCGTAATCCGTGAAGTTGAGTCTGCAAGAGTTCCGCGCCTGGAAAAACAAGAGCATCACCCTGCTGGGCATGTCTGGCGTGGGCAAGACCCACCTCTCCAAGACCATGCGCCGCTACAACTGGTTTCACTACTCCGGCGACTACCGTATCGGCACCCGTTACCTGGACGAGGCGATCCTCGACAGCATCAAGCAGGAGGCGATGCGGGTGCCGTTCCTCAAGGAGCTGCTGCGCAAGGACTGGATCTACATCCGCAACAATATCAAGGTGGATGACCTGGGCCCGGTACTCTCCTACGTCGGCAAGCTGGGCAACCCGGAGCTGGGCGGCGTGCCGCTGGAGGCCTTCCAGCAGCGCCAGGCGCAGTACCGCCAGGCCGAGATCAACGCCATGCGCGATGTCCCCGAGTTCATCCGCAAGGCGCGGGAGATCTACGGCTACCAGCACTTCGTCAACGACGTGGGCGGCAGCCTGTGCGACATGGAGGAGCCCGGGGTGATCGACCTGCTGGCGGAGCACAGCCTGATCCTCTATATCCAGGCCACCGCGGCGGACGAGGAGGCGGAGCTGGTGCGGCGCGCCCAGGACGACCCCAAGCCGCTCTACTTCCGTCCCGCCTTCCTGCGCCAGCAGGTGCAGGACTATCTCCAGGAGCAGGGCCTCCGCTACGCGGCGCAGATGGACCCGGGCGACTTCACCCGCTGGGTGTTCCCGCGCCTGTTCCGTTCGCGCCTCCCCCACTACGAGGCGATCGCCGGACCGCTCGGCTACACCGTCACCTCCCTGGAGGCGAACCAGGTGCGCGACGAGGCCGACTTCCTGGCCCTGCTGGAGCTGGCCATTTCACGCAAACAACCGGATTGACCGGGAGCCATCATGCCACTGGTATCACACAACAACCTGCCCACCTTCGAGCGCCTGAGAAAGGCCGGCCAGACCGTGCTGGAGCCGACCCGGGCCCAGCACCAGGATATCCGCGAACTGCACATCGGCCTGCTCAACATGATGCCGGACGGCGCCCTGGAGCCGACCGAACGCCAGTTCTTCCAGCTGATCGGCGAGAGCAACCCAATTGCCCAGTTCTACGTCCACCCCTTTACCCTGGATGAGCTGCCGCGCGGCGACAAGGCGCGCCGGCATATCGACCAGTACTACGAGCCACTGGCGAAGATCCAGGAGGAGGGGCTGGACGCCCTGATCATCAGCGGCGCCACCCCGGTCCACCCCAACCTGGCCGACGAACCGTTCTGGGAGCCGCTGGAACGGGTGGTGGAGTGGGCCTATGCGAATGTTACCTCGACCCTCTGCTCCTGCCTGGCCACCCATGCGGTGCTGGAGGCGCGCCACGCCACCAAGCGCAAACCCCTCGGCTTCAAGCGCTGGGGGGTGTTTCCCCACCGGGTGGTGGACCGGGTGCACCCGCTGGTGAACGACGTGAACACCCGCTTCGACGTGCCCCACTCCCGCTTCAACGAGATCTCCCGCCAGCAGTTCGAGGCGGCCGGCCTGCATATCCTGGCCGAGAGCGAGGAGGCCGGGGTGCATCTGGCGGTGAGCCAGGACGGCTTCCGCATGGTCTATTTCCAGGGCCATCCGGAATACGAAACCATCAGCCTGCTGAAGGAGTACAAGCGCGAGGTGCTGCTCTATGCCGCCGGCAAGCGGGAGAGCTATCCGCCCTTTCCGGACAACTATTTCATGCCCCGGGTACAGGCCATCTTCAACGAGTACCGGCTCTATCTGCAACGCGCCCTGCGGGAGGGCAGCGAGCCGCCCGAGTTCCCGGAAGCGTTGATCAGCGCGGAGCTGGACAACACCTGGCACGACACCGCGGAGGGCATCGTCGGCAACTGGATGGGCCTGGTCTACCAGATCACCCACAGTGACCGGCGCCTGCCGTTCATGGCGGGAATCGACCCGGACAATCCGCTGAATCTGAAGTGGTAGGTAATCGATAACGGATAGACGCAATTAGGGTCGGAGTCAAACCGTCCAATTACACGGGATTGCCTGGCCGCCAGCGCGTAGGCTTTGACTCCACCCCCGCCTAACACCCGCCGGCCAATTCCACCGGGAATTGCCGGTTGAAGCGGCTATAGTTTCTGTCATGATCCCTGAAACATCCGGAGGGGCGGCGGGAACACATCCATTGACTAACATCCGTAGCATGCGGTGAGCGCTACGAACCGCATCATTCGCGACCGGTGCGCATCGCCACGCACCTTCCCGAAACCTCATGCCACCCATCCGAATACCTTAAAGACCGACAGGATAACCCATGCCCAGCAATCACCTGAGCCAGTGCACCAGCCCCTATCTGCTACAGCATGCCGACAATCCGGTGGAGTGGTATCCCTGGGGCGGGGAGGCGCTGGAAAAGGCGCGCCGGGAGGATAAGCCGATCCTGCTCTCCATCGGCTACTCCGCCTGCCACTGGTGCCACGTGATGGCCCATGAATCGTTCGAGGACGCGGCCACCGCCGCGGTGATGAACCGGCTGTTCGTCAACATCAAGGTGGACCGGGAGGAGCGTCCCGACCTGGACCGGATCTACCAGTCGGCCCACCAGCTGCTGGCCCAGCGACCCGGGGGCTGGCCGCTGACGGTATTCCTGACCCCGCATGACCAGACCCCGTTCTTTGCCGGCACCTACTTCCCCAGAGAGGAGCGCCACGGCCTGCCCGGTTTCGTGGCTATCCTGGAGAATATCGCCACCGCCTACCGCCAGCAGCGCCCCGAGATCGAGCGCCAGAACCAGGCGCTGATCCGCGCCATCCGTCAGCTCGACCCGATGTCCAGCGGCCAGGCCGCGACACTCGATTCAACCCCGCTGGAGACCGCCCGCCAGCAGCTGGGCAGCAGTTTTGACGCGACCTATGGCGGCTTCGGCAACGCCCCTAAATTCCCCCATCCCAGCAGCCTGGAGCAACTGCTCAGGCACTGGGCGGCCACCGACACCGGCGATCCCCGCTCCCTCTACATGGTGGACTTCACCCTGACCCGAATGGCCCTGGGCGGGATCAACGATCAGCTCGCTGGCGGATTCTGCCGCTACTCGGTGGACGACCAGTGGATGATTCCCCACTTCGAGAAGATGCTCTACGACAACGGCCCCCTGCTGGCCCTCTATGCCGACCTCTGGCAGGCCACCGGCAAGCCATTGTTTCGCGACACCGCACGGCGGACCGCCCACTGGGTGATGAGCGAGATGCAGTCCCCGGAAGGGGGCTTCTACGCCTCCCTGGATGCCGACAGCGAGGGCCACGAGGGGCGCTTCTACGCCTGGGACCGGGACGAGGTCGAACAGCTGCTGGACGAGCAGGAGTACCGCCATTTCAGCCACTTCTACGGACTGGACCGGGAGGCCAACTTCGAGGGTCGCTGGCACCTGCATGGCGATACCGAACTCGCCACCCTCGGCCGCGAGCTGGGCAGCAGCCCGGAGCAGGCCCGGGAGCTGCTGCAACGGGCCCGGGAGAAACTGCTGGCGCGGCGGGCACTACGGGTACGCCCCGGGCGGGACGAGAAGGTGCTCACCACCTGGAACGCGCTGATGATCAAGGGGCTGGCACGGGCCGGCCGCCTGCTGGACGAACCGGGACTGATCGCCTCGGCGCGCCGCGCCGTCGACTTCATCCAGCAGCAACTATGGCGCGACCGGCACCTGCTGGCCGCCTGGAAGGACGGCCAGGCCCACCTGAACGGCTATCTGGACGACTACGCCAACCTGATCGATGCCCTGCTGGAGCTGTTGCAGGCGCAGTGGGACAGCCGGCTGCTGGCCTTCGCCTGCGACCTGGCCGACACCCTGCTGGAGCGCTTCGAGGATAGCGAACAGGGCGGTTTTTACTTCACCTCGAACGACCACGAGTCGCTGATCTACCGCCCCAAGCCATTCGGCGACGAGTCGATCCCGGCCGGCAACGGCGTGGCCGCCTCGGTGCTCACCCGGCTTGGCCACCTGCTGGGCGAAGCGCGCTATCTGCAGGCGGCCGAGCGCACCCTGCAGTGCGCCTGGGAGCACCTCAGGCAGATTCCCCACGCCCACTGCACCTTGCTGAAGGCGCTGGATGAGCTGATCAATCCCACTGAGCTGACCATCCTCCGGGGCGAGGCGGCGGCCATGCAGCCCTGGCTGCAACGGGCCAACCGGCACTATGCGCCGCGCCGCCTCACCTTCGCCATCCCCGCCACGGCCAGTGGGCTGCCGGAGGCCCTGAGCCTCAAACCGGCGGGGGCGGATTGCAGCGCCTATCTCTGTCACGGCTCCCGCTGCGAGGCCCCGATCCACGCCTTCGCCGAGTTCGATAACGCCCTGCGCGGCAGCGAGGCGACGGCCGACGCTGAGAGTCAGCAGTTCGACGGCACGGTCGGCTCGTTCAAGCGTTTCCGGGAATAGTCGCGGCGCGCAAGCTGGGGTGAGGAACGAACCCCAACATCATGGCGCACCCGCATGAAACCCCGTTGGGGTTCGCAAGCCCACCCCAACCTACGCGCTTCGGGGCTGGTAACAGCGCCGTAGCCTGGATGAAGCCGCCACCACCGACACAGGAATTACCGCCTATGCTCACGGCGGCGCAATCCGGGGAACGGAGCAGACGCCGCGCGATACCCCGGATTCCGCCCGCCCGAGGTTGTGTATCTATCGGGCTTTCGTGGGGCGGGCTTCATCCAGGCTACTAGGTGGGATAGCCGATCAAAAATAAATGGAATAAATACATCGGCTACCGCGTCTTATTCACAACAACTGGAAAGGGGACGGCTGTTTGATGTTCACCGCGTGGCGCAACGAGAGCAAAAACCGGCAGCGGCTGGCGGCACTGAGCCCGCGGCTCCGACGCCTGGCACTGGGCTGGTGCGGCGAGGAGAGCCTGGCCGATGACCTGGCCCAGGAGGCGCTGACCCGGGCCCTCGCCCGGCTCGCCTCACTCAAGGACGGGGCGGCGCTGGAGGGCTGGGCCTTCGCCATCCTGGCCAACTGTTTTCGCGATCACTGCCGGCGCCAGCGGCCGACCGACTGCTTCGACGAGTGCATCGACCCCGCCCTGCAACCCGCCGACGAGCAGTTGTTGCAACAACAGACAGTAGACCGGGTCCGCCAGGCCGTCGCCCGGCTCAGCCCGGCGCGGCGGGAGGTGCTGATGCTGGTGGATCTGGAGGCCTGCAGCTACGCCGAGGTGGCGGAGATCCTCGGCATCCCGGTGGGTACCGTGATGAGCCGGCTGAGCCGCGCCCGACAGCAACTGAAACAGCTGATGGCGTCGGAAACGCGGGCAAAAACTGACGGCAGGCCCTTCATGGAGCGTATCAAATGAACGCGGACCACTACAGCGACGAACAGCTCAACGCCTTCATCGACAACGAACTGGCCCCGCAGGAGCGCCTTGAGCTGCTGCGCGCGGCCGCCGATTCCGATCCGCTGCGCAGCCGCCTGTTGCAACTGCAGTACCTGAAGGAACTCACCCGCGCGGCCTATCCGCTCAGCGGGCCGAAGAACGGCGAACGGCGGGCGTTGGCCGCCGGCGGGGGCCTGACCCGTTATCTGACGGCCGCCGCCATCGGCGGGCTCTCCCTGTTCGCGGTGCAGCTGGTGACCGAGGCGCCCTCCACTTCCGATCACAACCGGCGGGCACCGCTGGCCGCCATCGGCGACGCCCGGACGTCACAGACCCGGGTGGTATTCCATATCAGCAGCGACAGCCGCGAGGACGCGGCGCTGCTGCTGGACCAGGTGGAGACGGTCCTCAAGGAGCATCGCGCCAGCGGCCAGCCACTGCGCCTGGAGGTGGTGGCCAACAACCAGGGGTTGCGGCTGATGCAGCAGGGGCGTTCGCCCTTCCCGGAGCGCATCCGGCGGTTGAGCGAGACCTACCCCAACCTGGTATTCGCCGCCTGCGGCAACACCCTGGAGCGCATGGCCAAGGAGACCGGCGAGCAGATACGGATTGTGCCGGAGGCGGTGATCGTCCGCTCCGGGATCTCCTATATTACCCGGCGCCAGCAGACCGGCTGGGCCTATATCAAGGTCTGATTCAGACCATTAGCAACTGCAGTAAACGGCCGCTACTCAAAGAGCCGAACGCTGCAGACCACAAGGCGATTGCCGGAAATGAACATCCTGAATTGAGTAGGATTTTCGTTTCCCTACAGGGCGCCCCAGGCGAAGCATAGTCGGACTATGTGATGCCTGGGGCAACGCGGCAGGGGGACGAAAAGACCAGCAAGCGGGGATGTTCATTGACAGAAATCGCCTAACCAAAGAGAGGATGAAAAATGAAAATCATAAACCATAGCCTGATGGCCCTGCTGCTGTTTTTCGGCCTGTTCACCGGGCAGGCCCTGCTGGCCGCGGAAGGCGCCCCCCACAAGGTGGTGATCCAGGTCAGCACCGACGATCTCCGCACCCAGACCATCGCCCTGAACAACGCGGTCAATCTGCAAAATGCCCTGGGGCAGGACAATGTGCAGATCGAGATCGTCGCCTATGGGCCCGGGCTCGGCATGCTCACCAGCGAATCCGAAGTGGGGAAACGCATCACCAGCCTGGCGATGCAGGACATCCAGTTCAGCGCCTGCGGCAACACCATGAAGGCGGTGGAAAAGAAGACCGGCAAGATGCCGGTGCCCCTGGAAGGGGTCTCGGTTGTCCCGGCCGGCGTGCTGCGCATCATGGAGCTGCAGGAGCAGGGGTACGCCTACGTCAGGCCGTAATTCGAGTAGTCAATCCGGTGCGCCTCAGGACTGTGGCGCACCTTTTTTATGCCGTACTACCACAGGGGTCGGAGTCGATCCGGCAGCACCAGCTGGGCCGCCTCGGCCAGCGGGATGAAGTTGTCCGCGGCGGTGACCCGGGCGATCCGGTGCCGTCCGGTCGGGGTACCGGTGGAGATGCCGATGCCGTTGTCCTCACAGACGAACAGGATCGGCATGGGCGAGTTCTGGTAGGCGGCCCAGCCCGCCGCGTTGATCGCCCCCTGGGCGGTCGAGTGGTTGGCCGAGGCGGCGCGACTGGTTGTCGAGATGACGACTCATCAACTGGCTCTCGAACAGATCCACCAGTTCGGTGGGAGCCAGGCCCACCTCGGTTGGCGTGAGATCGACAACCGGTTCGGGTAACGCCCCTTGCATCACCTGTTGGGGAAACAGGGCTTCCAGCATCTCGGCGCGGCTTTTCATCAGGGTCCATTCATACCGTTGAGAGCAGGCCGGGAGACGGCTCACCCCGGGAATCAACAGATTATGGATAGCATAGCGCACCCACAGCACCGGTAAACACCGTTATCTGCGCCACTGTGCCCCATCCCGCGCCAGACGCTCGCCGGCCCCAAAAAAAACCAGCCCGGCATTGCCGGGCTGGTTTTTTATGGCTATATCCGAGTTAGTTGTTGGTGTCGACGAAGCTTGATGGATCACCCCGAAGGAGTGCCTGCGGCGCGAAGGTCTTCGCGGCAAAGCCACGACAAAAGCACCATCCCGCCTGCTACACCCAACTGGTATATCGCCTTTTTATACCCTACCGGGGATTACAGCCCGGACGGCCGCTCAGACGGATGATCCTGCATGCTGTTTCTGAACTGCTCCTGCATCGGCTCCTCTTCCATCCGGCCGGCTGCGGTGGCCGGCAGACGGGTCAGATCCTCGGACTGCGCCATCTGCTCATTGCTGTACTGCCAGGTACCGGCATGGAGCAGGTCGTACTTGGAATCTCCAGCAAAATCCGCCGATGCGGTGCCGATCGCTGCCAGGGTAACAAAACCGGTTATCAATAGACGTTTCATGGTCAATCTCCTCTGTGACTTATTGAGGGATCTCATTCGATCCTTGCTAAAGAAGACCCGGAGTCACGGCCATTTCTTTCAGCCGGGAGGACCAATTTAATGGCGGAGGAGGGAGCACGCGCGAGCCGATTCAGGCGCCAGCGGCCACCCGGTCACCCCAGTGCGAGCCAGATACCCACCCCCATCATCAGGCTGCCCGCCAGGCGATTGAGCAGCCGCACATTGCCGCGCTGCCGCAACAGCAGGCTCAGGGTGCGGCCGCCACTGGCATAGAGCACCAGACAGCTGAACTCAATCAGCAGAATCAGGCCCAGCAGCACGCTGAGCTGCGGAACCATCGGCCGCTGGTCACTGATAAAGGGCGGCAGCAGGGAGATGAAGAAGGCCCAGCCCTTGGGGTTGGCCACGGCAGTCACAAAGCCCTGCAGCGCCAGCGCCATCCCGGTGGAAGGCGCCTGCCGTGGGCAGTCGAGATTGATCGCCAGCTTGCCGCGCGAGCGCCACATCTGGAGGCCGAGATAGATCAGATAGGCGCCGCCCACATACTTGAACAACTCAAACAGTGTCGGGTATTGCAGCATCAGGGTGGCCACGCCGATCACCGCGGCGGCGGCCACCAGCCCCACCCCGAGCAGTTCGCCGGCCATCATCCAGAAGGTGCGCCGCAGGCCGATGGTCATACCCAGGGTCATGGAGAGAGTCATGCACATCCCCGGCGTCACCGAGACAATGAAGAAGGTAGGTATGAAGACCCCCAGCAGGGTGGGATTGAGGGTGGTGCCCATGGCTAGCGCTGCCAGCGGCGCTCCGCTGCATCGTCGCTGTGGCGTGCGTCGACCCAGCGCTCGCCCTCCGCGGTCTGCTCCTTTTTCCAGAACGGGGCACGGGTCTTGAGATAGTCGATGACGAACTCGCAGGCCTGGAACGCCTCGCCGCGGTGGGCGCTGGCCACCGTCACCAGGACGATGGGATCCAGCGGATGCAACGGGCCGACCCGGTGCACTACGCGGATACCCATCAGCTGCCAGCGCGCCTCGGCCTCGTCGACGATCGCCTGTAACGCCTTCTCGGTCATGCCGGGGTAGTGTTCCAGGGTCATGGTGCTGACCCGGTCGCCCTCGTTGATGTCGCGCATCTGGCCGAGAAAGGTGACCACCGCGCCGATGGCCGGATTGTCCCGCCGCAGCTCTTCCTGAATCGCCGCGAGATCGAAGGGTTCGGTCTGGATTTTGATCTGGTTCATGGAATTTTACCGTGATCTGAAGGGTTGAACAGATCCGCAGGAAGAGACGCCCCCGCTACGCTAAACCCACTTTCTACAAAGAGTATAGATGCTGCCTAACCGCCGGTGACCGGCGGGAAAAAGGCCACTTCGTCGCCATCCGTCACCACCGTCGACAAGTCGCACATCTCCTGGTTCACCGCCACCAGCACGGTCTGGTCATCGGCAAACACCTCGCCCCAGACGCCACCGCGCGCTTTCAACAGGTCGACAATGGCGGCGACCGTGGCCAGATCCGCGCGGTAGTCCAGGGTCTCCGAGCCGGTCTGGAGCGCCTCGCGCAGGCGGGCGAAATAGAGCAGATTGATCATTTGAGTAACTCGCTGAAAGGCAGGAATTGCACCATTTCTCCCCGGACCAGGGTCCGCTGCTCGGGGAGGATCGCCAGGCCATTGGCCCAGGTGAGGGAGTTGAGCACCCCGGAGGAGCGGCTGGAGTACAGGCTGATCTGCGCCTGGCCGCAGGCATCCAGATTGAGCTGGGCGCGGGCGAACTCGCGCCGTTTTTCGGCCTTGGGCCAGTCGAAGTCGGCCTTGGCCAGGATCGGTGTGGGTGCCAGTTCCGCCTCCCGAACGCCCTGGGCCTTGAGGATGAAGGGGCGGGCGAACAGGCAGAAGGTGACAAACAGGGAGACCGGGTTGCCGGGGGTACCGATGAACGGGGTGCCCTCGATATGACCAAACGCCAGCGGTTTGCCCGGGCGGATGGCGATCTTCCACAGATCCAGGGAGCCGAGCGCCTCGACCGCCGGCTTCAGATGGTCCTCTTCGCCGACCGACACGCCACCGGAGGTCATCACCAGGTCGGCCTGGGCGGCGGCTGCGGAGAGCGCCTGGCAGGTCGCCTCGAAGGTATCCTCGACGATACCGAGGCTGACGATCTCGCAGCCCAGCGACTGCAGCAGTGCCTGCAGGGTGTATTCGTTGGAGTTGTAGATCTGACCCGGACCCAGTGGCTGGCCGGGGTTGATCAGTTCATCACCGGAGGAGAACAGCGCCACCTTGAGCCGGCGATAGACCACCAGTTCGCCGACGCCGACGGAGGCCGCCAGTCCAAGATGCTGGGCGCCGAGACGGGTGCCCGCCTGCAGCACCTCCTGGCCGATACGGGTGTCCTCGCCGGCATAGCGGATATTGGCACCGGACTCCACCGTCTGCCGGATGACGACCTGGTCGCCCTCCTGCTCGCACACCTCCTGGATCACCACGGCATCGGCGCCCGGCGGTACCGGCGCGCCGGTAAAGATGCGCGCCGCCGTGCCGGCCGCCAGTGGTTGAGGCGCGGCCCCGGCCGGGATGCGCTGCGAGATGGCCAGACGGCAGGGCACCTCCCCCAGGTCGGCACTCTGCACCGCATAGCCGTCCATGGCGCTGTTATCCCAGGGCGGCATGTTGATTTTGCTTACCACCGGCTCGGCCAGGATACGGCCGTTGGCCTCGGCCAGCGGCACCAGCTCACGCTCGCCCACTGCCTTGGCGTGGGCGAGCAGCAGGGCCAGCGCCTCTTCCAACGGCTTCATGCCCGGTTCGGCTACGGAGGAACAACCACACTCACTCATCGATCTCTACTCCCGGTTCTGGTGCTGAGCCC
Organism: Sedimenticola hydrogenitrophicus; assembly: GCF_025175675.1. Classification (GTDB taxonomy): domain Bacteria; phylum Pseudomonadota; class Gammaproteobacteria; order Chromatiales; family Chromatiaceae; genus Sedimenticola; species Sedimenticola hydrogenitrophicus. The sequence goes on from NZ_JANIOA010000005.1 coordinate 122,161, forward strand.
GGCGCTGGCGCCGGGCCGGAATCAGGCCCGGAACATCTGGGCAAAATTACAGGGGCGGGTGCGGTGATCCAGTTGCGGATTGAGGATCTTGTCCCAGCCGGTGCGGCAGGCCCCGGTAGAGCCCGGCAGGCAGAACACCAGGGTCTGGTTGGTCAGCCCGGCAATCGCCCGGGACTGGATCGCCGAGGCGCCGATCTCCTCCAGGGAGACATGGCGGAACAGTTCGCCAAACCCCTCGATGGATTTCTCCAGCAGCGGCATGACCGCCTCCGGGGTGCTGTCGCGCCCGGTGATGCCGGTGCCGCCGGTGCTGAGCACCACGTGCACTTCCGGGTCGGCGATCCAGCGCGAGAAGATCGCCCGCATCTGGTAGACATCGTCCTTGACGATCGCCTTCTCCACCACCCGGTGGCCGGCGGCCTCGGCCCCCTCCTGGAGGATCCGGCCGGACTTGTCGGTCTCTTCGGTGCGGGTGTCCGAGATGGTCAGCACCGCGATATTCAGGGGCACGAAGCCCGATTCGTCATAATGTCCTGTCATGTTCCGTTCTCTAAAAAGCTTGAAGGGGCCGGTGCCAAACCCGATACCTGACGGGGTGGAGTCAAACTTAAACCGTTGCTGCGGATCCCCTATCCCTGGAATTACATATTTGACTCCGACCGCATGCGCAATTCCGCGCCTATTGGCTCAGAGGGTGTAACCGAAGGCGATCTTGAAGCACTGGGCGAACTCATCGCACTGGAAACGGTGATTCTGCGGCCCCGCCTCCTCGATCTTGATGCCGCCCATCAGTGAGGCGATGCGCCCGGTGGTCTCCCAATCCATGCCATTCATCAAACCATACAACAGCCCGGCCCGATAAGCATCACCACAACCCGTGGGGTCAACGATGTTGGCCACCGGCGCGACCGGGATTTCATGCACCTTGTCGCGGGTATAGATCAGCGAGCCCCGCGCACCCCGGGTGATCACCACCGCCTCCACCCGCTCGGCCATCTGCGCCGGGCTCAGGCCGGTGCGCTCTTCCATCAGCTTGGCCTCGTAGTCGTTGAAGGCAAGCCAGGTGGCCTGGTCGACGAAACGGGTCAGCTCCTCGCCGTCAAACATCGGCAGCCCCTGGCCGGGGTCGAAAATGAAGGGGATCCCCTGTTCCAGGAACTGCTCGGCATGTTCGATCATCCCCTGGCGGCCGTCCGGCGAGATGATGCCGATGCTGCAATCCTTCGCCTCCGCGACCCGGTTCAGGTGGGAGTGGGACATGGCCCCCGGATGGAAGGCGTTGATCTGGTTGTCGTCCCGATCGGTGGTGATGTAGGCCTGGGCGGTATAGCTGCCCTCGATCACCTTGATATGATCGCGGCTGACGCCGTTCTCGTCCATCCAGTTGGCATAGGCGCCGAAATCGCCACCGACGGTGGCCATCGGCTTGCCCTCGCCACCCAGCAGTTTCAGGTTATAGGCGATATTGCCGGCACAGCCGCCAAACTCGCGGCGCAGCTCCGGCACCAGAAAGGAGACGTTGAGGATATGCACCTGCTCCGGCAGGATGTGGTTCTTGAACTGGTCCTGGAAGACCATAATGGTATCAAAGGCCATTGAGCCACAAATCAACGCAGACATTCCGTCCTCCATCACTATTATTCAAGCCGGGGATTCTACACCGATCAGTGCAGGGTTGGGTAGAACACCGCTCTCGGCCATGGCATCCTCGGCTCCGTATACGGTACGTCCCTGTACCACTTCTCCTGACCTACGCGGTATAAGTCCACCCCTGGACAAAACTGCCAGTCGGGAGCCCGTCTGGCAATGATCCAGATCAGATGCGGGGTTCGCGGATGAAAATTTCCTTAGAGCCAGCGCAAGAATAATTCCGTATTACCGAATACAGGAACTTATCTTGCACGGGTCCTTACCACCGGGGGGCGAGTATCAGCAGCCAGATGACGAGGGCCATCGCAATGGCCAGGAACACCGCGGCCGAGCCGACATCCTTGGCCCGACCGGAGAGTTCATGGTGTTCGTTGCCGACACGGTCGACTACCGCCTCGATGGCGGAGTTGAGCAGTTCCACCAGCGGAACCAGCAGCAGACTGCCCGCCAGCAGTGCCCGCTCCACCCCCGTCTGCCCCAGATAGAGGGCCAGCGGCAGCAGCGGAACCAACCCCAACAGCTCCTGCCGGAAGGCGGCCTCGTGCCGCCAGCAGGCGCGGAATCCGGCCAGGGAGTAGCCGCCGGCATTGATGATACGACGCAGCCCGGTGGCCTTCTGTTCCGCCACCTAGCCGGCGTCCCGCTGGCGCCAGGCCAGATCCAGCTCGCGCGCCGCCTTCACGTCATCCAGCCGTTTCACCGGCAGGGTATGGGGCGCACCCTTCACCAGTCCCGGGTCTTGCGTCGCCTCCTCCAGGATGCGGCCCATAGCGTCGATGAAACCATCCAGCGTCGCCATATCCTCGGTCTCGGTCGGCTCGATCAGCAGGCACTCCGGCACCAGCAGCGGAAAATAGGTGGTGGGGGCGTGGAAGCCGTAGTCCAGCAGCCGCTTGGCGAAGTCCATGGTGTTCACCCCAAGCTCCTTGGCCTGCTTTTTCAGGGTGATGATGAACTCGTGGGTGGCGCGCCGCTGCGGATAGGCGGCCTGGAAACCGAGCGCCTGCAGCCGCTTGAGCATGTAGTTGGCATTCAGGGTGGAGAACTCGGCCACCCGCGGCATCCCTTCACGGCCCAGCAGGCGGGCATAGATATAGGCGCGCAACAGCACCCCGGCGTTACCGGCAAAGGCGGTCAGGCGGCCGATGCTCTCGGGGCACTCCCGCTCGGTGAGCCAGCGGTATTCATCCCCCTCCCGGGTCACCATGGGTACCGGCAGGTAGGGGACCAGGCGTTCGCTCACCCCGACCGGACCGGCCCCCGGACCGCCGCCGCCGTGGGGGGTGGAGAAGGTCTTGTGCAGGTTCATGTGGATCACGTCGAAGCCCATGGTCCCGGGGCGCACCTTGCCGAGGATGGCGTTCAGGTTGGCGCCGTCATAGTAGAGCAGCCCGCCCGCCTGGTGCACGGTCTTGGCGATCGCCTCGATGTTGCGATCGAACACCCCGAGGGTGGAGGGGTTGGTCAGCATGATGCCGGCTGTGTGCGGCCCCACCACCGCCTTCAGCGCCTCCAGGTCCACATCGCCGTCCGGGCCGGTGGGGATCTCCCGCACCTGGTAACCACACATCACCGCCGAGGCGGGATTGGTGCCGTGGGCCGCGTCCGGCACCAGGATTTCACACCGCGCGCTGTCGCCCCGAGCCTCGTGATAGGCGCGGATCATGGCGACCCCGGCAAATTCGCCCTGGGCACCCGCCGCCGGACTGAGTGACACCGCCCGCATGCCGGTCACCTCGCGCAGCATCTCCTGCAGCTCGTAGAGGCAGGCCATGAAGCCCTGGCTGTGGCTCTCCGGTGCCTCGGGATGGCGCGACAACAGGCCCGGCAGGCTGGCCAGGCTGTTGCAGGCGCGCGGGTTGTATTTCATGGTGCAGGAACCCAGGGGATAGAATTGGGTATCGATGGAGAAGTTCTTGCGCGACAGGCGGGTGTAGTGGCGCACCGCCTGCATCTCGGAGACCTCCGGCAGGGCCGCCGACCGCCGGCGCCGGAACTGTGCCGGAATAGAGCTGATATCCGCCTTGTCGAGCGGGGACTGGGCCGGGGCATAGCGACCGGCCTTGGATTGTTCAAAGATCAACATGCTGACAAATTCTCCCGATTACTCTTTCGGCACCAGACCACAGGTGACACCACCCTGCAGCTGGATCACCCGGGCCAATTTTTCCGCGTAGGCGGCAATCTCCTCCGCAGTGCGCTGTTCGGTGGCACAGATCAGGATCGCCTCGCCCAGCTCCGGATAGTCGCGGGAGAGATCGAGCCCGCCCAGCACATTGTGCGCCGCCAGGGAACGCAACACGCCGGCGGCCGGTGCCGGCAGCCGCAATACCCGCTCGTGGAAGGCCGGGCGGTCAAACAGCGACGCCACCCCCGGAATGGCGCTGAGGGCCTCCACCAGCGCGCGGGTATTGGCATAACTGGCGGCGGCGGCCCGTTCCAGCCCCTCGCTGCCCAGCAGGGCCATGTGGATGGTGGCGGCAGTGACCATCAGCCCCTGGTTGGTGCAGATGTTCGAGGTCGCCTTGGAACGGCGGATATGCTGCTCGCGCGCCTGCAGGGTCAGGGTGTAACCCACCTTGCCATCCAGGTCCTGGGTGCGCCCGATGATGCGCCCCGGCATCTGCCGCACGTGCGCCTGCTGGCAGCAGAGGAAGCCGAAGTAGGGACCGCCGGAGGCGAGCGGCGCACCCAGCGGCTGCCCCTCGCCACAGCAGATGTCGGCACCCTGGCCGCCCCACTCACCGGGCGGACTCAGCAGCGCCAGACTCAGCGGATTGACCACGCCGATCGCCAGGGCGCCATTGGCATGGGCCCAGTCGGTCAGTACATCCACCTCCTCGAGCACGCCGAAAAAGTTGGGCTGCGGAATCACCAGGGCGGCAAAATCCTCACCCCGGTACTGTTCCAGCACGGCCGGATCGGTATGCCCGCCCTGCGGATCGAACGGCAGCTCCACCAGCTCGACCTGCTGGTTCTTGACAATATTGTGCACCACCCGGCGATAGGCCGGATGCACCGTGCGCGGCATCAGGATGCGCTTGGATTTGGACTTGCGGTTGGCCCGCACCGCCATCAGCACCGCCTCGGCCAGGGCCGAGGCCCCGTCATACAGCGAGGCGTTGGAGACATCCATGCCGGTCAGCGCCACCATCATTGACTGATACTCGTAGAGCAGCTGCAGGGTGCCCTGGCTCGCCTCGGCCTGGTACGGGGTGTAGGCGGTGTAGTACTCACCCCGGCCGGTGATCTGCCAGACCGCCGCCGGTATATGGTGGTCGTAGGCGCCGGCGCCGAGGAAGCAGACCGGCTGCCCGTCCTGCTGCGCCCGTTTGCCCATCAGGTGGCCGACCTCCATCTCCGACAGCGCGGTCGGTATGGCATCCAGCTGGGAGAGCCGCAGGCTGGCCGGTATCTCATCGAACAGATCGTCCAGGCTGCCGACACCGATGGCCGCCAGCATCTCCTGGACCTCTGCTGCTGTGTGGGGGATAAATGGCATGTCTCTAAAAGCCCTCTCAGTGCGCTTCCGATTCCATCACGTCGCTGTAGGCGTCGGCATCCAGCAGATCGTCCAGGTCGGCCGGCGCCGAGAGTCTGACCTGGAACAGCCAGCCATCACCGAACGCGTCCTGATTGACCGTCTCCGGGGTGTCCACCAGGGTCTCATTGATCGCAATCACCTCGCCGGACACCGGACTGTAGACATCGGACGCCGCCTTGACCGACTCGACCACCGCGCATTCGGCACCGGCATCCACCGTATCGCCCACCTCCGGCAGCTCGACGAAAACCAGATCCCCCAGCAGCTCCTGGGCGTGATCGGTAATACCGATGACTACCGTGCCATCCTCTTCATCACGCACCCACTCGTGGGTTTTGGCGTATTTCAGATCGTTCGGTACATTGCTCATCTCTAGGCCCTCTATTCGCTAAACGGGTTGTTATCTTGATTTGTTACTTTTCAGTTATTTGGTAAAAAACCTGAAATCATCAGGAGTCTGTCAGACTCGGTCGGCGGTAGCCGATCAGGCTTCAACGCGCGCCTTGCCGTTGCGTACAAAGGGTGGGCGCACCACCCTGGCCGGCACCCGCTTACCACGGATCTCCACCTCACACTCCCCGCCCACCTCCGGCGATACCCGCGCCAGGGCAATGGATTTATCCAGTGTAGGCGCAAATCCGCCGGATGTGATCTCGCCCGCCTCCCGATCGTTGAAAAAGACCTTTTGGTGGTCACGCAGCACCCCCCGGCCGATCAGTACCAGACCGACAAACCGCCGATTGGCGGGATCGCCCTTGTGCGCCTCCAGGGCAGGACGGCCAATGAAGGCCCGATCGGCCGGCTCCCAGGCGATGGTCCAGTTCAACCCGGCCTCCAGCGGCGAGATGGTCTCGTCCATGTCCGAGCCGTACAGGTTCATGCCGGCCTCCAGGCGCAACGTGTCCCGCGCCCCCAGACCGCAGGGCCGCACACCGGTATCCGCCAGTGCCTGCCAGAAGGCGACCGCTTCGGTCTCCGGCAGCATGACCTCGAAGCCATCCTCGCCGGTATAACCTGTGCGCCCGACAAACCAGTCCGCCGCCGTGGCCGCGTAGAAGGGCTGGAGATCGGCGGCCGGCTCCTGCAACGGCACTGGTAGCTGCAGCAACGCCTTGTGCCGGGCAAGGGGGCCCTGAACCGCGATCATGGCCAGATCGTTGCGCGGATTGACCGTGACATCGAAGGCCGGAGCCTGGCGGTTGAGCCAGGCCAGATCCTTCTCGGTGGTGCCGGCATTGACCACCATGCGGAACCAGGTTTCATGCATAAAGTAGACAATCAGGTCATCGATCACGCCGCCCTGCTCGTTCAACATGCAGCTATAGAGGGCCTTGCCGGACTCTTGCAGACGTGCCACGTCATTGGCCAGCAGATGGCGCAGAAACTCGCGCACCCGGTCACCGGTAAGATCCACCACCGTCATATGACAGACGTCGAACATCCCGGCATCCTTGCGTACCGCATGGTGTTCTTCGAGTTGCGAGCCATAGTGCAACGGCATATCCCAGCCGCCAAAGGGGACGATACGCGCACCCATGCTGTTGTGGGTGTCAAAAAGGATGGTTCTGTTTCCCATGGGATTCTCCACCAGTCAAAAACAAAAAAAGGGCGGCGCAAGGGTTCACCCCCTGCGCCGCCCCTCTGTCCTGAACCTGAGAGTTTGAAACCGGGATCACCGGCCCCTGCCCCGTCGGTGGGCCTGACGGCCACTCTCCAGAGTCAACCCGGAAGGAGACTTCCCTCCCCACACCGCGGTCCTTCTGCCTGAGCGATTCCGGACGGTTTGCGCCTTCGGCGTCGGCCAGGGCCGATCTCTCCCACAGTGGTTTGGATTGAGGGGTCGACTATACCCGTTGAATATCCCTTTGCCAATAATTAGGGCTACCAGATTACCCATCGTACTCGGCCCTACCCGGAAAAAATCTTAGCCGCAAGGAGTGGTGCGAGATGAGTGGTACAGGGATGTACCGATAACGGAGCCGAGGATGCAATGCACCGTTTACGGACCTAAGGATGGAATGAACGCAAATAAACGCGAATAAGGTTACTGAGGCAGAATCCCGATGGGGCTCGGCACAAATTCCCCAACCATCCCTGGACAAAATTAAAGCGCAATAACTATTGATAACGCGAATGATTATTAATAGAATGCGCATCAAAGCCAACAATTCCTGGAGATCAAGAAACATGAGTATCCGCTTCAAGCTAGCCCTTTTTACCACCGCCCTCGCCCTTTGCGGCAACGCGCTGGCGGCCGAGGTGAATGTCTACTCCGCCCGCAAGGAGGCCCTGATCAAGCCGCTGCTGGACCAGTTCACCAGCGAGAGCGGCATCAAGGTCAACCTGGTTACCGGCAAGGCGGACGCCCTGCTGAAACGACTGCAGAGCGAGGGGGCCAACTCACCGGCCGACCTGTTCATTACCGTTGACGCCGGACGCCTGCACCGCGCCAAGGAAGCCGAGGTGCTGCAGCCGATCTCCAGCGAAGTCCTGAGTGCCGCCATCCCGGACCATTTCCGCGACCCGGAAGGCTACTGGCATGGGCTGTCGGTACGCGCCCGGGTCATCACCTACGTCAAGGACCGGGTCGATCCCAAGCAACTCTCCAGCTATGAAGCGTTGGCGGACCCGCAATGGAAAGGCCGTATCTGTATCCGCGGCTCCGGCAACATCTACAACCAGTCGCTGGTGGCGTCGCTGATTGCGACCAATGGCGAGGCGGCCACCCAGCAGTGGGCCGACGGATTGGTGAAGAATTTTGCCCGTGACCCCAAGGGCGGCGACCGGGATCAGGTGAAGGCCGCCGCCGCGGGCGTCTGTGATCTGGCGATCTTAAACACCTACTACCTGGGCGCCATGCTCAACGGCAAGGATGAAAGCGAGCGGGCCGCCGCCGCCAAGGTTGCCCTGTTCTGGCCAAACCAGAATGGCCGGGGAACCCATGTCAACGTCAGCGGCGCCGGGGTCACCCGCTCCGCCAAGAACAAGGAGGCGGCGGTGAAGCTGCTGGAGTTCCTGGCCAGCGAAAAGTCGCAGGGCTGGTATGCCAGCGTCAATCACGAATATCCGGTGCACCCGGGGGTGGAATGGTCCGCGACCCTGACCCAGTGGGGAACCTTCAAGGCCGACACCCTGAACCTCTCGGTGCTGGGCAAAAACAATCCCGCGGCTGTCCGGCTGATGGACCGGGCCGGCTGGAAATAAGGATCGAAGGGCCGGAGTCAAGCCGCTCGGATCTGGAAGCATTTCCCGCCACCGGTGCGCGGCCTGACTCCGACCCCTGTGGGTGCGCGGCTTGCACAATCGCACCGAACCCCAGAAAATAGACCCTTCACGCCTCAGCGCCATTCTCGACGGGTGGCGTTGAGTTTTTTGTTTCACCTGAATCCGTGGCTTCAGGGCATGTTCCGGAGGTCTTGGGTGAGTGTATGCCGCAGGGATGCGGCATCCAAGCCTGCAGGGATGTATTCACGGCGTCTCACCCAAGGCTTCCGGGATATGCCCACGAATACATAGGGTTGGCGGTCAAGCCATGGGTTCAGGTTTCAGTCATTCGGTGAAGCCGTGGCATCTGGCAACTACAGGAGAGCAACCGCACCGCTGTCGTGGCGAACCGGCATTATCGGTACCGCCCTGTTACTGGCCATGCCGGTGCTGGTGGTCTCCAGCTTTGCCCTGGTACCGGCCGGGGAGGTGTGGCGGCACCTGGCCGACACCGTGCTCGCGGATTATGTCGGCAACACCCTGTTACTGATGCTGGAGGTGTCCATCGGCACCCTGCTGATCGGCGTCTCCACCGCCTGGCTCACCACCATGTGCCGCTTTCCCGGCCGCCGTGTTTTCGAGTGGGCCCTGCTCCTGCCCATGGCCATGCCGGCCTATATCATCGCCTACACCTACACCGGCATGTTCGATGTGGCCGGGCCGATCCAGACCGCCTTGCGCGAGTGGCTCGGCCTGCGCTACGGCGACTACTGGTTTCCCGACATCCGTTCGCTCTGGGGCGCCGGCGGCATGCTGTCACTGACCCTCTATCCCTATGTCTATCTGCTCTCCCGCGCCGCCTTTCTGGAGCAGTCGGTGTGTGTCCTGGAGGTCAGCCGCTCGCTCGGCAACGGTCCCTGGCGCACCTTCTTCCGGGTGGCCCTGCCGCTGGCCAGGCCGGCGGTGGTCGCCGGCCTGAGCCTGGCCTTAATGGAGACCCTGGCCGACTACGGCACGGTACAGTACTTTGGCGTCGGCACCTTCACCACCGGCATCTTCCGCACCTGGTTCGGCATGGATGACAGCGCCGCCGCCGCCCAGCTCTCAACCGCGCTGCTGCTGTTTGTCTTCACCCTGGTCCTGCTGGAGCGCTGGTCGCGGCGCAAGATGCGCTACCACCACTCCAGCCAGCGCCATCAGGCACTGCCCGGTTTTGTGCTCAGGGGCCGACAGCGATTCGGCGCCGTGCTGATCTGCTCCGCGACCCTGTTCCTGGGCTTTCTGCTGCCCGCCGGTCAGCTGCTGTTGTGGGCGATAGAGACCCGGGAGATGATCAATTACGAATTTCTGCAACTGACCCTGAACACCGTCGGGCTGGCCGCCGGCACCGCGCTGCTCGCCCTGCTGCTGGCGCTGCTGATGGGCTATGGACGCCGCCTCAGCCCCGACCGGCGCACCGTGGCCGCCGTGCGGGTGGCCGGCATGGGATACGCGGTTCCCGGTACAGTGATCGCGGTCGGCGTCATGCTGCCGCTGGCCTGGATCGACAACAGCATCGACGGCTGGCTGCGGGCGCGCTTCGGCATCTCCAGCGGGCTGCTGCTCAGCGGTACCCTGGTGGCACTGGTGTTCGCTTACCTGGTACGCTTTCTCGCGGTCTCGCTGCAGACGGTGGAAGCGGGGCTGGGCAAGATCAAACAGAGCATTGACGAAAGCGCCCGCACCCTGGGGGCCTCGCCAGGCGAGGTGTTGAAGCGGGTGCACCTGCCGATGCTCAAGGGGAGCCTGCTCACCGCCCTGCTGCTGGTGTTCGTGGATGTGATGAAGGAGTTGCCCGCCACCCTGGTGCTGCGGCCTTTCAACTTCAACACCCTGGCCGTCAGGGCCTTTGAGCTGGCCTCGGACGAGCGCCTGCGGGATTCCGCCAGCGCCGCCCTGACCATTGTCCTGGCGGGGATCATCCCGGTGATCCTGCTGAGCCGTTCAATACGCAATTCAAGAGAGAAGCATGACCTACCGACTGGAACTGAATGAGGCATCGATCGCCTTCGGCACAACCGATGTGGTCAAGCAAGTCAGCCTCAAATTGCGGGAGGGGGACATCGGCTGTCTGCTGGGTCCCAGCGGTTGCGGCAAGACCACCCTGCTGCGGGCGATCGCCGGATTTGAACCGCTGCGCCAGGGCAGTATCGCCCTGCATGGTAAAGTGGTCTGTGACACGCAGCGGATGATTGCCCCCGAGCAGCGCCGGGTGGGTATGGTATTTCAGGACTTCGCGCTGTTTCCCCATCTCAGCGTGGCCGAGAATATCGGCTTTGGTCTGCGCGGCCGGACGGCCCAGGCCAAACAGACCAGGATTGCCGAACTGCTGACGCTGGTCGGCCTGGCCGACTCCGCCCGACAGCACCCGCATCAGCTGTCCGGGGGGCAGCAACAACGGATCGCCCTGGCCCGGGCGATGGCCCCGCGCCCGGAAATCCTGCTGCTGGACGAGCCGTTCTCCGCCCTCGATCCGGAGCTGCGGGGACAGCTGGCCAGCGAAGTGCGGATGCTGCTGAAAGAGGATGGGATCACCGCCATTCTGGTGACCCACGACCAGACCGAGGCATTCACCATGGCCGACCAGATCGGCGTCATGAACCAGGGGGTGCTGCATCAGTGGGACAGCGGTTACAACCTCTATCACCACCCGGCCACCACCTTTGTCGCCGACTTCGTCGGCCGCGGGGCGCTATTCGCCATCACGGTCGCCGACCGCAACAGCATCGACACCCCGTTCGGGCGGCTCAGCGGCAAGCTGCCCAACGGCAGCATACCCGGTACCGGCCTGCAGTTGCTGATCCGTCCGGATGATATTCACCTGACCACCAAGGAGGGGGGCATCACCGCGCAGATCAGTGAACGCCTGTTCCAGGGGGCGGAATATCTCTACACCCTGCAGTTGGAGAGCGGTGACCGCTTTCAGTGTCTCGCCCCCAGCCATCAACAGCACAACATCGGTGACACCGTTTCCCTGAAACTGGACATACAGGACCTAGTGCTGTTTTCGGATAGCGGACAGGCGCTATCGTTCCCCGGGAAGCCCTAAGGACCCGCGCATGATACGGATCGCAAGCTCACCGGCATCCTACGATTTGGTTCCGGAATACGCCGGCCGGTGGTGTAGTCGCCCTATCCATCGCGCGTCAACCGAATAGGTAGGATGCGGTGAGTAAAACGAACTGCATCGCTCACTATACACGGGGTGATTGGCTGGCGTTGTTGGCCGATCTTGATGGCGCCTCGAATCCGGTCCCTTTTTCAGATTCAAGCCTGCCCTTGTTTGAGCGAAGCGAGTTTGGGCAGGCGCTGAAAATGGGGCCGAATTCGAGGAAACAAGCCATCACGTGAGACCGGCAAGGTCGGCCAATCACTTACAGACCGGGCGAGTAGTTACCCGCATCAAATGTATTACGCCATCAGCGCCTCGATCTCCGCCACCGACTTGGGCACATCACTGGAGAGGATGTCATGCCCATCCTTGGTCACCAGCACGTCGTCCTCGATGCGGATACCGATATTCCACCACTTTTTGGCTACGCCTTTGCTACCGGCCGGAATGTAGAGACCCGGCTCGACCGTCAATACCATGCCCGGCTCCAGCAGGCGCCACTTGCCGTCGATCTTGTAATCCCCCACATCGTGCACATCCATGCCCAGCCAGTGGCCGGAGCGATGCATGTAGAAGGGCTTGTACGCCTCGTTTTTGATCAGGGTGGAAACCCGCCCCTTGAGTATGCCCAGCTCCACCAGCCCCTTGGTGATCACCTTCACCACCGCATCGTGGGGGTCGTTCCAGTGGTTGCCGGGACGCACCTTGTCGATGGCCGCCGCCTGCGACTTGAGCACCAGCTCATACAGCGCCCGCTGTTCCGGCGAGAACTTGCCATTGACCGGAAAGGTACGGGTGATATCCGAGGCGTAATAGTCATACTCACAGCCGGCATCGATCAACAGCAGATCACCCGCATTCAACTCAGCGGCATTTTCCACATAGTGCAGGATACAGCCGTTGGCCCCACCGCCGACGATCGGGGTGTAGGCCTGGAAGCGCCCCCCCTGCCGGGCACACTCGTGTACCAGCTCCGCCTCCACCTGCCACTCCATCAGGCCGGGGCGGCAGAACTGCATGGCGCGCTTGTGCGCCTTGGCCGATATCCTGGCCGCCGTGCGCATCGCCTTGACCTCGGAGCGGCTCTTGTACAGCCGCATGTCGTGAAGGTAATGATCCAGCGCCACGAATTCGACCGGTCCGTGGACCCCGGCGCGTCCCTGATTACGGATGGTGCTGATCCATTCCGACATCTGCTTGTCCAGCTCATGGTTGCAGCCCATGGCGTAAAACACCCGCTCGCTCTGCTCGATCATGCGCGGCAGGATGTCATTCAGGTCACCGATCGGGAAGGAATCATCCGCGCCATAGCGCTCACAGGCCCCCTCCTGTCCGGCCCGCCGTCCGTTCCAGGTCTCCTTCTCCGGATCCCGCTCGCGACAGAACAGCACATACTCCGCCTGCTTCCGCCCCGGAATCAGCACCGCCACGGCCTCCGCTTCGGGGAAGCCGGTGAGGTAGTAAAAATCGCTGTCCGGGCGATAGGGGTAATCGGCATCGCGGTTGCGTATCGCTACCGGGGCGGTCGGCAGAATGGCAATGCTGCCCGGCCCCATCATGCGCATCAGCTGGCCGCGTCGCCGTTTGAATTCGCCACTAGTCATGAACGCTCCGTCTCATCCGCAGCCACCTCCGCATGCACCAGCATGGCCGCCACCCAGATGAACTCGGCGACCTCCATCAGCGCCGCCTCCTCTTCATCCCCGGCCTCCAGTTGGTCCGTGTCCAGGCGGCTGATCTCGCTCAGTGAGTTCAATGCCTCTTGCATCTCCGCGGAAAACGGGTGCCCGGAAGACAACCCGGCCACCCCGATGCCGTAGAGAAAACCCTGGCACCAGTCCGCCACCGCCTGGGCACGCAGCCTCAATGGCTTCTCATCATCCGGCAGGAACGGGCTGAAACCGAGGCCAGGCCCCCTCACGGCCGCCAAGGTCTGATCATGCAGTAGCTTGAGTGAATCCGCACACTCGCGCACCAGCAGATCCGTGGCCTGGTCCTCGGTAAAGAGTTCCCCAAACCAACGTGCCTGGGCATCCTCACGACCGGCGCAGACGAGCCCGCACAAAATGCCATGCACCTCGGCGGCGCTGCTCTCGATGTCAGCCGAGGCCATCTGCCGCTCCACACGCTCGTAATTTAAACTGCTCTCGGTCATTGGAAAACTGTCTCAAGGATCAGGGATTATCGGGACACCGTCACTGACGGTGCATTATCTAATAACATATTGACCTAATAATAGTATCATGCCCATGGATAACGTTGACCGACGCGATGGCTCACTCTATATTGGAGCTTATGAACGCGAACGATCTCAATTCCACCACAGAACTGGACCTGAAACGGCTCGAATCACAGCTCGATCGACTGATCATCACGATTGAGCGGCTGAGCGAGGAGAACCGGAATCTGCGCGGTAAACAGCAGGAGCTGATCGCGGAGAGGGCGGAACTGATCGAGAAGACCGAGCTGGCCAGAAGCCGGGTCGAGGCGATGATTTCCCGGTTACGCACCATTGAGACCGGCTGATCAAAAAATTGATCCACACCAGCCATCCAATCTGAAAACCACAAGACCCTAAACACACCCTGGATAAAGCCGTGATCGAAAACAGCATCCCCGTTACCGTGCGCATACTGGACAAGGAATATCGAGTTGCCTGCAACCAGGGTGAGGAGGATAGCCTGATCGCGGCGGCACGTCTGGTGGATCAGAAGATGCGTGAAATCCGCTCCAGCGGCAAGGTGCTGGGAACCGACAGGATCGCGGTCATGGCATCGCTCAATCTCGCCCACGACCTGCTGGAAAAGCAGACACAAAAAGATTCCGTCAACACCGGTATCAACTCACGCCTGCGCACGATGCAGCAGAAGATTGACGCCGTTCTTAGTAAAGAAAATCAGCTGGATCTTTAAACTCAATAGAGTTAGCCTATCCTCACAGGTATCCCCTGCGGTGTACGTAAGCAAATTGGGTATTTTCTTGAGCCTACTCATTACCCCGGGGACATGATGGGAATGACATTGCGCATGTCCGCCCCGAGCGGAAAGCCTTAATCGTCCCTGTTGCCCCCACTTGAACCTACCGGTTCAAGAACGATAATTTGCTACGGCACAGGCGGGGGATGCCTTATTTCATTCCAGCGCGCCCGCATGCCGAATCCAAAAGAAATACGCCAGATCATCCGCGCCAGAAGACGCACTCTCCGCAGACGGGCGTGTGAAAAAAACAGTTCAGCAGCAGCCACCCACTTCATACGCAATATTGCCCTGATCCGCTGCCGACGCATTGCGCTCTACCTAGCCGCCGACGGAGAACTCGATCCCCGCCCTCTTGCCGATCGACTGTGCCAACTCAATAAAAAACTCTATCTGCCGGTGCTCAGACCGAGCCACCATAAAGCGCTCTGGTTTTCCGAATTTCACCAGGATGACCGCCTGCAACCCAATCGCTTCGGGATAGCGGAACCCGACATCCGTCACAGAAAACCGATCCCGGCATGGGGTCTTGATCTGATCATTTTACCGCTGGTTGCCTTCAACAATGAGGGAACACGCATGGGCATGGGTGGTGGTTATTATGATCGCACACTGGCTTACCAGCTTATTCATCAACAGTGGAATCGACCCACGCTGATCGGTTATGCGCATGAATTTCAGCGCATGGAGGCGTTACCGAGACGACACTGGGATGTTCCGTTACACGGCGTGATCACCGAGTGCGGATACCAACAGTTCAGATAACCGGAACACCGTCATCACCATGCATGCAACATGCATCGTCGCCAAACTTGCGCTAAAAAATCAAATCGCCTCTCCAGATGATGCAATAAAACCAAAAAAAGCCAAAATATCCGCAATTTACTAGCTTTTTTTTAATACTTTATTATACTCAAAACTGACTTTTGCATACCAAGCGTGGAGGGAGCGTAATGGCCGTCAAGAAAGCCGCTAAAAAGAAAGCTGCAAAAAAGAAGAGCGCAGTCGCCAAGAAGGCAACCAGCAAGAAGGCTATCGCACCCAAAAAGACCGTCGGCAAAAAGAAAGCCGTCGCCAAGAAAAAGGTAGCGAAGAAGAAGGTAGCCGCTAAAAAGAAGGTTGCCAAGAAAAAGGTGGCGAAGAAGAAAGTCGCTGCCAAAAAGAAGGTCGCCAAGAAAAAGGTGGCGAAAAAGAAAGTAGCCGCTAAAAAGAAGGTCGCCAAGAAAAAGGTGGCAAAGAAGAAGGTAGCCGCTAAAAAGAAAGTCGCCAAGAAAAAGGTGGCAAAGAAGAAAGTCGCCGCTAAAAAGAAGGTTGCCAAGAAAAAGGTGGCGAAGAAGAAAGTCGCTGCCAAAAAGAAGGTCGCCAAGAAAAAGGTGGCAAAGAAGAAGGTCACCAAGAAAAAACCCGCTCTACGTCCGAGAAAAGTCAGGCCACGGAAAAAGGCTGCCGCCAAATCCTGATCCATTCCCGCTCGGCAATTCACAAAAAAGGCCCTGCAAAAGGGCCTTTTTTCATGCGGATCACCCCACCTGCTTCATCCCACGGGCCGGCACGGGTGCCCTGTCCGTAAGGCGTAGGGCGGCATAAGCGACAGCGCATCCACCACGGACTACTCAGGGCTCGTGCAATCACCGCCACAGGCAAACAGGCGGTAGGCGGCGTTGGCCGTCTCCTCCACCCAGGTATAACCCAGGGCCTTGAGGAATGCCTGGAACTCGCGCTTATCACCATGTTCGATTTGTACGCCCATCAACACCCGGCCATAGGCGGCGCCGTGGTTGCGATAATGGAACAGGGAGATATTCCAGCGCTGCCCCATCCCGGATAAAAAGTTCAGCAGCGCGCCGGGGCGCTCGGGAAACTCGAAGCGAAAAAGCGCCTCATCGCTTACGCCCGGCGCATGCCCGCCGACCATATAACGGATATGCAGCTTGGCGGTCTCATTATCGGTCATGTCCAGCACCCGATAGCCACGTTCGCGCAGCTGCAGCACAACCTGCTCACGCTCTGTAACGCCCTCCGTCAGCTCGATACCGACAAAGACATGCGCGCGTGCAACATCGGTAAAGCGGTAATTGAACTCGGTAACACTGCGCTTGCCGATGGCACGGCAAAAGTTGAGAAAACTGCCCGCCTCTTCGGGAATCTCCACCGCCAGCAACGCTTCACGCTGCTCACCCAATTCCGCCCGTTCCGCCACATGCCGCAGGCGATCGAAATTGATATTGGCGCCACTCTCTATGGCAACCAGGCTCTGACCGACCACACCTTCACGTGCGACATACTTCTTTAATCCGGCGACTCCCAACGCCCCGGCGGGTTCCGCTACCGTACGGGTATCATCAAAAAGATCCTTGATCGCCGCACAGATCTCGTCCGTATTGACCAGCAGGACCTCATCCACCACGTCTCTCGCCAGCCTGAAGGTCTCCTTGCCTATCTGCTTCACCGCCACACCGTCGGCAAAGATACCCACCTGCTTCAAGGTCACCCGGCGCCCTTTTTGCAGCGCCATATACAGGGTCGGCGCATCCTCCGGCTCCACACCGATCACCTTGACCTGTGGATAGACATACTTCACATAGGTCCCTATACCACTGATCAAGCCGCCTCCGCCAACCGGTACGAATATTGCGTATGGGGGGCCGGCATGTTGCCGCAACAGTTCCATGGCAATGGTTCCCTGGCCGGCGATCACCTCGGGATCATCGAAAGGATGCACAAAGGTCATACCCTTTTCCGCGGCCAGTTTCAGCGCGTACTCACAGGCCTCATCGTAGGAGTCGCCCAATAACACCGTTTTTGCACCCAGCGCCTTGACCGATTGCACCTTGATGATGGGTGTGGTCTTGGGCATCACGATCAGCGCCTTGATGCCGAGATGCCTGGCGGAGAGCGCCACACCTTGCGCATGATTCCCCGCCGAGGCGGCGATCACGCCATGGCGTCTCTCCTCGGCGGATAACCCGCGAATCCGGTTATAGGCGCCGCGCAGCTTGAAGGAAAAAACCGGCTGCAGATCCTCACGCTTGAGATAGACCTGATTATCCAGTCGATCCGAAAGCCTGACGGCCCTGTCCAACGGCGTCTCGCGAGCCACATCATATATCTGTGCACGCAGGATCCGCTCTATATAACTCTGGGGCATACGCTGACCTGACCTTCTTGTGGGTGATAGACGGGATGAAAATAACCTTACCGTGGATGTAAACTTGAATATATCAAACTTGCTTATCCATAAGCACAGAAATCCTTCTGCGCCAAGGCATGGCTTCCAGGTAGTGCGAGCGGTTATTATGGTGAGCAATCGTAACTACTCACGGGTTGATTGGCCTGCCTCGTCGGCCTCACACGATGGCTTGTATCCTCGAATCCGGCCCCATTTTCAGCGCCTGCCCAAACTCGCTTCGCTCAAACAGGGGCAGGCTGGATCTGAAAAAAGGGCCGGATTCGAGGCGCCATCAAGATCGGCCAACAAGGCAGGCCAATCACTCACAGACCGGGTGAGTAGTTAC
>NZ_JANIOA010000050.1 GCF_025175675.1 Sedimenticola hydrogenitrophicus
AAAATTGGGAACCATTCGAACATCCTGGACTCGGAAGCGTGCGACACTGGCAAAAAATCGACCCGGGACCGACCAACATGCATAAACGACCGTTTCAACTGCTGATACTGCTGCTCTGGTTTTCACTGCTGAGTCTTGCGGCCCTCGCGGGCGGCAGCGCGGCGCAGGAGCCAAACAACCCCGCCGCTACCGACAGGGCTGAAACCGGGGTTTGGGAGCAATCCCGGGAAGCGGGTTCGAACGCCATCGCATCCGGTCAGGAGTTGGGTTCGGCGGCCGCGGAGAAATCCCGACAGATCTATCAGACCGTCAAGGAGAAAGGCAGCGCTGCCGGTGAGGTGATCGCGGACACCTCGCGCAGTGCCTGGAAAAAGACCCGTCAGGCGGGCGCGGTGGTAGCCGAAAAGGCGGGGACCTTGGGCGATAGCATTGCGGAAAAGTCGAAATCGCTCTACCGGCAGGCGACCCAGCCAGCGCAACAGAGCGACCGGCGGGATATCTGAAACGGCCGATCCTTCCCCGCACCGGCGCATCCCCCAACTGCCAGTCGCGCAGGAACGGCACATAACCCGTGCCCACACTGACATTACGCGTTGCCGCAAACGCGTGGGCATAAAAAGCGTGCCCACCCTACGAAGCCTGATTTTTCACGCCGTTCGCGATTAACAAAAAAGAGGTTCTATCCCAGTTAGTTGTTGGTGTTGATCAAGCTTGGTGAATCAACCCGTAGGAGTGCCTCTGGCGCGAAGGTTTTCGCGACAAAGCCACTCCTACAAAAGCGTGTAGGATGGGTGCAGGCGCGGTACCATTGTTGACGGCTGTTCACGGCAGTCGGCGCGCCGTAACCCATCTTCGGATGCGGATGCAGGTGCACGATGGGTTGCGCGCCGGAGAGGGAGCCGGCGGAGAGTTCATGGGAGCGCTCCACCCATCCTACGCTCTCATGCAACACCTAACTGCTACATAGCCAAAAAAAGCCCCTGGACTTACCAGGGGATTTTCTGTTTCCGACCAGGTGGTCGTATCAGGCAACGAACTCCACCCGGTTGGCCACCGACTGGTAGGCCTCGATCTGATCAAAGTTCATGTAGCGGAAGATATCTGCCGACATGGCGTCGATCTGGTCGGCGTAGACCATGTACTCCTCGACGGTCGGCAACTTGCCGATGATGGCCGCTACCGCCGCCAGTTCCGCGGACGAGAGGTAGACATTGGCCCCGGTACCGAGACGGTTCGGGAAGTTGCGAGTCGAGGTGGAGACCACGGTGGCGTTATCCTTGACCCGTGCCTGGTTGCCCATGCACAAGGAGCAACCCGGCATCTCCATGCGCGCCCCGGCCTTGCCGAAGATGGCGTAGTAGCCCTCCTCGTTCAGCACGTAGGCGTCCATCTTGGTCGGCGGTGCCATCCACAGGCGGGTCGGAATATCGTGCTTGCCTTCCAGCAGTTTACCGGCGGCACGGAAATGACCGATATTGGTCATACAGGAGCCGATGAACACCTCGTCGATCTTCTCGCCGGCCACTTCGGAGAGCAGCTTCACATCATCGGGGTCGTTCGGGCAGGCCAGGATCGGCTCTTTCACATCGGCCAGATCGATCTCGATCACCGCCGCGTACTCGGCATCCGCATCGCCTTCCAGCAGCTGCGGATCCGCCAGCCACTTCTCCATACCTTCGATACGCCGCTGCAGGGTGCGTGGATCCTGGTAGTCGTTGGCGATCATCCACTTCAACAAGGTGATGTTGGAGTGCAGATACTCGATGATCGGCGCCTGATCCAGCTTGATGGTGCAGCCGGCCGCGGAACGCTCGGCGGAGGCGTCGGAGAGCTCAAATGCCTGCTCCACCTTCAGCTCCGGCAGACCCTCGATCTCCAGCACACGACCGGAGAAGATATTCTGCTTGCCCGCCTTGGCGACGGTCAGCAGACCCTGCTTGATGGCATAGTACGGTATCGCATTGACCAGATCGCGCAGGGTGATACCCGGTTGCATCTGGCCCTTGAAACGTACCAGCACCGACTCCGGCATATCCAGCGGCATCACACCGGTGGCTGCCGCGAAGGCGACCAGGCCGGAGCCGGCCGGGAACGACAGACCGATCGGGAAACGGGTGTGGGAGTCGCCGCCGGTGCCCAGGGTATCGGGCAGCAGCATGCGGTTCAGCCAGGAGTGGATGATGCCATCCCCCGGGCGTAGCGCCACACCGCCACGGGAGGAGATGAAGTCCGGCAGGGTGTGATGGGTGGTGATATCCACCGGCTTCGGATAGGCCGCGGTGTGGCAGAAGGACTGCATCACCAGGTCGGCGGAGAAGCCGAGACAGGCCAGGTCCTTCAGCTCGTCGCGGGTCATGGGACCGGTGGTATCCTGGGAGCCGACCGTGGTCATCTTCGGCTCACAATAAGCGCCGGGGCGGACACCATCGACACCGCAGGCACGACCGACCATCTTCTGCGCCAGCGAGAAGCCTTTGCAGCTATCGGCCGCCGGGGCCGGCGATTTGAACAGGGTGGAGGGCGCCAGGCCCAGCGCCTCGCGAGCCCGGGTGGTAAGACCACGACCAATGATCAGCGGGATCCGGCCACCGGCACGCACCTCGTCCAGCAAGACGTCGGTCTTCAGCTCGAAACGGCACAGCTCTTCGCCGCTGTCGTGGTTCCTGACCACCCCCGCGTAGGGATAAACGTCGATGACGTCGCCCATATTCAGGTTGGCTACGTCACACTCAAACGGTAGTGCCCCGGCATCTTCCATGGTATTAAAGAAGATGGGTGCGATCTTGCCGCCCAGGCAGAAGCCACCGGCGCGCTTGTTAGGGATGAAGGGGATATCGTCGCCCATGTGCCAGAGCACCGAGTTGGTGGCGGATTTTCGCGATGAGCCGGTGCCCACCACGTCGCCCACGTAGGCCACCGGATGGCCCTTCTCTTTCAGTTCCTGGATGAACTTGATCGGCCCGATGACGCCCGGCTGATCGGGGGTGATGCCCTCACGCTCCATCTTCAGCATGGCATTGGCGTGCAGCGGAATATCCGGACGCGACCAGGCATCGGGGGCCGGTGACAGGTCATCGGTATTGGTTTCTCCAGCCACCTTGAACACGGTCAGGGTGATCTTTTCCGCCAGTTCAGGCTTCCGGGTAAACCACTCGCCTTCGGCCCAGGATTGCAGAATGGCCTGGGCATGGACATTACCGGCATCCGCCTTCTCCTTCACATCATTAAAGGCATCAAACACCAGCAGGGTGTGGGAGAGCGCCGCGACGGCGGTTGGCGCCAGCGCGTCATCATCCAGGGCCTCGACCAGGGGGGCGATGTTATAGCCACCGAGCATGGTGCCCAGGAGTTCGGTCGCCTTGACCCGGTCAATCAGGGCACAGCTGCAATTGCCTTTGGCCACATCCGCCAGGAAGGCCGCCTTCACGTAGGCGGACTGATCGACACCGGCCGGCACGCGATGGGTGATCAGGTCCAGCAGATAGGTTTCTTCACCTGCAGGAGGATTCTTCAGCAGTTCAACCAGCTGTGCGGTCTGTTCCGGATTGAGCGGAAGCGCGGGAATGCCCTCCGCGGCACGCTCTTCTACGTGTTTGCGATAGCTTTCTAACACCGAGTGATCCTCCTGGGTAGATGCCTGGATCAGGCTCTGTTTCATCAAAATATTCAAGGAATTAGCGCCCGTCACATCAGGGACGAAGGCTATATATAACTCAAAACCGGAAAAATTACTGCACCGCAGCAGAAATATTTTCCAAAAATATCCGAAATATTAGGACAATCATCCTTTTCTATATAAGCAGATGCGCCGATATTACCCCATCATGCCGGTTTTAGCGAGTGACCCGAATCCGGGCAGCAATTCTAGTTTTGGCGAGGTTTAGCCTCGGCATCTCTTGGTAAGTAGTAACTGCTCATGGGATGATTGGCCTTCCTTGCCGGCCTCACACGGTGGCTTGTCTCCTCGAATCCGGCCCCTTTTTCAGCGCCTACCCAAACTCGCTTCGCTCAAACAAGGGCAGGCTTGCATCTGAAAAAGGGGCCGGATTCGAGGCGCCACCGAGATCGGCCAACAAGGTAGCCCATCACTTACAGACCGGGTGAGTAGTTACGGTAAGTATTCATTTTTAGCCGCGAGGAGTGGTGCAATCAGAATTCTGAACTCCTAATCTGTGTGAATCCGTGTCCATCCGTGGTTCCTTACTACCCAGACTGGGATAACTAAACAGCCATTAGAATTGCTGAAATCCGGGTGCACCCCGCGCCAAGGTGTCTTAACCTTTGGTCACCGCCGGGCATCGAATGGTATAATCCGCCGCTTTATCGCTCTTGGCTTTTAAACTGACGCAGGCACCCAGGAACCCCATGGAACTCTCTACTTTAACGGCAATATCCCCGGTTGACGGTCGCTATGGCAGCAAAACTGTTGATCTTCGTCCTATTTTCAGCGAGTACGGACTGATCCGTGCCCGGGTTCAGGTGGAGGTAGAATGGCTTCGGGCCCTGGCAGGCAATTCGCTGATCATCGAGGTTCCGGCCCTCAGCACGGCGGCCGAGGCGACGCTCAATGGCATTCTGGACAACTTCAGCACCACGGATGCCGGCCTGGTCAAAGAGATCGAGCGTGAGACCAACCACGACGTCAAGGCGGTCGAATATTTCCTCAAGCGTAAAATTGCCGGCAACAGTGAACTGGAGGCGATCAGCGAGTTTATCCACTTCGCCTGCACCTCCGAGGACATCAATAATCTCTCCCATGCCCTGATGCTGCAGCTGGGGCGCGACCAGCAACTGCTGGCGGAGATGGATCAGCTGATCGACGCGATCCGCAACCTGGCTCACACCCACGCCGGGATCCCCATGCTCTCCCGAACCCACGGCCAGCCCGCCTCCCCCACCACCCTGGGCAAGGAGATGGCGAACGTGGTCTACCGGCTGCAAAGGCAGCGGGACCAGGTGGCCCATGTCCCGCTGCTGGGCAAGATCAACGGTGCGGTCGGCAACTACAACGCCCACCTGTCCGCCTATCCGGACGTCGACTGGGAGCAATTCGCGCAACAGTTTGTTGATTCCCTCGGGCTGGTGTGGAATCCCTACACCACCCAGATCGAGCCGCACGACTACATGGCCGAGCTGTTTGATGCCACGGCCCGCTTCAATACCATTGTCATCGATTTTTCCCGGGATGTCTGGGGTTACATCTCCCTCGGATATTTCAAGCAGCGCACCATTGCCGGCGAGGTGGGCTCCTCCACCATGCCGCACAAGGTCAACCCCATCGATTTCGAAAACGGCGAGGGTAATCTGGGTATCGCCAATGCCCTGTTCAGCCACCTGGCGATGAAGTTGCCGATCTCACGCTGGCAGCGCGACCTCACCGACTCCACCGTATTGCGCAATGTCGGCGTCGGCTTTGCCTACACCTCCATCGCCCTGCAGTCGATTCTGAAAGGGATCAGCAAACTGGAGGCCAACGCGGCCCTTCTGGCCGATGACCTGGACCACAACTGGGAAGTGCTGGCCGAACCGATCCAGACCGTGATGCGTCGCTATGGCATTGAAAAGCCCTATGAAAAACTGAAGGCACTGACCCGCGGACAACGCATCGGTGCCGATGAGCTGCGGGCCTTCGTCGATGGCCTGGAGATCCCCGAGGCGGCCAAGGCGGCCTTGCGCGAGCTGACACCGGCCAGCTATATCGGAAACGCGGTCGAGCAGGCCAGGAAAATTTGACCCGGCCCGGCCCACAATCCGCCACGAATGTTGTAGGGCCTCGGAACCGGGAAGCGGCAAAAGCGACTAACCGCCAAGAACACAAGGCACGCGAAGAAGTACGGATTCCTTTCCTTTGCGCTCTTGGCGTTCTTGGCGGGTAACTACTCACCCAGTATGTATAGGTGATTGGCCTGCCTTGTTGGCCGATCTTGATCCAGCCATCGTGTGAGGCCGGCAAGGCAGGCCAATCATCCCGTGACCATTGGTGAGGAGTGGTACATGGATGTACCGTTTACGGACCTGAGGATGGCATGCGCCTACCGGATTATCCACCCTACATCCTTACTCCGTAAGTAGTTACCTAGGCGGTTACATTGTAATCAGTGAAGCCGACGGGAGAACTCACCGAAAAAAACCGGGGCTGGATCAGCCCCGGTTTCTGGTTCGCCACCCTTTCGGGCCGGCCACCGATTACTTCATCATCACATCGAACTCGACCCGACGGTTCATGGCACGCCCTGCCTCGGTTTCGTTGGTGAAGGCCGGCTGTGACTCACCGGCACCTCGCGCCTGGAGCTTGCTGGCATCCGCGCCCTGACTGACCAGGTAATCACGAACCGCATTGGCACGCCGCTCGGACAGCCCCTGATTATAGGCATCCGAACCGACGCTGTCGGTGTGCCCGGTGACAATCACCGACCCGACCGCAGCATTGCCCTTAAACTTGGAATAGCTGCTGCTAAGCACCTCGGCGGAGCCTGACTTCAGCTGGGCGCTGTCGAAGTCGAACAGCAGGATGTTGTCGATCACCACCTTTTCCATTTTGGCCATCGGCTTGATCTCGCAGCCGTCCTTGTCGACCTTGGCTCCGGCCTTGGTGCCCGGACATTTATCCATATAGTCCGGCACCCCATCACCATCGGAATCGAGCGGGCAGCCTCGAGCATCCACCGGCGCACCCCGGGGCGTATCCGGACACATGTCCTTGTCATCGGTCACCCCATCTCCGTCCGCATCACCCACCACCATATCGCCACACTCTGCGATCTTCTCCCGAATGCCACCCACGGTGAGCCAGCACTCGCCGGCACTGTTTTTGACCACCCCCTTGGAGGCATCAATGGTATAGCGGTTGTGACTGTCCGCCACACCCTCGACAGACAGCGCCATGCCGCCGATCAAACCCAGTGGAATAAACATTGCGGTAAGTTTTTTGTATGTGAATTGTGCCATTATTTTTTCCTCTCGTTATTAACCTTGGCGCCTGATGCACAGACATCTTCTGCCCTGAAGTGATACATCCAACATATGTAGTTTAAAGTTATCTCGATCTTCCTCTTTAACTGTCCTGTGTAAAGAAGCCTGCCACAGCTTCCACGGATTCTCCAGGGTATGAAACCTTTCATTAGGACAGCACATTTCCCCAATAACAGGAGGTATTCCTTGTTCTTCATTCATTGATAGGACAGCGACAAGCCATGAAAAGCACCCCTTAATCGCACTGTGTGAGCCTTTCATAGAGTCCAAGTATAGTTGCTCCGGCTGGCTTAACCGGCGACTATCCGCAACACTTTTTATATTTTTTTCCACTGCCGCAGGGACAGGGATCGTTTCTGCCGATCTTGGGTGACTGGTTGACTCTGGTTTCCGGCAGCACCGGTTCTCCGTCGACAAAAAACCACTCCCCGTCGACTCTACTGAAGTTGCTGCGTTCGTGGTGGTGTCGTACCACGCCCTTTTCCTTGAATGTGGCGATAAATTCCACCACCCCGTCGGTGTTCTGTTCTCCACCCTGTTCACTCGCCACGATCCGCAGACCCAGCCAGGTTGAATTCTCAGCCCAACGACGGGTGGCCTCCACATCGTGGTCATCCCGATGCTCGGGATGCAGACTGCTGCTGAGGAAGTCGACCCTTCCCGAGGCGAAGGCGCAATAGCGTGCACGCATCAGATCCTCGGCCGTGACCGCCTGGCGGTCACCATTGAGAATGGGATTGCAGCAGTCATCTGCCGGTTTACTGGAACCACAAAGGCAAAGCGACATTTGTAAATATCTCCTGAAAAGTTGCGGGATTGAATCATTTTAGCTAACTACTCACGGGGTGATTGGTCTGCCTTGTTGGCCGATCTTGATGGCGCCTCGAATCCGGCCCCTTTTTCAGATTCACGCCTGCCCTTGTTTGAGCGAAGCGAGTTTTGTCCACGGATGGACTTATGCCGCGGAGGCCACGGATGGCCGGGAGCGGCTTGGGCAGGCGCTGAAAAAGGGACCGGATTCGAGGATGCAAGCCATCATGTGAGGCCGGCGAGGCAGGCCAATCACTTACAAACCGGGTGAGTAGTTACCATTTTAGTAAGTAGTAACCACAGGCCGCACCATTATATTACTCAACAAGCCTCCCTGCCGACCCGAATACAGTTACCGCCAGGTGTGCCCGGTGTTATAGCCCTAACTCCTTCCAGCGTTTTTCAATCCGCTTTATGGAAACGGGATAGGCGGTTTTAAGCTCCTGGGCAAACAGCGAGACACGCAACTCCTCCAAGGCCCAGCGGATCTCCTCGAGTCGCTCATCCACCCGGCCCTTGCCGCGTTCCCGCTGATCGCGCTCCGACCACAGCTGATGGAGTGACTGCAGCTCCCGCAGCAGTTGCTGATCACGCGCCGCCGCGTGGCTGAGTTTCTCCAGGCGACGCTGCAGTGCCGTCAGATAGCGCGGTAACTGACGCAGCTGTTGTATCGGGGTCTGCCCGAAGAAGCCCTTGAATACCAGGCGGTAGAGCTGTTGACGCATATCCGCGAGCGAAGCCATCCAGTTGATCTGGGTACAGGCCACCAGTTGCTTGGACAGCTGCTGATACTGATCGAGGATCTCGGCGGCGAGCCGGGCAACCTCATTGGCCGTCGGCACCAGCTGCGGCTTGTCGGCCTCGATACGGGCATTGAACGTCGCGGCATCCCTGATCTCCGGCTGCCCGGCGATGAAGGTGAGATCCACAATGAGCGCGACCAGTTCCTGTTCCAGATCAACCGGATTCGCCTTGTCGTGATCCGGCGGCAGCGGCGCCTTGGCATACTGCAGACGCAGCTTTTGCAGCTGGGGGAGATTGCGCCGGATATAGCGGATCTCCTTGGCCAACCTGAGCATCAGCAGCCGCCCCACCCCCCGGCGATGCGCCTCCCTGGCATGCTGTTCGGAATCCACAATACGCACGGCCACCCCCTCTTCCGTCTCCACCAGGGAGGGAAAACCGGGCAGCCTGATCCCGCCACGCACCAGCATCAGCGACTCCGGCAGCGGTGCAAAGTCCCAGTCCGTTACCCCCTCCCGCTCCAGACCGGTCTCCGTGGCGGGGTGGAAACGTGATTCACCCTGGCCCCCATAGCGCTTTTTCAGCACCTGCAGATCACGCCCCTCAGCCAGCGGGCGCCCCGCATTATCCAGTACCTGGAAATTCATCCGCAGATGGGTCTCAACCGCCGTCTCCTGCCAGGCGTCCTCGGGGATATAGACTCCGGTCATCTGGTGTAACTGTTCCGAGAGCTGGCGGGTCAGCGGCTTGTCCGAAGGGGTCATCACCTTGAGGCAGGCGTCGGCATAATCGGGTACCGGCACAAAGGATTTGCGCAGCGCCTTCGGCAGGGATTTCAGCAGGGCGATGAGCCGCTCGCGCAGCAGCCCGGGAATCAGCCAGTCGGTACGCGCCTCCGGAACCTGATTGAGCACCGCCTGGGGAATCTTCAGACTGACCCCGTCGGCTCGGTCGCCGGGATTGAAGTGATACTCCAACGGCAACCGCAGGCCGGCCATCTCCAGGGTATCGGGATACCGGTCGGCCACCTCGCCGGCCGGATTGGCCAGCAGGTCATCCTCGCGCATATGCAGCAGCTTGGGCTGCTCCCGGCTCGCCTGGCGCAACCACTTTTCAAACTGGGCGGCACTGTAGACAGCGGCCGGTATCCGCTGGTCGCAATAGTCGTAAAGGGTCTGTTCATCCACCAGCAGATCGCGCCGCCGGGTTTTCTCCTCCAACAGATGTATCGAGTCGATCACCTGGTGATTGTGCCGCCAGAACGGGGCCCGGGTATGGAAATCCCGGTCCACCAGTGCCGAGCGGATAAAGATCTCCCGCGCCTCCAGCGGGTTGATCGGCCCGTAATTGACCTTGCGCCGGGGGATGATCGGCAGGCCGAACAAGGTGATGCGAACATAGGCGGCCACCTGTCCGTGCTTCTTTTCCCAATGGGGTTCGGAATAGTCCTGCTTGATCAGGTGTCCGGCTATCGCCTCCACCCACTCCGGTTGAATCGCGGCCGCGTTGCGTGCATAGAGCTTGCTGGTCTCAACCAGTTCGGCTGCCACCACCCATTTGGGCTGCTTTTTAAACAGCGCCGAGCCGGGAAAGACAAAAAAATGGCTGTTCCTGGCCCCCAGGTACTCACGCCCCTTGCCGCTCTGGTGCAGGCCGACATGGCTCAACAAGCCGGTCAACAGGGAGCGGTGAATGGCCGCGTAATCCGCGGCCTGCTCATTCTCCCGATAGCCCATCTCATGCAGCTGCCCACGCAGTTGATGGTGAATATCCCGCCACTCCTGCACCCGCGTCCAGGAGAGAAACCGGCTCCGGCAGTGGGCCTGGAATTTACGCCGCGAGAGGTGTTGCTGCACCTCCTCGAGGTGGCGCCAGAGGTTCAGGGTAGTGAGGAAATCGGACTCCTCATGGCGGAATTCCCGGTGCGCCTCATCGGCCGCCTGCTGCTTGTCCAGGGGACGCTCCCGCGGGTCCTGTACGCTGAGCGCGGCCGCGATCACCAGCAGTTCGTTCAGACAGTGGTTTTCCGTCGCCGCCAGCAACATGCGTCCCACCCGGGGATCCACCGGCAGACGGGACAATGCCCTGCCGATCGGCGTTATCCGCCGGTCGGCATCCATCGCCCCGAGCTCCTCCAATACCCGGTATCCATCCTTGATCAGCCGGCTGTCGGGTTTATCGACGAAGGGAAACTGCTCGATACTGCCGAAACCGAGCAGTTTCATCTGCAGAATCACCGAGGCCAGGTTGGTGCGCTGGATCTCCGGCTCGGTAAACTCAGGACGGGCGGCAAAATCCTCCTCGTCATAGAGCCGGATACAGACCCCGGCGGCGACCCGACCGCAGCGCCCCTTCCGCTGGTCGGCACTGGCCCGTGAGATGCGTTCCACCGGCAGTCGCTGGACCTTGCTGCGATGGCTGTAGCGGCTGATGCGGGCGTAGCCCACATCGATAACATAGCGGATACCGGACACGGTGAGCGAGGTTTCCGCCACATTGGTGGCAAGGATGATGCGCCGGCTGCCGCCGCTCCTGAACACCCGCGCCTGTTCGGCCGGTCCGAGGCGGGCATACAGCGGCAGCACTTCGGTCAGCGGCAGCTTGTGCTTGCGCAGGTTCTCGGCGGTCTCGCGGATCTCGCGCTCGCCGCTGAGAAAGACCAGGATATCCCCCCGGTCGATCCGTGACAGCTCATCCACCGCGGCCAGAATCCCCTGCTGTATCACGTCATCCCGCTCGCCGCCACTTTCCTCCCCGGGCGGGCGATAACGCAGCTCGACCGGAAAGGTGCGGCCGCTGACGTTGATGATCGGGGCGTCCCGGAAATGCTTGGAGAACCGTTCAGGGTCGATGGTGGCCGAGGTGATGATCAACTTCAAGTCACGGCGTTTCGGCAGCAGCTCTTTCAGGTACCCCAGCAGGAAGTCGATATTCAGGCTGCGCTCGTGAGCCTCGTCGATAATCAGCGTGTCATATTCGCTCAGGTAGCGGTCCTGCTGAATTTCGGCCAGCAGCATGCCGTCGGTCATCAGCTTGATGTGGCTGTTGGGCCCGACACGATCGTGGAATCGCACCTTGTAACCGACCGAATCCCCCAGTTCCCTGCCCAGCTCCTCGGAGATGCGGGCCGCCAGGGCGCGGGCGGCGATACGCCGGGGCTGGGTGTGACCGATGCGTCCGAACACGCCGCGCCCCTGGGCCAGACAGATCTTCGGCAACTGGGTGGATTTGCCCGATCCGGTCTCACCACAGAGTATGATCACCTGGTGCTTTCGGATCAGCTCGGCAATCTCCTCCTGGCGTTCACTGATCGGCAGTTCTGCGGGAAACCGGGGCTCGGGCAGGCGCTGTTGCCGCTGCTCGACCATCTGCCGGGACTGTTCAAGCCGCATCCACAGGCGCTCCAGATCATCGTCCAGGTTTTTTCCTTCGCGCCGTTTGCTCTGTAAGGCATTGATCTGCCTTCGTAATTGATGGCGATCCCGGATCAGGCAGTGATCCAGCAACTCGACGTCGGGTATTGACTCAACCTTCACAACAAAAGCCCGTTCAACAGAAGAGCGGCCATTTTACAGATTTGCCTCGTGGGAACACACCGCCACAAGCACTTCCGGGATACTGACCCAGATCAATGTCCCAAAAAAATGTAGGGGAAACACCTAAAGAAACACCCTGGCAAGTCGCAATAGGGAGTGGGGAAATCAACGAAAGAATAATTTTCACTCATGTATACTGCGACACAATCGGAATTACCCGGGGACCTAAAATGAAACAAGCCAGTAACACCTCCACCAGAGGTCTCTCCATCAGCATCAAGATAGACCTTGCCCTGGTGGTGCTGTTTCTCCTGATACTGATCGTCTCCGCCCTCTATCAGTTCAACAGCCAGCGTAACCTGGTCGAGCACCTGGTCATGGATCAGACCGAAACCCTGGCCGACTCCTACTTCGACAATGTCAACACCCTGATGCTGACCGGTGGGATGGCCAACAAGGAGATCTCGCGGAAAAAAGCGACCTCACGCGAGGAGGTGCTGGATGCCCGCATCATCCGGGGTGAGGGGATCATCAAGACCTTCGGTGCCGGCACCGAACAGAACAACATCAGGGATGAGCTGGACAAACGCGCCCTGGCGGGTGAAAAAATCGATTCCCTGTATAAGGATGACAACGGCCGGGTACTGACGGTCATCATCCCCATGCGTGCCGAAAAGGACTACCGGGGCACCAACTGCCTGCTCTGCCATCAGGTGCCAGAAGGTGAGGTGCTGGGCGCGGTGCGGGTGGACTTCTCGCTGAAGAAACTGGACAACACCGTACTCAAGGAGCTCTGGGTGAATATCGGGCTCAACTCCGCGCTGCTGATCGCCGGGCTGGTCATCATCAGTTTCATCCTGAAAAAACTGGTAGTCTCGCGGCTGCGCCGGGTCACCGATGTGGTCCGCGCCATCGAGCAGCAGTCCGACCTCAGCCTGCGGGCCGAAGTGAAATCCAATGATGAACTTGGCCGGCTGGCATTCGCCATCAATCTAATGATGGAAAAATTCGGCTCCATCATCCACCAGGTCAACGCCTCCACCCTGAAACTGGCTGCTGAGTCCGAGCAACTCACCGACATCACCACCCAGAGTATTAAAGGGGTGCGCCGCCAGCAGTTGGAGAGTCAGCAGGTGGCCACCGCCATGACCGAGATGGAGGCCAACTCCAACGAAGTGGCCAGCAGCGCCGGCAGCGCCTCCGAAGCGGCCAATCAGGCCGATGCCGAGGCGCTTGAAGGGGGCAAGGTGGTAAACAATGCCATCACCTGCATCAATACCCTGGCCGAAGATGTCAACCAGGCGTTCGATGTGATTCGCCAACTGGAGACGGACAGTGACGGCATCGGCAAGGTGGTCGAGGTGATTACCAACATTGCCGAGCAGACCAACCTGCTGGCCCTGAACGCGGCCATCGAAGCGGCCCGTGCCGGTGAGCAGGGGCGTGGATTCGCGGTGGTGGCCGACGAGGTCAGAACCCTGGCCACCCGCACCCATAAAGCGACTCAGGAGATCCAGAGCATGATCGAGGGGCTGCAGCGTCAGTCCCAGAATGCCGCCAACATGATGTCCCAGAGCCAGAAGCGGGTGGAAGCCAGTGTCACCGAGGCGGCCCATGCCGGTGATTCGCTGAACCGGATCACCCAGTCGATCAATACCATCAGCCAGATGAATGAGCATATCGCCACCGCCGCCCAGCAGCAGAGTATGGTGGCCGGGGAGATCAGCCGCAACATCACCGCCATCAGTGATGTCACCGGCCAGACCGCCGATCACTCGGAGCAGATAGCCCGGACCAGCAAGCAGCTGTCGGCGTTGGCCTCCGAGTTGAAGCATGTCATGGGGCAGTTCAAGGTCTAGCGGGTGAAGTGTGAAGCTTGAAGGGTGAAGCGTGTAGGATGGGTGGGGGCGCGGCACCATTGTTGACGGCTATTCGCGGCGATCGGACGCGCCGTAACCCATCTTCGGATACGGATGCAGGTGCACGATGGGTTACGCGCCGGAGAGGGAGCCGGCGGAGAGTTCATGGCGGCGCTCCACCCATCCTACGCCTGAATGCAGTCCGACCCGGGCAGGCACGGGGGCCGGCCCCTCAAACGTCTCCCTTCAAACTTCTAAACTCTCACGGGTGAGCAGAAAAAACTGCAGCACCCCCTCCTCCCCGTCCAGGGTCACCTCATGGCGCGCGCCCTCACCCAGCGCTTGCGCATAGCGGTGCGCAGCCGCCAAATTGGCCGCATAGTGCTCCCGTCGCTGTGCAACGCTCAACTGTTCGTCCGCCACAGCGGCGGTTTCAAGCGCCTGGTCAAGGGAAAAACCGATCTCCTCCTCAGGCCGGTCCCTATGGGTCCAGAGACCACTGGCCGAATCGAACCGGTAGAGCGGCAGAAAGCGATATCCCCACTCCGCCACAAACTCCACCGCCTCCAGCAGATAGCCCACCTCGGCCTCGTCGAACAGATAATGCAAGCCGATCCGGCACCAGCCGGGTTTGATGCCACAGTGCCCCTCGGCAATCACCGCCCGGAACTCCTCCGCCAGGGCATCATCGATTCCCAGCAATTTATGGCCATAGGGACCGGCACAGGAACAGCCGGCGCGGCTCTGGATCCCGAACAGATCATCCAGCAGCGTGGTGACGAAGCGCGGATGGTAGTAGCGGCCGCCCGGCCCCCGGAGATTGAACGAGACAATGCCGATACGCCGCTGCGGATCGGGATTCCCCATGATCTCGATGAGTGGGTGGCGGCCCCATCGCTCGAGCGCCCGGTGCAGGTAATCCGTCTCCCGCCGGTCGATCACCGCCTGGCCGACCGCCTGCTTGATCTGGAATACCAGCGCCGCCTTGAGCGTCTGCAGGATCCCCGGTGTGCCGGCGTTCTCCCGGGTCTCGATGTCTCTGACGAAGTCGTGACTCTCCGGCCCCACGTAATCCACCGTGCCGCCACCCGCCATGCTCGGCGCCAGCTCGGGGTGGTAACAGCGCCGGTTGAACACCAACACGCCACTGGCGCCGGGCCCGCCGACAAATTTATGCGGGGAGATGAATACGGCATCCAGTGATCTGTCCCCCGCTCCCGCTACCGATGGCGGATTCATATCGATCTCGACATAGGGGGCGCTGGCCGCGTAATCGAAAAAGGCCAGGGCATCATAACTGTGCAACAGGGCGGCGATATCCGACACCGGTGACTTCATGCCGGTCACATTGGAGGCGGCGGAGAAGGAGCCGATCCGCAGCCGCCCCTGGTATACGGGCAACTTCAGCAACCTTTCCAGGTCCGCCAGGTCGGTGCCACCCTCCGCATCCAGTTGCACCTCCACCACCGTCGCCAGGCTCTCACGCCAGGAGACCTCGTTGGAGTGGTGCTCGTAGGGTCCGACAAACACCACCGGCTGGTGCGCCTGACAGTAGTCGGCGAACGCCGCTGCCCGGGTGGCGCCGGAAAACCCCTGCAGCAGGGAGTGCATCACCTGGCGGCTGGCCGCCGGGAGCTTGACCCCCACCAGCTGCTGCATGCGGTCGATGGCACCGGTGGCGCCGCTGCCGCAGGCAATGAGGCGTCCTTCGGGCCCGGCATTGACCGCCTGCTTGATGATCTGCTCGGCCCGATGCAGCAGCCCGGTGGTGGTGCGGCCGCTGGTGTCGTCCTCGGTATGACTGTTGGCATATAGCCGCAGCAGGCGCTGCAGATATTTTTCGACAAACCGGAGCCCCCGTCCGGAGGCGGTATAGTCCGCATAAACCATGCGCCGCTCCCCGAAGGGGGTTCGCAGCAGTGCATCCACCCCGATAATCTGATCGCGTAAAAAGTCCGGATCCAGCTGTTTCATTGTTACCCTGCTTTCGGCCTCTGTTCCTTTCCATATGCTACACCCGAAAGCCGGGGAATTGTTTGCACCTTAAGGCATCAGAAATAACTTCTCCGGACGGGTGTCTATACTCACTGAACAGTGATCCGACGATTCACAATGTATAGGGAGTGGGGAACATGAATACTCAGGACCAACTTCAGGCAACCATCGAGCTGTTGGTACAGAAAGGCAAAGGGATTCTGGCCGCCGACGAGAGCAGTCCCACCATCGCCAAGCGCTTTGACGCCATCGGCGTTGAATCCACTGAAGAGCAGCGTCGCCGCTATCGCAGTCTGATCCTGGAGACGCCGAATCTGAGTGATTACATCAGCGGCATCATCCTGTTCGAGGAGACCCTCGGACAGCAGACCGACGACGGCACGCCGCTGCCGGAACTGGCCAGCCGGCAAGGGGTGGTACCGGGCATCAAGGTCGACAAGGGCAAGGGCTCCCTGGCCAATGCCCCGGGGGACGAGATCACCCGCGGTCTGGACGGCCTGGAGCAGCGGCTGGAGGGCTACCAGGCGCAAGGGGCGCGGTTCGCCAAGTGGCGTAATGTCTATCACATCTCCGACCGCACGCCGAGTCGGCTGGCGGTTGAGGCCAATGCCGAGATGCTGGCCCGCTATGCCGCGATCTGTCAGGCCCAGGGCATCGTGCCCATCGTCGAACCGGAGGTGCTGATGGATGGCGAGCACGACATCGAGCGCTGCGCGGAGGTCTCGGAGGCGGTGCTGCACGAGCTGTTCCATGCCCTGCACCGGCACCGCGTGGTGCTGG
This sequence comes from Sedimenticola hydrogenitrophicus, assembly GCF_025175675.1. Taxonomy (GTDB): domain Bacteria; phylum Pseudomonadota; class Gammaproteobacteria; order Chromatiales; family Chromatiaceae; genus Sedimenticola; species Sedimenticola hydrogenitrophicus. Next base: position 16,697 of record NZ_JANIOA010000050.1, read on the forward strand.
AACACGCCCTGCTGAAACCGAACATGGTGACCCCGGGCAAGGCCCATGCGAACCGGGCTGATCCGGACGAGGTGGCGCAACAGACCGTGCGGATCCTGCGCCGCACGGTGCCGGCGGCGCTCCCCAGCATCAACTTTCTCTCCGGTGGTCAGAGCCCGGAAGAGGCCACCGCCAATCTCAATGCCATGAACTGCCTGGCGCCGCAGCCCTGGGAGTTGAGTTTCTCCTATGGCCGGGCACTGCAGCAGCCGGCGCTGCAGGCCTGGGGCGGTAAGCCCGAGCAGGTGGCGGCGGCCCAGGCCGCGCTGTACCAGCGGGCGCAGCTGAACGGCGCCGCCAGGCGCGGCGAATACGTGTCGTCCATGGAGTCCGCCGGGAGCTGAGAACGGCGCGGCCGCATCACCCCGCCGCCAGGCGCCGCAACACGAAGTGCAGTATGCCGCCGTTTTCGTAATAGGCGAACTCATTGGGGGTATCGATACGGATTTTCGCGCTGAAGCTGAGCGTGCGCCCCCCCTCCCGGCGCACGGCTACCTCGACCAGCTCCTGGCCAACGGCGACCGTGGGGATGGAAAAATACTCCGTACCATCCAGCCTCAGGGAGTCGGCGGACTCCCCGGGCACGAACTGCAGCGGCAGAATTCCCATACCGATCAGGTTGGAGCGATGGATGCGCTCATAGCTTTCGGCCAGCACCGCCTTCACCCCCAGCAGCGCCGGCCCCTTGGCCGCCCAGTCACGCGAGGAGCCGGTACCGTACTCCTTCCCTGCCAGCACGATGAGCGGCGTCTGCTCCTGTTTATACCGTTCCGCGGCATCGAATATGGAGAGTTGCTCAGCGGATGGAAAATGCCTGGTCCAGCTCCCCTCCGTGCCCGGCGCGAGCTGATTCTTCAGGCGCACATTGGCGAAGGTGCCGCGCATCATCACCTCATGATTACCGCGACGCGAGCCGTACGAGTTGAACTCCTGGGGCGCCACCTGATGCGCCTGCAGATAGCGGCCCGCCGGACTGTCGATGGCGATGGCACCGGCCGGCGAGATGTGATCGGTGGTGATACTGTCGCCCACCTTCACCAGGCAACGGGCATCCTGAATCGGCTCCACACCCGGCTGCTGCTCGGCAATCCGTTCAAAAAAGGTCGGCCGGCGGACATAGGTGGATTCGCTCCAGGCGTAGCGCTCACCGGTCTCCACCGGCAGATTGTTCCAGGTCTCGTTTCCGCTGTAGACATCCTGGTATTTGTTCCTGAACATGGCCGCATCCAGGGCACCGACCATGACCCGCTGGATCTCGGCGTTGTCCGGCCAGATATCCGCCAGGGTCACCGGTTTACCACCCTGATCATATCCAATCGGGTCGTTATACAGATCGACCGCCATGTTGCCGGCCAGCGCATAAGCGACCACCAGCGGCGGGGAAGCGAGGTAGTTGGCCCGGACATCCTGATGTATCCGGCCCTCGAAATTGCGATTGCCCGAGAGCACCGAGGTCACCAGCAGATGACCGGCATTGATGGCCTGGCTGATCTCAGGCGCCAGCGGCCCGGAGTTGCCGATACAGGTGGTACAGCCATACCCCACCAGGTAAAAGCCCAGCGCCTCGAGCTCCTCCATCAGCCCGGTGCGCTGCAGATAGTCCGTCACCACCTTGGAGCCGGGGGCGAAGCTGGTCTTGACCCAGGGCTTGGTCTTCAGGCCGAGTTTCCTGGCATTCCTCGCCAGCAGCCCGGCGGCCACCAGCACGGCCGGATTGGAGGTGTTGGTACAGCTGGTGATGGCGGCGATCACCACCGCTCCCTGTTCGAGATTGAAGGTTTGACCCCGGTAGCTGACCTCCACCGCGCCGGAATCGCTCGGCGGGTGCCCCCCCTCCTCGTCGAAATCGGTAACCCGGACATCGGCCTGCGCCAGGGCATTGTGCTCGGAAAGCAACCGTATAAAACCGCTCTTCGCCTCGGTCAGGGCGATCCGGTCCTGGGGCCGGCGGGGGCCGGCGATGGAGGGTACCACTTCCGACAGGTCCAGCGTCAGCAGGGCGCTGTAGGCGGCTTCCGGCGTGTCCGCGTCGTGCCACAGCCCCATGCGCCGCGTATAGCTCTCGACCAGTTGCAGCCGGTGCTCATCCCGCCCGGTCAGCTGCAAATAGCGAATGGTCTCGGCATCCACCGGGAAGATGCCGCAGGTGGCGCCATATTCCGGTGCCATATTGGCGATGGTGGCGCGATCCGCCAGCGACAGACTGGCCAGGCCGCTGCCGAAAAACTCGACGAATTTCCCCACCACGCCGAACTGGCGCAGCTGCTCGGTGACGGTCAGCACCAGATCGGTGGCCGTCGCCCCCTCGGGCAGTTTTCCAACCAACCGGAAACCCACCACCTGGGGTATCAGCATGGTGATCGGCTGACCCAGCATCGCGGCCTCCGCCTCGATACCGCCCACGCCCCAGCCGAGCACCCCCAAGCCGTTGATCATGGTGGTGTGGGAGTCGGTCCCCACCAGGGTATCCGGATAGGCCAGTTGCTCGCCGTCGCGCTGCCGGGTGAAGACACCGCGCGCCAGATACTCCAGATTCACCTGATGCACGATCCCAGTACCCGGGGGCACCACGCGAAAATTCTCAAACGCGCCCTGGCCCCAGCGCAGAAATTTATAGCGCTCCAGGTTACGCTCGATCTCGATCTCGGTATTCCGGCTCAGGGAGTCCGCCGCGCCAAAATGGTCCACCATCACCGAATGGTCGATCACCAGCTCCACCGGGGAGAGCGGATTGATGCTGGTGGGCGAGCCGCCCAGCTCGACCATGGCATCGCGCATGGCCGCCAGGTCGACAATGGCCGGCACACCGGTAAAGTCCTGCAGCAGTACCCGGGAAGGGACGAAGGCGATCTCCTGGGACGGCTCGGCCTGCGGGTCCCAGCCGGCAAGGAACTCGACATCCTCGTCCGTCACGTAGATCTCATCGCCGTGGCGCAGCAGATTCTCCAGCAGGATGCGCAACGAGAAGGGGAGCCGCGCGATGGCAAACCGCTGCTGCAGCTGATCGAAAGGATAAATGGTGTAGTCTGTCTGCCCGACCTTCAGCGTTGCCGCCTGCTTGTACGAGGTACTCATCTCAATAAATCTCCCTGGTCCGGATGTGGATGGCTGCAGTGGCTACAGCGAGAGGTAACATCAGAGAATGTCCGGGTGATGAGGGAAAGTTTAGCAGTTGATCACCCGCTGCTGTGGACACCGCGGCCCGGCTGGAGATGAATATTTTTCTCTCGGACGGGGAACCCCAGGTGCTAAGATAGGCATTGAGATGCGAGTAACCGAACAACAACAAGCAACCCCGGCGAACACGCTGCTGACCCTGGGCTGGAGAGAGTGGCTCGCCCTGCCTGAACTGGGTATTCCACATATCAAGGCCAAGGTGGACACCGGCGCCCGCACATCGGCGTTGCACACGTTTTTTATCGATCCCTACCGGGAGCGGGGCCGTGATCGGGTGCGCTTCGGTGTACACCCCCATCAGCGGGACCGCGAGACAGCCCTCATCTGCTCCGCGGATCTGCTTGATCAGCGGGTGGTGAGCGACTCGGGCGGGCATCGGGAAAATCGTTATGTGATCGAAACCGAAGTGCTCATCGGCTCGTTCAGCAAACGCATCGAGCTGACACTGACCGATCGTGACACCATGCTGTTTCGTATGCTGCTGGGTCGCACCGCTTTACGCGGGGACTTTCTGGTCGATGCCGCGCGCTCCTATCAGGCCGGCCAACCGGGCATTCCCTCATCAGAACAATCAGGAAACCGTGAATGAAAATCGCCATACTGTCTCGCAATGCCAAGCTTTACTCCACCATGCGACTGGTGGAAGCCGCCAAGGCGCGTGGACACCAGGTTCGGGTCGTCGACCCGTTGCGCTGTTACATGAACATCACCTCGCACCGACCCTCGATCCATTACAAGGGCGAAACCCTGGATGATTTCGATGCGGTGATCCCCAGGATCGGCGCCTCCATCACCTTTTACGGCACCGCGGTATTGCGCCAGTTCGAGATGATGGGGGTCTATCCGCTGAATGAATCGGTGGCCATTACCCGGGCCCGCGACAAGCTGCGTTCGGCGCAACTGCTGGCGCGCAAGGGGATCGGACTGCCGGTCACCGGCTTCGCCCACTCCCCCGACGATATCAATGACCTGATGACCCAGGTCGGCGGCGCGCCGGTGGTGATTAAACTGCTGGAGGGCACCCAGGGGATCGGCGTGGTGCTGGCGGAGACCCATAAGGCCGCCGAGAGTGTGATCCAGGCATTCATGGGGCTCAAGGCCAACATCATGGTCCAGGAGTTCATCGGCGAATCGAAGGGCTCCGATCTGCGTTGCCTGGTGATCGGCGACAAGGTGGTGGCGGCGATGAAACGCCAGGCCCGGGAGGGCGAGTTCCGTTCCAACCTGCACCGCGGCGGCTCGGCCACCCTGGTCCGCATCACCCCCGAGGAGCGCTCCACCGCGGTGCGCGCCGCCCGGGTCATGGGGCTCAACGTCTGTGGTGTGGATCTGCTGCGTTCCAATCACGGACCGGTGGTGATGGAGGTCAACTCCTCCCCCGGGCTGGAGGGGATCGAGCATGCCACCAACAAGGACATCGCCAACACCATTATCGAATTCATTGAAAAAAACGGCCGCCCCCACCACACCAAGACCCGGGGCAAGGGTTGAGCCTAAAAACCTCGGTTGACCGCTACGCACAGGACCAAAGCGCATGTTTTTGATCGCATTTCCAGTCACCTCCCGCTTCACCTCGGCAGTGAGCACGCTATGCAGCGGATCGCACATTTTTTGCGACACATGGCCGCGTTGTGAAACTCACCAAGGACGCGCCATTGGCCTCGTTTCACGCCTTGCCCTGCACCGCAAAAAAATGTCAGGAACATTTTTTCGCGAAAGCCCCGAAGGGGTGAGGCACAAGGATGTGCCGAACAAAAAACGCACACTCCGCCGCATCCAACCAAGGTTTTTAGGCTGAACCATGGACCAACCGCTGCGCATCGGTGCCCGCGAGGTGCTGCCCGGCCAAAACCTGACCATCGACCTGCCCCTCGCCCAGCTCTACACCCATACGCCGATGACCATGCCGGTACATGTGATCCGCGGTCGCAAGGCGGGGCCGCGGCTGTTCGTCTGCGCGGCGATCCACGGCGATGAGATCAACGGCGTGGAGATCATCCGCCGCCTGCTCAGTCTGCCGCTGCTGAACAGGCTGCGCGGCGACCTGATCGCGGTCCCCATTGTCAATGTACCCGGTTTTCTGCACCGTTCCCGCTACCTGCCGGATCGGCGCGACCTCAACCGCTCCTTCCCGGGCTCGGAAAAGGGTTCCCTGGCCGGTCGCGTGGCTTACCTGTTTCTCAATGAGATCGTAGCCCAGTGCAGCCACGGTATCGACCTGCATACCGCGGCCATCGACCGCGCCAACATGCCCCAGGTGCGCGCCAATCTGGATGACCCGGTGGCCGCCGCCATGGCGGAGGCGTTCCGCACCCCGGTCACCCTCAACGCCGGCCTACGCGACGGTTCGGTACGCCAGGCCGGGGCCACCCTGGGCGTCCCGATGCTGGTCTACGAGTGCGGCGAGGCGTTGCGCTTCGATGAACACTCGATCCGCATCGGGCTGCGCGGCATCGTCCGGGTGATGCGCCACCTGAAAATGCTGCCGGCCTCAAGACGTCCCGGTAGCGGCCAGGCCTCGGTCATCACCCATACCAGCGCCTGGGTGCGCGCCTCCCAGAGCGGCATCCTGCGCGCCATCGCGCCACTGGGCGCCACCGTGGACAAGAACGAGGTGCTCGGCTATATCAGTGATCCGTTCGGCGAGCGTGAGGCCCAGGTGTTCTCACCCTGGCGCGGCATTGTCATCGGCCGCACCACCCTGCCCCTGGCCTATCAGGGCGAGGCGCTCTACCACATTGCCCGGCTCGGCCGGGATGAGATGGAACTGCTGGAGGATGCCATGCACGAGGAGGACCCGCTACCCTCCATTTCCTACCTGCGGGACGAGCCGGTGATAGTGTAGCTCAGTGCCCCCCACCCTTCAGCGCACTGGCCAGCCCCTCGCACACCGCCTTGGCGTCGCCGAAGATGAGTGCACAGTTGTCCTGGTAATAGAGCAGATTGTCGACACCGGCATAACCGGGATTCATGGAGCGCTTGATCACGTAGATCTGCTTTGCCTTGGAGACATCCAGGATCGGCATGCCGTGAATCGGGCTTGACGGATCGGTCTTGGCCGCCGGGTTGGTCACGTCATTGGCACCCACCACCAGGGCCACATCGGCGGTGGGAAATTCCGGATTGATTTCATCCATCTCCAGCACATGATCGTAGGGGATATCGGCCTCGGCCAGCAGCACATTCATGTGGCCCGGCATACGTCCCGCCACCGGGTGGATGGCAAACTTCACCTCCACGCCCCGCTCGATCAGCAGATCCATAAACTCCTTGAGGGCGTGCTGGGCCTGGGCCACCGCCATGCCGTAGCCGGGGATGATGATCACCTTGCCGGCATCCTCCATCCAGTAGATCGCATCCTCCACGGACGCGGAACGGACCCCCTTCTCCACCGCCAGGGCCGCGGCACTGGAGGTGCCCGCCGAGGAATCACTGCCGAAGCCACCGAAGACCACATTGATAATGGAGCGGTTCATGGCCCGGCACATGATGTAGGAGAGGATGGCGCCGGAGAAACCGACCAGTGCGCCGACAATGATCAGCAGGTTGTTCTGCAGGGTAAAACCGGTGGCCGCCGCCGCCCAGCCGGAGTAGCTGTTGAGCATGGAGATGATCACCGGCATGTCGGCGCCGCCGATCGGTATGATCAGGGTGAAACCGAGCACGAAGGAGATCAGGGTCATCAGCGCCAACGACACCACACTCTCGGTCATGCCGAAGTGCACGCCGAAGGCGACAATGGCCAGACCCAGGGCGGCATTCAGCAGGTGCTGCCCCTTGAACACCACCGGCTTGCCGCTGATGATGCCCTGCAGCTTGCCGAAGGCGATCACCGAACCACTGAAGGTGATGGCACCGATCACGATGCCGACGGCCAGCTCGGTCATCAGTACCGGGTTCAGGGTGCCGGCGGCCGCACGGTTGACATAGGTACCGATGGCCACCAGCACCGCCGCCATACCGACGAAACTGTGCAGCGCCGCCACCAGTTGAGGCATGGCGGTCATCTTCACTTTCGCTGCCAGCGCGGCGCCGATCACGGCCCCGGCGGCGACACCGGCAATGATCAACCCGTAAGACTGCACCTCGGCACCGACCAGGGTGGCGATGATGGCCAGCGCCATGCCGGCCATGCCGTAATAATTACCGCGCCGGGCGGTGGCCGGATGGGTCAATCCCTTGAGGGCGAAGATGAACAGAATGGCGGAGACCAGATAGGCGAGCGCCTGGTAATTGGCTGAGATCTGCATTGCAAACGGGCTCCCTTATTTCTTCTTCTTGAACATGGCGAGCATGCGATTGGTCACCAGGAAGCCACCGAACACATTGATCGAGGCCAGCAGCACCGCAAAGAACCCCATGATCTCCGCTGCGGTACTCGCCTCTTCCAGGCCGGTAACCAGCAGCGCCCCCACGATGATAATCCCCGAGATGGCGTTGGTGAGCGACACCAGCGGCGTATGCAGCGACGGGGTAACGCCCCAGATGACGTAATATCCAATAAAGCAAGCGAGCACAAAAACGTAGAGTGCTACCAATGTATCAGGCATCTAACTGCCCTCCTGTTAATTTTCAATCGTACGGCATGGCCAATCGTGCGGCATGGGGCGTGGCGGGATCTGTTTCAGCTACGCAGTCGGCGCTTCTGCGAACCGTCAGGCCGATAACGACGATCCGCTGGTCGCCTCTCCCCCGATGACAGCGTCCAACAACTATCCGGATTCAGGCCTGACCAGTGCCGCCTGGGTAATCTCATCCTGATCGAGATCGTTCAGCACCGGGGCGCCGTCTTCCTGGGTGACCATGATATCGAGCAGATTGGCGATATTCTTGGCATAGAAGGCGCTGGCGTCTGTCGGCATCATGGCGGGATAGTTGGTGTGCCCCACCAGGATCACCCCCTCCTTGCTCACCACCTGATCTTTTTCCGTCAGCGGGCAGTTGCCCCCGGTCTCCGCGGCGAGATCCACTATCACCGATCCCGCGCGCATCCGCTTTACTACCGCTTCCGTCACCAGTACCGGTGCCGGACGGCAGGGAATCAGTGCGGTGGTGATCAGGATATGCGCCTTGCTCAGCTCGTCGGCCAGCAACTGCTGCTGTTTAGCCTTTGCCTCATCCGAGAGCTCCTTGGCATAGCCCCCTTCGCCGGCACCGCTCTCGCCGATATCCAGGTCGATCGGCTTGGCACCGAGGGAAAGGATCTGCTCCCGGGTCTCCGGACGGATATCGTAGGCGTATACATCCGCGCCGAGGCGGCGGGCGGTGGCGATCGCCTGCAGGCCGGCCACCCCCACACCCAGCACCACCACCCTGGCCGGCTTGGCCGACCCGGCGGAGGTCATCATCAACGGGAAGAAACGCCCGAAACGATTGGCCGCCTCGATTACCGCGCGAAAACCGGCGATGTTGCTCTGGGAGGAGAGCGCATCCATCGATTGGGCTCGGGAAATACGCGGCACCCGTTCCAGTGCGATCGGCCGGATATGCTTGGCGAACAACGCACGCAGGGTGTCGTCCTCTTCACAGGTCTCGATAAACCCGACCAGCACCGCGCCATCCGACATCAGGGCGATCTCTTCCAGGCTCGGCTTGCGTACTTTCAATACGATATCGGCCGCCAGCGCGGCGGCTCGGTCCACCAGGGTGGCGCCCGCCTGCCCGTACTCCGCATCGGTGAAATGCGCCGCTTCACCCGCGCCCTGCTCAAGCAGCACGGTAAAGCCCTTGGCGACCAGTTTTTTTATCACATCAGGCGTGGAAGCAACCCGCGCCTCCCCTTGCCGTGTCTCTCTAGGTACCCCAATTTTCATATTATTCAGCTTTCAGAGAAAACCCACAAAAAGGGTTAATTTATTAATAAAAACAGGCCATTATGATTTTTAAAATTACACCGTACAAGCGGGAAATCTTATGGAATGCCAAAGTATTTTTTATCTGCGCAGTTTTCTTGATCTTGCCGGCCGCCGAGACATTCGACCCCCCCATGTATCACCAGTGTAGTAGTTTTTTTGTAACTACTCACGGGGTGATTGGTCTGCCTTGTTGGCCGATCTTGGTCCAGCCATCGTGTGAGGCCAACAAGGCAGACCAATCAACTCCAAACCTGGTGAGTAGTTACGTTTTTCTTTCCCCTTCAGAGATTCTCGTCAACGCGAGCGAATCGCCTTGGCGATGCGTGAAGAAACCTCTTCGATCGAGTGGGTGGTGGTATCGAGCACCCAGATGCCGTGCTTCCTGAACATCGTCAACGCCTGCCGCACCTCCGAGGCGCAGCGCTTCAGCGAGGCGTAGTCGCTGCCCGGCCGCCGCTCCTCGCGGATCCGGTTGAGGCGTGGCGGATCGATGGTCAGGGCAACCAGCTTCTCCTTGTGTTTGAGCAGGTCGTCGGGGATCCGATTCAGTTCGAAGTCATCCGGGGTGAGCGGATAGTTGGCGGCCTTGATACCGAAATGCATGGCCAGGTAGAGGCAGGTGGGGGTCTTGCCGGAACGCGAAACCCCGATCAGGATCACATCCGCCTGATCATACTTGTCCAGCCGGGCGCCATCATCGTTCACCATGGCGAAGTTGATGATATCCATCCGGCCCTCATAACTGTCGCCATTGCTCATACCGTGACTGAGACCGGTCTTGCCGGAGGGATTGACCCCGAGCTCCCGGCTCAGCGGCGCGATAAAGGTGTCGAACAGCTCGATATAGAGACAATTGGAGCGTTTCAGGATGACCCGGGTCTCATACTCCACCATAGTGGCGAACACGATCGGGCGGGCGCCATCCCGCTTGGCCACCATGTCGAACTGTTTGGCCAGTTTTCTGGCCTTCTCGATGGTGTTGATGAACGGCATATAGATGGCCTTGAACTCGATGGTCTGCTCGAATTGCGAGATCAGGCTGCGCCCCAGGGTTTCCGCCGTGATACCGGTGCTTTCCGAGACATAAAATACTGTGCGTTGCTGGGTCATCTGCTTACCGTTGTACTATGGATTCAAGTGCGGACCGTGCGCCATGGCAATGGCGGTATCCAGCATGCGGTTGGCAAATCCCCATTCATTGTCGAACCAGGTAACCACCTTGGCGAAATGATGATTGCACACCTGGGTCTGGTTGCTGTCCACAATGGAGGAGCGGGAATCGTGGTTGAAATCACAGGAGACCAGCAGTTCCTCGATATAACCGAACAGCCGCCCCCCCTGCTTCTCGCTCAACGCCTTCAGCACCTGGTTGACTTCCTGCCGGGTGGCCGGCTGTTCCAGTTCCACCGACAGATCCATCATCGAGACATTGATGGTGGGGACGCGGATCGCCTGGGCATGCACCCGGTTTTTAAGCTCAGGCAGGATCCGCACCACACCTCTGGCCAGGCCCGTCTCCACCGGGATGATCGACTGCAGCGCGGAACGGGTCTTGCGCAGATCCTTGTCATAGGCATCGATCACCGGCTGGTCATGCATGGCGGAATGGATCGTGGTGATCAGCGCACACTCGATGCCGAAGCTCTCCTGCAAGGCGTTCAGTACCGGAATGATGGCATTGGTGGTACAGGAGGCATTGGAGACGATGGTATCGGTCGGCCGCAGCCGGTGATCATTGACGCCATAGACGATGGTGGCATCCACGTCCGGCTCCGCCGGGTGGGAGAACAGCACCCTGCCGGCGCCGGCGGCGATATGCCGTTCGGCATCCTGGCGAGTCTTGAACACGCCACTGCATTCGAGCACCAGGTCGACTTCCAGCGCACGCCAGGGCAGTGACTCGGGATCGGGCTCGCAGAGCAGTGAGATCTTGTCACCGTCGATCAGCAGATGGCGCTCATCCCGGGCCACCGTTCCCGGAAAACGCCCGTGCGTGGTATCGTACTTAGTCAGGTGGGTCACCACTTCGAGATCGGCCAGCTCATTGATGGCGACGATCTGGATATGGCGGCGAAAATGGTCGGACTCATACAGGGCCCGCAGAATGCAACGGCCGATGCGGCCATAACCATTGATGGCGACTCTTAGTTTCATGTACCCGGATACTCGATGTTTAGGGACTGAGCGATCAATGCGGACCGTTGACGAAATCACAAGAGTGCGGATTTTCCCATATTTGGCGGGCATTTCCCAGCCGGGCATATGCCGACCGCATTGAGATTCCGGGAGGGTAGGTTTCCAGCATGCAAAACAGCTTCAAGGATCACTTTTCCAAGGCTTCTACCGCCTATTCGCAATACCGGCCGGGCTACCCGCCGGCTCTGTTCGAATACCTCGCTTCCCTGACCGGGTCCCGGCACACCGCCTGGGATTGCGCCACCGGCAGTGGCCAGGCGGCGCTGCAGCTGGCCGCCTGGTTTGACCGGGTCATCGCCAGCGACGCCAGCAGCAACCAGATCGCTGCGGCCAGCCGCCGCGGCAACATCGATTATCGGGTGGCGCCGGCGGAACAGAGCGGCCTGGCCGCCGCCGCCGTCGACCTGATTACGGTCGCCCAGGCACTGCACTGGTTTGATCTGGAGGCATTTTTCAACGAGGTAAAACGGGTATTGAAAGCCGGCGGGGTAATTGCGGTCTGGAGCTACAATCTGCTGAAAATAGATCCCGGCATTGATCCAGTTATCGACCGGCTGTACCACGACACGTTGCGGGGTTACTGGCCGGTGGAGCGGGCACGGGTGGAACGGGGCTATGCCGATCTCCCCTTCCCCTTCGACCCGGTACCGGCAATTCCGGAGTTCGCCATGACCGCAAGCTGGAACCTGCCCCAGCTGCTGGGCTATCTGGGCACCTGGTCGGCGGTACAGCGGATGATTCAGGAGCGTGGCGATGACCCCCTGGAACAGATCCGCTCCGCCCTGTCGCAGCGGTGGGGCGACCCCGAGAGGGAACGTTCGGTGGCCTGGCCGCTGAGCATCCGGATCGGCATCCACTCCTGATCTCAGACGGTTGGTCGCCGGAGGTGGCCGAAGGTCCTTCCGTGCTGGCGGCTACTTCTCAGCCCCGAACCGGTAAAAAATCTTTGTTCTCGCCAAGACGCCAAGAACGCAAAGTAGAATGTAACTACTCAGCCGGTCTGTA
>NZ_JANIOA010000051.1 GCF_025175675.1 Sedimenticola hydrogenitrophicus
CCGTCTAGGTATCCCAGTCCGGTTAGCAAGGAACCACGGATGGACACGGATTCACACAGATAGGAGATCAGAATTCTGAATCCGTGTTTATCCGTGTGAATCCGTGGTTCTCCAGGGTCCCGCCTAGCCAAATTTAGCATTGCTGCGATATCGGCGGGTCCATTGGGTCACCATTTTAGGGTGGGTTAGCGGCGCCTGGACACAACGCTTCCCGACCGCCAAAGGCTGGGTTACAACCGCCGGCAGACCGAGCGCTCGTCGGGATGCTCCACGGCGTCGACGATGGCGTTGATAAAGCGGCCCAGTTCGTCGGTGCTGAGTACCGTGAGTATGCGATTGAGCAGGGCCGGATCGACCAGCGCCTGAGCCGACCGCCCATCGCTGAGATTGACACTGACCCCGGCGGCGTGCACATGCTCGGAGGCGTCGGCCTGTTCCACGAACAGCGCCTCGTTCATGTCCAGCATCTCGTCGTAATAGGCCTCGATGTCATCCATCAGGCTGTCATCGGTCTCATCCGGCAGCCGTACCATGAAGCCCTGATCCTCGCTGGCCGAGAGCGGCTGCAGCCCCTTCGCCTCCAGGAAGGTGATAAATTTCCGCCACGGGCGTTCATCGAAAAAGATATATTCCAGCATGCTGACGACCTTACTCCTACCACAACAACCGTGACCCGACATTTTCACATTCGCGAGCGGAATGCAAGAATCAGCTGGTTTCGCAGGGTCTTGATCAGGTTGAGTTGTTTGGCGTTCAGCACGATGCCGTCCGGCTGCGAATGATCGGCATAGATCAGGCCCAGGGGCCGCTGTTTCATAACCAGCGGAAAGATCAGAAACGAGCCGGCATTGGAGATCTTTGTGTACCAGGGCGGCAGGTCATCCCTGATCTTCGGGTCACCGGTATTGGAGATCGCCAGATCCACGCCATTCTTCAGGGCGGCATGAAACACATCCGCGCTGTATTGGCGGGAAAAATGGAAACCGGCGATGAATTTGTCGATATCGCTGCCGAATCCCAGTTTCGCCTGGATCTCCTGATTGTTGCGATCCTGCAGGCAGAGTACCACCCGGTTGAAGGCCAGGGCACGGTAGATGGTCTCCAGCACCACGTTGAATACCTGGATGATATTGGTCGTGTCATCCAGCAGCATATCGGTCACCTCCTGCAACCCCTCGGTGAGCACGATCTCGGCATTGATCGCCGGGTCCTCCGGAGTGATTTCGGCAATCGGGTCTTCGCCGACAGGTCGCTTCAACGGCTCCAGCGCCAGCGTGGTGGTGATATCCTCCTTATGCCCCCTGCCCGTCTGGGTCACATGCGAGGTATCGGGATGAGCCGGCCGCGACAGGCGCTGCATGAACGGATCGTTGGCCGCCTTGGCGGTGAGGCTGCCGCTGAGTTCGACAAACTCCGCTCTTGCCTCCTCCAGCATGCTGTCGAAACGGCGCTCACTGATAGCCAGGCCGCGACGAAAACGTTTCAGCAGCTGGCGGACCTGCTGTTCACCGCCATCCTCCGCTTCGCCGATAATCCGGGTCGCCTCGTTGGAGAAGTTGGCGATCAGCCGCAATTTTACATCCTTATCCTTAAGGTCACCCGGCGCGGCGGGATCCACCTTGACCATACCCCGTGTAATGGTGGCCGGAAAATTCCACTGCTCGGCGATGGCGATGCCCATCTCCTGAAAAGACATGCCCAGCACCCGGCGCTCCGCCTGCTCCTGGGGCAGCGACTCGGTCCGCACCAGACGCTGTATCTCCTCGCTCTCGTCATTCAGATAATAGGTGACCAGAATCTTGCCCAGGGTGTGCAGCATGCCGCAGAGGAAGCCCTCCTCCACATGCTCCAGCCCCGCGTCTTCCGCCGCCTGGCGCGCCAGGGTGGCGCTGAAGATGGCGGCCGCAATCTCGTTTTTGAGTTTGACCGCCTGGGTCTTGTTGTGCAGATGCTCAAAAAAGATCAGCGAGGCGGCGATGGAACGGATGGTCTGGATGCCGAGCACCACGATGGCCCGGGATATGGTGCCGATGCGCCCGGCGAAGCGACTGTAATAGGCCGAGTTGACCACCTTGAGTATCTTACTGGCCAGGGCAAAGTCGCGAATGATAATGCTGGCCAGGTGATCCATCCCCTTGTCATCCGACTCGGTCAGCCGGTTGAGGGTGCGAATGGATTCCGCGAGCACCGGAAAATCACTCTTGTGCTGCATCCGCCGCAGCAGAAAATCGACCGTCCCCTTGGTCGCCTGCCCGGTCAGTTCATCGACCCCCTTGCGATAACCGACGATCGCGCCCAGCATCTCCCCGGCATCGGCAAACCGCGAACCGGGCTCTTTTTCCAACGCCTTCTGCACGATCCCGTCGAGCTGTTCACTGACTTCCGGATTGAAGCTGGAGGGATTGGCCACGGCCTGGTCGCGGATATGCTTCAACAGGGTCGGCTGATCCCGGGCGTCGAACGCCACCCTGCCGGTAAGCAGCTCGAACAGGATCGCCCCCAGGGCAAACACATCCGCCTGCGGGCTTACCTTGCCCTGATCGATATATTCCGGCGCCATGTAACGCGGCGTGCCGGTCAGCTCCACATCCGGGTTCACCGCGCCGCCAAGCAACCGCGCGATACCGAAATCCATCACCTTGGGCGTACCCTCTCGGTTGAGGATGATGTTGGCCGGCTTCAGATCCCGGTGCACGATGCCCTTGCGATGCACCTGGTCAATCCCCGAGAGTATCCCGGTGATGATATCCAGGGCCTCCTGCAGGCTCGGCGCCCCCTGCTGCAGGCGGGCCGACAACAGCTCGCCCTCGACGAATTCAAATACCAGGAAGGGGCGTTTCCGCTCATTGCCGACATCGAATATGGAGACGATATTGGGATGCTGAATCTGACTGATGGTGCGCGCCTCGCTCAGCAGGCTGTCCAGGATCGAGCCGGTGCCCGGCAGCACGCGGTCCAGTAACTTGATCGCCACCGAACGGCGTAACTCGGAATCGATACATCGATAGACCGAGCCCTGGCTCCCGGCGCCCAACTTCTCCTTGACTTCAAACCGACCGATCTGCGGCATAACCTGATATTGCACTCCTGATCACTGTGTTGAGGGTTAGCGGCAGACTAAATGAAATCTTGCTGATTTGTATCACCCGGTGCCGACTCGAGACCAGATAGGCTATAGTGAACTGAGCTGAACACGGCCGCCGGCGGCAGATTCATATTATTGAAATCCATGGATCCCATAATGGTTGAGGACAAACCGAAGCAGACCTTACAGAACATGCTCAATGACCGGGAAAGCGACCCGACCCATCTGCTGCAGACGCTTATCGAAGTCCAGCAAGCCTTCCGTTATATACCGCATGATGCCATAGACCGGCTTGCGGAATCACTGGGGCTGGGCAGGGCTTTTATCCTGGGGGTCATTGAGTTCTACAGTTTCCTGCATCTCGAACCCCGCGGTGAGTACGACATCCTGCTCAGCGACAATGCCACCGATCAAATGCAGGGGAGCCGGCTGCTGGCCGAACTGCTGTCGCGGCGCCTGGCCGTTCCGATCGGCGGCACGCGCGGTGACTATCGCGTCAGTCTCGGCTACACCTCCTGCACCGGTATGGGCGATCAGGGCCCGGCCGCTCTGGTCAACGGGCGGGCGGTTACCCGCCTGAGCAGCGAGCGTATCGACCGGATGGTGTCCCTGATCGAACAGGCCCTGCCGCTCGACCAGTGGCCGTCAGAGCTGTTCGCGGTCACTGCCGGGGTGAAGCGCCGGGACATCATCCTCAACAGCGACTATAGCGCCGGTGCCGCCATCCGCCACGCCCTGGAACACGGCCCGGAGGCGCTGCTGGACCTGCTGGAACAGAGCGGACTCCGGGGCTGCGGCGGCGCCGGTTTCAGCACCGGGAAAAAGTGGCGCTTCTGCGCCGGCGCCGAGGCGGCCGAGCACTACGTGGTGTGCAATGCCGATGAGGGGGAACCGGGCACCTTCAAGGACCGCTATCTGCTGCAGGCCCACGCCGACCGGCTGTTTGAGGGCATGACCCTGTGCGCCGCCGTGATCGGGGCGCGCCGCGGTTTCCTCTATCTGCGCGGGGAATACCGCTATCTGCTGGAACCGCTGCACAAGACCCTGCAACAGCGTCGCGAGCACAATCTGCTGGGCCGCTCCATCCTCGGCCGGCAGGGCTTTGATTTCGATATCGAGATCCATCTGGGCGCCGGGGCCTACATCTGCGGCGAAGAGTCGGCGCTGATCGAATCGCTGGAGGGCAAACGCGGCATCCCCCGCAACCGCCCGCCGTTCCCGGTGATCCAGGGCTATCGGGGCATGCCCACGGTGGTGAACAATGTGGAGACCCTGGCCAATGCGGCAATGATCGCCCAACAGGGGGCGGCGTGGTTCCGTTCCGTCGGCACCGCCCAGTCGCCCGGCACCAAGCTGCTCAGCATCTCCGGCGACTGTGAACGACCGGGCATTTATGAGTTTCCCTTCGGCACCCCGATCGGCGAGATCCTGGCCGCCTGCCAGGCCCACCATACCCAGGCGGTGCAGATTGGCGGAGCGGCGGGCCGCCTGATCCCGGCCACCGAGTTCGGCCGCACCCTGGCCTTCGAGGATCTCGCCACCGGCGGTTCGTTCATGGTCTTCAACCAGGGCCGGGAACTGCTCAAGGCGATCGACAATTTCAGCCGTTTTTTCAGCCATGAGAGTTGCGGCTTCTGCACCCCCTGCCGGGTCGGCACCTCGATGCTGGTCAGGCAACTGGGAAAAGTCATGGTGGGACACGCCACCACCAAGGACCTGGATGAACTCGCGACCCTCGGCACCCTGATGCGCCAAACCAGCCACTGCGGCCTGGGGCAGACCGCGGCCAATCCGATCCTCGACGGCCTGGAGAAATTCCCCGGCATCTTTCAGGCACGCCTGCGCTCCACCAGTTTCGAGCCGGCGTTCGACCTGGATGCCTCGCTGCAAGAGGCCCGCGCCCTCACCGGCCGCAACGATCCCGGGGCACATCTGGAAGGAGGCGGCGTATGAGCCCCAGTTTCAAAATCGACGGCGTGACGGTCCCGTTCGAGGCGGGTCAGAGCATCATGGAGGCCGCCCTGGCCGCCAAGATCTACATTCCGCACCTCTGCCACAACCCGGAATTCCATCCCCACGGCAGCTGCCGGCTCTGCTGCGTCACGACCGATGGCCGCAGCGTCGCCGCCTGCACCACCCCGGCGCTCGACGGCATGGAGGTGGCCAACGAGACCCATGAGATCACCACCCAGCGACGCCTGCTGCTGAAGCTGCTGTTCGTCGAGGGCAATCACGTCTGCCCCGCCTGCGAGAAGAGCGGGGCCTGCCAGCTGCAGGCGGTGGCCTACCACTGCGGCATGCTGGCGCCGGAGTTCGTGCACTTCTATCCGCGGCGCGCGGTGGACGCCTCCCACCCCGAGACCATTATCGACTTCAACCGCTGTATCCTCTGCGAACTCTGCGTCAGGGCCAGCCGCGAGTATGACAAAAAGGGGGTGTTCAGCATCGGCGGCCGCGGTATCCAGGCCCACCTGATGATCAACTCGCCCAGTGGGAAGCTGGGCGACTCCCGCTTCAGCGCCGCCGACAAGGCGGCCCGGGTCTGCCCGGTGGGGGCCATCCTGCCCAAACACCGGGGTTACGAGGTGCCCATCGGCAAACGGCTGTACGATCAGGAGTCGATCAGCCGGGTCGGCGATGTGGCCGCACACCAGGAGCGCGACCATGACGAATAAGGTCAGGATTGCCAGCGCCTCCCTGGCCGGCTGTTTCGGCTGCCACATGTCCCTGCTGGATATCGATGAGCGGCTGATCGATCTGGTCGCGCAAATAGAGTTTGACCGCACCCCACTCACCGACATCAAACAGATCGGCAGCTGCGATGTGGGATTGATCGAGGGCGGCGTCTGCAATGCCGAGAATGTGGAGGTGCTGAAGGCGTTCCGCCGCCACTGCAACATCCTGGTGGCGGTCGGGGCCTGCGCCATCAATGGCGGCGTGCCGGCCATGCGCAACCAGTACTCCCTGGCGGAGTGCCTGGAGGAGGCCTACCTTTCCGGCAGCGGCATCGACAACCCCCAGATCCCCAGCGATCCGGAACTGCCGCTGCTGCTGAATCAGGTGCACCCGGTCCACGAGGTGGTCTGGATAGACTATTTCCTGCCCGGCTGCCCGCCCTCCGCCGACACCATTTTCACCTTTCTGGACGAGCTGCTCTCCGGCCGGCCGATCCAGTTCGCCTATCGCCAGATCCATTATGACTGAACCCATTATGAGTGAACAAAGCCCCATCGATATCGGCCGCCTGGAGACGGCGGAGCACCCGCAGACCCTGCGGCGCATCGCCATCGAACCCCTGAGCCGGGTGGAGGGACACGGCAAGGTGACCCTGCTGCTGGACGATGACAATCGGATCCGGCAGGCGCGCCTGCACATCGTCGAGTTCCGGGGTTTCGAGAAATTCATCCAGGGCCGCCCTTACTGGGAGCTGCCGGTGCTGGTGCAGCGACTGTGCGGCATCTGCCCGGTCAGCCACCACCTGGCGGCGGGCAAGGCGATCGACCAACTGGCCGGCGTGGAGCGGCTGACACCGACCGCCGAAAAGGTGCGCCGGCTGATGCACTATGGCCAGATCCTGCAGTCCCATGCCCTGCACTTTTTCCACCTCGCTTCGCCCGACCTGCTGTTCGGCTTCGACAGCGACGTCAGCCGGCGCAATGTGGTCGGCCTGATCGAGAGACACCCGGACCTGGCCCGGCAGGGGGTGCTGCTGCGCAAATTCGGCCAGGAGGTGATCCGGGTCACCGCCGGCAAGCGCATCCACGGCACCTGCGCCATCCCGGGCGGGGTAAACAAGTCCCTGGAGCCAGCCGAGCGGGACTATCTGCAACAGGATATCGGCCAGATGATCGCCTGGGGCAAGGAGGCGCTGGCACTGGCGCAGAGCCTGTTCCTGGCGGCGCGGGAGCAACACCGCCGCTTCGCCCGCATCGACACCCCGATGCTGAGTCTGTGCCGCGACGACGGCGCGCTGGAGCTCTACCATGGCAACCTGCGGGCCGTCGCTCCCGACGGCACCAAGCTGCTGGAGCGGATCGACCCACGGGACTATCACCGGCACATCCGCGAACAGGTCAAGTCCTGGAGCTACATGAAATTCCCCTATCTGCAGCAGTTGGGCCCGGAGGCCGGCGCCTACCGGGTCGGCCCCCTGGCGCGGATCAACACCTGCGACTTCATCGACACCCCACTGGCGGAGCAGGCGCGGATCGAGTTCCGCGCCCTGGAGCCGGACGGGCTGGTGCAATCCACCCTCGCCTATCACTGGGCACGCATGATCGAGCTGCTGCACTGCGCCGAGAAGATCGAGCTGCTGCTGGCCGACCCGGACCTGCTGGGCAGCGAGCTGAGGAAAACGGGGGAGATGCGGCCGCGCGGCATCGGCGTCATCGAGGCGCCCCGCGGCACCCTGATCCACGACTACGAGATCAATCCGGACGGTCTGGTCACCCGCGCTAACCTGATCGTCTCCACCACCCACAACAACCGCGCCATGAATGAGTCGGTGCGCACGGTGGCGGCCGACCTGTTCGACGGCCGGGAGATCACCGAAGGCATGTTGAACAGTATCGAGGTGGCAGTGCGTGCCTACGACCCCTGCCTCTCCTGCGCCACCCATGCCCTGGGCAAGATGCCGCTGGTGATTGAATTGCAGGCGCCGGATGGACACATCGTCGACCGCCTGATCAAGGACACCCGGGGTGAACTGAGCCGGTGAGCGGAGCGCCGATTGCTGTCATCGGCTACGGCAACCCCTCCCGGGGAGATGACGCCCTGGGTCCCGAGTTGCTGGAACGGCTGGCGGCAGCGACCGGGATCGACCCCGGTTGCTATGAACCCATCACCGATTTCCAGCTGCAGATCGAACACGTCACCGATCTGCAGCGGCGCGAGCTGCTGCTGTTCGTCGACGCCTCGGTGACGGCCCGGCCACCGTTCGAGTTCTCCCGCCTTACCCCGCACCGGGACCACAGCTACAGCAGCCACAGCCTGAGCCCGGCCACCCTGCTGTCGGTGTACCAGGAGGTCTATAAGACCGCGCCGCCACCCGCCTTCCTGCTCGCGATTCCCGGTTACCGGTTTGAATTGGGTGAACCCCTGTGCCAGCGAACGGCCGCCCATCTGGCGCGTGCGGTTGATTTTGTCCGGGACTTACTGGCGCAGCCGAACGGAACGTTCTGGAATGCGCAGGTGGATTTGATGGCCAGACCGTTTGAAGTTTGAAGGTAACTACTCACACCCCCGTCATCCCGCATGCCTGCCGACGGCGCCCACGGGGAGCCCCATGACCTGTTTTCGGGGTAGGATGCTGGTGAGCTTGCGAATCGCATCATTTGCTCGTCGCCGGACCGATGCGGTTCGTTTTACTCACCGCATCCTACGGGTTGTAGTTTTGCGGGCGGAGCTCCGCAAAACCGCACTGGATGCCCGCCTGCATGGGTATGACGGGGGTGAGTAGTTACGTTTGAAGTTTTGTAGGGTGGATAAGCCGGTAGGCGCATCCACCACTCGGGACCGGGCCAATCGCATAGGATGGGCACGTAGTCTGTGCCCACCTTTTTTCCCGTGCCGCACCTTCCGCGTGGGCACAAAAAGCGTGCCCACCCTACCAAGCTCAGGGGTCGGAATCATCCCCGGATGACTCCGACCCCTGCGCGTAACAATCCGCCGCTCACCCCTTGCTGAAGCGCAGCCCCTGCTCCGAGACGTCGACGCGGATGGTATCCCCGGGACCGAAGCGGCCGCCGAGGATCTCCTGGGCCAGCGGGTTCTCCAGTTGCTGGCGGATCACCCGCTGCAGCGGCCGGGCGCCGTAGACCGGATCGAATCCGGCCTCGCCCAGCCGGTCCAGGGCCGCTTCGCTGAGCTGCAGACCCATGTCTTGATCGGCCAGCCGCTGCTCCAGATAACGCACCTGGATCACCGTGATGGCGCGGATCTGCTCGCGGCCCAGGGGATGGAACACCACGATGTCATCCACCCGGTTGATGAACTCCGGACGGAAGTGCTGGCCCACCACCTCCATCACCGCGCGCTTCATATCCTCGTAGCGCTCCTCGCCCGCCAGGGTCTGGATCAGGTCGGAACCGAGATTGGAGGTCATGATGATGACGGTGTTGCGGAAATCCACCGTGCGCCCCTGGCCATCGGTAAGACGCCCGTCATCCAGCACCTGCAGCAGCACGTTGAACACGTCCGGATGGGCCTTCTCCACCTCGTCCAACAGGATCACCGAATAGGGCCGGCGGCGCACCGCCTCGGTCAGGTAGCCGCCCTCCTCGTAACCCACATAGCCCGGGGGAGCGCCGATCAGGCGCGCCACCGAGTGCTTCTCCATGAATTCGGACATGTCGATCCGCACCATGGCGTCCTCGGTGTCGAACAGGAAATCGGCCAGCGTCTTGGAGAGTTCGGTCTTGCCCACGCCGGTCGGTCCCAGGAACAGGAACGAGCCGTTCGGCTGGCGCGGGTCGGAGAGTCCGGCGCGCGAGCGGCGGATGGCGTTGGCGACGGCGGCGATGCCCTCGGCCTGGCCGATGACCCGCTTGCCCAGCTCCTCCTCCAGCCGCAGCAGCTTGTCGCGCTCCCCCTCCAGCATCTTGCTCACCGGGATGCCGGTCCACTTGGAGATTACATCGGCGATCTCCTCGTCGGTCACCTTGTTGCGCAGCAGCTTCATCTCCTGCATCTCGGCCTGGGAGGCCATGTCCAGCTGCTTCTCCAGTTCGGGGATACGCCCGTACTGCAGCTCCGACATGCGTGCCAGGTCGCCGGCGCGACGCGCCGTCTCCATCTCCAGGCGGGCGCGCTCCAGCTCCTCCTTGATGTGGGCGGTGCCCTGCAGCGCGGCCTTTTCGGATTTCCAGATCTCATCCAGATCGGAAAACTCCCGGTCGGCCTTCTCGATCTCCGCCTCCAGCTGGGCCAGGCGTTTCTTGGAGGCCTCGTCCGACTCCTTCTTCAGCGCCTCGCGCTCGATCTTGAGCTGGATCAGGCGCCGCTCCAGGCGGTCCATCTCCTCCGGCAGGGAATCGATCTCCATGCGGATCTGCGAGGCGGCCTCGTCGATCAGGTCGATCGCCTTGTCCGGCAACTGGCGGTCGGTGATATAGCGGGTGGAGAGGGTGGCGGCGGCGACGATGGCCGGATCGGTGATGTCCACGCCGTGGTGCAGTTCATAGCGCTCTTTCAGGCCACGCAGGATGGCCACGGTATCCTCCACCGACGGCTCTTGCACCAGCACCTTCTGGAAGCGGCGTTCCAGGGCCGCGTCCTTCTCGATGTACTTGCGGTATTCGTCCAGGGTGGTGGCGCCGACACAGTGCAACTCACCACGGGCCAGGGCCGGTTTCAGCATGTTGCCGGCATCCATCGCCCCTTCGGCCTTGCCGGCACCCACCATGGTGTGCAGCTCATCGATGAACAGGATGATCTGCCCCTCCTGCTTGGAGAGGTCATTCAGCACCGCCTTCAGACGCTCCTCGAACTCGCCGCGGAACTTGGCACCGGCGATCAGTGACCCCATATCCAGCGACAGCAGGCGTTTGCCCTTCAGCCCTTCCGGCACCTCGCCGTTGACGATGCGCTGGGCCAATCCCTCGACGATGGCGGTCTTGCCCACACCGGGCTCACCGATCAGTACCGGGTTGTTCTTGGTACGGCGCTGCAGCACCTGGATGGTGCGACGGATCTCGTCGTCGCGGCCGATCACCGGGTCCAGCTTGCCCTGCTCGGCACGCTCGGTGAGGTCAATGGTGTATTTTTCCAGCGCCTGGCGCTGCTCTTCCGCGTTCGGATCATTCACCTGCTGGCCGCCACGCAGCTGCTCGATCACCTTTTCGATCGGCTCCTTCGCGGCCCCTGCTTTGCGCAACAGTTCGCCCATGGCGCCCTTGTCATCCAGGGCGGCCAGGACAAACAGCTCGCTGGAGATGTACTGGTCCTTGCGCTGCTGCGCCAGTTTGTCGCACTGATTGAGCAGCCGCCCCAGGTCGTTGGAGATGTGCATATCCCCGGCCGCCCCCTCGATACTGGGCAGGCGGTCGAGGATCTCGCCCAGCCCGGACCGCAACTGGTTGACGTTCACATCGGCCCGGGTCAGCAGGTGGCGTACCGTGCCCCCCTCCTGGTCGAGCAGGGCGGTCATCATGTGCACCGGTTCGATGAATTGGTGATCGCGGCCCACCGCCATACTCTGGGCATCCGCCAGGGCCATCTGGAACTTACTGGTCAGTCTGTCCATTCGCATGAAAATTACTCCGATAAAATCTAAGGTTACTCAGCAGATGGGGCACCCGATATCGAAATTCAACTGAAAATTCAGATTGCTACAGACTCGCGGTCCTCGTCGCCATCGAGGATGGCCTGCACCAGGGTGTGCAGCTGATCCCGGCCCCACTCCTCTGGATAGATGGGGGAGCTGGCGCGGATCCTGGCCCGGCTGCGCAACAACACCCCGCCGACCACACCGCCGGCACCGCGGATACCACTGATGCGATGGGGGATGATCGGTGCCCCGGTGATCTGGGAGAGGCGGATGGCGCCGGCCTTGATGCGCCGCGGCGGATCCGAGTCCAGATGGATCCGGCCGTGGGGAAACAGCGCCACCACCTCGCCGGCGCGCAGACAGCGCAACGCCTCGCGCAGCGCCTGCTCCGGTTTTTTCTCCCGGTCCACCGGGATACAGCCGACCGCCCGGAACAGCCAGGTCAGGCCGAACCGCTCATACTCCTCGCGGGCGATGACGAAGCGCAGCGGCCGCCGCGCCGAAGCCAGCAGCAGCAAGGGATCGAGACCGGAGACATGGTTGGCCACCACAATCGCCGGGCCGCGCCGCGGCAGGCGCAGCCCGATCAGGTTGAGCCGGTGGTAGCGATAACAGAAGAGGCGGATGAGCCCATCCAGCAGATTCACCCAGGCGTGCCCCCAGTCGACCCGGTTGGCGCGGCGGCAGGCCCGATAGAGCCGATAGAGCAGCCATGGCAGCAGGGCAAGCAGCAGGAAAGAGACAACAACAGCGATGGACGACATGGTCTCCCCATAAAATTAGCCGCGAGAAGTGGTGCAAGGATGCACCGTTTACGGACCTAAGGATGGAATGAACGCGAATACACGCAAATGGCCATACATGGTAACTACTCGCCCCTATCCGCACCAAGGAATCGAGAGGTGTCGGAGTCAAGCCGCGTATTTCCTGGAATCGGGTAATCCACTCCGAACGGCTTGACTCCGACACCTGGGCTCGATTCGAATGTTCCACCACTCTGACACCCACCAAACCACCGGAGGGGATTGTAGTATATTTATTCGCGTTCATTTGCGGCTAAATTAAACATCAGGCTATTGCTTCGACTTGCCGCCCTTCTGATAGACCTTGCGCTGGAACAGGTCGGTGCGCCGGCTTACCACGCGGTCGATGAACAGCAGGCCGTCGAGATGGTCCAGTTCGTGCTGCACGGCGCGCGCCTCGTAACCCTCCATCTCATACTCCAGCGGCTTGCCCCAGGGGTCCTGGGCGCGAATGCGGATGTGGGTGGCGCGGAGCACGTTGCCGGTGTAATCGGGTACCGACAGACACCCCTCGCGGCCCATCTCGAAACCATCCCAGTGGGTGATCTCGGGATTCACCAGGATCAGGTAACCGTGATTGGGCACCGGCTTGCGGGTATTGGAGACATCGACGATCACCACCCGCAGGAAGCGGCCCACCTGGGGGGCGGCGATGCCTACCGCGGCAGGGCCGTCGCGGCGGGTCTGCTCCAGTTCATCGATAAAGGCGCGCAGTTCATCGTCGAATTGTTTGACCGGCTCGGAGACCTGCTTCAGCCGCTCGTCGGGTATTTTCAGTATTTCCAGAACGGCCATGGTTATCCAATCAGGGTCTCTATGGGTGAAACATGCACGTCGATATCGCCCAGGTTGTCCAGCGCCGCTTCCAGGGTCTCCAGCGGACGGTCGGCATAGCCCTGGATGTGCATGATGTAGACCGGCCGCTCGCTGGAACCGGCCACATCCGACTCCAGCTCCAGAATATTGAATCCGTGCTCCGCCAGCACCGCCGTTACCTGGGCGACGATGCCGGCCCGGTCGGCCCCGACCACCCGCACCTGGATATTGGGCACCACGTGCTGATGCAGAGATCCGGCGATGTCATCCACATGCATGTGCAGCCCGAGGGCATCGGCCACCGGCTGCAGTACCGGTTCGACCGCCCCCTCACCGGTGACCATCATCATGATGGTGAAATTACCCCCCAGCCGGATCATCGAGGTCTCACCCAGATTCCAGCCCGCCAGGTACAGGGCATTGGTCACCCGCCCGACGATCCCGGGCCGATCGGCGCCGACCAGTGTCAGCATTTTCCAGTCACTCATTTCTCTTCTCCCGTTGTTAAACGGATCATGTCTCAAAACCATCGAGGGGTCGGAGTCAAATTTGATCATGGAAACGGGGCATTTCATACGACAATGTCCCGCAAATTTGACTCCGACGCCTGCAGGACTGCCCGACCACCAACCGGTGGGTTACGGCGCGCGCACGGTGCAATGCAAACGGCCACCCTCCGCGCACGGCGCGCCTAACCCACCCTACAGGAGCTTTGTAGGATGAGGCGTGGCACAAGGATGTACCGGTTACTTGGTGGATGCGCTGTCGCTTATCCACCCTACACCCTCCTCGCCCCACCTCCGGTTTTTTGCCGGTCAGTGCCGTAGGGTGGATAAGCCGGTAGGCGCATCCACCATCAGCCGCAGCAAGCGTAGGGTGGGTTAGCGGCGCACGGGCACGACACTTCCCGGCTGCGACAACGCCAGGGCGCCGCGTAACCCACCGATTCCCCGACCACCAACCGCCAGGCCCAGGTTCACTCGATCCAGATCAGCGACGCCATGCGTCCGGTCACGCCATCGCGGCGATAGGAATAAAAGCGTTCGCGGTCGATTACTGTACAGTAATCACCGCCGCCGATGAAACCCACCCCTGTCCGCCGCAGCCGCAGACGGGCCAACTGATAGATATCCGCCAGCCAGTGCCCCGGACGACCCGGGCGGAACGCGCCAGCGGCCGCCGGGTCGTGCTGTAAAAACCGCTCCCGCACTTCGCCCCCCACCTCGAAGGCGTCCGGACCGATCGCTGGACCCAGCCAGGCCAGCAGTTGTTCGGCGGGATCATCGAAACCGCCCAGCGCCGCCTCGATGACGCCATCGGCCAGACCGCGCCAGCCGGCATGTACCGCCGCCACCCGGTTGCCTGCGCGGTTACACAGCAGCAGGGGCAGGCAGTCGGCGGTCATCACCACGCATACCTGACCCGGCTGGCCGGTGATGCCGGCATCGGCTTCCCGGCTCGCCCCGGGGCTCTCTCCGGGTTTGGCGCAATCCAGCACCCGGGTGCCGTGCACCTGATCGAGCCAGACCGGGGCGGCGGGCAGTCGCGCGGTCGCCGCCAGCCGCCGGCGGTTTTCCGCTACCGCCGCCGGATCATCACCGACATGCTCGCCGAGGTTGAGGCTGTCGAACGGGGGCCGGCTCACCCCGCCCGAACGGGTGGAGATCACGGCACGCACGCTGGCGGGGGCCGGCCAGTCCGGAAGCAGCAGTTCAGGCGCCGCTTCAGCCATGTTGCAGGTCCTCCCGCAGCGCCTCCAGCAGCAGTTGCATATCCTCCGGCAGCGGCGACTCCCACTCCATCCACTCGCCCGACTCGGGATGGGTGAGACCCAGCTTCAGGGCATGCAGCGCCTGGCGGCGGAAGCAGCGCAGCGCCTCGCGCAGCTGCTCCGAGGCACCCGCCGGCTGGCGCAGCCGTCCGGCATAGACCGGGTCACCGACCAGGGGATAACGCAGATGGGCCATGTGGACGCGGATCTGGTGGGTCCGGCCGGTCTCCAGATTGATCTTCAGGTAGGTGTGGGCGCGGAAGCGCTCCAGTACCCGGTAGTGGGTGACCGCTTCCTTGCCGGCACGGTGCACCGCCATCTTGATTCGCTGGGTCGGATGCCGGCCGATCGGTTCATCCACCGAGCCGCCCGCCGTCATCACCCCGGTCGCCACCGCCCGATACTCCCGGTCGAATTCGCGGGCCTGCAACTGCTCCACCAGCGCCTTATGGGCGGCCGGTGTGCGCGCGATCACCAGCAGGCCGGTGGTCTCCTTGTCGAGCCGGTGGATAATCCCGGCCCTCGGCAGCTGGATCAGTTCCGGGTCATGGTGCAACAGGGCGTTCTGCAGGGTGCCGTCGGGATTGCCGGCGGCCGGATGCACCACCAGACCGGCCGGTTTGTTGATCAGGATGAGGGAAGCGTCCTCATAGACAATGTCCAGATCGATCGCCTGCGGCCGGCACTCCACCTGGTCCTCCAGGCGTGCCTCCAGCGCCACCCACTCGCCGCCCAGCACCTTGTCGCGGGGCCGGCAGGTTACCCCGTCCAGGGTCACCAGACCGGCCTTCACCCACTGCTGCAGGCGGCTGCGGGAGTAATCCGGAAACAGCTGGGCCAACGCCTGATCCAGCCGTTTGCCGGCCAGTTCCACCCCCACCCGGGCACTCAGATGTTCTACTCGTTCCGCCAAAGCCACCGCTCCTGATCGTTCATTGCACTCTCTGTTTCGCTGAAAGGGGGGAGTTTAACCCATTCGGCCCGGACGGGCTTCACCGAACGCACGCGCCGGCGCGGAGGCGTGCGGTAACCACCGGTGGTGAGATTCGGGCAAGGGGTCGGAGTCAAGGCGTACGAACCAGGAAGGACCTCCCACCTCCGGTGCGCGCCTTGACTCCGACCCCTGTGAGTTGATCTGCCGGATGAAACAGACATGTTGTATGATTTCCTGGAATGCACCGCTGGTGAAATCCAGAATTGCACCCGTAGGAGCGGCGCCCCGCCGCGATTTCGGCCCGGGGGGCGGGCCTCCTACAGATCGATTTTTACAATGATCGGGTTCATTCGGGCAAGGGGTCGGAGTCAAGGCGTCAGGACCAGGGAGGACCTCCCACCTCCGGTGCGCGCCTTGACTCCGACCCCGGTGTGTTTGCCGTGGGAGGTGTGTCGCCCAAGCGAAACCTTTCGGGTATACTTTTCGGCTCTAATCATCATCCGGTTACGATCGACCATGGCCAAGTATCGCATTTTCACCGCCGCGCTCATCCTGCTCCTGCTCTCTGGCTGCTCCCTGCTGCCCAAGGAGAAGGACGAAACCCTCGGCTGGAGCGCCCAGAAATTCTATTCCGAGGCCAGCTTCGCCATGTCGGATGGTGACTATGAAACGGCCATCAAGTATTTCGAGGGCCTGGAATCCCGCTACCCCTTCGGACGCTACGCCATGCAGGCCCAGCTCGATGTGGCCTACGCCTATTACAAGGATGGCAATCATGAATCCGCCATCGCCGCTGCGGACCGCTTCATCCGCCTGCATCCGCGCAACCCCCATGTGGATTACGCCTATTACCTCAAGGGAATCGTCAATTTCAATCGCAACCTGAGTTTCATCACCCGTTTTATTCCTACCGATACCTCACAGCGCGACCCCGGCTCGACCATCGAATCGTTCAATGACTTTGCCGAGCTGGTGCGCCGCTTCCCGGAGAGCCAGTATTCCGAGGATGCCCGCAAGCGTATGTTCTACCTGCGCAATAACCTGGCCAGCCATGAAGTCCACGTGGCCCGTTACTACATGAAGCGCGGCGCTTACCTGGCGGCCGCCAATCGCTGTGTGATCGTAGTCGAGAAGTATCAGCGCACACCCGCGGTCAAGGATGCCCTGGAGATCATGATCACCGCCTACGACAAGCTGGGCCTGGAGAAACTCTCCACCGATGCCCAGCGGGTGCTGGCGGTCAATCTGCAGAATGGCGCACTGGACGTGGCGGAAGCCGAGTACACCGAAGAGAAATCGCTCGGCAAGGCGGTCTGGGACTACCTGGAGCTGGACGAGAACTAAGCGCGTCCGCGTGGGCACAAAAAGCGTGCCCACCCTACGACCCCCATCCCTGGACAAACAAGGGGCGCCGCGGCGCCCCTTTTTGTTGATTCAAACAAGCAATCAGATCGCGGCTTCGTCTTCCTCGCCGGTACGGATACGCACCACCTTCTCAACCGAGGTGACGAAGATCTTGCCATCGCCGATCTTGCCGGTCTTGGCGGCACTGGTGATAGCCTCGATGCAGTCATCCAGCTGATTCCCGTTAATCACCACCTCAATCTTCACCTTGGGAAGAAAATCGACCACGTATTCCGCCCCCCGATAGAGCTCCGTGTGGCCTTTCTGCCGACCGAACCCCTTTACTTCACTCGCGGTCATACCGGTGATACCGATGGCAGATAATGCCTCCCGTACATCATCCAGTTTAAAAGGCTTAATAATCGCGTCGACTTTTTTCATTGTTACCAGGCTCCTGTTGTCACCTTACCGCACCAGCGGTGTATTTACTGTTTCATGACCGCTCATATTACCGGAAATAGGGCCTTCGGCAATAATCCTGGATCGATTCTTTGGTTTCCGTATGGAATGCTACTCACTTAAGGCGAATCTCAGGATTTTCGTCATTCCATCCTTAGGTCCGTAACCGGTGCATGGCATCCTCGGCTCCGTAAACGGTACATGGCATCCTCGGCTCCGTAAACGGTACATCCCTGTACCACTCCTCCTGTACCACTCCTCCTGCACCACTTCTCCGGCGCAGGCCGGACAAAAGCGCGAAGCGCGTTGAACGACTGAAAGTCGGCCCGAAGGGTGAGCGAAGCGAATAATCCAGGAATACTGCCACCATTAAGCTGTCTGGATCCCGGCCTGCGCCGGGATGACGGCGGTTCCAGGCTTAAGTAAGTGCCATTCGTTTCCGTATGGGGTTTCAGTATGGGGTTCAGCGCCTCCGTTCAGAAACCATTGGTCAGAGGATAGCGTCTATCCCGGCCGAATGCGCGCTGGGTGATCTTGATGCCGGGAGGCGCCTGCCGGCGCTTGTACTCGTTACGGTCGACCAGTCGGGTTACCCGGCGCACGATCGCCTCGGGGTAACCCGCCGCGATAATCTCCTGCACCCCCATGTCCTTCTCTATATACATTGCCAGAATGGGATCCAGGATCTCATATGCCGGCAGTGAATCGGTGTCTTTCTGGTCCGGGGAGAGCTCCGCCGAAGGTGGCCGCTCGATCACCCGGCGGGGGATCACTTCAATCTCCCGGTTGCGGTACTCCGCCAGCCGGTAGACCAGCAGCTTGGGCACATCCCGGATCGGCGCGAAGCCCCCGGCCATATCGCCGTACAGGGTGGAATAACCTACCGACATCTCGCTCTTGTTGCCCGTGGTCAGGAGGATTTTTCCGGTCTTGTTGCTGATCGCCATCAAGATAACACCACGACAGCGAGCCTGGATATTCTCTTCCGTGGTATCGCGCTCGGTACCGGCAAAGGTCTGCGCCAGCATCTCAAGAAAGCTGTTGAATGCCGGCTCGATCGGGATGGTCTGATGCTTCACGCCAAGGATTTCCGTCTGGAGAATGGCATCTTCGTTACTCATATCCGCCGTATAGCGGGAGGGCATCATCACCACTTCCACCTGATCGGCGCCGAGGGCATCCACCGCAATCGCCAGGGTCAGGGCGGAATCGATCCCCCCCGAAAGCCCCAGCACCGCCCCCTTGAAGCCGTTCTTCAGCACATAGTCGCGGACCCCGCTGACCAGGGCCGCATAAACCGCCTCCTCTTCCGAGAGCAGCGGCTCGATGGTGGCGGCAACGGGGACCGGCCGGTCGGCCTCCCCGGCATACTCCACCAGCACCTGGTCTTCCCTGAAGAAGGCGGCCCGCTGGGTGATAGCGCCTGCCGCATTGACCACGAAGGAGCCGCCGTCAAACACCAGTTCATCCTGGCCGCCCACCAGATTGACGTAAATGATCGACAGCCCGGCCTCCTGCGCGCGTTTCTGCAGCAGCGTCTCCCGCTCCGGCGCCTTGCCGGAATGGAAGGGCGAGGCGTTCAGGTTGAGGAGTATCCGGGCACCCGCCTCGGCGGCCGCGACCGCCGGGGACTTGTACCAGATATCCTCACAGATGGTGATACCCACCGGTACCCCCTGCAGATCAAAGATGCAGGGCCGGTCGCCGGGTTCAAAATAGCGTTTCTCGTCAAACACGCTGTAGTTGGGCAGCAGGGATTTGAAGTACTCGGCGATGATCACGCCGTCGCGGATCACGCCCGCGGCGTTGTAGAGCTTGCCGTCCTTGCATCTGGGGTAGCCCAGGATCAGGTCGATCCCCGAGCAGGCACTGCACAGGCGCTCCAGTTCGCTCTCCACCCGGGCAATCAGTTCCGGCCGCAGCAGCAGATCCTCCGGCGGGTAGCCGGTGAGGGTCAACTCGGGGAAAATCACCGCGTGGGCCTGTTGCTGATCACGGGCAACCCGCATCGCCGCCAGGACGCGATCGGCGTTGCCGCGGACATCACCCACCATCAGGTCGATTTGTGCCAAGGATATTTTCAGGTTCAATTGACTACCCATCGATATGGCCGGTTAACACCTATAGTTTCGTGGTGGATGCGCTGTCGCTTATCCACCCTACACCCTCCTCGCCCCACCTCCGGTTTTTTTTCCGGTCAGTGCCGTAGGGTGGATAAGCCGGTAGGCGCATCCACCATCAGCCGCAGCAAGCGTAGGGTGGGTTAGCGGCGCACGGGCACGACACTTCCAGTCCACAATAATGCCCGGGCGCCGCGTAACCCACCGTTTCCTGTTTGATGGGTTACGTCGTTCCTCCTCCACCCATCCTACATCTCTTATCAGGACAGGGGTCGGAGTCAAATTTGATCAAAGACACAGGGCATTCATACGACAATGTCCATCAAATTTGACTCCGACCCCTATAGAAATTCCTTAATTCCTTAAGTAAGTACCATTTCCCACCGGCGCCATAAACAAGAAACCGCCGCCGGCCTGACGGCCGGGGCGGCATATGATACCCAATTTCGGGAATCCGGCGCTATCGGCTCATCAGTTCCAGCATCTTGGCGCCGATCTCCGAGGGTGAACGCACGGTGGCGACACCGGCGGCCTCCAGCGCGGCGAATTTGCTGTCAGCGGTACCCTTGCCACCGCTGACGATCGCACCCGCATGGCCCATGCGTTTGCCCGCAGGGGCGGTCACGCCGGCGATATAGCCGACCACCGGCTTGGTCACATTGGCCTGGATATAGGCCGCCGCATCCTCTTCCGCGGTCCCGCCGATCTCGCCCACCATGACGATGCCTTCGGTCTGGGGATCCGCCTGGAACAGCTCCAGGCAATCGATGAAGTTCATGCCGTGGATCGGGTCACCGCCGATACCGACACAGGTGCTCTGGCCCAGGCCGGCGGTGGTGGTCTGGAACACCGCCTCATAGGTCAGGGTTCCGGAACGGGAGACGATGCCGATCTTGCCGGGCTGGTGGATCATGCCCGGCATGATGCCGATCTTGCAGGCGCCCGGGGTGATGATACCGGGGCAGTTGGGGCCGATCAGGCGGCAGTCGTAGTTGGCCAGGGCCGCCTTGACCTTTAGCATGTCCAGCACCGGGATGCCTTCGGTGATACAGGCGATCACCTTGATCCCGGCGTCCGCCGCCTCCAGGATCGCGTCGGCGGCAAAGGCCGCCGGGACGTAAATCATGGTGGCATCGGCACCGGTCGCCTCAACGGCGTCATGCACGGTGTCGAAAACCGGCAGGCCCAGGTGTTTCTGGCCGCCCTTGCCCGGGGTAACGCCACCCACCATATTGGTGCCGTAGGCGATCGCCTGTTCGGTGTGGAAGGTGCCCTGTTTGCCGGTAAAACCCTGACAGATTACTCGGGTGTCTTTATCAATGAGGATACTCACAATTCTTTTCCTGTATCTGGTGCCTATATTTGGCATTAGCAGCTCAGCGTCCGTTGGACGCCGCCGCCGGTTCAAACAATCAGCCTTTGGCGGCAGCGACAACTTTCTCTGCGCCTTCCGAGAGATCAGCAGCGGTGGTGATGGCCAGGCCGCTGTTGGCCAGGAGTTCCAGCCCCTCAGGCGCCTTGGTACCTTCAAGCCGCACCACCACCGGCACCTTGACGTGCACCTCTTTCACCGCCTCGATGATGCCCTCGGCGATCAGGTCGCAACGGACGATACCGCCGAAGATGTTGACCAGCACGGCCTGCACCTTGTCATCGGACAGGATCAGCTTGAACGCCTCCGCCACACGCTCGGCGGTGGTGCCACCACCCACATCCAGGAAGTTGGCCGGTGAGCCGCCCTTGAGCTGCACCAGATCCATGGTGGCCATGGCCAGCCCGGCGCCGTTGACCATGCAGCCGATGTTGCCGTCCAGGGTTATGTAGTTGAGGTCATGCTCGGCCGCCTTGGCCTCGCGCTCATCTTCCTGGCTGATATCCCGCATGGCCAACAGTGCGGGCTGACGATACAGGGCGTTGCCGTCCAGGTTGATCTTGGCATCCAGGGCAATCAGGTTGCCGGCCTTGGTGACCACCAGCGGGTTGATCTCCACCAGGCTGGCGTCGCTCTCGACGAACAGCTTGTAGAGCGCGAACATGAACTTCTGGAATTCACGGATCTGGGTCCCCTCGAGCGCCAGGGCAAACGCCAGTTTGCGGCACTGATAGGCCTGCAGGCCCGCGACCGGATCGATGCGGATGATGTGAATCTGTTCCGGGGTCTCTTCCGCGACCTCTTCGATATTCATGCCGCCGGCCTGGGAGGCCATGAACAGAATCTTCCTGGAGTCCCGATCCACCAGCACACTCAGATAGAGCTCACGCTCGATATCGGTAATGGTCTCAATCAGCAGGGTGTTGATCGGCAGACCGGGCTCGCCCGTCTGCTTGGTCACCAGCATGCTGCCCAGCAGACGCTGTGCCTCGACCTCGACCTGGTCCAGACTGTCCACCAGCACCACGCCGCCGACCTTGCCGCGGCCACCGGCATGCACCTGTGCCTTGACCACCCAACGTCCACCGCCAAGGGCTTCCGCCGCCCGACGCGCCTCTTTGACGGAGGTGACTGGACTACCCTCCGGTACAGGAATACCCTGTTTTGCAAACAATTGTTTTGATTGATACTCGTGTAGATTCATTCTCGCAACCGGTCAACGTGATAAAAAAGAGTGCTATTCTGGTCGAATTCGACGAAATAAGCAAAACTAGGAAATACCCTAATAAACTGAAATTATGGGCATACGACTGTTACTGATTCTTCTCACCCTCTGGGCGCTGTACATTATAGTACGGGGCTATATCAGACGCTCCCGCAAACCATCTGTCAAAAAAGATAATAAAGTCACAGCCAACATGGTGCAGTGCAAATTTTGTGGCACTTATCTGCCCGAGCCAGAGGCCTTGCAGCACAACGGGGAGTTTTTCTGCTCAAAAGAGCATTTGATCCGCCAGGAGAGTAGCAAGTAGCCCCATGAAAAAACCTTCACTCGTGACCGCAACCGCCTCCCCCCATGTCATTTGCTGATCCCGGACAACTGAAGCTGGAGCTGGAGAGTACCCAGGCGCTCGGCGGCGCCACAGAACAATCCATCCGGATATTCTTCTATTACCGGCTGATCCTCGCCAGCCTGCTCGGCATCCTCTTCTTCAGCAAGACCGGCCCCGCCTTGCTGGGCCATACTGATCCCGGACTGTTCGCCCTGACCGACATCGCCTATATCGGCCTGGTGATCGCCAGCGGCCTGTTGCTGTATGCCGGCCGCCCCCTGTCGCCCAATCAGCAGACCTTCCTGATGGTGTTCGTCGACATCGGCGCCATCACCCTGCTGATGCATGCCAGCGGCGGCATCAGTTCCGGTCTCGGCATGCTGCTGGCCGTCTCCATCGCCGCCGGCAGCCTGATCACCCGGGGCGCCTACGCCAGCCTGGCGGCGGCGCTGGCCTCCCTGGTGGTTCTCGCCGAACAGGTTTACGCCCATCTGAACCAGACCTTCGAGACCACCGCCTATACCCAGGCGGGCCTGCTCGGCACCCTGTTCTTCGCCATCGCCATACTCGCCCAGGTCATGGCTCGCCAACTCAAGACCAGCGAGGCCCTCTCCAGCCAGCGTAAACTGGATCTGGCCGATATGGAGCAGCTCAACGACTATGTGATCCAACACATGCTCACCGGCATCATCGTGGTCGACACCGACAGCACCATCCGCCTGATGAACGAGTCGGCCTGGTATCTGCTGGGCATGCCGGAGGTGGGCACCGGAAGCCCGCTGGACCAGGCGTGCCATAAACTGGCGGTGCAGCTCGCGGAATGGGACCCGGAACAGCACATCCCCCCCGAACCGTTTCGCCCGGCCGCGGGCGGACGGGAGCTGACCGCCGGTTTTTCCCTGCTGGGAGAGAACAACCAGGGTGGGGCCGTTATCTTCCTGGAGGATACCGCCACCGTCACCCAGCAGGCACAGCAGATGAAACTGGCCTCGCTGGGGCGGCTAACCGCCAGCGTCGCCCACGAGATCCGCAATCCGCTGGGCGCCATCAGTCACGCCGGGCAACTGCTCAGGGAGTCATCCGAGATCCCCCAGGCGGACAGGCGGCTGATCGACATCATCAGCACCAATACCGGGCGGGTGAACGAGATTATCGAAAACATCCTGCAGTTGTCGCGCCGCGGCCGCTCCCTGCCCAAGGAGTTCCTGCTGAAGCCCTGGCTGGAACAGTTCATCGGCGAACTGGCCCGCACCCTGAATCTGTCGGCGGGGGCATTGCAACTGCGGATCGAGCCGGACAGCACACTGATCCGCATGGACCCGAGCCAATTCCGCCAGGTTTTTGTTATCCTGTGCGAGAATTCAATCAAACACTTCGACAGGGAGCGGGAAGCCTTGAGCATACAGATCAGCGGCGGCATCACCCGGGAGTCGGGCGGTCCCTTCGTGGATATCATCGACAACGGCCCGGGCATCGCCCCGGAACATGTCCGGCAGATGTTCGAGCCCTTCTTCACCACCCGAAATGCCGGGACCGGCCTCGGCCTCTACATCGCCAAGGAGCTTTGCGAGGCCAATCGCCTGGGACTGGATTATATTCCGCCACCCTATGGCGGCAGCTGTTTCCGTATCACCTTCCCCGGCAGGGGCAATCAACCGGTCAGGTAATCCTGGATAATGCGCAATCCGCTGGCACTCATCGTTGACGACGAACCGGACATCCGCGAGCTTCTGGAGATCACCCTGGGGCGGATGAATATCGATTCCCGTGCGGCAGAGGATCTGCATGCCGCGCGACGACTGCTGGCAGCCGAGCAGTTCGATCTCTGCCTGACCGATATGCGCCTGCCGGACGGCAACGGCATAGAACTGGTGGAGACCATCGGCCAACACTATCCGGAGCTGCCGGTGGCGGTGATCACCGCCCACGGCAATATGGACTCCGCGGTGCAGGCACTGAAGGCCGGCGCCTTTGATTTCGTTTCCAAGCCCGTGGATCTTGGCGTGCTGCGCAACCTGGTCAGCGCCGCGCTCAAACTGGAGAAATGCGCCCCCGTGGAACCCCGCCAGCCCGGGCCGAAAAAACAATCGGAGCTGCTGGGCAAGTCACACGCCGCCGAGCAGATCCGACGCATGATCCATAAACTGGCGAGAAGCCAGGCCCCGGTATTCATCAGCGGCGAGTCCGGTACCGGCAAGGAGCTGGCAGCCCGGCAGATCCACCAGCAGGGCCCGCGCGCCGACCGCGACTTCATCGCCGTCAACTGCGGCGCCATCCCCCAGGAACTGATGGAGAGCGAATTCTTCGGCCACATGCGGGGGAGCTTCACCGGCGCCATCAGCGACAAACAGGGACTGTTCCAGGCAGCGGACGGTGGCACCCTGTTCCTCGATGAAGTGGCCGACCTGCCGCTCAACATGCAAGTGAAACTGCTGCGCGCCATCCAGGAGAAATCGATCCGCCCCGTCGGCGCCCAGAAAGAGCTCCCGGTCGACGTGCGCATCACCAGCGCCACCCACAAGGATCTGACCGCCCTGGTGGAGAGGGGTGAGTTTCGCCAGGACCTGTTCTACCGGGTCAACGTCATCGAACTGGCCATCCCGCCCCTGCGGGAACGCAAGGACGACATCCCGCTGCTGGCCGACATGATCCTTGGCCGAATCGCCGCCCACGCCGGCACCAACAAACCGCAAATCGACGAGGATGCCCTGCAAGCGTTGCACAAATACAGCTTCCCCGGCAACGTTCGGGAACTGGAAAACATCCTGGAACGGGCCGTGGCACTCTGTGAAGAGGAGACCATCACCCTGGGGGATCTCCTGATTCCTGCCGGGGCGGCTTTGGAAAACCCGGCCGTTAGCAGAATCAGCGCCGACCTGCCGCTTGACGAACACCTGGAACAGGTCGAGCGGGAACTGATCACCAAGGCGCTGGAAGAGACCCACTGGAACAAGACCGCCGCCGCCAAACGGCTGGGCATCTCCTTCCGGGCGCTGCGTTATAAACTGGACAAATTGGGGATGGAGTAACGCAAGCCGGGTGGACCTCAGCGAAATGAGGGATGCGGGAGATAAGCAATAGCGCATCCATCGGTTGCCCCACCGACGCTTTCCGTGCTCAACCGGCCATGGCGGATGCGCCTGCCGGCTTACGCCATCCTCGGGTGCGTCAACGGAAAATCCCAGTACCACGCCTCACCCTACCCGGTTCATCGCGTTCGCTCTGGCAAGAGCTACTCCCCTGCCGGCACGGGTATATTAGAGAATATTGTTCTCTGACCCGCATATGGCGGCAGGCCGATCTGCGCATTCACGCAGACCAGTGACAGAAGAACCAAAATCGGCGGAGTTATCCTGAAGGCGTTAGAGAATATTGTTCCTTGAGCCGCGTTCCGCTACGCATTGCCTCCGCTATTACAGATTGCCACATCGCCTCATTTCGGACTAAACTTAGTCCGGTCATATCCAGGACGAACCATTATGCACAAAGTCAATATGCACGAGGCAAAAAGCCAACTATCTGCCCTGGTTGAGGAGGCGCTTGCCGGGGGCGATGTGGTCATCGCCCGGGCGGGCAAGCCCCTTGCCAGATTGGTACCGTACAAGGAGCACCATGAAGAACGCAAACCCGGGCGCTGGAAAGGCAAACTCTGGGTGGCTGATGATTTTGACGTCACGCCGGAAGAACTGCTCTCCGCCTTTGAGAGGGATTCATGAGCTATCTGCTCGATTCCCATGTGCTGCTCTGGTGGCTGGAAGACAGCCCGAGAATCGGATCGGCTACCCGCAAAATACTTGCCAACCCGGATGTCCGCATCCTCGTCAGCGCCGCATCGGTCTGGGAGATCGGCATCAAGCAAGCGCTTGGCAAGTTACACGCGCCAGAATCGGTTGTCGACCTGCTGCATGAGGAGGGATTCGAAGAGCTGGCAATATCGGGAAAACACGCCGAAGCCGCAGCCAGACTCCCGCCACTGCACCGTGATCCATTTGACCGTTTACTGGTCGCACAAGCCCGCCTGGAAAACCTCACCCTGATTACACATGACCGGGCAATAGAGGCCTATGATGTGGCCATGCTCATGATATGAGAACACCACCATCCAAAATGTTTGCCTGCCCTCTGCAGTTTCCGCCGAAAAATCAGCTGACGCCACGGGCATATTAGAAAATATTGTTCTCTGACCC
>NZ_JANIOA010000052.1 GCF_025175675.1 Sedimenticola hydrogenitrophicus
AGAGTAACAACTCCACCGAACTCCCCGCGCACCCGAACTCCAACTCGAGTTGTACGAGTTGTTACTCTGACCCCGAACTCTCTGCTTTGAACATAAGTCTTGACGCGCCGTACTCCGATACTTTCCAGCATCGCAACGAGCTCCTTCATCGGCAGGGAATTGTTGCCGCCGACATTTATGCCCCTAAGAAGAGCAACCCAAGTACTCAATCAGCCTCCAGTTGATGTCACGCCGTTGGCAATGCCCACAACATCGGACTAATTGGATCGTAGAGAAAATTTGGTTCGTGCATTTCAATGGAGTCAGAAGGATAGGAGAAAGGTGAGCAGCTCACCCCGGACTGCTCTTGCATCTCTCTCCATGCATAGGACAAGAGCTGCGCTTCGCGAGTGTGTACAGCTGCCTACAGCCATTGGCGGTTAGGGTGATGCGAAGCCAATATCAATATACTGCCTCGCTCTGCTTTGCGTCAAGCTCCTTACCAAATTCAAAATCCGTCCATTTTGTGAACCAATATTCTTTATGCGCAACAATGCCTTCTTGCAGTGCATTTTTTCTAATTCCATACAATCGAAGTATTTTTTTCTTGAATGCTTCATCAAGGTAGGGACACGACATACAGTCAAGTGCAAGCAGAAGACATTCCGTATTTTTTGGTAAGGATTCTCGGTGCAATTTTATCTTCTTTAAGATTAACGCCTCCAAAGCACTTTTGACTCTTTCGTACCTTTTTTTGTTCTTGATGTAAAACAAAAGCACTGTAATCGAGAAGTAATTGAGATTGTTTTCAAAATAAACTGTCTTTTTTGATTTGTAATTCCCACCAAAATATTTTACTAACGAAGATTCATCTATCCAATAATCTTTTCCCAGCTCCGCCGTTACAGTTAAAAGATATAATGTTTCAACCTGGGTGTGATTACTAGTTTCATACTTAAGGATTATAAATGAAATGTTATCAGAGATTCGTTTGAATATTTGATGCATATCATCAGCTGAAATACTGGGCGTTCTTGAGAAGTCAATAACGATCTTCAAAACACGGCTTAACTTTATTGTGGTATTTGCTTTAGGTGCAACAGAGTATATAAAAAAGCAAAAATCAACGACAGAGTGAATTGATTTAAGTAGCCCATTATATAAGTTCTGCGTTTTTTGAATGCCTTCATAATCTTTAAATATCTTCTTAATCTTATTTTCAACAATTGCCAAAGTGTAATTTATTACACTTTTATATTCTGCACCGCTTTCTGACAATATCATTTTATATTGCGTGATTAGCGGCTTGGACTGTACATTTATCTTCCCACTGATAAATTTTTCTTCTTCATCGCTTACCTTCCTTAACTCCTCCGTTTCCATTTTTATTTTTTCTGAAAGCAACTGAGATATTTTGCTTTTAGCTATTGTTATTTCTGTGATGATTGGCTTGTGATAGATCAGCTCTTTTTCGGCGTTTAATCCGAGCTTAAATTCATTTAGGCAAGACGCCAACTCATCAACGATCTTCTTATATGTCACTTCGTCATTGTAAAAAATAAAATAATCATCGACATACCTGAAAGCTTCATAATCGAGGCCATGTGCAATGTTAAGCAAACTAAGCTTACTGCGAATGTTATAATCAACCCTTTGCAAGATGATTTCTGCAAAAATCCTAGATAGCTCAGGACCAATCAATATCCCATTTGTTTCGTTATAGTTTTGCCTTTGCATTAACTTATCAAAGTCACCTGGAAAGCTGGCGTTGAGGCTATTATTTCCACTCGTTGCTATTTTGTTTTTTACAATTCCCCTTCCAAAGGTCGCCCAAGCAATTGAGTGAGTGTAAATAGAGTCAAAACACTTAGAGATATCAAGTTGAGCCATGTTGTTGTACTTCTGCTCACAAGAATGGTAATCATTAGACTCAAAAAATTGGTGGATATTGCTTATTTTTCTATAACCAAAAAATGACTTTAGATTTTTGTACTTTTTATCGCCATCTTTATCTAGGGTATTAGCTAATATGATTGACCCACTTTTCCTTTCGTCGTTGAAATACCTAGTACTTGCAATTCTTGAGGGTGCGCGTAAGCTAAAATTTGAAATCTGAGAAAAATATATGATTAGCTCTTTGTACTTTTCATAAAAATCTATTGCTTGTATTTGATTTCTGGGATGCATTACAGATAGCATCCTAAACGAGTTCCCTTTGTGACTTATTCCGTAGTGGAATGGTATAGTTATAAATGTCTTGTCATTCTTGTATTCCTGAAAACCATCTTTTGTTTTTATTTTATTTTTTTCAGTTTCGTCAATTCCAAAAATCAAGCAAATGATAGCTTCTACCTCTGCGGTTGTTTCTTTCCACTTCATAAAGCGATCATCGCAGCTAACTTCATTTGCTATCAAAAAGTCATAGAAAAAACGATTGGAGAAGGTAATAGGGGTTTCATAGGGCAAAAGATCAGATAAAACCACTCGTTCTTTTTTGAGGTTAATCTTCTTAGTGCTGCTCATCGATTCCATGCCTTAACAATAGTTTCTAATTCCTTTAGCGAAAAACGGCAAAAGGTTCTATTCACAAAACCATCTAAGAATGAAAAACGCATAACCTTTTGCTTAACGATAGCATCTGGGATTGTGTTTGACTGGCCTCTTAAAAAGTCGTCTAGACCTCCTAGAAATTTGGTATCTGTTACCCACTTGTTAGTGTTATAGATTCCGATTATGGCATTTCCTTTGTTATTCGTAAGGCTTGTATTAGTGGTAAGAAACTTAAGCCTCATGAATAGTTCTTTTTTTGCTTTTCGAGGTTGCTTAACGGAGTGTTTAGCGTATTTTTCAAATGTAAGCTTTATTCTTTTTTTGTATTTTTCTTTCTTTTTGTCGCTTATGCTTAGATCAAAATTCTTTCCGTTTTTCTTAAACTTGTACCCCAGATAGTCGAATGAAAACCCAGTTTCTATACCGGTATACGTAAACCACTCGGACTTGTTATTTTTAAGTGAAAGTAAATCGCTTTTTATAAGAGAATTGATTTTTTCGAAATAGTCATCTACCGTTTCGGCGGATTTTGGAGCAATAACAACAATAATGTCATCAACATATCTAGAATAATACGTGAGGTTTTTGATAGCCCTGATTTTTTGATCGAAATCTTTAAGATAAAGCTCAGAAAGGTATGCACTAATCCCTATGCCACGAGGAATTCCCTTATCCTGTCCAGTGAGATTATCATAATCTCTCAAAAGCTTTCCAATTAATTTTCTGGTCGACAAGCTTAATATTGGGTTTTTGTTTAGTTTCTTAATTAACAAATTCCGATCAATGCTTTCATAAAAAGACTCTATATCGGTTTTAATGATAAACTTTGGGAACCTGTCACTTAGAATTGATCTTAGTTGCGGGACTATTAGATCCCTGTCCGCCTGCTTCACAACATATGTGTATTTTATGTTTTCTTGAATTTGTTTTTCGGCGAAAAACGAGTCTGCATCATCATTCGTAACGTAAACATCTTTATCGTTCTTTTTGTAAGGAAGCTTTTTAATGTTAAATGAAAACCTTTTTGTATTTATTCTTCTGGATATTTCGTCTACACATGATTCGATTGCTTCGTTTTTTATTGTTTTATAATGGCCCATCATCTCGTAAAGCTTTGCTAATCGGACTTCAAACGTATCTTTTTTGTAGAACCTGCGATTAATATATAGCTTTCGTATAAGTCTTCTCGTTCTTTTTATGTTTTCGTATTTGGCAAGAATTTCCGGAAAAAATATGCCGGCAACGTTCACGCCTTTCTTATTTTCATCATGATAGATTCTGGCTAGGTTTTTCGATGTAAAAGATTGATCAAACACTGACATTCCTTATCTATATTGGAAACAGGCCACAGTTCATAACGAATAAGGTTAGATGTAGTGGTCAAGTCGATTCAATAGTTGTACATTTCAATCGGGTCTGCCCCATTGGTCATAGCCATCTTTTTGCTTAGATTCATGTGCTTTGGCTAAGACGTGCAACAGTTTATTGCCGTCATATCCGACTGGCATGACGACAACATAGTTTCTGCTGTAATTCAACAATTCGCTTGTAAGTGAATTCAGAATTTTCCTTACCGTCTCAATTGACTTCTCCAATTCGTCATACGTTGGTCGGGGAAGCAATTCGGTGTTTAACGCGTGATTCAAGTCTTTGTGCGATATCGCCTTGTTTCTTAGAGTCGAGATGTTTTTCATGTGGGCATCAAGCTCCAAGAGTTTTGCCTCTACCTCTTTCGCTGTTTCATCGGGAAGATTCTCTTTGGCTCTCTTGAACAGATTTCTGATGCTGGCGTTTTCGTACCCCATGGACTTGTCGCGATCCGATAGGCGACAAAGCGTCATCATCACGTCGTCGATTATCAGTTTTTGGAAAAGCTGAAACACATTTGAGCCGCTCTTGTTCAGCAAATTAATATTTGCTTGACCGGAATCGAATAGCTGACAAAACAACGCCCAACGATACCGAAGCTGGATAAATTCGTTCTCTATTGCACTTAACAAGTGCCTGTGTTCGCTTTCCATGCTGGCAGCTCTTTAAAGAGGGCTAACGCTCAAAGCAGTCGAAACCAGGCTTGTACTGGTTTGTCGGATGCCTTTGCTGGATAGATTTTTTACCCCCACGACCATAAAACACCCACTGCTATAGAAAACACCAACATTGCACCCATAACTACTGCTATTTTTACTATCGATATTTTCCCAATATCAGATTCTGACATTGCTTTTATACACGAGGGATCGAAAGAACCAATGATTTTCATTGCACTTTTAAACTGAGAGTCATCTGTTATAAATACAGAAGGGACTTCGTGCACCGTTAACCCTATTCTTGATCCTGGTGTTCTTTTTGAGTAATCAACAACAAATGCATCAATTCCTTCGCTTTTAAGCCTATTCACAAGCTTTTCGGCTTTTTCGAGCTTA
This sequence comes from Sedimenticola hydrogenitrophicus, assembly GCF_025175675.1. Lineage (GTDB taxonomy): Bacteria > Pseudomonadota > Gammaproteobacteria > Chromatiales > Chromatiaceae > Sedimenticola > Sedimenticola hydrogenitrophicus. The sequence continues at coordinate 4,953 of NZ_JANIOA010000052.1, forward strand.
AACGTTGAGTACACTTTTGCCATTCTTTTACATCTACGCAGATTATGCGTCTCGCGCAAATTCTGAAAAATGTTTCTCGCGCATTATTTGTAAGAAGCGACTTATCGTTCTATGCATGATCTCGCCTGCCTGTGGTAGATCGGCTTGGGAGGGATGCTGGCGCGATGATGGCTCAGCATCCTGCCGGGAGGAAATCCCTCAATACTCAGCAGGTTACCAAAGTACCAGGCGAAGGTGAACTAATTTCTATCCTGACAAGGCATTACGCTAAGGCATTACGCTGGAGATGGGCGCTACCCTTTTCGGTCATTGGCCTGTTTTCCGTATTGGACCGGCGGCGCCACGCGTTCCTGCAGGCACCGGGGCTAGAGTGATCGTATTCCACTACTGGTGGGGTAACTCGGCCAGTTTCGGACTGCTGGCACCATTGCTGGCGAAACATGTGCGATCGATCGGTATAGGACTGCCGCCACAGCCAGGGGCCGATCACACTCCGTTTTCTGCCAATACACCAATAATTCCCAGTAAATCAGCAACTAACAGAACGAACACGACACCCGCATGCAGCCTTTGAGCTGGAAGCCTGCAGTGCCAATAAAATGGGCGTGCAGTTTTTAGTGGAGATGGCATACTATTGCCTGTCTGGGGACGTAGCTCAGCTGGGAGAGCGCGGCGTTCGCAATGCCGAGGTCGGGAGTTCGATCCTCCTCGTCTCCACCACTTCAACAAGATAGGCCCGCCCGGCAACCGCGCAGGATTGCCGGGCGGGCTTTTCCTTTTATAGTCCTTCAGCAACCGGCTGGCCCCCTCGCAGCCAAACCCATGGACGCCGGCGAATCCCTGATACTCAAAACCCGCTGGATCAAGCTGGCCGCGCGGCGTTTCCATGCGGGCACGAGGCCGCCCCGTATTGGATGAAGGACATTTTAAGGTCAGTAGTCACGCAGCAACCAATTTCTTGACGTGCAGCTCATGGCGATGCTTCTCCGCATGCCACAGCTCGTACTGAGATTGCTGGTTAAGCCAGCTCTCCGCGGATGTATCAAAAGCGATAGACAACCGGATGGCCATTTCCGGACTTATGCCCGCATTACCATTAAGAATGGCGCTCAGGGTCTTCCGGCTAACGCCAAGCGCCTTGGCCGCTGCGGTAACAGAAAGCCCGAGCGGCTCAAGACAAAGCTCTCGAATGACTTCACCTGGATGTGGGGGGTTGTGCATTAACATGGCGACACCTCAATGATAATCTTCGTAATTCACGACCTCAGCGTCTTCGCCATCAAAACGGAAAGTTACGCGCCAATTGCCACTGACCGTCACAGACCAGATACCAGAGCGATTGCCCGTGAGTTCATGCAATCGGAGCCCTGGCAAGTCCATATCCTTGGTGCTGCTGGCGGCGTTGAGCCTGCCGAGGATGAGACGAAGCCGCTTGGCATGGGCGACCTGTATCCCGGCGGTACTGCCGGATTTAAAGAAATTAACCAGCCCTTTATGCCTGAAGCTTCTAATCATAGCCAAATGTAACCAGGGTCGTATCAGGTGTCAACTCAGAGTTGCAGTAGGCAGGATGGGGATGGAGGGCGGCATCCTGCCATGCGCATATTCCGTAATTCACGACACGTTATCAAAGAACCTTGGTAAGGTGAACCAGTTTCTTCACAAGCAAGCGATCGCTTCGGTCCACCTTTCGGCGCTGTGCGTTTCGATGGTCAGCGCGGTTTTCCGATAAACTGTGGATGCATTGAATCGCCCTGCCCCGGGCCTGCGTCACGCCACCAGACGAGGAGCATTAATGAAAGAAACCGCTGACTTTGACTCCGCCGAATCCCTGACACTCGAGACCCGCTGGATCAGACTGGGCGCGCGGCGTTTCCATGCGGGCGCAGGGCCACGGGTGATCGCCCTGCACGGCTGGCTGGACAACGCGGCCAGTTTCGAGCCGTTGGCAGCGCGGCTGCCGGGGCTGGATATGGTGGCGCTGGATCTGCCGGGGCACGGGTTGTCGGATCACCGGCCATCGGGGCAGCATTACCATTTTGTCGATTTCGTGGCCGATGTGGTGGCCGCCGCCGATGCGCTCGGCTGGGAACGGTTCGCGCTGATCGGGCACTCCATGGGGGCCGGTATTGCGTCGCTGATCGCGGCCAGTTTTCCGCAGCGGGTGGAGCGGCTGGTGTTGATCGAGGGGCTGGGGCCCTGGGGCGATGATCCGAAGGATTGCGCCAGCCACCTGGCCGAGGCGACGCGGCAGATCCTGGCGCCGTCCGAGACACGGCAGCGGCGTTACCCGTCGCTGGAGCCGATGGTGGCCGCACGCATGAAGGCCGGGGATCTGGACGAGGCGTCGGCCCGGTTGCTGGTGGAGCGGAACAGCGAGCGCGACGAAGGTGGGCTGTTCTGGCGCACCGATCCGCGGTTGCGGTATCGCTCGCCGATCTATATCACCGAGGAGCAGGTGCAGGGGTTCCTGCCGCGTATCAGTGCCCCGACCCTGTTTATCCGCGATGCCGAGCGGGTGGTTCCGGCCCAGTACAATTGGGATGCGCGGGAGCGGATGATTGCCGGGCTTCGGGTGGTGAGGCTGACCGGGGGACACCATCTGCATATGCGAAATCCCGGGCCGGTGGCGGAGGCGATTGGGGCGTTTTTTGGGGAGTGAAGTTTTGAATCGGGGTCGGAGTCAAGCCATTTGGGCATATAGGCGAAATCCCGGACTCTGGATGGCTTGACTCCGACCCCTGGTTTTACATATGGGAAATCCCGGGCCGGTGGCGGAGGCGATTGGGGCGTTTTTTGGTGGGTGAGGTTTTTTGATCGGGTTCGGATTGGTGGGTTACGCGGCGCTTGGACCTTGTCGTAGCCTGGAAGTATGGTGCCTGTGCGCAGCTAAACCACCTTACCTGGCGACCACTCACCCCGGGTCGGTTCGCGGCCGAGCCGCTCCTACAGCACAACGTATTCATTACCCGGTTTTGTAGGAGCGCCTCGGGCGCGATGGGCTATTCACGGTAGGGGCGCCGCGATTACAGATCGCGTGCTACCGACGCGGCTCGGCGAGGTCGTTCACCACCCAGCGCCAGACGATGACCAGGCCGAGCAGGGAGACGGCTACCGACAGGTTGTACACCACGGTGGGGCCGGCGCTCTCCCAGAGGAAGCCGCTGCTCACCGTGCCCAGGGCGCCGCCGAAGCCGAAGCTGAGGCTGCTGTAGAGCGCCTGGCCGCGCCCCTGGTGGCGCCCGGTGAAGTAGTGGTGCACCAGGTGGATGGCGGATGCGTGGAAGGTGCCGAAGCTGGCGGCGTGCAGGGTCTGGGCGAGGAACAGCAGCACCAGCGAATCGGCGAAGTTGCCGATCAGGTACCAGCGCAGCGCCGCCAGCAGCAGGCTGATCATCAGCACATTGCGCGCCCCCAGGTGCTGCAGCAGCCGGTGCATGACCAGGAACACCAGCACCTCGGCGACCACCCCTACCGCCCAGAGCTGGCCGATCAGGGTCTTGCTGTAGCCCAGCTCCTCCATGTAGATGGAGTAGAAGCCGTAGTAGGCCCCATGCCCGGCCTGGAGCAGGAAGCAGGCTGCCAGGAAGGCGATCACCGCCGGTTTGCGCAGCACCGAGAGGATGCCCGGCTGTTCCTCCGGGTGCGGCACGCTGGCCGGATCGGCAATCAGCAGGCTGGCGCCCCACAGCAGGGCGTAGATGGAGAGCAGCACCGGCAGTACCGCCGCCGGGCCGTGCAGGTCCACCGCCACGCCGAGCACCATCACGGTGACGATGAAGCCGATAGAGCCCCAGACGCGGATCTGGGCGTAACGGGCGACCGCCTTGCCCAGGTAGCTGAGCACCACCGCCTCGAACTGCGGCAGCACGGCGTTCCAGAAGAAGCTGAACAGCAGCATGGCGAGGCCCAGTTCCCAGAACCCCTGCAGCCAGAACACGGCGACGAAGATCAGCGTGGTGAGCAGCGCGCCGAGGCGCACGATGGCCATGCGCTGCCCCAGGTGGTCGCCCAGCCAGCCCCAGACAAAGGGGGCGACGAACTTGGTGGCCATGGGGATGGCCATCAACTGACCGATGGCCACGGCGTTGAAGTCGAGGCTCTTCAGGTAGAGGCCCCAGTACGGAACCAGCACCCCCAGGGCGGCGAAGTAGAAGAAATAGAAGCTCGAAAGGCGCCAATACGGCATATGCGTCATTCTGTTGAATTATCAGACAAGCTTCCGGTCCGCATCCCATCACCCGCAAGCGCCAGTGCCATGGGCCACACGGGGTCGGAGTCAAGCCGCGCACCGATGGCGGGAAATCCTCCCTGATCCGGGCGGCTTGACTCCGACCCCATTTCACGAAGGGAGCTTCGGCACCCCTTTTTCATTACACAGGTTTCCGGACAGCCTTCGGCGCGGGCTTGGGAGCGCCCTCTCACTGACCCTAGACGGAGGCCGGGATATCCGGCGTGCCGCTCTGCACGTCCAGGTTCTGTGCCCGGTGGCGCAGCAGGTGGTCCATCAGCACCAGGGCCAGCATCGCCTCGACGATGGGGGTGGCGCGGATGCCGACGCAGGGGTCGTGGCGCCCCTCGGTCACCACCTCCACCGGCTCCCCGGCCAGGTTGACGCTGCGCCCCGGCAGCCGCAGGCTGGAGGTGGGCTTGAAGGCGACGCTGGCGAGGATCTCCTGGCCGCTGGAGATGCCGCCGAGGATACCGCCGGCGTGGTTGCTGAGGAAGCCCTCGGGGGTCATCTCGTCGCGGTGTTCGGTGCCCTTCTGCGCCACGCAGTCGAAGCCGGCCCCGATCTCCACCCCCTTGGCGGCGTTGATGCTCATCAGGGCGTGGGCGATATCGGCATCCAGCCGGTCGAAGATCGGCTCGCCCAGCCCCACCGGGATGCCGCTGGCCACCACGTTGATGCGCGCGCCCACCGAGTTGCCCTCCTTGCGCAGGGCGTCCATGTAGTTCTCCAGTTCGGCCACCTTGTCGGCGTCCGGGCAGAAGAAGACGTTGTTTTCCACCTGTTCCCAGTCCAGCTTGTCGATACGGATCGGCCCCAACTGGGCGAGATAGCCGCGGATGCTGACGCCATGCTGCTCGCGCAGGTACTTCTTGGCGATGGCCCCGGCGGCCACCCGCATGGCGGTCTCGCGGGCCGAGGAGCGGCCGCCGCCACGGTAGTCGCGCAGGCCGTATTTCTTGGTGTAGGTGTAGTCGGCGTGGCCCGGGCGGAAGCGGTCCATGATCTTGGAGTAGTCTTTGGAACGCTGGTCGGTGTTGTGGATGATCAGCGCTATTGGCGTGCCGGTGGTCTTGCCCTCGAACACCCCGGAGAGGATCTGCACCTGGTCCGCTTCGCGCCGCTGGGTGGTGTGGCGCGAGGTGCCGGGCTTGCGCCGGTCCAGGTCGCCCTGCAGGTCGGCCTCGCTCAGTGCCAGTCCCGGCGGGCAGCCGTCGACGATACAGCCGATGGCCGGGCCATGGCTCTCGCCGAACGAGGTGACGGTGAAGAGTTTTCCGTAGCTATTTCCAGACATAGTATTGCTGCTTGTTCAGGAGTCCAGGGTGACCGGGAGGGACGCCGCGCGTCTTCCCGGAACGGGGCCGAAACGGGTCTATTGCAGCCAGCTGTTGACCTGTTTCAGGTCTTCGCTGGTCAGGGTGCCAGTGGCCTGTTTCAGCAGCAGGCCGTTGAGGATGTAGTCGTAACGCACCTGGGCGTAGTTGCTGCGGGCGCTGAACAGGTCACGTTGCGCATTGAGCACATCCACCATGGTCCGGGTACCCACCTCGAAGCCGGCCATGGTCGCCTCCAGGGCGCTCTGGGCGGAGATGGTACTGGCCTTGAGCGCCTCGACCCGGCTGATACTGGACTGCACACCGCGGTAGGCGTCGCGCACCGTACGGTTGACCGAACGGCGCTGCTGGTCCAGGTTCTGCTGCGCCGCCTCGTAGTCGAAACGGGCCTGGCGGGTACGCGAACTGACTGCGCCGCCAGTGTAGAACGGCAGGTTCAGCTGCAGCCCGATGGTGGTGGTGTGGGCATCGGTGCTGGAGTCGCTGCTGCTCACGTTGAGCGCGTGGGAACCGACCAGGTCCAGGGTCGGGGAGTCGCCCGAGTCCTGCAGGTCGATGTTCAGGCGGGCGATATCGACCCCGTAGACCGCGGCCTGCAGGGAGAGATTCTGGGTCTGGGCGGTCTCCGCCCACTGCTCCGGATTGGCCGGCTGCGGCAGACTGAGGGGCAGCTCGGGCGCCAATGGAGCCAACTCGCCCACCGCCTGCTTGATGATCTCCTGCTGCGCCTCGCGGGCGTTGTCCAGGGCGTTCTCCGCCTGGATCAGGTCGGCCCGCGACTGGTCGAAGGCGGCCTGCGCCTCGTGCACGTCGGTGATGGCGATCAGGCCCACCTCAAAACGCTGCTTGGCCTGGTCCAGCTGACGGGCGATGGCGGCGTTCTCCGCGCGGGCGAACTCCAGGGTGTCCTCGGCCGAGAGCACGTTGAAATATGCCTGGGCGACGCGAATGATCAGGCTCTGCTCCTCCGCCGCGAAGGTCACCTCGGCCTGGGCGATCTGCCTGTCCGCCTGGTCCAGCTGGATGCCGTTCTCCTCGCGGTAGACCGACTGGGAGAGGTTCAGCGCCAGGCTGGCGGAGCTAAAGTGGTCCACGCTGTCTCTGGAGGTGGAGCTGCTCCCCGAGCTGAAGTTACTCCCCGAGGAGCCGTTCAGGTCGGAGCGGATCAGGTTGGCGCCGCTGGAGAAATTGAGACTCGGCAGCAGCCGGGCCTTGGCCTGGGGCCTCGCCTCCAGGGTGGAATCCCGGGTCGCTCGGGCCGCCTGCAGTTGCGGGTCATTCTGCAGCGCCAGTTGGTAAACCTCCATCAGGTCTTCGGCCTGGGCGGCGGAGGCGCCCAGCAATGGTCCCAGTAACAGTGGCAACAATCTTTTTTTCATGGCTTATCCTGCTGCAAAATCGTGAATCGAGAAATTATATCATCAACTCAAGTTACGGAGCTTGTATCGGCAAGCCGAAATGTCTGAATTCGTAGGGTGGATAAGCTTGCGCATGCACCACCGACAGGTTAATGGGGGATGCGCTTATGCATATGCCATCCTCAGGTCCGTAAACGGTACATCCCTGTACCACTCCTCACCCTACAAGTGCTGTGAAACCAGAAACATGGGCCATCGAACATTATTGGGCATGCTCGTTATTGCTCCATCGGCGGCACCAGCAGTTGCGGATCGATCTGGTACGAATGGAAATTCATGCGCCAGTCCAGGTGCGGACCGGTCACCCGTCCGGTGGCGCCCACCCGGGCGATGGGATCGCCCTGGCGGATGCGCTCCCCTTCCTTGACCAGGATCTCGCTCAGGTGCAGAAACGCGGAGGAGAGCTTCTGGCCGTGATCCAGGATCAGGGTGCCGCCGGAGAAAAACATGTCGGGATGCGCCAGGGTGACCAAGCCGTCGGCCGGCGCCCGCACCAGGGCGCCCACCGGGGCGGCCACATCCACGCCGAAATGGGGCCGGCGCGGCTGGCCGTTGAGTATCCGCTGACTGCCGTAGACGCCGGAGATACGCCCCTTCACCGGCCACTGCCAGCCGCTCAGGTAGTCGGTGCGGGGATCATCCAGTTTGCGCGCCGCCTTGACCAGGGCCGACTCCTTGCGGATCCGCTCCAGATCCATCTTCTCCGGGATCACCTTGCGCTTGGGCAGGTTGTCGATGCGCTGGATATCGTATTCGCGCCGGGCGATCTTCAGGGTCTGCTCCTCGCTATGGCCATCGGGATAGGTGAGCCGCAGCCGGCTCTGCGGCGCCTGATCCCGGTCGAAGCCCAGCACGAAGTAACCCTGCGCGGATACCCGCACCTCGATGTCGTCCAGACGGACCTTCACCCCGGGTTCGGTTTGCCCCACCAGCAGGCCGCCCTGCACGTAATTGCCCTCCAGGGTGTGAGTGGCGCTCGCCATGGAGGCGAAGAGCAACAGGACGAGCAGCGGCAGGCTATAGAGTGTAGCTGGGATAAGTTTCATTTTTCTGTCTGGTTTTCAGTCATGCCGGGTTGAAACAATGGACAGAGACTGGACTCTGAACAATATGGGGATAAAGTGATCTGGAGCACAGGGCGTAATCCTGCTCCATATTCTCTTCAGGGCATCAGTTAATCATGAAATAATGCCAAAACAAAAGCGCACATGGAATTTTCTGACCGCCCTTGGCAGGGGTCGTTCCCGATACACGTAATTAAATGACAGACAACCGGCAGACAGAGATCAATATACGCACCCGGCACTACAGCTGGTCCGAAGTGGTCAGCATGGTATTGGAACACCGCAGCGAGCTGGTCAAGGCCAATATCATCGCCATTCTGGGAACCTTCATCTCGGTGCCCATTCCACTGCTGATTCCGCTGCTGGTGGACGAGGTGCTGCTGGACAAACCGGGCCCCAGCGTGCCGTTGATGAACTCGCTGTTCCCCGAATCCTGGCACTCGCCGCTGCTCTATATCGGCGTGATCCTGCTGCTGACCATGCTGATGCGCCTTGCCTCGCTGATACTGGGCGTGTGGCAGATGCGCCAGTTCACCATCATCTCCAAGGATGTCACCTTCCGCATCCGCCGCAGCCTGCTGAAGCGGTTGGAGCGGGTCTCCATGGCGGAATACGAGACCCTGGGCAGCGGCACCGTCGCCTCCCACCTGGTGACCGATATCGACGCCGTGGACAGCTTCCTCGGGGTCGCCACCAGCAAGTTCCTGGTGGCCGTGCTGAGTATCGTCGGTACCGCCGTGGTGCTGCTGTGGATGCACTGGCAACTGGCCATCGTGATCCTGCTGATCAACCCGATCGTGATCTGGATCACCACCATTTTCGGCCACAAGGTCAAGACGCTGAAACGGCGCGAGAACAGCGCCTACCAGTCGTTCCAGGAGAGCCTCGCCGAGACCCTGAACGGGATTCAGCAAATCCGCGCCAGCAACCGCGAGACCCACTATATCCAGCGCATCATCGGCAAGGCCGACCGGATACGCCAGCACTCCGCCGCCTTCACCTGGAAAAGCGATGCCGCCCAGCGGCTCTCCTTCACCACCGTGCTGTTCGGCTTCGACTTCTTCCGCGCCCTGAGCATGGTGATGGTACTGTTCTCCGGGCTCAGTATCGGCCAGATGCTGGCGGTCTACGCCTACCTCTGGTTCATGATGGCGCCGCTGCAGGAGATCCTGGCCATCCAGTACTCCTACAACGCCGCCAATGCGGCCCTGGAGCGGATCAACCAGCTGATCCGCATGGACCTGGAGCCCCGCTTTCCCCAAACCCGGGATCCGTTCCGCGGCAAGACCACCACCGACCTGCGGCTGGAGCAGATCTGTTTCCGCTATGGCGACGGTCCGCTGGTGCTGGACAACCTCTCGCTCACCATCCAGGCCGGCGAGAAGGTGGCGCTGGTGGGGGCCAGCGGCGGCGGCAAGACCACCCTGGTGCAGATCATCCTCGGGCTCTACCCGCCGGAATCCGGCGCCATCTATTTCAACGGCGTTCCGGTGACCGAGATCGGCATGTCCCGGGTGCGCGAGCATGTCGCCACGGTGCTGCAGCAGCCGGCCCTGTTCAACGATAGCGTGCGCATCAACCTCACCCTGGGCAAACCCTGCAGCGACGAGAAGCTGTGGCAGGCGCTGAAGATCGCCCAGCTGGACGAGACCATCCATGAGTTGAAGGACGGCCTGGACACCCTGGTGGGACGCGACGGCATCCGCCTATCCGGCGGCCAGCGGCAGCGCCTGGCGATCGCCCGCATGGTGCTCACCGATCCCAAACTGGTGATCCTGGACGAGGCCACCTCGGCCCTCGACACCACCACCGAGCAGCATCTGCACGAGGCGCTGCGGGAGTTCCTCAAGGGCCGCACCACCCTGATCATCGCCCACCGCCTGAGCGCGGTAAAACAGGCTGACCGGGCGCTGGTGGTGGAAAACGGCAGGATTATCGAGCAGGGCAGCCACGAGGAGCTGATGAGCAACCAAGGACTCTACGCCTCGCTTTACGGCCGCCAGGAGGTTTGAAAAGGGAGCGGAGTCAAGCCGCGCACCCATGGCGCAGCAATTCCAAGTTTGGCTTTCAATAGCCGTTTAGTTATCCCTGCCCGGTTAGCAAGGAACCACGGATTCACACAGATAAACACAGATTCAGGATTATGATCTCCTATCAGTGTGAATCTGTGTCCATCCGTGGTTCTCCAGGGTCCCGCCAGTTTGTAGCCTGGATGAAGCCTGTCCCACAAAAGCCCGACAGACACGCAACCCCAAACGGGCGTAATCCGGGGCATTGCCCGGCGTCTGCCGCAAACCCCGGATTACACCGCCGCGGGCACAGGTGATCATTCCGGTTTCGGCGGCAGCGGCTTCATCCAGGCTACGACGCTACGTAGGATGCGGTGAGTGAAACGAACCGCATCAATCGCGGCAGATGCGCTTCGCTACGCTCAGCAGCATCCTACAATCCGAAGCCGACCCTGAGTTATGGGAAACTCCAGCAAAACATCCCAAAAATGAAAAAGGGGGCCGAAGCCCCCTTGGATACTGCCTTTATCAGCGTTGGTCGCCGGGGATTACTCGCCCTCTTCCACCGCTTTCATGCTGAGACGGACGCGGCCCTGCTTGTCCACCTCCAGCACTTTCACCTTGACCACATCACCTTCGGAGAGCTTGTCGCTCACCCGCTCGACCCGCTCTTCACAGATCTGCGAGATGTGCACCAGACCATCACGTCCCGGCAGGATGGTGACGAAGGCACCGAAGTCCATCAGGCGTACGACCTTGCCTTCATAGATGGCACCCACTTCCACGTCGGCGGTGATCAGCTCGATACGCTTCTTGGCATCCTCACCGGCGGCCTTGTCGACGGAGAAGATCTTTACCATGCCGTCGTCGCTGACATCGATGGTGGCACCGGTCTCTTCGGTGATGGAACGGATCGTGGTGCCGCCCTTGCCGATCACGTCACGGATCTTGTCCGGATCGATCTTGATGGTGATGATGCGCGGGGCGTGCTCGGACATCTCTTCGCGATGGGTCTCGATCGCCTTGTTCATCTCCGCCAGGATGGTCATGCGGCCATCTTTGGCCTGACCCAGGGCGATCTCCATGATCTGCCTGGTGATGCCGTCGATCTTGATATCCATCTGCAGGGCATTGATACCGTTAGAGGTACCGGCCACCTTGAAGTCCATGTCGCCCAGGTGATCCTCGTCACCGAGGATATCGGTCAGCACGGCGAAGGCATCTTCCTCCTTGATCAGGCCCATGGCCACACCGGCCACCGGTGCCTTGATCGGCACGCCGGCATCCATCAGCGCCAGGCTGGTGCCGCAGACCGAGGCCATGGAGCTGGAGCCGTTGGACTCGGTGATCTCGGAGACCACACGGATCGAATAGGGGAACTCCTCCAGGGTCGGCATGCAGGAGAGCACGCCGCGCTTGGCCAGCCGGCCATGACCGATCTCGCGACGCTTGGGGGTACCCACACGCCCGGTCTCGCCGACACAGAAGGGGGGGAAGTTGTAATGCAGCATGAAGGGTTCGCGGTAGGTGCCGTTCAGTGCATCGACGATCTGGGAATCGCGCTCGGTCCCCAGCGTGGTCACCACCAGGGCCTGGGTCTCACCGCGGGTGAACAGGGCCGAGCCGTGGGTCCGCGGCAGTACACCGGTGCGTATGCTGATCGGGCGAACGGTCTTGGTGTCGCGACCGTCGATACGCGGCTCGCCGGAGAGGATCCGGCTGCGCACCACCTTTTTCTTCAGCTTGCCGATGGCATCCTTGACCTCGCCTTCGCTCCACTTGGCGTCATCGCCGGTGCAGAGTGTGGCAACGGTAGCGGCCGCTACCGCATCCAGACCGTTATAACGCTCCATCTTGTCGGCCACCGAATAGGCCTGTTTGATGGCCTCACCGGCTGCCGCCGCAACCGCTTCATTCAGTTCCACATTGTTTGCCGGGACGCTGTACTCGATGATCGGCTTGCCGACTTCCGCCGCCAGTTCCTTGATGGTGTTGATGGCGACCTGCATCTGTTCGTGACCGAACAGCACCGCGCCCAGCATCACCTCCTCGGAGAGCTCGCGCGCCTCGGACTCGACCATCAGCACCGCATGCTCGGTACCCGCCACGACCAGGTCCAGGTCGCTCTCGTCATTGAGTCCGGTGTGGGCGGTGTTGAGCAGGTACTGGCCGTCCTTGTAGCCGACGCGGGCGGCGGCAATCGGTCCCTGGAACGGCAGGCCGGAGATGGAAAGGGCCGCGGAGACGCCGATCAGCGCCGGAATTTCCGGGTCCACCTTCGGGTTCAGGGACATCACGGTACAGATGATCTGCACCTCGTTGGTGAAGCCCTTGGGGAACAGCGGACGGACCGGACGGTCGATCAGGCGACAGGTAAGCGTCTCCTTCTCGCTGGGACGACCCTCGCGGCGGAAGAATCCGCCGGGGATCTTGCCCGCGGCGTAGGTCTTCTCCTGGTAGTCCACGGTCATCGGGAAGAAATCACGCCCTTCCATCGCATACTTGGAGCCGACCACGGTGCACTGCACCACAGTACCGTCCATGTCGATCATGATCGCGCCGTCCGCCTGACGGGCGATTTCCCCGGTCTCCAGGCTTACGGTGTGTTGGCCATACTGAAATACTTTCTTGATAGGGGTCACAATAGTGTCCTCAAATTTGGTTCAGGTTCAGGTTCAGGTTAACGACGCAGGCCGAGACGCGAAATCAGTGAGCGATAACGTTCAACATCCTTGGACTTCAGGTAGTCCAGCAGCTTGCGGCGAGAGTTCACCATGCGCACCAGTCCACGCCGGGAGTGATGATCGTGTTTGTGGGCAGCGAAATGCTCGGTGAGCTGGTTGATGCGACCGGTCAACAGGGCTACCTGCACCTCAGGGGAACCGGTGTCGTTCGTACCCTGCGCATATTCTTCAACAATCGCCTTCTTCTGTTCTGCATTAAATGCCATTTTCATTTCCTCACTGTAGTTAATGTAGAAATCCGCGCCCGACAAGTGGGATCAGGCGACGGACTGTAAACCCGCTGTCGCGGGCGGTTGATGATCACCGCGCAGCCTGGCAAGCCACAGGGGATCCGTAAACGGGGGATTATGAGGGCTTTTAAGGTGGCAATCAAATGCCGGCGCTTTATTCCGCCATTAGCAGACTAAATCATCCGCTTCGGCGCCACCCGCCCATCGTCCAATGCCGTAGCCTGGATGAAGCCGCCACCGTCGAAACCGGAATCATCACGTGTGCCCGCGGCGGCGTAATCCGGGATTTGGGTCAGACCCCGGGCAATGCCCCGGATTCCGCCCGCCTTAGGTTGTACGCCTGTCGGGCCCTCTGTGCGCGGACTGCATCCGGGCTACGAGCTAGATCATCCTTTTCGGCGCCACCCGTCCATCATCCAGTATTTCACCTACACCTATAAAGTTCTCCTTGTCGTCATAGATGCGTACCCGCCCCTCGGTGGGCGCCTTGGGCACGATCACCGGTTGTCCCTGGCAGAGATAGAAGGTGCTGTCGCTGTTCAGGTGCACCTCGGGCCAACCCACCAGGGCGGTATCCGCCGGCAGCAGCAGGGCATCCAGGGCCTCCCGACCGTCCTCCTGCCCGGCCAGCGCCTGCAGGGTTGCCAGGTCGACCATGTTTTCCCCGGAGAAGGGACCGACCTGGGTACGCCGCAGGCCTACCACATGGGCGCCGCAGCCCAGTGCTTCACCGATATCCTCCGCCAGGGTGCGGATATAGGTCCCCTTGCTGCAGTGGACCTCCAGTTCCAGCTCCGGCAGTTCGCAGCTGAGCAGGCGGATGCCATGGATGGTCACCCGCCGGGGTTCCCGCACCACCTCGACGCCTTCACGCGCCAGCTTGTAGAGCCGCTCGCCCTGATGTTTCAGGGCCGAGTACATGGGCGGAATCTGCTCAATTTCGCCGAGAAATTGTTCCAGTGCGGCTGCAACCCGTTCAGCGGTCACCGACTCGACAGCGCGCCGCTCCAGCAGCTCCCCTTCGGAATCCGCGGTGGTGGTGGTTTCGCCCAGTTTGACCCGCACCCAATAGCGTTTATCGGCATCCAGCAGGAACGCCGATACCTTGGTGGCACCGCCAAAGCAGATCGGCAACAGCCCGGTCGCCAGCGGATCGAGGCTGCCGGTGTGTCCCGCCTTGTTGGCATAATAGAGCTGCTTGACCTTCTGCAACGCCTTGTTGGAGCTATCCCCCAGCGGCTTGTCAAACAGCAGAATACCCTGAACGTTGCGTCCCCGTTGACGTCTGCGTCCCATCAGTCGTCACGCTCTTCCTGATCCGGATGATCCGATTTCACCGCCTGCTCGATCAGCGAGCTGAGACGGCTGCCGCGCTCGATCGACTCATCGTGCACAAAATGCAGTTCCGGCACGGTGCGCATGCGCATGCGCTGTCCCAGCTCATGGCGCAAGTGGGGCGCCGCCTGTTTCAGCGCCTTGGTGACCGCCTGCTGGTCCAGCTCGCCACCGAGAAAGGTGAAGTAGATCTTGGCATGGGAAAAATCCCGCACCACCTGCACCGCCTGGATGGTGATCATGCCCATCTTGCGGCTGTCGAAACCGGTGCGCACCAGCTCGGCCAGCTCACGCTGGATCTGCGCGCCCACCCGATCGGTTCTATTGAATTCGCGTGCCATCAGTTGGTCCGTTTAGAGATGACGGGCAATTTCAGTGCGCTCAAAGACTTCGATGTGATCACCCGGCTTGACGTCGTTGTAGTTCTTCACGCCGATACCGCACTCGGTACCCGCCTTCACCTCACTGACGTCATCCTTGAGCCTTCTCAGCGACTCCAGCACACCTTCGTAGATCACCACGTTCTCACGCAACACCCGGATCGGACTGTTACGCTTGACCGCGCCTTCGATCACCAGACAGCCGGCAATGGCGCCGAGCTTGGAGGAACGGAATACATCACGCACCTCGGCCAGACCGATAATCTCCTCACGTACCTCGGGTGAGAGCAGACCGGACAGCGCCTTCTTCACGTCATCGATCACTTCATAAATGATGCTGTAGTAACGGATATCCAGCCCACGATCTTCCGCCATGCGCCGCGCGGCCGCATCGGCACGCACGTTGAAACCGATCACGAAGGCGTCCGAGGTGGCCGCCAGGTTGATATCGGTCTCGTTGATGCCGCCCACCGCGGAGGCCACCACTTTCACCTTCACCTCATCGGTCGACAGCTTCAGCAGCGACTCGCGCAGCGCCTCGACACTGCCCTGCACATCGGCCTTGATAATCAGGTTGATGACACCGACATCGCCTTCGGTCATCTTGGTGAAGAACTCGTCCAGCGTGGCCGCCTTCTGCGCCGCCAGGCGGTTATCACGATTGGTCTCCTGACGCACCGCCGCCAGTTCGCGCGCCTTGCGCTCATCGGCTACCGCGATCACTTCGTCACCGGCATTGGGCACACCGGAGAGCCCGAGCACCTCGACCGGAATCGAAGGGCCGGCCGATTCGATCGGCTGGCGATTCTCATCCAACAGGGCGCGGACACGACCAAACTCCTGGCCGCACACCAGCATATCGCCCTTCTTGAGATTGCCTGACTGGACCAGAACCGTGGCCACCGGGCCGCGCCCCTTGTCCAGGCTGGACTCGACCACGATACCGCGTGCCGCTCCGTCTGCAACTGCGGTCAGCTCAAGCACTTCCGCCTGCAGCAGGATCGCATCCAGCAGACTGTCGATACCGTCACCGGTCTTGGCGGAGACCTCGATGAACTGGGTGTCGCCACCCCAGTCCTCGGGAATCACCGCATGCTGGGTCAGCTCCTGCTTGACCCGGTCCGGATTGGCCTCCGGCTTGTCCATCTTATTGATGGCGATGATCATCGGCACACCGGCCGCCTTGGAGTGCTGAATCGCCTCCACGGTCTGCGGCTTGGCACCGTCGTCGGCCGCCACTACCAGCACCACGATATCCGTCACCTTGGCGCCACGGGCGCGCATGGCGGAAAACGCCGCGTGTCCGGGGGTATCCAGAAACGAGATCATGCCGCGATTGGTTTCCACATGGTAGGCACCGATGTGCTGGGTGATGCCACCCGCCTCACCGGCCGCCACGCGGCTGCTGCGGATGTAATCCAGCAGCGAGGTCTTGCCATGATCGACGTGACCCATGATGGTCACAACCGGCGCGCGGTGCACCAGTTCGCCCTGGACCTCGTCCAGCGAGCTCATCACCTGGGCCTCGATACTGTCGTCCTTCTTGGTTACCGGCACATGGCCCAGCTCTTCCACCACCAGGGTGGCGGTATCGTGATCGAGCGGCTGGTTGATGGTGACCATCATGCCCATTTTCATCAGTTCCCTGATCACCGCGGCCGCCTTGATGGACATCTGGGATGCCAGCTCGGCGGCGGTAATGCTCTCCGGCACCACCACTTCGCGCACCACCGGCGCCGTCGGTCTGACGAAACCGTGCTGGGAATCGGCCTGGGCTGCACCCGCCTTGCCCCGTCCGGCCTTGCCTTTGCGGCGCCCCCGCTTCTCGGCGGAGACATGGAGCTTTTTACGGCTGTCGCCTTCGTCATCACTACGCGCACGCACAGCATGCGTGCGGGTCTCTTTTTTATGCGCCGCGCGCTTGGCGGGACGCTCT
This sequence comes from Sedimenticola hydrogenitrophicus, assembly GCF_025175675.1. Lineage (GTDB taxonomy): Bacteria > Pseudomonadota > Gammaproteobacteria > Chromatiales > Chromatiaceae > Sedimenticola > Sedimenticola hydrogenitrophicus. Next base: position 21,637 of record NZ_JANIOA010000052.1, read on the forward strand.
TCGGCGTCGAGCGGCGGGGTGACCTCAGGCACGATGGGCACGACAACTTTCTCTTCCGCCTCGGGCTTGTGCTTGCCGCCTTCCAGGGGTTCGTGCTCGGTGCGCTCCTGCGCTTCCAGCAGGCGTGCCACCTCCCGCTCCGCCTGCCGCTGTTGCTCTTCCTCTTCCCGCAGACGCGCCTCTTCCGCCAGGCGTTTGTTCTCTTCTTCCTTGGACTTCTCCAGCTCGGCCCGTCTCAGCGCCTCTTCGGCGTCGCGTCGGCCCTGATCTTCAGCGGCGATCTGCTGCCGTTTCGTTGCCTGTTCGTCCAGCGCCTTTTGTGCCGCCTCGGCATCCTGCAGGATCTTCTCGTCTTCGCTGGCCGAGCCGCGTTTGACGTAGGTGCGCTTGCGCCGGACCTCCACGCTTACGGTCTTGCCCACGACTCTGGCAGCTCCTCTGCCGCCGGGTCCGCGACCGCCGGCCGCCGGCTGCTGCAGCTCGCTGACCGTCTTGCGCTTCAGGGTGATTTTCCGCGGGCCGCTGGCCGTGGAGTCATCATCCTTCTTGCCATGGCTCTCCCGCAGATGTCCCAACAGTTGCGCCTTTTCGTCGACACTGATCAAGTCATCCACGCCGTTTTTCGTTACTCCAGCATCTTTAAGCTGGGTAAGCAGGCGCTCTTCTGCAATACCGACATCTTTTGCGAGCTGCCTTACCGTTACATCACTCATAGGATAGTACCTCCGGCAACCTTAGCTCTGCTGCTCATCCGCGAACCAGGGGGCGCGCGCGGCCATAATCAACTGCGCCGCCCTATCCTCGTTCATACCATCAATAACCATTAATTCATCAACCGACTGTTCAGCCAGATCTTCCATGGTAATTATCCCCCGGCTCGCCAGTTCATAGGCCAGGTTCGAATCCATCCCGTCCATGCCCAGCAGGTCTTCCGCCGGCCCCTCACCCATCGCCTCTTCTTTGGCAATGGCCTGGGTCAGCAGAATCTCCTTGGCGCGGTCACGCAGGGCGTCGACGATCTCATTGTCGAACTCTTCAATCTCCAGCATTTCACTGATCGGCACATAGGCCACCTCGTCCAGGGTGGTGAAGCCTTCCTGTACCAGGATCATGGCCACTTCTTCATCCACATCCAGCTGCTTCATGAAGTTTTCCACAAACTCGCGCACCTCGGCCTCGCTCTGGGCCTCGGCGTCCGCCTCGTTCATGACATTCAGCTCCCAGCCCGTCAGTTCACTGGCGAGTCGCACGTTCTGGCCGCCGCGCCCGATGGCCTGGGAGAGGTTGTCTTCGCTGACCGCCACGGTCATGCTGCCGGAATCCTCATCCACCACAATGGAGGCGACATCGGCCGGGGACATGGCGTTGATCACGAACTGGGCGGGATTATCGTTCCAGAGGATGATATCCACGCGCTCGCCATTGAGCTCGTTGGAGATGGCCTGCACGCGCGAGCCGCGCATGCCGACACAGGCACCGACCGGATCGATCCGCGGGTCATTGGTCTTGACCGCGATCTTGGCCCGCAGACCCGGATCGCGTGCCGCGCCCTTGATCTCGATCAGCCCTTCGCCGACCTCCGGCACCTCCAGCTTGAACAGCTCGATCAGCAGTTCCGGACGGCTACGGCTGACGAACAGCTGCGGACCACGCTGTTCCGCGCGCACATCGTAGAGGTAACCCCTGACCCGGTCACCGGTGCGTACCGGCTCACGGGGGATCATCTGATCACGCATCACAATCGCCTCGGCGTTGCCACCGAGATCCAGTGTCACATTGCCGCGATCCACCCGTTTGACGATACCGGTGACCAGATCGCCGATGCGCTCCTGATACGCCTCGACCACCTTGGCCCGTTCCGCCTCACGCACTTTCTGCACAATCACCTGTTTGGCGGTTTGCGCGGCGATTCGGCCAAAGGCGATGGATTCCATCGGCTCTTCTATATAATCGCCCACCTGAATCTCGGGATCGGTCTTGCGCGCCTCCTCGAGCAGGATCTCCCGCTCGGGATTCAGCTCTTCGCCCTCTTCCACCGCCTCGATTACTTCCCAGCGACGGAAGCTGGAGTAGTCTCCAGTGACACGATCCACCGCTACACGTACGCCAATATCGCCGCCGTGCTTTTTGCGGGTGGCGGAAGCGAGTGCGAACTCGATCGCCTCGAAAATGATCTCTTTCTCAATATCCTTTTCGTTGGACACGACATCAACGACAAGCAGAATCTCTTTATTCATCTGTCTCAACCCAATCAAAATTCAGGCACTAATCGCGCTCTATCAATCAAATCCAGCGGCAGGGCGGTCTCTTCACCGTCCACTTCCACCAGGACATTGCCATCCTGCACACCCTTCAGGACACCTTCAAAGCGTCGTCTGTCGTGCAGCTTCGTGCGTAACCGGACATTGATTCTCTGTCCGGCAAAACGCGCGTAATCCTTTTCAAAAAACAGTGGCCTGTCCAGACCCGGCGAGGAAACCTCAAGGCTGTAGTTCTCCTTGATCGGATCCTCAACATCCAGTACGCCGCTCACCTGATGGCTTACCGCCGCGCAATCATCCACACCGATCCCGTTTTCATGATCAATATAGATGCGCAGCAGCGAACCGCCCCTTCCCTGACTCAGGTACTCCACGCCCACCAGCTCATAGCCAAGAGGCTCTACCGCCCCCCGGACAATCTCGATCAAACTTTCCGATGCGCCAGCCATACTCGTAGACAAAAACCAGAAACAAAAAAAGGGCCATTGGCCCAAGAACTATGGGTAACCGGCCTTTTGGCCGGCAACACCAATAAAAAAACCCCAAAACGGGGTCCTTCTTAACGCAATGAATTTACTGACTTTTCATTGCTAACCGCCATAGCGGCTACCGAATCCCGCTGATTATACCTGCGAGATTTCCGTGATGCAATCAATCAACCGCAACCGGGTGCGATTCAAGCCGATGCGCCATCGCGTAGGAGCCTGATTTTCGTAGGGTGGGTTAGGCGCGCCCCGCGCAGGGGGTGGCCGTTCGCATTGCACCGTGCGCGCGCCGTAACCCACCGTTTGGCGGTCGGGAAGTACATGTAGGGTGGATAAGCATCAGCGCATCCACCATGAATCGGATGGTGGTGGATGCGCAAGCTTATCCACCCTACAAAATCAGGCCATGCGTCTAAACCGGGCAAACGGGCAATGGGACATTTATTGGAGTCAATTCAGAAAGGCGACTTGAATGACACATCTGTTTGAATTGCACCCACAGCACCGGGTGCAAAAAAGGGTCGCACTGGGCGACCCTTTTTTTGTTTGGTAGCGGGGGCAGG
>NZ_JANIOA010000053.1 GCF_025175675.1 Sedimenticola hydrogenitrophicus
GAAATTTTATGGATTGACAGCCATGGAAGAATGATAGTATAGATGCCTGCTTTTCCATGCGACCCCTTGGATTAGATACTGAAGGGATTAGAGACCGAAGGGTATCGAGTTCGCCGGGTCGGGTATATTCCACTGACAAAGGTACTGTACAAGATGAAAACCATTGCTATGCTCGCAGGCGCTGCCCTGCTCTCACTGGGTCTTGCTGGTAACGCTGCTGCGGCGGCTGATGGTGCGGCACTCTACGCATCCAAGGGCTGCGCCGCCTGCCACGGGGCTGATGCCAAATCGCCGATCATGCCGGCCTACCCGAAGCTGGCCGGGCAGAATGCCCAGTACGCACTGAACCAGATGAAGGACATCAAGAGCGGTGCCCGTAACAACGGTCAGACCGCCGCCATGAAAGGCATCGTCATGGGTGTCTCCGATGAGGAGATGCAGGCGATCGCGGAGTGGCTGGCCGCTCAATGATCCCCCAATGATCGGGCGCCTCGCGGCGCTGGTAAACGCAGTATAAAAAACGCCGGGCTCGCCCCGGCGTTTTTTTTTCCAGGGAACGGGCAGGCACGGGGGCCTGCCCCTACACCCGCATCAACCTCGCAACCATCCTGGAAATTCCTGAAAAAACAGTGACGTGATAAATGTCAGCGACGAAAGCCACATTTGTGTGATTTGCCACAATCTTCTTGGCATATGCCGTCATCGGTTGATCAAGATCAATGATTTCGCCCCCGCCGCAGCGCACCATGCCGCTGCTATTTCAACAAAAGCGCAGTCTAGCGCAAGAATAAAGTCCTAAAACGGAGACGTGTCTCATGAAAGTGAACAATAAGCGAGCATTGTCGCTGATGCTGGGCCTGGCGATGGGGCTGGGCGCAACGTCAAGTGCATATTCTCAGGCGTCGCTCGAAGATGTCATGAAGGCTCGTGGCCTGACGCAGAAAGATCTGCTGGCCGCGGCCAAGACCTACACCCCCACCGGCGGCCGTGACGAGTATCTCGTTTTCGCCTCCGGTGGTCAGAGTGGCCAGGTGATCGTATACGGCATCCCGTCCATGCGTATCCTGAAGTATATCGGCGTATTTACCCCGGAACCCTGGCAGGGTTACGGCTTCGATGACGAGTCCAAGGCAGTACTGGCACAGGGGCGCATCAACGGCAAGGACATCACCTGGGGTGATACCCATCATCCCGCGTTCTCCGAGACCGAGGGTGAGTACAACGGCCGCTTCCTGTTTATCAACGACAAGGCCAACCCCCGGCTGGCGGTGATCGATCTGCATGACTTCGAGACCAAGCAGATCGTGGTCAATCCGTTCTTCAAGTCCGAACACGGTGGTGCCTTCGTTACCCCGAACACCGAATATGTCATGGAGGCCTCGCAGTATGCCGCGCCCTTCAGCAGCGATTTCGTACCGCTGGAGGAGTTCAACGACAAATATCGCGGTGGTCTGACCTACTGGAAATTTGACGACAAGAAGGGACGTCTGCAGCCGGATCAGTCATTCACCTTTGAGCTGCCGCCCTACAGTCAGGATCTCTCCGATGCGGGTAAAAATGCCTCCTACGGTTGGGGCTTCACCAACTCGTTCTGTTCCGAGCGCTATGTCGGTGGTATCGAGAAGGGACGCCCGCCGTTCGAGGCCGGCTGCTCCCAGAAGGATACCGACTTCCTGCACATTACCAACTGGAAAAAGGCGGCCGAACTGGTTGCTGCCGGTAAGGTGGAAAAGGTCAATGGTTCCTACATGATCCCGATGGCGCAGGCCATCAAGGAAGAGCTGCTCTACCTGGTGCCCGAGCCCAAGAGCCCGCACGGTGTTGACGTCAACCCTGACGGTACCCACATCATCGTGTCCGGTAAGCTGGACAGCCATGCCTGGGTTTACAGCTGGGAAAAGATCCAGAAGGCTATCGCCGCCAAGAAGTTTGAGGCAAAAGACCCCTACGGCATTCCCATCATCGCGCTGAAGGATGCGTTGCATACCCAGGTTGCCGTGGGCCTCGGTCCGCTGCATACCCAGTATGACTCCAAGAAATGTACCGTTTACACCTCCATCTACGTGGATTCCATGGTCACCAAGTGGGACTACTGCGAAGGCAAGGTGCTGGATCAACTGCATATCCACTACAACATCGGTCACCTGATGGCGATGGAGGGCGATTCAGTCTCTCCGGATGGCAAGTATCTGGTGTCGCTGAACAAGCTGGCGATTGATCGTTTCAATCCGGTGGGTCCGCTGCATCCGCAGAACCACCAGTTGATCGATATCAGCGGCGACAAGATGCAGCTGCTCTATGATATGCCGCTGCCGCTGGGCGAACCCCACTATGCCGTTGCGATCAAAGCCGACAAGCTGAAACCGGCCGTACGCTACAAATCCGGCTGGAACAGCCGTACCGATGAGCGCTCTCCCTACCGGACCCGCGCCGGTCGTGAAAAAGTGGTCAAAGAGGATGGTGTGACACACGTTTATGGCACGGTGATTCGTTCACACATCACGCCGGAGATCATTGAAGTGGAAGAGGGCGACACCGTCTCTATCCATCTCACCAATCTCGAGCGTGCCGAGGACGAGGTGCACGGTTTCGCACTCTATGGTCAGAGCGTGAACCTGTCGATCGAGCCGGGCAAGACCGCCTCCTACACCTTTACGGCAGAGAAAGCCGGTGTCTATCCTTACTACTGCACCGAGTTCTGCTCCGCGCTCCACCTGGAGATGCAGGGTTACCTGCTGGTCACGCCGAAAGGCTACCAGGCCAAAGAGAGCGGCATGGTGGAAGGTGAGCAGTACACCCAGGCCGATTACGAAAAGCAGGTCAAGACCAACGTCGAGACCCAGGCCGTGATCGATTCCGTGGTCGCCTTCATCACCAGCCACAACTACAAGGACTTCCCGCCGGTTGTGGCCCTGGTTGAAGATGCCACCGAGCAGCTTGGATTCGCCGATGAGGCGAAGAAAAAGGCTGAAGGCTTCGCTGCCAAGGGTGACTTCCAGAATGCAACACTCTGGGCTGGTCAGTGGTGGCAGTATCAGGTGAAGACCGCCGATATGGGTCTGCGTGCGAAGACCTATCTTGAGCAGCACGGTGCTGTTAAGGTGGAAACCAAATAGTCTGTACTAGGCTTAGGTTATCAACCTGAAAGGGGGAGGGGCTCTTGCTGGAGCCCCTTCCCCTTTGTATGCTTTAAAACCTTTTATGTAGTGAGGTATTTGTTATGAGCAAAATCAGAAGACTGGCCGTTGTCATGAGCGCGGTGGCGGCGCTAATGACCGGGGCAACGGCGGCGGCTGCGGATGGCGCGGCACTCTTCAAGGCCAAGACCTGCTGGTCCTGCCACGGTAAGGATGCCAAGACACCGTTGATGCCTTTCTATCCCTCCCTGGCGGGTCAGAACGCGGAATACATGTTTAACCAGATGAAGGATATCAAGTCGGGGGCCAGATCCAATGGCAACACCGCCGCCATGAAAGGCGTGATGGGTCTGGTGAACGAGGAGGAGATGCGTGTTATCGCCGATTGGCTGGCTACGCTGCAGTGAAATCCGGCCGGAAAATCGCCCTTGATTGATAGTTCTCAATGAAAAAAGAGGGCTGTTATGAGAAGCTTTTTGCCAGTGCTCCAGAGGGCGGTTTCTCGCAAAATTGCCTGGCAGATGGGTTGATTTGCATCAATGAACTCTAATATGCATTGTGGCAACCTCGAGGGTGTCCGTACCGGACGCCACCCTATGTCGATTTGCAATCCAGTCGATCAGATTAAACGCCTGCTGCAAAGCAGGCATCAAACTTAGTGTAATGATTGTCCCGAATTGGTCGGGACGGTCAGGAGAATAGTGATGAGTTTAAAATCCATGGTTACCGGCTTGACCGCCGCAGTGGCAATCAGCCTGAGCTTTGGCGTCAATGCCGCCGATACCTCCAGCTGGAGCAAGGACACCGTGAGTGGTGAAACGGACCAGGCCATGCACCTTGAGCCGGATCTGGAAAACGGACGGGATATCTTTGAAGTCTGTTCCGCTTGTCACATGCCCGAGGGCTGGGGCATGACGGATGGTACCTTCCCGCAGTTGGCGGGCCAGCATCGTCCGGTACTGATCAAGCAGCTGGCCGACATCCGCGCCTTGAACCGCGACAACCCCACCATGTATCCGTTCGCGCTGCCGGAGTCGATCGGTGACGAACAGGCCCTGGCCGACGTGACCGCCTATATCGAAAAGCTGCCGATGAACCCGGAGAATGGCAAGGGTGAGTGGGCGGAAGGCACCCCCGAGTTCGAGCAGGGCAAAAAACTCTATGCCGACAACTGTGTGCGCTGCCACGGTGACCATGGCGAAGGTAATAAGGAGAAATTCTATCCCCGTATCGAGGGCCAACACTACGCCTACATGCTGCGCCAGTTCGAGTGGATCCGCGACGGCAAGCGCCGCAACGCCAACCCCGACATGGTGGATCAGATCAAGAACTTCACCGACAAGGACATGAAGATGGTGATCAACTATGTCTCCCGTGTCCTCGTGGATAAAAAGGACTTGGCTCCCTCGGCCAACTGGACAAATCCGGACTTCGATTAATCCAGCCACACCTCCCGGCCGCGGGGTATCGCCCATGCGAAATCCTGTGGCCGGGTAACCGCCTGCCCATTTCCAACAGCTGATGTCTCTCGCCATGAATGCAGTAACCAGTACAAAGCAGACAATCATTGTGGCCGCCCTGGGTGTCATCGCCCTGGGTTTGATGGTCGTGATCTTCTACTCTCCGATCTGGTGGGTTTCGTTGACGGCACCCAATTATCCGGAAGAGGCGTTCCCGGATGGCGTGCGCATCCATTTCCATATGAACGGCGTGTTCAATGGTTGCCAGAAGGTCAACAAGGCGGAGATCCAGGAGGATGTCGCCCTCGACTGCGTGCATGAGATGGATACCATCAATCATTACGTGGGCATGTATCCGATCGCGGCGGGCGGCCCGGTTGAGCGCGGCTTCGGCCAGTTTCTGATGACCTACATGGGTATCATGCTGGTGGGCTTTGTCTGTGTCAGGCCCAAATTGCGCATGGCCATCATGGGGGTCGCCTTCGCCGGATTGCTGGCCTGGATGTACCTCACGATCTACGCAGAGGACGGGTTCGCGCTGCAGAGCGCGGGTTATGTCGAGGCGATGGTGACCTCGCTGGACCAGGAGGCCGGTGCAGAACAGGAAGAGCCGGAGATCGTGATCGGCGGTATTGTCGGGGTACTGAAAAAGTCCCTGGAAGATTCGGGCGTGGTGGTTGATCTGCCTTCGGACAAGACGGCATCCGCCAAGGCGGCGGTCTCCGACAAGCAGCACATGATCGAGCAGCTGAAGCTCACCTATGAAAAGGACCTGGAGCATGGTCGGGTCACCGAGCCCTGGAACGGCAGCAGTTTCCAGGTGATGACCTGGCATTATGGCAAGAGCCTGGGTCGCTACTTCAACAACCCGGAAGAGATCGTGCCCATGGTGGCCAATCTCAAGATTGCCCTGCATGTGGCGTTTGCCGGTCTTGCCGGGGCGATGCTGCTGCTGGTATTCGGCGCGCGCAAGAACGGTGGCATCCTCTACTGGCTGCTGGTCCTGGTGCCGATGGCGCTGCCGCTGTTTTTTATCATCGACTATGCCGCCTGGCTCTGGTGGTATGGCCATACGTTGAACGCCATGGGCGCCTTCGCGGTCAAACCCTTCATGCCCACCGTGTTTGGCGATGGTAAAGTGGCGCAGTTCGCCACCCACTCCTACCCCTATATCGGCTTCTTTGTCATGCTGCTGCTCTCTCCCATCCTGGCGGTGGCCGCGCTGGTGCGGAAGAGGCAGTTCAAGGATGCTTTGTAAATAGCCCACACACCTCCGTGTAATCCGCCTTGAGCGCACGGGGGTCTGTCGATTCCAAGGTTGAACGGGCACGAAATTAACGAGTCTGAGAGGGCTGTGCCTGGGCACTTCCGAACGAGAATCTATGCGTACCCTGCGTCAAGCTGCCGCGTTACTGCTGTTCCTACTGCCGGGCTGGTTGTCGGCGGCCGAGTATCCCTCGTTTCAGGCGCTGGTCGATGCCGCCAACGAAAATGATCTGCTGATACCCCCACCGGGAACCTATGCCGGTCCGGTGTCGATCGATAAGTCGCTGGTCATCGATGGCCAGGGCAAGGTGGTGATCGATGCCGGTGGCAAGGGCTCGGTCATCTACCTGGACGCGGACGGGGTCACCCTGAAGGGGCTGCGCCTGACCAATTCGGGTGATTCCCATAACGACATCGATTCCGGCATTCAGGTGCGCGGCAGCTTCAATGTCATCAAGGATAATGTGATCGATAACAGCCTGTTTGGTATCGATCTGGGGCAGGCGGAAAATAACATCATCCGCCGCAACCGCATCTCCTCCAAGCCGGTCGAGATCGGTATTCGTGGCGACGCCATCCGCCTCTGGTACAGTTTTAATAACAAGATCACCGATAATATCATTCGCGACTCGCGCGATATGGTGGTCTGGTACTCGAAAGATAATCTGATCGCCCGCAACGATGCCCGCCGTGGCCGTTATTCCCTGCACTTCATGTATGCCCAGCGCAACGAGGTGGTGGGGAATCACTATGAAGACAATCAGGTGGGCATCTTCCTGATGTACAGTGACAGCGTGGTGATCAGGAACAACTACATCGCCCATGCCATCGGCCCAACCGGTATGGGCATCGGCTTCAAGGAGACATCGGATGTGGATGTGCATGACAACCGCATCCTCTACTGTGCCACCGGTATCTATCTCGATATCTCCCCCTACGATCCGGAGGCAACCAATCGGCTGACCGGGAACCTGATCGCCTTCAGCGGCATCGGGGTGCAGTTCCTGAATGACTGGAAAGGCAACATCCTGGAGCGCAACCGGTTCAAGGGAAATATCACCCAGGTCACCGTGGGCGGCGGCAAGACCGCCAAACGCAATCACTGGAACAGCAACTACTGGGATGATTACGAGGGGTTCGACCGGGATCTGGATGGGGTGGGTGACCGGCCCTATGAACTCTACAGTTATGCCGACCGGATCTGGATGGACGTACCCTATGCGCAGTTTTTCAAGGGTTCCCCCGTCCTGGAGGTGCTCGACTTCCTTGAGCGACTCGCCCCCTTTACCGATCCGGATATGATCTTGCGTGATGAAAAACCGCTGATGTCCGCGGAGACAGTGCAACAATGAACGAGCAGAGCAAACCGAAAAAACCCGCGAAACGAAAGCTGAATCCCAAGCGGCTCGAACAGAACCGGCGTGAGTTCCTGAGAACCTCCGCGCTGGCCGTCGGCATGATCGGGTTCTCCCTGGTCGGATTGCTGCCGGTGGTGCAGGGAAAGACCCTGGCGCTGCGCCCGCCCGGGGCGCTCAAGACGCCCTCGGATGAGAGCGACTTTCTCGCCGCCTGTATCAAGTGCGGTCAGTGCGTCCAGGTCTGTCCGGTGAATGCCATCAAACTGGCGGAGCTGGACAAGGGCGCGGGTATCGGCGTGCCCTATATCGATGCGCGTGCCCAGGCATGCGATTTCTCCTGCGACGGCCTGCAGTGCGTGCTGGCCTGTCCGACCGGGGCGCTGACCCATGATCTGGACTATCCGGCGGATTCCCGCATGGGTTTTGCCCGGCTGGCCGAGCCGCGCAAGTGCCTGGCGATCCAGGGCAAGGGGTTCAAGGGGCAGGCGCGCGGTCCGGACTACCAGGGGATTTTGCGCTATGACGACGTGGACCGATGGAACCCGATTCCGGTGGCCGACTATCCCTACGACCTGGAGTTGTGCGACCTCTGTGTGCGCCAGTGTCCGATCGAGATCCGCATCACCCAGTGTGCCGCGGAGGCCGCCGCGGGGGAGCGGAACCAGGATCGGGTCGCCCAACGCCAGGGCAACGAGTGCCCGCCGAAGCACGCCATCGCCCTTGAGCCGATCGTCAGCGATGACGGGATCCGGCGCATGAAACCGGTGATTCAGGAGGGCTGCGTCGGCTGCGGTGTCTGCGAAATGATCTGTCCCCCGGAACCGCCGGCGATCGTTATCGACATCCTGCAGGACGCCGATCACATCGGGGGTGTCTCATGAGCTATATCATGGAATCGTTTCGCCAGTTGTTCGGCAGCGAGCCTCGGCGCCCGGATAAATCGGAGATTTCCCCCGAGGCGCAGGCGATCCACTTGTTTAAAAAGCAGAATCCGTTCGACGCAATTGCCTTCGAAGTCCATCGCCAGGCACATGCCAAGGATGCGAAAAAATGGCGTAACCGGCGCTGGGTCACGCTGCTCGTGATCAACCTGCTGTTTCTGGTCTCCTACTACTTCGACATCCAGTTGCTGGAAGGGGCGTTGACGGCATCGCGCTTCATGGGTTTCCATATGGCGGATCTGAACTCCGCCCTGCAGGTGACCCTGGCCTTCAAGCACATGGTGCTCAACCTGGTGATCGGTACCGCCACCATCTTTGTGCTCTGGCTGCTGTTGGGAGGACGTACCTTCTGCTCCTGGGTCTGCCCCTATCACCTGCTGTCGGAGTGGGCGGAGAAGCTCCATCTCTATCTCGCCGACAAGGGGCTGGTGAAGGATCGCTCCTTCAATCGCAAGGTGCGTTCGCTGTTCTACCTGATCTTCGCCCTGCTCGCGCTGCTCAGCGGTTACACGGTGTTTGAGACCATCTCGGTCACCGGTATCGTGAGTCGGGCGCTGATCTACGGTCCGGGCATGGCCATGATCTGGGTCGGCCTGGTGTTGCTGTTCGAGGTGTTCTACTCGCGCCGCGCCTGGTGCCGCTATGTCTGTCCCATCGGTATTACCTATGGGGTGGTTGGCGCACTCTCCCCGCTGCGGGTCAAGTTTGTGCTGAAGGACTGCCATCACGAGGGCGACTGCCGCAAGGCGTGCCTGGTGCCCCACGTGCTGGATATGACGGTCAAGGGCAAGGCGGTGCATACCGAGGTGGATGTCAGCGCCGACTGCACCCGCTGCGGCATGTGCGTGGATGTCTGTCCCACCAACTCACTGCGGTTCGAGATCAAGGGGCTCGGCAAACACCTTTGAAATGGGCTTGTAGTCCAGGACGACGTTATCTAAACACGCAACTGCTTGTGAGAGAGGATCTGCCTGCTTGTTTGCCGGAACGCCGTAAACCCCCCTGGGGGCTTGCCGTGGCCATCCTTGGCCGCGGACACCCGTCAATCAAGCAGGCAGATCCTCGTTCCGCTCAGCATTAGATGACGTGACCCTGGCTTGCGGTGCGTTTTGATTTACATCATTGCCGGGATAACTCAGACTCATAGACTATCCGGGTTGCCCGGCCGCTTCGGCGATCGTTTATTAAGCTGCATTGGTGAGGAGTGGTACATGGATGTACCGTTTACGGACCTGAGGATGGCATGCGCTGTCGCTTATCCACCCTACACCTAGTGGTCACGGATTCAAATATCAGGTTCATGAATGATTGAGTTTCAGAACGTCGTAAAAAAATTCCGCCGTCATGAAGTACTGAAGGGCGTTGACCTGACCATCGAGCGCGGCCACCGGGTTGCCCTGGTGGGGTCCAATGGCGCCGGCAAGACCACGCTGATCCGGTGTCTGCTGGGTGAATATACCTGCGAGGGTTCGGTGACGGTGGACGCACTGGCGCCACGCGAGCATCGCCGCGCCGTGCTCTCCAAGGTGGGTTTCGTGCCGCAGCTGCCGCCACCGCTGAAAATGCCGGTCGGGCAGCTGATCCGTTTCGCCGCCAGCGTCTGTGATTCCGATCCGCAACGGATGGCCGATGTGGCCACCCGTCTGGGGCTGGACACGGAGCGTTTCCGCAACCAGCCCTTTGTCAAACTCTCCGGCGGCCAGAAACAGAAGCTGCTGATCAGCATCGCCCTGGGGCGTGACAGCGAGTTGCTGGTGATGGATGAGCCGGCGGCCAATCTGGACCCCGAGGCACGCCACATCTTTTTCAGCCTGCTGGCGGAGAAGAAGGATGAGGCCGCCATGATCATCTCCAGCCATCGCCTGGACGAGGTGGCCTCCCTGGTAAACCGGGTGATCGAGATGGATCAGGGGCGGGTGGTGCTGGATGATCGAGTGGCCGATCTGGTGGAGCTCTCCAGTCGTCTGCACTGCCGTATCCGGCTGATCCGCCCCGAGGCGCCCTTTGCCAAGGCCATCCAGGAGTGGGGCTTCAAGGGGTCGGCGGACGGTCGCGAATGGAGTGGCCAGGTGGCCGGTCCGGACCGCTTGCGTTTCCTCGGCGTCCTCTCCCGCTACGCGGCCCTGCTCGCCAGCATCGACATGCACGAGACCGAGACCGCCAGGGATTACGAGGCGGTGATGAATGATTAAGGGCTCGAATGGCACTAAGTTAAGCCCAGAACCCCGGTCATCCCGGCGAATGCAGGGATCCAGAACCCGCATCCGTGGTGAATTTATGGATTCCGGCCTGCGCCGGAATGACGAAAAAATGGACTCCTGCCTTAACTTAGTGCCATTCATTAAGGGCTTCACCCTGCTGTTCGCGGGGCTGCTGACGTTGCTGGTCAGCGCCTGCAGCGGCGATCCCGGGACCGGTCCCGGCGAGGTGAAGTGGGACCGGGACGCCTGCGAGCGCTGCCGCATGGTGCTCAGCGACCGAAATCACGCGGCGCAGATCCGCTATTTCCCGGCCGACAAGAAGCGCTCGAAACTGATGAAGTTCGATGATATCGGCTGCGCGGTCATCTGGCTGGAGGACAAGCCCTGGAAGGATGACCCGAAGACCCAGATCTGGGTAACGGACATCAACGGCGGCTGGATCGATGCCCTGAGCGCCACCTATGTCAAAGGCGATTTGACGCCCATGGAGTACGGCCTCGGGGCGCAGGCTCAACCGGTCGCGGGTGGACTCGATTTCGCCCAGGCGAAGGCGCATATCTTTACCGTTGAGGAACGATTCAACATCCACGGCGTGGATCTGCTGAAACGACTGGAGGAGCGGCAGGGGAAGATCCAGACGGACCGCACCGATTCCCATAACCACACAGCCGACGAGACCCATTGATGAACCTGAGTTTCCCGATTCAACCGCGAAGAACGCAACGTGCGCAAAGCGTTGAACCCACAGGTGTCGGAGTCAAACCGACCGCCTGCAGCGCATCGGTCCACCGGGCCGAGCTCGGTTTGACTCCGACACCTCCAGCACAACGGAACTGCCCACAGGGTGCGGCACAGGGAGATGCCTCGTGAAGCACCTCTGGTTAACTGCGTACGCCGATATCGTCGAGTCGCTGCGGGCACGCTGGTTCATGATCTACACCCTGGTGTTCGGCGGTCTGGTGGTGGTGCTGTTCGCCTACGGACTGGCCGAGTCCCGCATCATGGGTTTCACCGGGCTGTCGCGGCTGTTGCTCACCTATATCCAGATCTCCATGGCGATCCTGCCGGTGTTTGTGCTGATCACCACGGTGCGCTCGGTGGCCGGGGATCGCGAAGCGGGGGTGTTCGAGTACCTGCTGTCGCTGCCGATCAGCCTGGCGGCCTGGTTCTGGGGCAAGATCTTCGGGCGTTTCCTGGTGGTGTTCCTGCCGGTGCTGCTGGCCATGGTCGGCGCGGTGATCTGGGGTACCATCAAGGGCGTTAATGTCCCCTGGGATCTGTTTATCTATTACACCGGCCTGCTGATGGCCCTGGCCTGGTGTTTCCTTGGCATCGGCATGCTGATCTCCACCCTGGCGCGCAGCTCGGATGTGGCCCAGGGCGCCGCCTTCGTGGTCTGGTTGACCCTGTTGCTGTTTC
Organism: Sedimenticola hydrogenitrophicus; assembly: GCF_025175675.1. Classification (GTDB taxonomy): domain Bacteria; phylum Pseudomonadota; class Gammaproteobacteria; order Chromatiales; family Chromatiaceae; genus Sedimenticola; species Sedimenticola hydrogenitrophicus. Next base: position 11,783 of record NZ_JANIOA010000053.1, read on the forward strand.
TCGACCTGATCCTGCTCGGTATCCTGATCCAGGAGCAGCTGCCGGCCGAGACCGCAGTGGCCATTGCCCTGGTCAATCCGATGCAGGTGTTCCGTACCGCCACCATGATGCTGTTCGATCCACAGCTGGTGCTGCTGGGCCCCTCCGCCTACGTCATCCTCGATACCTTCGGCCAGAAGGGGTACATCGCCTACGCGCTGCTCTACCCCATCCTGGTGGGCACGGCCTGTGCCGCGCTGGGTTTCCTCCACTTCCGGCGCAGCGATCTGCCCTGATCCGGATAGGAAAATCCAGTCGCCAATGAATGTGAATAAACTTGCCGACGTGGGATGCCGGTGAGGCACGAACCGCATCAAGACGTATCGCGAGGAGTGGTGCAGGGATGCACCGTTTACGGACCTAAGGATGGAATGATGCGGTTCGCAAGCTCACCGGCATCCTACCCCGGGCTTTGTGGTTTGCAACCCGTTGGTGTGTGCCTGTGATTCCGGTTTTGTAGGGTGGGTTAGGCGCGCCCTGCGCAGGAGGTGGCCGTTGGCATTGCAGCGAGTGCGCGCCGTAACCCACCAATTGCGGTCGGGGATTTGGTGGGTTACGCGGCGCCTCGGCGTGGTCATGGTCTGGAAGTGTGGTGCCTGTGCGCCGCTAACCCACCCTACCAAACTTGAACCTTTTTGCGGCATATCACACAGCGTCGCGTGATATGCCGTGTAGCACTGCCTCGCCCGACGGATCAATCTCAACTACCCGGCATCCATTGACGGCCATCAATTGCGGTACTATTCGATTGCTCTAACATCGCGCTCTGATAACACACGAGGTATTTTGTGGCGAAAACGACAACCCTGCTCTGGGCCATTGCCGGGGTGCTGTTCCTGGCGCTGGCCGGCGTGGCGGCCTACAAGGCGCTGCCGATCCTGAATCCCGAGGTGGGAGGCATGGCCCCGCTGGATACCGACTGTGACCTGCGCGCTGGTGCCTGCCGCTCCGACCTGCCCGGCGGCGGCCAGATCAGCTTTGCCATCAAGACCCCTGGCATCCCGCTGGTAAAGCCGCTGGATCTGGAGGTGCGCCTGAGCGGGGTGGAGGCGAGCAAGGTCGAGGTCGATTTTGTCGGCATCGGCATGAACATGGGCTTCAATCGTCCGCGGCTGGACGCCCGAGGGGATGGGGTATTCGCGGGTACAGGCATGCTGCCGGTCTGTGTGCGGGTGGCCATGGAGTGGGAGGCGCGAGTGCTGATCACCAGCCCGCGCGGCCTGCTGGCGGCCCCGTTCCGCTTTATTACGGTCAAGGACGGGGTTGTACTGCCGGGAGGTGAGCGGTGAAAAGAGGCTTGTTGGGTGGGGTGGTGGTGCTGGCCGGTGCGCTGATCTGGCTGCTGCTTTTCTGGCAGCCGCAGAGCGGGCATGAGGTGCCGGCGGCGAGCCCGATGAATCTTGCCGAGGCCCCAAAGGGCGGTGATTTTGTCCTGAACTCCTATAAGGGTGAGATCGACACCCGAGCCCTCCGGGGCAAGGTGCTGATACTCTATTTCGGCTACACCTGGTGCCCGGATGTCTGTCCGACCAGCCTCGGTTTCCTGAGCGCGGCACTGGACCAGTTGAGCGCCGAAGAGCTGGGCGAGGTGCAGCCGCTGTTTATCAGCGTCGACCCCGAGCGCGACAACCTGGAGCACCTGAAGAGTTATGGCGAGTATTTCCATCCGGCAATACTCGGGGTGACCGGGAGCCATGAACAGCTGGGGCGGATCGCCGCCTTGTTTGGCGCCGCTTACCGCCATGTCGAGCAGCCTTCGGCGACCGATTACGTGGTGGACCATTCCGCAGACATCTATCTGATAGACCGGCAAGGGCGGCTGCTGACCACCATCCGCCACGGTACCCAACCGGGCGAGATACTCAACGCCATTCGGGCGGTACTGAATAACAACTGATCCATGCTGAAAAATTCATTTCGACCGCTAAGGACGCAAAGAACACGAAGGAAAACAGTAACTACTCACCCCGTGAGTAGTTACGGAAAACAATGAATTGTATTCTCCTGATCCTCCGCCTGCCGGGTTGGATCGAAAATAAAATGAAGGCAAGTCATTGTATCTCTTTGCGCACTTTGCGTTCTTCGCGGTTGAATCGAGGAATTCAGGTTTATAGATAAGGAGAGAGAGAATGCGTAAAACACTTTGTTCAGCCCTGCTGGTTTCATCCCTGATCGGTTTCCCGGGCCTGCTGTCCGCCGCCGACGCGGATCAGGTCTCGGCCGCCGATGCCTATGTGCGTGCCGTCCCCCCGGGGCAGCCGAACAGCGCCAGCTTCATGACCCTGACCAACGCCTCATCCGGCGACATCGTGCTCAAGGGTGCCGAGAGCCCGGCCGCCAAGGTGGTGGAATTGCACACCCACACCATGTCCGATGGCATGATGCGCATGCGCCAGGTGGAGCAGATCGACCTGCCGGAGGGCCAGAGCGTCAAACTGCAGCCGGGCGGGCTGCACGTGATGATGATCGGGTTGCAACAGAAGCTGGTGCCGGGCGAGCAGCTCGACCTGGTGCTGGTATTCGGGGACGGCAGTAAGTTACAGCTGAAGGTGCCGGTGGTGAAACTGCAGATGAAGATGCAGGATGCCGGTATGCAGCACAAGATGTAGTTTCGTAGCGTGGGCACGAAAAGTCGTAGGCCGGATGAGTAGCGTAATCCGACGGGAAGCCGAATAACAACGGTGCCTCATTAACCACGAAAGGCACGAAAATCGCGAATCGTGGATGCGCCTACCGACTTATCCGACCTGCATCTGTAGGATGCGGTGAGTGAAGCGAACCGCATCAATGCGGCAGCCGTTTCCAGTGAGGCTTGGTGCGGTTCGCGTGCTCACCGGCACCCTACGTCAGGGTCATAATAGGTGGCGTGCAGAATGGTGGATAAGCGTCAGCGCATCCACCAATCGCCACCAATCGTAGGGTGTGTAAATCAGGCGATCTTGCGGAACGCCGCTGCTGCCGCCCGGATCGTTGCCTCAATATCCTCGCCGGTATGTGCCGCCGAGACAAAGCCTGCTTCAAAGGCCGAGGGAGCCAGGTAGACGCCCTGTTCCAGCATGGCGTGGAAGAAGGTCTTGAACCGCTCCTGGTCGCAGGCCATGGATTGGGCGAAATTGGTCACCTTCCCCGCATCGCTGAAAAACAGACCGAACATGCCGCCCACCTGGTTGGTGCTGAGGGCGACCCCGGCGGTATCGGCCTCCGCCTGAATGCCTGCCAGCAGCTCGCCGGTGCGTTGACTGAGCCGGTCGAAGAAGCCGGGGACCGAGATCAGTTCCAGGGTTTTCAGGCCGGCGGTCATGGCGACCGGATTACCGGACAGCGTGCCCGCCTGATAGACCGGACCCAGGGGGGAGATCCGCTCCATGATCTCGCGCTTGCCGCCGAAGGCGCCGACCGGCATGCCGCCGCCGATCACCTTGCCCAGGGTGGTCAGGTCCGGGGTGATGCCGTACAGCCCCTGGACGCCGCCCAGGGCGACCCGGAAGCCGGTCATCACCTCGTCGAAGATCAATACCGTACCGGAGCGGTCACACACCTCCCGCAGGCACTCCAAAAAACCGGGCAGCGGGGGGATGCAGTTCATGTTGCCGGCCACCGGCTCGACGATGATGCAGGCGATCTGTTCGCCGATCTCGGCAAAGGTGGTCCGGACCTGGTCGCTGTCGTTGTAGTTCAGGGTGATGGTGTGCTCCGCCAGCGAGGCGGGCACGCCGGGAGAGCTGGGCTCGCCCAGGGTCAGCATACCGGAGCCGGCCTTCACCAGCAGCGAGTCGGAGTGGCCGTGATAGCAGCCCTCGAATTTGACGATCTTGTCGCGACCGGTGTAACCGCGCGCCAGGCGGATGGCGCTCATGGTCGCCTCGGTGCCCGAGCTGACCATGCGCACCAGATCCATGGAGGGCACCAGCTCGCACACCCGGTCGGCCATCACCGTCTCGATCTGGGTCGGGGCGCCGAAGGAGAGGCCCTTGCGGATGACCGCGGCGACCGCATCCAGTACTTCGGGGTGAGCGTGTCCCAGGATCATCGGACCCCAGGAGCCGACGTAGTCGATGTACCGTCTGCCGTCGGGATCGTAGATATAGGGACCGCTGGCGTGATCGACAAACACCGGATCGCCGCCCACTCCCTTGAATGCCCGCACCGGAGAGTTCACTCCGCCGGGGATATGCTGCTGGGCCTGAATAAAGCGATCGTGTGAAGCGGTCATGAGGGGGGTCTCTCCGATGTGTTGAATAACTGTGTGAAACGGCGGCAGCGGGCGGCGATATCCGGCGCACCGAAGATGCCGTTGATCACGGCCAGCATATCCGCGCCTGCCTGAATGAGCGTGGCGCCATTTTCCGGGGTTATGCCGCCGATGGCAACCACCGGAATCCGCAGGGACCGTTTCGCCTCGCCCAGTAGGGCAATGTTGGCCTGGACCGCGTCCGGCTTGGTCAGCGACGGGAAAAACCGGCCAAAGGCGACATAGTCGGCCCCGGCCTCCTGGGCGGCGCTGGCCAGCGCCAACCGGTTATAGCAGGAGGTGCCGATGATTGCCTCGGGCCCCAGGGCGGCGCGTGCCGCGGCGATGTCGTCATCCTCCCGGCCGACATGCACACCGTCGGCGCCGATCGCCCGGGCCAGGGCGGTGTCGTCGTTGATAATCAGCAGGGCGTCGTGGGCATGACACAACGCCAGCAACGCCGTCGCTTGCGCTTTTCGCCGTGCCGCGCCGGGCTCCTTGTCCCGATACTGAACCACGCGGGTACCGCCGATGAGAGCCTCCGCCACCTGTTGCAGCAGCCCATCGAATCCGTCGGGGTGGGGCTGGGTGATGGCGTAAAGGCCCTTCAGTCGTGCCTGTTTATGCATGAGTAATCATTCACTCGATTGACGATAGAGGCGATTGGGAATGTGCTGACCCCGGCCCGGTTGCCAGCCGGCGCTGAGGCTCTCCCAGGTGTACCGCTGCGCCTCGCTGACCGCCGCAACCAGGGAGACTCCCCGGGCCAGCCCGGCGGCGATCGCCGAGGCGATGGTGCAGCCGGAGCCATGATAGGAACCGGTGAGTCTGGGCCAGCGTTCCCGGTGGTGAGGGACCCCCGGTCGGTAGAGGGTATTGACCACATCGGTAGCGGCTTCATGGGTGCCGGTGATCAGCACCGCCTGACAGCCGCGGGCGAGCAGCGCATCGGCGCATTCATCCAGTTGCTGACGCTGGGTCAGGCGCCTGGCCTCCTGGGAATTGGGGGTGACCACGGTGGCGCGCGGCAGGATCCGCTCAAGGAGCGTCTCCAGCAGCGCCTTGCCGGCCAGTTGGGTCCCGCCGCCGGCCGCCAGGATGGGATCCACCACCACCGAGACATGCGGATGCCGGGCCAGCAGGTCAGCGATGGCGACGGCCGCCTCGGCACTGCCGATCAGGCCGATCTTGATGGCGCTGATGGGGTAGTCCTGAAACAGGGTTTCAACCTGCCGGGTGATCAACGCGGCCTGCAGCGGGATCAGCTCATGCACATCACGGCTGTCCTGGATGGTCAGGCAGGTGATGACCGTGGCCGCCTGGCAGCCCAGCGCCGCCAGGGTCTCTATGTCGGCCTGGATGCCGGCGCCCCCCGACGGGTCGTGCCCGGCAATGCTCAGGACGATGGGCTTGGGGATGATGGGTTTGGGAATTGTCTGCATCAGTTTTGTCGCCGCCGGTGGGCCAACCGGGTGGTGGGATTAATCCGGAAAAACAGCCGATTCATCGGCTACAATTAAACCAGCATTCACTGAATACCTCTAGCTCGGGGCGGATGGAAATTCCCGGTCGAGGGGGGTGGAATGGCAGCAGTCGAGGTTTACTCTACAGCTGAATCGTCCCGATTGGTGAAGTTATGGATAAGCGAATGAATGAACTGTCCCGATTGGCCAAAGACTATTGTGCACTGATTGAATCAGCCGACGAAACCGATCTCAGTTGGTTGCGGCAGCTCTCTTCCCTGCTGCCGCAACTCCATGCCGCGGTCACGGCACTGGGGGCACCCCCGCGCAGCGCGGACTACTTCACCCCCGATCTGGATGAGCGTTTCGAGCGGTTTGCCAGCTTGCGCCGTTTGATCGGGCACCGTGATGCCTATTGGATGGAGTTTGACGTGGCGCCGGATGAGCAGGGCATGTCCGGCAGTCTGGCGGACGATCTGACCGATATCTATTGCGAATTGAAGCACGGACTGCATCTGCTGGAGGACCGGCGCGAGCCGGAACGCGCCTTCGACGATTGGTGCTGCGGCTACCAGGACCATTGGGGACAGCATCTGCTGGATGCCGAACGCCACCTCTACGAGCTTGCCAATCGTAACCAGCTTTAACCTGGCCCGCGTTAAGGGCCTGTCAATAAATAACTATTACATCTTGCTGGTCTTTTCGTCCGCCTTCGGCGTTACGGCAAGACTTACATAGAACGACTATGCGCGCCTTGCCGTGCCTTGAAGGCAAACGAAAATTCGGCGCAATATGTAACAGTTATTTCTTTCCAGGCCCTAAATCCACTAAAAAATCAATGTTTCACGAAAAACTTTCTTTGGTATAGTATCACGCCATACTATTGTTTGCGTTTGGAGAAATACCGATGAGTGAAGCAACCACTAACCTGCTGAAGGATGAGGAACTCAGTCTGACCGAGGCGGCACAGGGCAAGATGGCTGAGCTGGTAGGGCAGGTTGAAGAAGAGGTGAAGGGGATTCGCGTCTATGCCACCCCGGGTGGTTGCAGCGGCATCAGCTTCGGCATGACCTTTACCGATCAGGTCAACGATAGCGATTACATCCTCAACTCCAGCGGGTTTGACGTGATTGTGGACGGCGAGACAATGCGGCACCTGGCGGGCGTGCAGATCGATTTCGTGGATCACGGCCAGGGTAACGCCAGCTTTGTGTTCAACAATCTGCAGCCCGCCGAGAGCGGCGGCGGTTGTGGCGGCTGCAGCTCCAGCGCGACACAGGGTGGCGGCTGTTCCTGATCGGTATCGGGTTGCGTAAAAAAGGCCCGTGGATGGCAGCATCCGCGGGCTTTTCTTTTCTCCTCACCCGGTCTGTAAGTGATTGGCCTGCCTTGCCGGCCTCACACGATGGCTTGCCTCCTCGAATCCGGCCCATTTTTCAGCGCCTACCCAAACTCGCTTCGCTCAGACAAGGGCAGGCTTGAATCTGAAAACAGGGCCGGATTCGAGGCGCCATCAAGATCGGCCGCCAAGGCAGGCCAATCACCCCGTGAGTAGTTACCCTCGTTGTTTTACGCGCCCGGCCCATACGGCGGGCCGGACCCGCTGAATCTTCAGCGCATCGGTTTGCGGCGCCCATGGGGCGCCCTCTGACTGAGGAAGGACCATGGATGGACACGGATACACTCGGATCTTTGGATAGGAACCCCCCCCCTCTGTGTCCATCCGTGTGAATCAGTGGTTCGGACAGGGGCGGTCGCGCTGTTTCCGTGTTACCACGACACCAAAGGAGTTCTGCATTGAGGGGCAAAGGTAGGCCTAAAACGGCTTCAGCACCGCCAGCAGTACCACCGCGATCAGGATTGCCACCGGCACCTCGTTGAACCAGCGGTACCAGACATGGCTGTGGCTGTTTTGGTCCCGGGCAAACTGTTTCACCAGCCTTCCGCAGTAGAGATGATAGGCCACCAGCAGGCCGATCAGCAGCAGTTTCACATGCAGCCAGCCCATCTTGCTGTACGCCGCCCAGGCGTAGTCGTAGAGCATCCAGAAGCCGAACAACAGGGTGAGGAGCATCCACGGGGTGGTGAAGTAGTAAAGCTTGCGTTCCATCATTTTGAACCGCGCATTGCCCGCCTCGTCCTCGGTCATGGCGTGGTAGACGAAGAGTCGGGGAAGATAAAAAATACCGGCGAACCAGGTCACCATGAAAATCAAATGCCAGGCCTTCAGCCACATCGCAAGCGCACCTCGGAATTGTTTTTTCTGAATCCGTGACTTCGGGGCATGCCCCCAAGGCTTCCGGGATATGCCCACGAATACATAGGGTGTCAGCCAGGTTATGGATTCAGGTTTTTGTTAATGATTCAGTTTCTTGCCGTTTTCGCTGGCGTCATGATACAGCGCCCGCAGGATATCCTGGCGCCGGCCAGTCGGCCGTTCCAGATCAACCGGCTCCGCCGAGCCATTTCCCTTCCCCGCGAAAAAATTGCCAATGGCGCGGAATACCCGCTTCAGCGCCCGCCACAGCTTTGGCAGCAGCCAGATGATCAGCAGCAGGCTCAGGACCAGGCCGGCAATGAACAGCCAGGGGTAATGGAGCGATGCCCAGAGCCCGCCGATCACCACCAGGTCCTCGGCGATCGAGGCGGTCCAGTTGCTGAAGGGTTCCGGCGAGGTGTTGATCAGGACCCGGGTGCCGGTTTTGGTAAAGTGCGTGGTGGCGGCCAGTCCCCCGCCGATCAGCAGGGCGGCAAACTCGGCGGCCTGACTCACCTCCAGTCCCTGGGCCATGCCGGCGGCCAGTACCGCGCCGGCGGGAATACGGATAAAGGTGTGCAGGACATCCCAGCCGGTATCCACCCCCGGGGTCTTGTCGGCAAAGAACTCCACCAGGTACATGAAGCCGGCGGCGGCCATCACCAGTGGGTCGCTCAGCAGTTCCAGCCCCGGTGGCAGGGTGATATCACCCGTCATGCCGAAATAACCCAGGACCAGCACGGCGGCATAGAGATTGATGCCGGAGGCCCAGGCCACACCCAGCGTGAGGGAGATGAGTTCAATAGTTTCCATTGATTAATTCCTACATCATTGGATCAGACGTCATGGGTCAGGGCTCAGGCTCATCGTTCGTCCAAGTATGCCACTAACCGGGGGAATATCCCACCAGCCGGCATTTGCCCGGGCGTGCCAGCGGCCCCGCATCAGGCTCGGGAGTGCGTCATAAAAATGCCATCTATCAGTATGAATTCTAAGATGATATTTGACCTTTAAAAAACACGGATATATAGTGGGCGCGTTCCTTATCGTGGCCCCTGCGGAATTCAATCCGGGGAGAAGGAATTAAAAGAACTGTCACATGCGCTTAAGCGACCCCCGGGTCGCTTTTTTATTATTTCCGCCCGCTGCTACCGGTTTGGATCTTTAGATTTTTCCTGTGGCGCCGTATGATAAACCCCATTTTCCGGTCTGGAAGTGTCGTGCATTGTCCTGTCGCGGGGCAGTCTCTTGTGTCCGGCCGCCAATCGGTATTCAGTGTGGGATCGAAGCGATGGTGAAAGTAGGTATTGTAGGTGGTACGGGCTATACCGGAGTTGAACTGCTGCGGTTGTTGGCGGGCCACCCGGAAGTGGTGGTCACGGTCATTACCTCCCGGGCCGAGGCGGGTCGCCCGGTCTCGGATCTCTACCCCAATCTGCGCGGTCATTTCGATATCCCCTTCAGCGAGCCGAGCCTGGAGACCTTGAGCGCCTGTGACCTGGTGTTTTTTGCCACGCCCAACGGTACCGCCATGAAGCTGGTGCCCGAACTGCTCGAAAGGGGCTGCCGGGTGGTTGACCTGGCGGCCGATTTCCGGATCAAGGAGATTCCGCTCTGGGAGCAGTGGTACGGCATGACCCACAGCTGCCCCGAGCTGGTGGCCGAGGCGGTCTATGGGTTGCCGGAAATCAACCGCGAAGCGATCCGTTCCGCCCGGCTGGTGGCCAATCCGGGCTGCTATCCCACCGCGACCACCCTGGGTTTTCTGCCGCTCATCGAGGCCGGTGTGGTGCGCTTCTCGGGACTGGTGGCCGACTGCAAGTCGGGCGTCAGCGGCGCCGGTCGGGGGGCCAGCGTCGGGCTGCTGATGGGCGAGGTAGGGGAGAGCTTCAAGGCTTACGGGGTGCCGGGACATCGGCACATGCCGGAGATCCGCCAGAACCTCTCGACCGTGGCGGCGCAGGATGTGGAGCTGACCTTTGTCGCCCACCTGCTGCCGATGGTCCGGGGTATCCACTCCACCCTGTACGCCACCCTGACGGCCGACACGGATCTGCAGGCGCTGTACGAGTCGCGTTTCCGTGACGAACCGTTTGTCGATGTGCTGCCGCCCGGCTCACATCCGGAAACCCGCAGCGTCCGGGGAGCCAATCACTGCCGCATCGCCGTCCACCGGCCACAGGGCGGGGATACCGTGGTGGTGCTCTCGGTGATCGATAATCTGGTCAAGGGGGCCGCTGGCCAGGCGGTGCAGAATATGAATATCATGCTGGGCCTGGAGGAGACGCAGGGCTTGCAGGCGGTGGCCCTGCTGCCCTGAACCGCGACTTGCTCCTCGTTTCCATGTGCCACTGTTCCGCCATGCTGATTTAACCAGGTCCAATGATCTACGGATGAAAATGAAGACGCCCAGAATCATCCAGTCCCGCAGTTGGTGGGTTTATCTCTGGGGCTTGTTGCCGATATTGATGGCTGTGGCGTTGTTGGGAGCCTGGAGTGGCTACATCCAGTTCAGGCACCCGACGGAGGACAGGGTAACCCCGCTGAAACTCCAAGTGACCGAGCAGCGTCGCCAGATTGAACTGCTGGAGGCGCGGCGCAGCCGGCTGCGTGAGCAGGTAGCCGCGCTGCAGCGGGCCAGTCAGATTGACCAGGAGGCGATCCGTCGGGTGCGGGAGGCTCTCAGGGAGAGCCGGTCCGGATACCTGGAGATGGAAAAGGAGCTCAATCTGCTGCGCGGTATCGTGGAGGCCGGGGTCAAGTCCGAGGGGCTTTATATTCAGGGTTTCCGGCTGGACAGGAGCGATCCACCGGCCAGCTACCGGTACCGGTTTACCGTCACCCAGGCGCTGAAGAATGCCGGAACCGCGGTGGGCTGGATCACCCTCTCGCTGGAGGGCGAACAGGGGGGCGAGGCGAGGGAGCTCACGCTGAAAGAGCTCACCGGGGAAAAAGATGACAAACTGAAAATGCGTTTCCGGCATTATCAGGATGTTGATGGATTGATCGAGCTACCGGAGGGCTTCAGCCCGCAGCAGGTGGTTGTGGAGATCAATCCAACCAATAACAGGCTGCCGAAGGTCAACGAGCGTTTTGACTGGCAGGTGGCCGAGTAAGAGGATGACAGATGGCGCGTTTTAAAAAGTTCAGGGCTCCGAAGATTGCTACGGTAATCGGCAGCGGGACCACCATTCAAGGCGATGTGAATTTTACCGGCGGTCTGCATGTCGACGGCCTGATCCGTGGCAACGTGATGGTGGAGCCGGGTGGGGACTCGGCGCTGACCCTGAGTGAGCAGGGCAGGGTTGAAGGTGACATCCAAGTCCCCAATGTAATACTCAATGGTACGGTCGTGGGTGATGTCTATGCCTCCGAGCGGGTTGAGTTGGCACCCAAGGCCAAGATTACCGGTACGGTCTATTACAATCTGCTGGAGATGGCCATGGGGGCGGAGGTGAATGGGCAGCTGATCCACACCAAGGATGCTCAGCCACAGATGTTGGGGTATGACGGCCCGGAGGCCAAGCCGGAGGAGGCGGCACCACTCCAGGAGGTTCCGGCGGAGATGACTGAAGAGGAGTCGGAGCGGGTACCCCGGGGGCGTTGACGACAGGATATTGGTAATACTTGACTAAATTGATCAGAAAAGCATAATGTTTTAATCGTCGCTCGCGGAGAGCGAATCTGTTTCCGTTTTGGAGTTGGCCATGAGTAGTGTGCAAGCTGAGACCGAGAACCCGCTGGTATTCACCAATGCGGCGGCAACCAAGGTGTCTGCGCTGATCCAGGCAGAGGGTAATCCCAACCTGATGCTGCGGGTCTTTATTCAGGGTGGAGGCTGTTCCGGTTTCCAGTATGGCTTCAGCTTTGATGAAGAGGCGAAAGAGGGTGATACCCGGGTGGATACCGATGGCGTCACCATGCTGGTGGATCCCATGAGCCTGCAGTATCTGATGGGCGCCGAGGTGGATTATACGGAGAGTCTCCAGGGATCGCAGTTTGTGATCCGCAACCCCAATGCGACCACCACCTGCGGTTGCGGTTCTTCCTTCTCGGTTTAACCGCCCCGCGTCTTTTAGGGACCAAAAAGTATGTAGGGTGGATAAGCCGGTAGGCGCATCCACCATTGCTACAATGCCACCCCAAAGATACCTGTAGGATGCCGGTGAGGCACGAACCGCATCAATCAGCGGGTAAATGATGCGGTTCGCAAGCTCACCGGCATCCTACGGGTAGTGTTCCTGTTTGGAAAATGTGCTCATTTAAAAGCCCCCGCATCCTCCGGATGCGGGGGCTTTTCTTATGGAGGACAGCTTTGTCCTGGTGAATGTCTCAGTTCGCGGGTGCGGCCGGTGCCGCCGGAACTGCCGGGGCGGCGGGATAGCCATACGGGACCGGAGGATAACCATACGGGGCGCCGTAGGGTACGCCATAGCCACCGTAGGGTGCGCCATAGCCACCATAGGGTATGCCGTAGCCGCCATACGGATGGCCATAACCGCCATAGGGGTAACCATAGCCACGTCCATAGGCATTGCCGTAACCGCTGCCGCGTGCACCGAAGTTCATGTTGAAGTCACCGGAGCCGTCGCCCCAGCCATCACCCAGACCGTTCCATGGACCACCACCCCACGGGCCACCACCCCAGGGGCCGCCCCACCAGGCGGAGGCCGAGGCAGACGCAGCGAGCATGGCCGCAATGACGGCTGCTTTCATGATGCTTTTCATAATATCTTCTCCCTAAGTTATGTTTCGGGTTCCAAAAGCCCTGGTTGGTAGCGGCCTCTCGATTGAAAATATTAGCGGTTTCTAAATAAGTCAATCGGCATTTCGGCTGTTATTGATCTGGATTAACTCCCATGCGCCGATCATTTTTTAAACCGCCCGGGGGCGACTTCGTCACTCAGGGGTCGGAGTCGAATGGCACTTACTTAAGGCGAAGTGCAGGATTTTCGTCATCCCGGCGCAGGCCGGAGGAGTGGTGCAGGAGGAGTGGTACAGGGATGTACCGTTTACGGAGCCGAGGATGCCATGCACCGTTTACGGATCTAAGGATGGAATGACGGTGGTTCTTGGTTTAAGTAAGT
>NZ_JANIOA010000054.1 GCF_025175675.1 Sedimenticola hydrogenitrophicus
AAAACGGTATTGCCATTCTCTACGCAGAATGTCCCTTTGAATCCGGCGAGTTAACGATCTACAATCGGTGGTATTTAATAGGGAAGTGAAAATACCATGAAATTCAATATCTTGTCTATCTGTTGGCTGGTGGTCTCAAGTCTGTTTTGCCCCCTGGCCAATAGTGCTGGACTGCCGGACATCATTGATCGGATCAGGCCCGGCGTCGTGGCGGTGGGGACGATCATGCCACTGCGTCGTCCCTCAGCCCAGTTTATGGGTACCGGATTCGCCATCGGCGATGGCCGACTGGTGATCTCCAATCATCATGTGATTCCGGAGCTGATCGATCTGAACAGAAAAGAGCGCCTGGCGGTGTTCAGCGGTCGCGGTGATCAGGCCAAGGTGCATCCGGCGCGGGTCGTGAAGACCGACCCGGATCATGACTTGGTGGTGCTGGAGATCTCGAACGGGCCGTTACCGGCCGTACCACTGGCCACGGAAGAGACGGTAAGGGAGGGGGAGTCAGTTGCCTTTACCGGTTTTCCCATCGGCATGGTATTGGGGCTCTATCCTGTCACCCACCGGGGTATCATCTCCGCCATCACCCCGGTTGTCATACCCTCAAATAATTCAAGGAGTCTAACCGCCAAGCAGATTCAACGCATGCGAAACCGGTTTGAGGTGTATCAGCTGGACGGTACCGCGTATCCGGGCAATAGCGGCAGCCCCGTATACGATGCTCGCTCTGGCAGGGTGGTCGGAGTTCTGAACAGTGTCTTCGTCAAGGGTACCAAGGAAACCGTACTGGAACGTCCCTCCGGGATCAGTTATGCGATCCCGATCAAGTACGTGCACGAGCTGTTGAAGGGGGAGAGCAACGGCCAAAAACCAAAAGCCTTAACCCAATAGTTCCAGCAATCATGTCCCAATGATTTCTTTCGCCCTGTTATCTGTCGGATAAAAATAGAGATGTTGCGTGGTTTCCTCGAATGCATCACTGGTGAAGTCCGGAATTGCACCCTGCAGGAGCGGCACCAGCCGCGATTATCGCGCCTAAAGGCGCTCCACAGGTCGATTTTTGCAACAATTGGGTAATTTACCAGTTTAGCCGGATAGTGCCCACCGCGGTTCCCTGGAGTGGTATCGTCGTAAGCCCGGCACGACCGGCAATAAGGCGTGCTTTGCTCCCGTTACCTTCCACGTTGATGGGAATTCTGATGCTGTCCCCACCAGATAGATCATCTCATTGCCAACCTGTGTCTCCAGGGTGAGGCCATCCTCATTCTTTCCGCTGAGAAAAAGTATCAGGTTACCCTGGCTCCTTGTGCCGGAGACAGCCGTATGGTCAGTTCTCAGGGGGGGCGGAAGCGGGGTCTCTAAAGTCGTTTAGGCTGGGTGTCAATACCGTCAGAAAGTGATCTTCCAGGCTCGCGGTTTCAGGCTGGATCTCTACGCGCCAGAGCGCCTCCTCAAACCAGGGTTGCCGGTTCACGCCCTCGATCATATTTTTGCCACTCAGCTCGGTGTCATCACCATCTGTTTCAACATAGTATTGATAGTCAGTTCCGCCAATAAAACGGGTGATAGAGCGTTCGGGATAAATGGTGTCGACTCTCAGTCGTCCTTGCCCATTAGCAATCAGGAGGTGACGGGCACGACTCTCCAGAATGCCGTTGGATTCGGTCCCCGCCAGCAACCGGGTATTTTCCAGCGTCGGGCGATTGGCCGTATGCAGCAGCCATTTTTTTGACATAACCGGGATCGGTGGATACTACCCTGTCGTGAATGATCAGCTGATCCGTTCCGGTTAGATAGAGCAGTTCACGGATCACGCGACTGACTTTTCCGCCTTCCCCGTTTTCATCATAGAGGACACTGTTATAAGCGGGAGTGAGATCGGCGGCGCTATAGTGGTACTGGTCGCTACTGTTGTCGTAAGCGAGCAGTTGTCCGGCCTCCAGGTGCTGGCCCTGGTTCAGCTGGGAGGACCATTGCTCCGTACTGGAGATGGCACTGCCGGTGGGCAGTACCTGTAAGTGCCGACGAAAATCCGCGATTATTTGCCGCGACTGCCTACCAGAAGAAGTTCTTCATAGAAGTCCACGTCAGCGACTGAGTGGGTAAAAACGGGGTTTACCAGGAAGCTGAATCGCCTTAATCGGGTGACAGACCTTGGGAATATTGCTAAGACAGGCTGGCCGAGGAGATAGGCGTAACGCCAGCTAAGATTTGACCGTCAACACTGACGCTACGCCCCAAACCGTGCTTTCGCACAGCCGTGTCAGTGTCGCACCGGACGCGGTTTTTATCCAGCCCTCATCGGCCTTTCGTGCCGATGAACACCAGTGCTCGTCTTTACCACTGTGCCCGCTGCCATTGTCAGGTTGTTATTTGTCGGCGGTGCGACCGGGGGAATGTCTATTGCGCAGGCGGCTGTGCCGAACAGTCATAGGCGAATGCATACCGCCACAAATTACCATAACTCTCGTTGCTCCTGGCCACCTGCATATAGCCGGTTTTCAGGGACTGTACAATCCGTTCGGCCGTGGTGTTGTCCCCCGTATTCAGCCAGCAGGCGGCCAATCCCGGCAGGCTGCTGTTGGAGCAGGGCTGGTAGTGTTTCCTGTCATAGTTACTGTACTGCTCTATGCGTGACTGGATCAGATCGGGAACACCGCTGCCGCGCCATTGTGAGAGCTCCGGCAGCAGTATTCTTGGGTGGCTGGAATGCAACCTGCCAACCAGTTGATGCCCGCTATGGTAACGATTCGGCAGAATTGCCCGCACCAGGTAACCGTCCTGCTGGCCCAATTTATCCAGCACCCGGAGTGCCAGTTGCCTGGGCCCCATAGCAGTAACTTGGCTAGCCCCCCAAGCCGCCAGCGACAGGGTGAACAGCAGCGCGGTGATGACAGTGCCACCCTGCTAAATCGGCGGCAGGCGGCGAAACCGCCGGAACAGCCGGAACAGCCGAACTGACAGCGCGGTCCCTAGGGAGTGTACCGGAATCGGTATGGGCAGGGTCAAACCCCTGGCAAGAAGTATCCATGTGGACAGGAACAGCAGCAGTGTCAGCCGGGGTTCATCAAGCACACTGTCGAACAGACCGACTACCAGCAACCCGGCGAGAGCCGGCAGGTGGAACAGGGGGAAGCTGTCGCGTTGGCGCACCCGCGCAATCGAGATCAGCAGGCTGCTGGTAATGAATAGCGTAAAGATGGCAAGGCCCAGCCAGCCCCCTTCGAAGTAGGTGTCGACCCAGATGTTCTTGATGTGCCACCCAAGATGGTTTCCCGAATAGAGGAACCAGCGGTCCAGTCCATCATCAAATCCGCTGTTGCCCAACAGACGTTTACCGCTCGGTGTAATGATTTGCACATTATCGATTTCCAGGCCCTCGGCAAGGCCACGATTCAGAATGGAAATCTGTACCGGCCGGGAACCGTACCAATAACTCCTGCCCAGCTTTTTGACACTGAATTTTTTGTTGAAGTTGATCCACTCACTGCTTTTTTCGCCGGAGTTGATCCCCATCCATTGGCAGGACTTATAGGATTGATAGATCAGTCTTTCGCAGATCTCGATCAACAGACGGGTGGGCTGATCGGTCCTCGGCCGTAGTGAGATAGACAGTTGATAGGGACCCGGCTCGGGGATGTCGAAGCGTTGCGTCAGGAACAGATCACTGCTGTCACCGCTCCGGTCCATGCGCAAAAAACCGTTCGCATCCTCCCGAGCATGGCGCAGGGTTGGGGGTAGCGAATCCTGTGGATGTGACCAGTAGTAGTGTCGCGGAAAAGCGCCACGACCCATTCCCAGCAGTTTGCTTTCGGGGTCATCCTCCATCATTCTCAAGGCCGAATGCCAGTGGACAAATCGACTGGCCAGATCGCTGCTGACAGTGCTAAATCGGTGTTTGATGAACTCACCGCTGATGAACGGGGAGGAGACTAGCAGAGCCAACAGAATAATGCCCAGCAGATACCATCCAGTACCATGATGGGCCGATTCGGTATGACGACTGACGTAGAGCCAGACAGCAAGTCCGACGGATATTGCAATGATCACCGCAGCATAATTGGTACGGCTGAAGGTGACGGCCAAACCATACAATGCAAACAGCAGTAGCAAAAAACCGCCCAGATGGACCCATCGACTCCTCCAGACCAGAAAGAGTGCGGCAATGAACGGCAGGGAGAAAATCAGGTGGGCATCCAAAGGCGCTCCGCCTGTGGTCATACCGGAGAAAAAGCCGGTGACTCGATAGGGCTTGGAAAAGTTGAGAATTCCGGAGAACAGCGCCCGTTCCCACAGGATCGCCAACAGATCGGCGGTGATACCACCGATCACACCGAGGAGGAACAGCCTGGCGACCGGCAGGCCTCTACCCATGGCCTGTCCCAGCAGTGGGAGCAGCAGCAGTGCCCAGAAAAAGCCTTTTGCCAGCCGCAAACTGTTGTAATGGCTGTAGTAACTGGTAAATGCATTGGCATCGATGGGCTGAATCGGGAACAGGCCTTTCCATACCGTGTAGGCCTGCCAGAAGATCAGCAGAAATATCAGGGTCCAGCGTTTCCAGTTTAACCGCAAGGGTGCGATCCAAGGGTCTTTTTGCAGCAATCCGGATGCGAAGGTGGTCAGGATCAGCAGGTCAAACTCGGTAAAAAATATTCGTCCGGTTACCGGGGTCAGGTCCAGAACGGGCAGCAGAGTTGGAATAACCACCAGCCACAACGATGGATAACGCCAAAGAAGGATCAGGTAGATCCCTAGTGCAGTCGCTATCCAGGTGCTTGCAACAGGGAAATCCATGAGGGTGTAACCAACAACCGTCAGTATCACCACAGCCAACAGACGCTGGCTGATTAATCGAACAGGCGATACATGGTGTTTCCATGTAGCTGCGCCAGCGGGGGTGAGTTGAGGATTTTGCATCAGGGAGCCAGCCTGTCAGGGACATGCAACCCGCTCACGGGAGAGTTTTGGGGGTGTTATTGTCCTTCATGAATAATTACTATAGCCTGTTTAGCGCCTGGCTGTAAATCACTGATTATACAGGCCGAAATCTTATACTGTAACGTCTGTGAGTCGTGTTATATTGGGCAGTCTGCCGACTGAATGCAGGTATTAACAGCTATATTTCCCCCCGTATGAAACAGTATAAAATCTCTCTATTAATGGTGTGTACCGCCAATATTTGCCGCTCTCCCATGGCGCAGGGCCTGATGGGGCGAGAATTGGCGGCAAATGGGCTCGATGGTGTTGTTCGGGTGGATTCCGCAGGTACCCATGTGTTCAATCCCGGCCATCGCCCGGATCGGCGCGCCCAACAGGTGGCAGAAAAAAGTGAAGTCGATATCGGGAAGTTGAAGGCACGAATGATCGCAGAAGACGACTTTTATCGATTCGATTACATAGTGGCCATGGATAATGCGAATCTGCGGAATCTGCAGAAGATGTGTCCTGAAGAATACAGGAATAAACTGTTTTTAATATTGGATTTTGCACCCCAGATCGGTTTCAACGAGGTGCCTGATCCCTATTTCGGTAATCTCTCGGGTTTTGAACGGGTACTGGCACTGCTTGACTTGGGATGTAAAGGACTTATCAGGCATATCAGAACCCAGCACGAATTTCACACATGATGCGGATTTTAATCTATTATTTTAACCTGTTAAGCGCTAAATTCTATGCCATTGCCATGAAGTTGCCGATTATAAGTGTCCCGGGCATTATGTAATCATAATTAAAACGATCTTGTTACACGACAATCGCCAAACCAGGATTGGGCAACACAGCTACAATTTGCTGTGGGCTCGCTGCATTCTCAAGTAGATGATCGACCGGGTCGCCCGAACGCTCACTGCGCGTGAATCAACAGATAGGAAGTTAAATGAATAAAACCATTAGGCGTGCATTCTGTCTCTCTTCATTACTGTTCATTGCCGGCTGCGGCGTCGTCGATGATCAGCAACTTGTTGAAAAAGCAAAGCAGCATCTATCGGAAGGTGACTCTAAATCCGCCTTCATCGAGCTTAAAAACGCACTTCAGCAAAATCCTGAAAACAGCGCTGCTCGAACCTACCTGGGTCGGCTCTACCTCGATTCCGGCAATTTTTCTGCGGCTGAGAAAGAGCTGAAAAAAGCGCTCGAGCTCGGAGCTGATAACAACGAGGTTCTTTTTAGCCTGAGCCAGGCGCTGCTTCAGATGAGAAAATTCGATGAAGTGCTGTCCATGCAAACCGATCAACTGGAACCGCCTGAGCAGGGAAAATTACTGGCGACCCAAGGTATAGCGTTTTTGGTCAAGGGGGAACACGAACAGGCGATAGAATTGACAACGCGTGCCCTGGTCCTGGCGCCGGATTCGGCTTATGCCCAGGTTGCCCGTGCCAGTACTTACTTGATTGCGGAAAAATCCCTGATAAAGGCACGCCAGCTACTGGATCGTGCGTTCGAAATTGACAAGAACTTCCCGGTCGCGTGGAGTCTTCTGGGGGATATCGAGACCAATGAAAAACATCTGGAAGCGGCACGAGAGGCTTATACGAAGTCCATTTCCCTGCAACCAACCAACCTGGCTGATCGAAATAAACGCGTCACTTTAAATATCTTGTTGAATGACCTGGAAAAAGCCCAGTTTGATCTGGATATTCTGAGAAAACAGCTGCCTGGCAATCCTGCTGTCGCATTTTCTCAAGGTCTAGTCCACTTGGCATCAAACAAGTTGGATGATGCCAAGTCATCATTTGATCTGGCCATGCTTGCTCAGGACCGCTTTCCACTGTCCATGTTTTATCTGGCCTATACCAATTATCAACTCGGCAATGTTACCCAGGCGGATATTCACGCGGAGCGATACTTTGCGATCAATCCCGATTATCTGCCGAATAGAAAACTGCTTGCGGAAATCAAGTTCTCCCAGAAGGAGTTTGCTGACGTGGAGAAATTGCTGAGTCCGCTAGTGAAAGCCAATATTGCGGATGATGCTGTGCTCCATATCCTGGCAAAAACCAAGCTGATAAAGGGGGAGACGGCAGAGGGGCTGGCGCTGCTCAACCAGATAGTCGAACAGAATCCTGAGTCCGCGGAAGCCAGGCTACTCCTGGGTACCGGTCTATGGATGAGCGGGAACCAGGAGGGGGCATTTGCTCAGATAGAAACGGCCATAAAACTGGATACGGATTATCATCAGGCAGATATATACCGCGTGTTGGGCTATCTAAAACTGAAACAGATGGCAAAGGCTCACCAGTCAGCCGCGGAATTTCAGGCCAGGGCTCCCGATAGTGAAATACCTTACAACCTGATTGGCATGATCTACCTCGCCGAGAGAGAGTTCAACTCTGCACGGCAAGCCCTTGAGCGGTCATGGAATATCAAACCCGGCAATACCGATGCGGGCCATAACCTTGCATCAATAGCAGTACGGGAGGGTAAGTATGAGAGGGCAAGAGGCTACCTCGATGGTGTTCTCAAGGCGCATCCGGAGAATCTTGAGACACTATTAAAACTTTCGGAACTCGATGCGGCTGAAGGAAAAACAGAACAGCAGGTTCAACGTCTTGAAAGAGCCATTCGCCTGTACCCGAGTACAGTGGGGCCGCGGTTGCTTCTGGCTCGACACTATATCAGTTCAGGCAACCCTGGCCAGGTCACAGGACTCATCGCAACTCTTGACAGTGAGTCCAGAAATCAACTGCCTGTAATGGAGGTTGTTGCAAGCCAGGCAATCGCGCAGGAGAGATATCTGGTGGCGGAAAAGATTGCCAAGGATATTATTACCAGGAATCCGGATGCTCCAGTTGGCTACTATCTACTGGCGCAGGCGCATACCGGCATGGGAAATATGGAACTGGTGGAGGAGGATTTGCGGAAGTCGATACGGCAGAATGATCGACTCCTCCCCGCACGAATTGCACTGCTCCGCATGCTTGTCAATAGGCAGGATATACCCGCCATTGAACGCGAAATTGCCTCTTTAAAGGAGTTTGCCGCGGAAAATGAAGATGTAATGAAGGTGGAGTTTGCACTCGAAGAGCGGAAGGGAAACCAGCAGCAGGCATTGAAACTCGCAGAGAATCTGTTTTCGGCCTACCCGAATACGGACAATATGCTTGCGTTATCAAGACAGAAATTGCGGGTAGGGGATAGCGCGGGCGCCCTGGTAATACAAATGGACTGGGCCGAAAAGCATAGTGGAGACTATAAGGCCAATCTGATTCTTGCCGAAACCTATACCCGGTTAAACAAGGATGAACTGGCGGTCAAGTATTATCAGCGTGCATTGACGGTCTCTCCCGATGATGTTTTGGCGTTGAATAATCTGGCCTGGTCATTGAGAAATACCGCGCCTGACCAGGCACTCCAGCATGCTCAGAAGGCCAATAGATTAAAGTCGGCGTCGGTGACATTGATGGATACCCTGGCAATGGTTTACCTGGCAAACAAAGAGTATGAACTGGCGTTGCGCACGATCAAGGATGTCCGCTATCTCGAACCGGAGAATCCAACATTGCGGTATCACGAAGCGATCATCAACGCGACTGCTGGTAATAGCAAACTGGCGCTTCAGCTACTTGGCGAACTGCTGTCTAAACAGCAGGATTTTTCCGAAAAATCGGATGCCGAGGCATTATTCGAAAAACTAAAAAGCGGCTGAGTGTTCGATTAGGTTAAGGCGGTAGTAGTTTAATTGGCTCTTAAATCAGCGGTCTCGCTTCCCGCAAGGATGCGGGAGCATAATCCGCGGCAAAGGTTCATCAATACCTTGTTGGCCAGCTGTCCTTCGTGTTTCAACAGGCGTGACAAACCTCTTTCATCCAGCGAGAGTACCTTTACATCTTCCGTGGCTGCTATGATGCTGGCCGTTCTGGGAACATCCAGAAAAAAAGCAATCTCACCAATTACTTCGCCTGGTGATACCATGGCGATCATCTGGCCGTTTTTTTCGACCGCCACATGACCGGACAGCAGAATGAACATGGTTTTCGCCGCGTTGTCTTTTTCGATAATATGATTGCCTTTTTTACAGGCGATGATGTGACTTTTCTGAATCAACCGTTCAATTTCACTCTCTTCAAGATAATCAAACAGACTGGGTATTGTGTTGAATGACCACTCTTTGCCAGGTGACAGGGAGCGTATCTCATCGAGAAATTGCGCCGTGCTTGACACGGTCAGACTATGCACATTGGTTTTGTCATTGATAATTTCTGCGAGGGTGTCCGAGAAACGACAATACGCAAGGTCTTCGGGCTTGGTCAGCATAGCGAATGGGGAGCCGATCTGTTTCAGGTGTTCATAGTCGCCGACAACCAGGGCCATCGGTATGACCAGGCCAATACCCGGATAGGTGTAGGGCGCGGTGAACGGCCTGAATCCCAGTTTCAGATATGAGTTGAGATGGTGGGGTTCACAGTCAAGGAGTACAATTTCAGCCTTGTGCGTGAGGACAAAATTCATCACCTCCTTATACATTCTAAGGGTAACATTGCTCCCTCTATATTCTTCAGTCACCATCAGGCGCTCAACGATACATATCTGATCCTGATTCAGCATGGTGAGGAAGGGGGCAATACTGTAGGCTTCGATCAGCGAGTCAGTAAAGGGAACATCACCACCCCAAAATAATCGAAGTGTACCGATCGGTTCGCCATTTTGAATGGCAATCACTGCCCTGGCTGATTGGTCGTACTCGTCCCTCAGTTCTTGTCTATCATGATCCCCCTTATCTTTGAGACGACCCATGTTTTTTACATAAATCTGATAACGCAGTCTGAAGGAAGCCTGGTTGTCCTCGTCCGTTACCGCAAATCTGACCCCATCCTGCATAACGCCTCCCTATTACACACCACATACCCCAGACCCACCGCCAAAAAATAGAATACAGCCGGTCGGATTTGATCAAAAATCAATGGCCCCAGCGAACAAAAAGATAGTCTCTACGGGGTAATATAGTACCATTCCATAATCTGATCTATCGAAGAGTGGAAAATCAGCCTTGCTATCAATCGGATACGAAATAAACGATTAATGTTTAGCGGTAACCCCCGTGTTTGGCGGAACAACAACTCTCACTTATCGTAATTAAATTAATATGAAGTGTCTCCGACCAGTCAAAAAATAGGAGCAGGGATTCATGTCCAAAGAGAGTATGCTGAAACTGGTCCAGGCCGCCATTTTGGCGCCATCAGCAGATAATATGCAGCCGTGGAAGTTCAGAGTAACGGATGACTCCCTGGAACTGACTCTGGACAGAAACCTGATGGGGCATTTTTTCGATCCGGCCGATGTGGCAACAAAAATCGGTTGTGGTGCCTTGGTGGAAAATATTGATCAATATGCCCAGTATCTCGGATTGGCAATGGCGGTTGATCGGAGCTCATCCGGCCAGCAGGATGTGGTCGCAAGAATGACATTTACGCCTGTGGTGCGGAATGACCCGGGTAATTTTTCCTCCGAGTTGTTTTTACGCTGTACCAACAGGGAATTGTATGACAGAAGACAAAAAATTGGTCGCCAGGCGAGAGCGGACCTGGACGTCTCTGTCAATTCAAGCGATGGCTTTTCACTCACCTTCTACGATCTGCCGGTTCAGCGAAAAATGCTGATCAATACGCTCTACAAGGCAGACACAATACGTTTTAGCCATGAAGTTGTTCACAAGGATTTTTATGATGTTCTGCGGTTTGGTGATAGTGCCGGGAAGACAATGGATGGCCTGGCTCAGGCAACATTGGGCATTGAATTTTTTTTTATACCGATCCTGCGTTATCTGCGTTCCTGGCGACTAACCAATATACTGAACAAGGTCGTCGGGTTACATCATCTAATGGCATTGCGCGGTATCTGGCTACCAATGGTCAGTTCTGCAGGACTGGTTTCAATCGTTCATTCAGGATCGGCTGATTATCTGGAGTTTGGCCGGGTAATGGAACGCTTCTGGTTGCAGGCGACCCGTTCTGGATTGAGTGTCCAGCCACTGGGGGCTTTCCCCTTGTTTCTTGCCCGGCTGAATCTGCTCGATGGTGAAGGATTTTCCTCCGAGCAGGTATCCAGATTGCGTCAGCTGGAACAGGCCTTCGAAGATATCACACCAGCGTATCAGGTTGCGGAACGTCAACTGGTCATGCTGTTTCGCCTGGGTTATTCCGGGCGGGCTCCCGGCAGATCCATGAGACGGCCGGTAGACTCCTTTATCGAATAGATGACACGGATTTCAGTCCGTATTCATATTCCGAGCAAGCGCTTCGCTATTGTGAACTTGAGTTTTTGGAGCGGATTCCTGTTACCCATCCAGAGTGTCCCTTTCTTCAGCTTGTTAAGCCGTGCGTCATAGCAGGTATAGCGGGGTATGGGTTTTAACTCTTCAGGGTGCAGGATTGCCAGGATCGCCTGGGTAATTACCATGCCGGTGGCCAGTTTACAACCACTGGAGATGCTGGGGGCCTTGCGCTGGCTCAAATCAACTGACTCTGGATTAACGTACTTAAGATGAAATCCAGCAGGCGCGCAACCCAGTGACATCTTAAGGACCTGATGCTCGAGTGGGGCGGTGTAATCGATGTCAAAGTAATCATCAAAAGTCATGCCCTCACGGGTGTAGACCAGCATACCGACTCCAAAGCCCAATGGAACGCCGAATATGGCGGGTATATTACGTTCCCTGCAGGCGTTGATAATCATTCTATGAGTCTGGATTTCGAAGAACTCAACGGCATCGATAAAGATATCGGCATCCTCCAGGAAGTTATCAATATTGGTCTCGTTGATGCCCTCCTCGTAGGTTCCAATAGTGCATTCCGGGTTGATATCCAGAGCAAGGTCCCGCATGACCATCATTTTGGGTTTGCCCACGGATGACAAGGTAGCCCCATACTGGCGATTGAAGTTTCCAACCTCGAATTCATCGAAGTCGGATATCTTGAAATTACCGACACCCGCTCGAGCCATTGTGATCAGATAATCACCGCCAACTCCTCCCATGCCGGCGATCGCCACGGTTGCGTCACGCAATCGCTGCTGTTCCTGCAGTGAGGTGATACCGATATTGCGTGAGAATGCGAGGTCGTAATTAAATGGGTTCATTTTTCTTCTATCCGTTCCCTGAGGACCATGATTATTATGGTCGGTATTCAGCTATTATCACCGGCTAACTTGGTCGTAAGAAAGGTTCTCGGACCCATTAGCTCGAGTTCCAGTTCCTTGCTCAGTGGGGCCATGTCAGGCGTGAACTCATGTGTGCCAAGCAAGGAGAGTATGCTCATCATATTTGCTCCGGCCGGTGAACTGTTTTGCATGGCAAATTTCAGTGTTTTAAGTAGCCAGATGGGCAGTGGTATTTTAAGAATATTTTTATGGAGCAGTTCACCGTAAATTTCGGCAACTTCATTCCAGGAAAGGGCCTGTGGTCCACCCAGGTCAATCGTCCGGTTGACTATGTCATGGCGGTTGATTGCACGTACCATGCAGGCAGCCACATCATCGATGCAGATGAATGACTGGCGCGTCCTTCCGTTTCCCGGCACCAGGGCAACACCATATTTTTCCAGTATCCCACTTGTCAACGATGACCAGAGGCGAGTCAGCCAGTAACCGCGCAACAGGGTAGGTTGTGTCACGCCCTCCATAACAGAGCGGCTTCCCATCACGGCAAAATAGATGTCCATAAAGGCCGCGCCCCTGAATATGGTATAGGGGATGCCCGATTCAATGATCATCCGTTCAATCTGGCGCTTGATTACAAATTCGGGTACCTGATCATCATACGGGGAGGGAAAGGCCGATATATAAATAAGGTGTGGGATGTCGTTTCGCTTACAAGCACGAACTATATTCTCATAGAAAAGCAGGTCATCCGTCCCAAAGGCATCCCCCTTACGCGGCACGATGGAACTTGCGGTGGCTATCACATGGGAGATGTTGTCCTGGCATGCGCTATCGACACTGCTGAAATCGGTCAGATCACCCCTGGCCAGGGATATATTTGACCCTGGGGGCAACTGTATTGTGGAGCCGGGTCGTAGAAACGCGGTTGCTTTGATATTACAACGTGACAGGTGTTTCAATATGGCATGGCCGAGCTGGCCGGACGCCCCGAAAATAATCGGGTGAGTGTTTTTTGCTTCCATTAACAAGATCCTGTTCCATACCGCACGTGAAACTGTAACTGATTGCCGGGATCATACTCAACATGAATATAGTTCATCCAGGGATAAGTACATCATGGGCTCTTGCCCTGCGAACCTGGAGACGGGAAGGGCCAATTAGGCAGGAATATAATTCATAATTGGGCTTGGCCACCTGATACGAGCAATACGTCAAAAAATTTTACAGATATAAATTTCTGATTAGTCAGGAAGAGCATGATTTGCCGGGTAACAGTGTGCGGCGTATGCCGATAGGAGACAGACCGCAGGAACCCGTTCACAATAATCAGTGGATAAGTTCCCGGGGCTTGTTGAAAATCAGGCAGGAGGGAGCGTTTTTGGGTTAGCTGACCGATCCCGGCACGGAATTGCTTTAAGCGATGGGGAATTGTCGAAAAACTTTACAGATTCATTCTATAGCTTGGGTGTAGCGGCATTGATGATTAGTAAAAAATAATATAAATCAATGAGATATAAAACATGGCATGGATGCTGCTTTGTTGTGGGTACTCGAAACATACATTCAATTTCAGGAAGAGAATGATGAAAAAGACACTACTTGCACTAAGCCTGTTGGGACTGACCGGTTCTGCTGTAGCCACACCGTTTTATGTTGACACAGGTGTCAACTGGAACGGCGAAACCACCCTGACTTCTGACAAGGTCTGTGACACTTGCACCTCATCCAAGGATGAGATCGCTTACCTCTACCAATCTGTTTCAACCACGAATGATACCGATGGTTCCGGTGGTTTGAGCGCTGGTGATACCATTTTCACAGACGGCGGCTTGGCGGTTGGTGACATTATCAACAATCAGGTGACTGGCTTTAACCCCAACGAGGTTTTTGGCATTGCCAACAACAACGGCTACGGTTCCGATTGGCTGCTCACCTTCAGCTTCACCGGCTTGGTCGGCACCGTCGTCGAGTATACCCCTGGCACTTCATTGGAACTGGCCTACGGCGCTTTTGGCAACTTCGATCTGTATTACACGACAGATGGCGTTACATTGCAGAATTTCATGGATATCCAGGTAACTGGAGCGGTAACCGGCAGTGGCGGTACCCTGCTTTCGGGTGTTGTTGACTTTAGCAATGTAGATGCACTACCAGTAAGTACGTACAATCTGTTTCACTCACAGGGCGGAACCTGTAACGGTTTGACCGGTTTTTATGACATCTGGCTGAATTGTGATGGTATCGCTAACCCGCTGCTGGAGATTACATTCTTGGCAGACTTCAATACCAATGCTTCTACCATCGTAGTTACTGACAATGGAGCTGCAGGCGCCATTCTGCAGGGTAACCACGACGGTAGCGCAGTTTTCAACGTGCCAGAGCCCAGCACTTTGGCCCTGTTCGGCGGAACCCTGCTTCTCTTGGGTGCCAGCGCACGTCGCAGAAAAGCGTAAACTGAAGTTACAAGGTGCAAGTAGGAAACGGGCCCTTTAAGGGCCCGTTTTTTGTGAAGGGTTCTATTTACACCGCAGGCGCCACACTCCAGGGATGGAGGAGGTCGAGCGGCGCAGGAGGTCTGAGCTAGGGGATGGCCGGGTGCGGTGGTTTTTCGACTATTTAAATAACAGAACAAATTCCGCGAAAAGCTCCTTATCGAAGTGCTCCGACATCTGCTGACGCATCAGTTTCAGCGCATCGAACGGTTTCATCGCCTTTTTATAGGAGCGCTCCGATGTCAGGGCATCGAACACATCGGCGATACAGCAGATGCGCGCATAGCGATGTATCTCGTTCCCCTTCAACCGTTTCGGGTAACCGGTACCATCGTGGAACTCATGGTGCTGCAGCACGATATAGCGGCACTCATCGGAGAGGGCGTTGGCCTGTTTGAGTATTTTGAATCCCTGAAAGGGGTGGATACGCATGTGCGCCATCTCGGCGTCGGTTAATCTTCCCGGCTTGTTGATGACCGCCGGATCAACCATGACCTTGCCCAGATCGTGCAGAAAAAAGCCGGCACCGAGCTCCTGCAGGTCGTGGGCGTCCGAGTCCCGAAACAGCTCCTTGGCCAGTAGCAGGGCGGTTACACCCACATTCACCGAATGGGTGTAGGTATAAAAGTCGTGCGAGGTGATGCGCAGCAGATTACTGGAGGTTTCATCGTCGGCGAGCACCAGGTCGGTGATGGAGGCGATTACCTTCTTGCTGGTGACAATGTTCTCCGCCGAGGGACTTTCGAACAGCCGCTCCATCATGGTTCGCGAGTGTTCATACACCGCCCTGGCCTTCATATCGGAGGCCATGCTGGTGTCGTTCAATGCCTCCAGGAGCTCGACGGGGGCGAGTGTATCGGAGTTCCAGCGCTCGGGTACCGGTTGATCCTTGGGATCTAGCAGTGGTTCATCGTCGCCGGTTTGCGTGCATTCGGGTACCGCTACATCGCTTAAGGCGGCATCAACCAGGATATGCGTCAGATTGCACTCCCGGATCTTCCGGATCTGTTCCGGGTCCTTTATCTTGAAACGGTTTTTCAGGAACGGGTGCTTGCCCCAGGCGACCGGCAACTCCACGAACATTCCGATAGTCAACTGCTTGGTCGAAATTTTCCTGCGCATTTGCATCCCTCGAATTATTGTTACCGCCTATCCCAGGAATCGTATGCAAGCCGTAGCCTGGATGGAAGCCCGTGCCCTGGTGTTTGAAATGCGCGTTGTCCTACATACGGGCGGAATCCGGGTGGTTGGTTGGATCGGGGGTTCGCTCCCCGGATTTCGCCGTGCGAGTCATGAGGTTTTTTCTGGTTGGGTGGTGGCGGCTTCATCCGGGCTACAGCGCATGCCTCTATCCGCACCACGGAGACACAGAGAGCAAGCCGTAGCCTGGATGAAGCCCGTGCCCTGGTGTTTGAAATGTGCGTTGTCCTACTCCGGGCGAAATCCGGGTGGTTGGTTGGATCGGGTCCGCTCCCCGGATTTCGCCGTGCGAGTTATGAGGTTTTCTCTGGTTGGGTGGTGGCGGCTTCATTCGGGCTACAGTGCTTCCTATTCGGTTACATCGAGTAGCCCGGACGGAGCGCAGCGGAATCAGAGTTTCATTCACCATACATCCCCTCGTTATTCACTGGATCCGGTATGGACCAATCCGGCGGATACAACCCTCGTTGTACGTGCTGGTGGAAGGTCGAATATGGCCAATCTTGTACACGGGTAGTCCACCCGTGTTTCACAGGATTGAAATGAATGTAGTCTACATGTCGGGACAAATCCTCATCACCCTGAATTGTGTGTTCCCAGAACCGCCGTTGCCACAGGTCATATTCTCCCTTTGTATTTTGCGACATCTCTGCACCCGCCTTGACGAGCGAACGGGTGAATCGACTTTTTATTGACCGCCAGCGTCCGGCATAGTCATCATCTTCCTGTGGTAGGGTCCATACCGTATGCAGGTGTTCTGGCAACACCACCATGGCATCGATCTCAAAGGGCCGTTCCCGAAGCGTCTCCCTAAATGCCGTACGTAGTGCATCGATGTGTTCGATCATCGCTTTGGAATGACGATCCCGCAACGTGACGGTAAAAAAATAGGTGCCCCCCGGAACTCGATTACGCCGATATTGAACCATGTGTGACCATCATCCCTGTTGTGTGTGTTTCCTTAATCCCGGATTCCGTTGCACTCCAACCAGGCTACGGTTTGATACTTTTATCACATATCGTAGCAGCAGTAGCCTGGATGGAGCCGCTATCTTCCTGGCAGGCTGAAGCGTACAGACTTGGCGCGGCGGAATCCGGGGCGGGTTACCGGTATTCGAGTCAATCTGATACCTGTTTAGCGGCAGATTGATCCCGGAGTTTAAGATAACGTTTCTGCTTCGCCCGGGCGGGGGTGACTCACCTGACCTGTTCAAGGATAATGGGCAAAACTGATTCCCTGAGGAGAGATACGGGTGGAGTTATCGAACTATTTTTACCGTACGCTGATCTATTCCGAGGAGAAAGGGCAGGTGCATGTGTATGAGAAGCTGCCACCCCATTCGCCGATTCCCCTGGATCCTTGGCTGGGACGGGTCATTCAGTTGGCGGATGGTCAGCATACCCTCCAGGAAATGATCGACTATGTGGCCAGCCAATATCTGGGGGATATTCCGGAAAATTATTTGAAAACAATCGGCTCGGTGATCGAGCGGCTGATCGAAACCGAGGCTGTTGCGCTTTCGCAGACCCCTTATACCTTGCCCTATCATCTGGCGATGCCGAAAGAGCAGCAGGACCCGGCCATGGCGGAGCGCTCCATGAAAGAAGCGGGTTATCCAACCGCCTGATACCGGCTTCAGCAGTCGATAAAATTGACGGCGAGCCCACCGCGAGACGTTTCCTTATATTTGCTCTTCATGTCCAGTCCGGTTTCGCGCATGGTTTTGATCACCTTGTCCAGGGATACGTAATGGCTGCCGTCGCCATACAGGGCCATCCGTGAGGCGTTGATCGCCTTTACCGCTGCCATGGCATTTCGCTCGATACAGGGCACCTGTACCAATCCACCCACCGGGTCGCAGGTCAGGCCCAGGTTATGCTCCATGCCGATTTCCGCCGCATTTTCCACCTGCTGGGGAGTTCCTCCCAGGGCCTCGGTGAGTCCCGCGGCGGCCATGGAACAGGCCGAGCCGACCTCGCCCTGGCATCCGACCTCGGCCCCCGAAATCGATGCGTTGATCTTATAAAGGATGCCTATGGCTCCGGCAGTCAATAAGAAGCGGATAATGTGCTCATCATCGGCGCCATCGCAAAATTGCCGGTAATAGTGGAGAACAGCGGGGATGATCCCGGCGGCGCCGTTGGTCGGGGCGGTAACGACGCGCCCACCGGCGGCATTCTCCTCATTGACCGCCAAGGCATAGAGATTGGTCCAATCCATGGCGCTGAGCGGGGCCGTGCCGAGTTCCGATTCCGCCTTGAGTTTGCGATAGAGGTCAGCCGCCCGTCGTTTGACTTTCATGCCGCCGGGTAAAATACCTTCGGTACGGCACCCGCGCTCCACACACGCTTGCATTACCCGCCAGATTTTGAGCAGCTGTTCGCGAACCGCGGGTTCGGGCCGCCAGCTTTTCTCGTTCTCCAGCATTATCCTGCTGATGCCGTAGCCGGACTCCTTGCATCGCGACAGCAATTCCGCGCCGGTTGAAAAGGGGTAGGGAACGGTCGTGGAGGTTTGTGGCAGACGGTCATTCCTGATCTCATCCTCATCGAGAATGAATCCGCCACCCACCGAATAATAGACCCGGCTTTCCAACAGCAGGTCGCCTTCCCCCAGGGCGCTGAAGCGCATTCCGTTCGGATGTCCGGGCAAGCTTTTACGCTTGTGCAGGATCAGATCACGCTCCTCGCGGAATGGGATATTCCGTTCCCCCAGGAGCTGAAGTGCAGCGGAGGTGCGTATTCTTGCAAGCCGGGCGCCAATCCGCTCGATGTCGGTGGTATCCGGCTCTTCTCCAGACAACCCCAACAGTACCGCCTTGTCGCTGCCATGCCCCTTTCCGGTCGCACCAAGGGAGCCGTACAGTTCCGATTTGATACGACGGGTCTGTGGTAAGAGCCCGCTCTCCCTGATACGTAGCGCGAACAGACGCGCCGCCCGCATCGGCCCTACCGTATGGGAGCTGGAAGGCCCTATGCCAATCTTGAACAGCTCAAAAATGGTGATCGACATTGCTAGTCTCCAAGGACGATGGCTCGTGTCTCAATATAGCTTAGACGGTTGTTTGACTGATTAGTCGCGAGAGTGGCACAAAAACCGTCCCGACCCAAAGAGCTTTGATCATAGGGCGCGCCGCGGGCGCCGGTGGTGGGCCCGGCCCGCCCTATGGGTCTAGTGTCGAGGTGCCGAAATAGATTGCCAGTGGGTTGCGGGTTGATGTGCGTATTTTCCGGGTTTGAGGAGTAGAGACCACTGCCTCAACATTCCTTGCGCAAGAGGCTGACCAAGTTGCCTATATCACGAGTCTCGATCAATTCGATGCCACGATTCATCCAGTCCAGCGCTTCCGCCGGATCGGTGATGTCATAGAGCATCCAGCGCCAGGGCCCGGCGGCCGGCGGATCATTCCGGGGTAGCTTGGTGTGATTGCAGATCAGGTATTGAGGATTCAGTTCCAATGCCTGGGTGATGCTTGTCTGGTCATAGTTGTGCAGTACCCAACCCGTAACCAGATCGCTGTGATGCTTCGCATAGCGCAGTGCCTCGATACTGAAGGATATCAGCACGCACTGCTCCTTAAAACGATCGAGTACAGGTAGCAGGGATTGCATCACCGGTTCCAGTCCCCAATGATCGAGGCTCTCCTGCTTGATCTCCACCATGGCGCGTACCTGGGGTGAGCGGGCGATCCTGACCAGGGCCTCGTCGAGCGAACAGAGGGGTTCGGGGTGATATTTCCCCCCAAGGCGCTCCGGTTCATGGATACTGATCCGGCCCAGTTGTGACTCGGTGATATCGAAAAGCGCGCGTGGGGAGTTGGCGGTACGTTGGAAATCCGCATCGTGCAGCAGGAAGAACTGTCCCGGTTTATACATCTGGATGTCGAACTCTATCCACAGGGCGCCACTCTCGATGGCGGCCTGAATTCCACGCCAGCTGTTCTCGGGGTACAGCTCCATATAGCCCCGGTGCGCCACCAGGCGAGTGGAATAACTGTTCATTCGTAACTACCCACCTGGCCTGCATGCGATTGGACTGGCTTGTGGGATGATCTTGATCCAGCCATCGTGCGAGGCCGGCAAGGCAGGCCAATCACCCTGTGAGTAGTTACCTTCATTCGACGGCCTCTTGTTCTCGGGAATCGCTCGATAGACGACTCCCGCTGCTCGGACTTGGGTGGCCGTAGTAGTAACCCTGGGCATAATTTATGCCATAGTTCTGGAGCAGCAGGTTGGTCTCTTCATCCTCCACCATCTCCGCAATGGTTTTTATGCCGAACTGATTGGCGATGCTGGCGATATGCTCGACCATGATCCGGTCACGGCGATCCACGGCAATCTGCCGGACAAAGCTGCCTTCAATCTTGACATAGTCGACTGCGAGATATTTCAGGTAGAGGAAGGAGGAGAAGCCACTGCCGAAGTCATCCAGGGCAAATTCTATCCCCAGATCGTGCAGTTCATCGATCAGGTGACTCAACTCGGATATCCTTGGAAGTGCCTCGCGTTCTGTAATCTCAAATACGATCCGGTTAAGCTGGATTTTCATTTTCCTGGCAAATCCAACCATCTCCCGAATGGTCTCTTCGTTGGCCAGGGTGCGGGAGCCGAGATTGAAAAAGAGCTTGGTCTCTTCCAGTGGATGGCCGGCCAGGTACTCAATCCCTTTTTTGAAGACATCCGTGTCCAGCTCGACCATCAGTCCCAGCTCCTCGGCGGCATGTATGAACTCGTTTGCAGCAATATACCGGCCGTCATCCTCAATACGCGCGAGGACTTCATAGGCATACAGACCACCCGGTATTTTGACAATCGGCTGCAGGAAGGCCGCGACCCGATTCTCCTCCAGCGCCAGACGTAGGAATTCCCCCTTTTTGAATACCTCCATTTCCGCGCCGCTTTCATCATCGCCCAATACCGCCACGCAGTTTTTGCCGCAGCGTTTGGCTTTGTACATCGCCACGTCCATGGCAATCTTGAGGTTTTCAACACCGTCGCCATTCTGCGGATAGCTGACCACACCGAAACTGCCGCTGATCCTGATTTTGCAGTCGGGTAACTCGAGGGCGGAATTGGCCAGAATATGCCGCAGTTTCTCCGCGGAGGAGAGGCCGTGGTCAAAATCCGTTTCCGGCAAAATAATGGCGAATTCATCGCCCCCGATACGCGCGATGACATCGGTCCTGCGTGTCTGTGCCCTCAACAGCAAGGCCAGTTTCTGCAAGGCCATATCGCCGATAGGATGTCCATAGGTGTCATTGATATGCTTGAAATTGTCCAGGTCGATCATGATCAGACAAAAACAGCGGTCATGCCGGGTGGCACGGTCCACCTCATAGTCCAGAAACTGTTCGAACCTCCGCCTGTTGTAGAGTCCGGTCAACGGGTCACGAACCGAAAGCTCCTCCAGCCGATACTGGAAATCCTGCAGGGTCACCAGCATGCGGTTGAAATAATCCGTCAAATGATGCACCTCGCGGATCCAGCCCCCGTGTTTGACCCGCTTTGAGAGATCGGCATTGTTGGTGATCTCCCCCATGATCGTAGCCAGGGCGATAATGGGTTTCACCACAAATGCCCTGAGTTTGAAAAACAGGCCGGTAAACAGCAGTGCCATGATCAGGATGAAGTATCCGAGCATGATATTGATGATCAGGGAGAGCGATACCTTCAGGTTCTCGATGGGATAACGAATATCGATGACCCCGTTTACGTCGCCTGGCCGCGCCTCCTCATGGCAGCGGGTACACTCTTTGCTGACGATGACCGGGTAGATAAAACGGATGTCGGATTCGCTGGTCCGGAGAATCTCCTTGCCACTGCCGAGCGCCTGCTGGATCAACGGATCTGCCTCGCGTATGGCCGCCTCGCCGGGTATGTCGCCGAACTCCCTGATCACCGGGTTGCCGCGATAGGCCATGATCTCCATCCTGGGGGCGGCCTTGTTGAGTCTGTCGATAGTCGCCAGTATCTCTTTTTTGTTCCAGCCATCACTCATTACCGAGTAAAGGCTTTGAAAGATCAATTCCGCCGTTTGTCGTGCATCTTCACGCGAGAGGTCTTCAATGGCCTTCTGTTTGATGTTCGAGGAGATGAGCAGGATGACGATGAGGGAGATAATCAGGTATCCGCCCGATAACAGCAGAATAAAGCGTAGGAGAGGCATTCCCTTGAGACGACTTTTTATACTATTTGGCATATGTCCATTCGCCTTATAGCCACCGTTTTGAAGATTGTGATCCAGCTAATTATAGTGAATTCGGATCACTAAACCACTAGAAGTATGTGCAATATGAGGCGGGACGATAAAAACCATATTCATTGAGTGGTGTAATTTGACAGAGCCCAGGTACAATCGCCTTAATTCTTTACTATATTACTAGGTAATTATGGAGTGTATAACAATGAGTGTAGAGATCCCGCAGCGCGATGGTGATGGTTATCTGGTTGACATGAACAGCTGGACACCCGAGGTCGGCAGGGCGATGGCCGATGCGGATGGCGTGGTACTGGACGACGAGAAATGGGGCCAGATTTTAAAGGCCCGCGAGTATTATGAAGAACATGCGGTGGTACCGCCGATCCGAAAGTTCGCCAAATATCTGGATGCACCTTCCAAGGAGATGTTCAATCTCTGGCTGACCGGACCTATGAAACCGATTACCAAGTATGGTGGCCTGCCAAAACCGACAGGTTGTGTATAATCGGAATTGATTGGAGTCTGGATCAGAGATGGCAGAAGTTCATGACTTACCCCGAAACAGGAAAAAAAGCACCGGCATTCAGCCTGCCTGACCAGAACCGGAATATGGTCAGCCTGGCAGACTACCTTGGCAAAAATGTGGTTGTCTATTTCTACCCCAAGGCGTCGACACCGGGCTGTACCGTACAGGCTTGTGGCATTCGTGACTACAAGCGTGTATTCGAAAAATTAAACGCGGTGGTGCTGGGAATCAGTCCGGATGCGCCACAGCGGCTGGTCAATTTCACCGAGAAGCAGGGCCTCAATTTTACCCTGCTGGCCGACGAGGATCATGCCGTTGCGGAAGCCTACGGGGTATGGGGAGAGAAAAAATTCATGGGCAGGGTGTTTGACGGTATCCATCGGACAACCTTTATAGTCGACGCCGACGGCATACTGCGACAGGTCATGGATAAAGTTAAAACCAAGACCCACCATGAGGACGTGGCACGATATATCGAGGAAAATCTGTAGTATTTTTCACCGGCATGGCGGTTTACGGACTGTTTTCATGCTGTTGGCCGGTTCGGTTGTCAAGTGGGAAGCCATGAGTATCTTGAAAGTTTATGCATACGCCAATTGCGGAACCTGTAGAAAAGCAAAAAAATACCTGACGGAGCACGGTATCGAATTTACCGAAATCCCCATTCGCGAACACCCCCCCACCGAGTTGGAACTCAGGACAATGCTGGATGCCTGCGACGGCCAGGTCACCCGACTCTTCAATACATCCGGTCAGGACTATCGCCAGGGAGGTTTTAAGGAGAAGCTCAAGACCCTTTCTGACGTACAGGCGATCTCGGCGCTGGCCGCAAACGGAAATCTGATTAAAAGGCCCTTTGTTATTTCCGATAGCGTTGCCGTCGTCGGCTTTAATCAGGACCTCTGGGATAGCCTTTTCTAAGATCCAATAGCCGTAGCCCGGATGAAGCCGCTACCACCCAAAACGGAAGAGCCGTACGCGCCCGTAGCGGCAAAATCCATGATGCCAATCGAATAACATAGAGAACGCAGGAAGACCCCTATCGATGAAACACTATTGGCTGATGAAAAGCGAACCGGATGCTTATTCGATTGATGATTTAAAGCGGGATCGAACAGAACACTGGGATGGCATCAGGAACTATCAGGCCCGCAACTTCATGATGCAGGAGATGAAGCCGGGTGATGAAGTGCTGTTTTACCATTCAAGTTGCAAGGTTCCGGGTGTTGCCGGCGTGGCCCGTATCTGCAAGGAGGCGTATCCAGACTTTACCGCTTGGAACCCCGACTCGAAATATTACGACCCGAAATCGACCCCGGAAAAGCCGCGCTGGTTTATGGTGGATGTGGAGTATGTAAGTAAATTTCCCGAGGTGATTTCGCTCGCTCAGATCCGGCAAACGCCAGCGCTTGAAGGCATGCGACTTCTGCAGAAAGGGAACAGGCTCTCCATTATGCCGGTCTGTGCGGAAGAATTTCGCACGATCTGCAACCTGGCGGGCTACGTTCCTGATGGCGCCAGATCCTTGAGCAGGTAGTTGCTGTAGGCATCCAGTACTTTTTTCTGTGCTTCGGTTCGGGGTGTATTGGCCCGGGCCATCTTTCTGTTGTACCAACCTGAAATACCGGGCGGAAGCAGGGTGCGGGCTTTTCTCATGTCTGAATCATCCTGTGGTGTTTTTTGAATAACCCTTCTCGCTGGGAACCTTCCAAGACTCCTACTATAAGCATAGTTTGTCACGGCCTGAACACAATGCCGTGCTGGTAAAAGGCAATATCGGTTAATAGA
>NZ_JANIOA010000055.1 GCF_025175675.1 Sedimenticola hydrogenitrophicus
ACTCGATTCCCACTTTTCCAAGGGTTAACCATCCCTCTAATCAATCGAGTCTGACCCCATTGATCCAATCTGATTCCACTCAGCTCGAGTTTGATGAATTGCGATGTAAGAAACTACATTACAATCACACAAGAACGGAGGATTATTCAATTTGGCAAAACTACTATTCTACTTAGCTGTAGGTTTAATCTTCATTGGCGTTCCATGTTATTGGATTTATCAAGCATTTGAGATTATTGGTTATACATTAATTTATACAACTATCGGGTCTGGTGCTGCAATAGCAGTCTTCAAAGCTAAAGGATGACACTTCTGGTGAGTTAATATTCGACGATCAGAGTAGTTATTAAGGAAAGTCAAATGGGACAAATTGAAGAAGTAATAATACTTACTCGAAAGATTGAGTCTTTGCTAGATGGAGTTGGAGCAACAGGGAAGGGGATACATGAAAAAATTAACTCAGTAGAAGGTAAGTATTCTAGTTACTTAGTAAAAAAGATACATGGTATTGCTTCGATACGAAACAAAACAATGCATGTAGATGGCTTTATGATAGAGGATTTTGATGAGTTTAAGGCAACATGCAATGAGGTAATAAGTGAGTTGTCGCTAAATAGGAAGCAGCGTACCAGCTCAACAAGTCAGAAATACAACAGGTATAATTCATACAAGAGACCAGTAAGTCAGAATTACAACAAGTATAATTCATACAAGGGACCAACAACTCCACTAGTTTCATCTCTTGGAATGGTGTACTTTTTAACGGTAATCCCTGCCTTTATTACGCTTTGGATGTTTGATCAATGGAATCTGTTTCTCTCTTTTGGTGGCGCGATCATTTGGCCCGTTGTTTGGTACTTCTCATCTGAAGTAAGCTTTTATTTTACATCTCTCCTGGGTGCGATGATGTTATATCTTGAGTTGTCTCAGAATTCATCGTAATGATCTTATTATAAGTAACTACCGCTGATAAACTGCTAGCCTCGCATTTGTCGCTTACTCTAATGTTTTGTTTGCTCATTGCCACCATAAGTGTATTCGGAAGGCGCCCCGTACTCGTCTCCGGCGCTCCACGCCCGGGGATCAATGGGGTCACCCATTAGCCGCCTCCGGTCAACAGGGCGTATGAAGCCGTGAGCTTCTTCGCTCCGAATTATCATGCAGATCACCAAGGCGCGCCTGCCTTTTCTTCGGGTCGTGCTGATTCAATAATAAAACGCACCAGTCACCCATCAGGATCTAGGCTCGGCAATATCCTTTTGTCGGCCCCAAGCAGCATCGCTGCTCCAGAAAATTTACAGTACCCACCTCTGGCCAGTTCATATCGTACAGAACTCGGGCTATCTCTCGATGCCAACCCTTTTCAAGCTCATCGGTGAGGCGCTTCAGTTAACCCTGCATGCTTAGGTTGCCGTGACGGCGGCAATCAGAGCCGCCGGGCTTGATGTCAACCCCATATCCGCCGTCCGTCACGGCAAGACTCAGCCAAAGGCCCGGTGCACGTCGAACGGTTCCTGCCGGGTCAACATGTAATAGCAGGCCTTAGTCAGTTTGTTGGCGACCGTCTTCTTGGCCACCAGAATATGGCGTTTGGCCTTGCGCCTCTCGTAGAAGCGCCTGATCTCCGGGCTCCAGATGGCGGCATGGTGGGCCGCCTCCATGAAGGCCCAGGCCAGATACCTATTGCCGTTTCTTTTATTGCCCCGACCTTTGAGTTTGCCATTACTGAGCTTCTCGCTGCTGACACTGCGGGCATAGGACGCATAATGGCCCGCACCGGGAAAACGATGGATGCTGCCAGTTTCCAGGATGATGGTGGGGGCGAGTATCTTGCCCACCCCCGGTATGCTGGTCAGCAAGTCATAGTCTTTGTTGGCGTTGAGCCGTTTCAATACCTCACGCTCCAGCCTGTCGATGGCCTTGTCCAGCCAGTGCATGGCCAGGATGGTGATCTGGCCGCCGAGGCAAATGGGCTCCGGCAACAGCTGATCGATCCGGGTACTATCCAGCGCTTTGACCTGGTTAGCCGACAACCGGTTGCCGGTATAGCGGGCAATCAGGCTTTGTACGCTCAAGTGGTGCAGGGTTCTTTGATGCACCAGCAGCAGGCGGCGCCGCAAAAGATCGCGCACGGCCCGCTGCTCCCGGGGCATTATGTAACCTTCCGGCAGTATGCCGAGGCGTAGCAGATGCGCCAGGTGTCGAGCATCCGTTTCATCGTTGCTGTACTTGAGTCCGGCATACTGGGGAATGGCGCTGGTGTGTGCCAGGCGTACCGCAAAGCCGGCATCCATCAGGCCGTCCACCAGCCAGTACCAGTTATAGGTGGATTCCACCACGCAGGCCAATAGATCCTCCTTGTACGGCTGCAAACTCTCGACAATGAGGTCTAAACTATTGGGCAGGCGCTTCTCGAACAGCACGTGGTCTCGGTCATCCATAACCGCCAATACGCTGTTGTTGGCGTGAAGATCGATTCCGCTATAGAGTGTCATGGCCGTCTCCTATTTTCAGATGGTTTGTCATCTTTCACATCCTCTGACAAACACCACCTGGCTTAGGAGGCGGCTAAGGGATTATCAGTGTCATTGATTACCTATCAGAGGTGAAATATCAATGACTCCGACCCCATTGATCTTTCTGCACACTAACGCATTCGACTTTCATCAATTCCCCTGTGTAATGCTAACCATTTAGCCATTATGCCGAGTGCGCCGCATGCGGCATAAATGCCTGTTGAACTGAACCCCGCTTGATAGGGTTGTCCAGCCCTATTAATAAGCATTTGTGTTTTACCGGCTGCCCGGCGGTTCGCTATTTGAGATCAATGGGGTCGAGATCAATGGCAGATCATTGGGACAGGCTCTATCGATTGCTGAACTCGTGCCCAGGAGTTGAGTATTGTGTCCCCTTAACTCGTGGCCATATTGGTCCTGATCCTATTGGTCTATATTTGGAGGCCAGTTAAGCACGAAGCCTTTTACTTGATAAATGCACACTCGCCCCACTCGCAACTAATAACCTGTAATCCATTGCTACATTTTGCGCTGTATACATCCTTACTGTAATCTTTAATCATGAAGGATACTTCATTGCACTCTGTACCTTCAGCAAGCTTTTCAGCTTGGTAAAGATGTTTGCCTGATTCTTCTAAGCGAGCCTGCTTGACTCCATTTTCGGAGGGTGTCTGCCTCAATGGGTAATCATCTGAGTATTGCTCAGGGTGTCCAGTGGAACCAATAGACTGCTGAGGTGGTTGGCTTGTGCCTACGTTATCAAGAATAACCTTTTTCTTGGTGATATATTCTTCCTTTGTCAATACGCCAGTTCTATATAGGGAATTGAGTTGGTGTAGCTGGTTTGTGACTTCCAAATCTGCAGCATAAGAAATACTAGAAGGACCTGATGCTGCTAGGCCAGCACGACATCCTTTTTCTACCTCCAGTAATGTCAGGTGCTCAATTCTATTTTCAGCTGCATTGGTAGCGCTAGAGTAATTTGACTGTTTGGCTATGACATTAAACGGAAACCACAGAATGCCATCTACAACATCGTCACCAGTCATGTCTTCTTTGTCTTGCTCAACGCCTCGGATAACAATCCGGGCCTTACGCTTCTGTCTATCTATTTCTTTGCAAGTAAGATAGTCATCTCCTGCGTACTCCTTTTTCATAACCTGATGACTAGCGCTATTTGCGCAGCCACTGAGGACTACTGCGGTCATGGCGTAAAAAGCAATTCGAAGTAAAACAGGATGCGTCATAATTTAAATCCCTTGTATTACTATGTTTTTTCCTAACCTGATTGTCATAACTAAACATCCCATTGTCAACTCGAAACTACTAGGTTTAGGTCTAGATTCGCTGTCAAACGAAGAATTCTGCTTATCAAGGCCTGATCTCTTCTTATTGATCATGTTTCCCACCTGCCCGTCATCACACTTCAACACCCACGTAGCACTCCCGACAACACCCCCGTTTGTCGTGTCCATTACCCTACATCGCCCGGTTCGCCGTATCGAAAAATACCCAATAAACAGTCTGTTAGCTACCTAACGTCAACTGGGCACACCCTTTGCATCAAGGGTCTCAAGCAATGTTAACAACCCTCGACAGGGCATAGATCAGGAGACCCAGTGATGGAGTTGACGGTAATAGGTCAAACGGCAAGCGAGTCCGCTGCGGACGGTTGTAGCTCATCCGGTTGCGGTGGCAGCAGCGATCAGTTGTCGCATCTGCCCGAGCATATCCGCGCGAAGGTGCACAACCACCCCTGCTATTCCGAGGAGGCACATCACCATTTTGCCCGCATGCATGTGGCGGTGGCGCCGGCCTGTAATATTCAGTGCCACTACTGTAACCGGAAATACGACTGCTCCAACGAGTCGCGTCCCGGTGTGGTTTCGGAGGTGCTGACGCCGGATCAGGCGGTGAAGAAGGTGATGGCGGTGGCGGCCAATATCCCGCAGATGACGGTGTTGGGCATCGCCGGTCCCGGCGATCCGCTGGCCAATCCGGAGCGTACCTTCGAAACCTTCCGCCAGCTCACCGAGAAGGCGCCGGATATCAAGCTCTGCGTCTCCACCAACGGCCTGTCGCTGCCGGACCAGGTGGAGGAGCTGTGCAAGCACAATATCGATCACGTCACCATCACCATCAACTGTGTCGATCCCGACGTGGGCGCCCAGATCTATCCCTGGATCTTCTGGAACAATCGCCGCATCAAGGGACGCAAGGGGGCGGAGATCCTGATCAAGCAGCAGCAGCAGGGGCTGAAGATGCTCACCGAGCGCGGCATCCTGGTGAAGGTCAACTCGGTGATGATCCCCGGCGTGAATGACGTGCACCTGGAGGAGGTGAGCAAGGTGGTGAAGGCCAACGGCGCCTTTCTGCACAACGTGATGCCGCTGATTGCCGAGGCCGAGCACGGTACCTTTTTCGGCGTGATGGGCCAGCGCGGCCCGACCCATAACGAGTTGCAGGCGCTGCAGGACAAGTGTGCCGGCGACATGAACATGATGCGCCACTGCCGCCAGTGCCGCGCCGATGCGGTGGGCATGCTGGGCGAGGACCGGGGCGACGAGTTCACCATGGACAAGGTCGAGAACATGGAGATCGATTATGAATCGGCCATGCAGCGGCGCGCCGAGTATCACGCCAGCATCGAGGCGAATCGCGAGGCGCAGAAGCAGCAGAGCGGCCAGTCGTTTGTCGCGCTCTCCTCCATTAAGGTGAACCGGAAGGAGACCCGCCCGGTGCTGATGGCGGTGGCTACCAGCGGTGGCGGTGTGATCAATCAGCACTTCGGCCATGCCAAGGAGTTTCTGGTCTACGAGGCGTCCATGACCGATGTGCGCTTCATCGGCCACCGCAAGGTGGATCTCTACTGCAGCGGTGGCGACAGTTGCGGTGACGCCGAGACCACCCTGCAAAAGATCATCCGCGCCCTGGAAGGCTGCGAGGCGGTGCTCTGTTCCAAGATCGGCTACGAGCCCTGGGAGCAGCTGGAGACGGCCGGCATCCAGCCCAACGGCGAGCATGCCATGGAGCCGATCGAGGAGGCGGTGGCCGCCGTCTATGCCGAGATGGCCGAGAACGGTCAGTTGGATGAAGCCCGGGCAGCGGTCCAGTTGCAGATCGGTGCTTAAGGGCGCTTGAGGAGTAGCCACATGGCTTATGAGATTATCGAGAGTTGCGTCAACTGCTGGGCCTGCGAGCCGCTCTGTCCCAGTCAAGCGATCTCAGACGCACGTCCCCACTTCCGCATCGATGCGAAAAAGTGTACCGAGTGCGAGGGCGAATTTGCCGATCCCCAGTGCGTCAGTATCTGTCCCATCGAGGGGGCCATCCTGAGCCCGTTCGGCGAGCCCGCCAATCCGCCCGGCTCGCTCACCGGTATCCGGCCGGAGCGCATGGCCGAGGTGATGGCGGAGATCCAGGCGCGCTAACGACAAAGGAGCTAAACCGTGTCCACGAACCTGACATTGCCTGGCATCGAACGTTTCAGCGCGTGGCGCAAGCCGCGCCCGCAGCGGTCGGTCGGCACGCAACCCGATTGGGCGCATCTGCCGGAGCGAGTTTGGCGGCGCAACTCAGCGTTGCTGAACTCCCTGCATGAACAGCGGTTGCGCAACGACCTATGAACCAGCTGCTGTTTTACGAAAAGCCGGGTTGCACCGGCAACCGTTATCAGGTGGCGCTGTTGCGTGCCCGGGGCCATCGGCCGGAGGTGCGGGATCTGCTGAGTCACGCCTGGACGGCGGCAACCCTGAGGCCGTTTTTTGGCGACAAGCCGGTGTCCCAATGGTTTAACCCGTCCGCCCCGGTGGTGAAGTCGGGGGCCATCGATATCACCGCCCTGAGTGCACGGCAGGCGCTGAATCTGATGCTGGCGGAGCCGCTGCTGATTTGTCGGCCGCTGCTGGAGTACGGGTTGCTGCAACAATCGGGGTTTGTCGACGGACCGGTGTTGAAGGCGCTGGGTATCGTGCTGGATCGCAAGCGGGATCTGAACGCTTGCCCGATGGGTGGGGATGCGCCCGCTTGTGGGCCGCCGGTTTAATGGGTTGAATAACCCCGGTCGTTGCAAAAATCGACCGGTAGG
The DNA here is from genome assembly GCF_025175675.1 of Sedimenticola hydrogenitrophicus. Lineage (GTDB taxonomy): Bacteria > Pseudomonadota > Gammaproteobacteria > Chromatiales > Chromatiaceae > Sedimenticola > Sedimenticola hydrogenitrophicus. The sequence goes on from NZ_JANIOA010000055.1 coordinate 6,604, forward strand.
AGGCCCGCCCCCGGGCCGAAATCGCGGCGGGGCGCCGCTCCTACGGGTGCAGTATCGGATAGCGGTGAGGAGTGGTACAAGGATGTACCGTTTACGGACCTGAGGATGGCATGCGTAAGCTTATCCCCTACCAGTACCGCAAACCCAGGAGCTTGGATTGAATAACGCGTAAATATTTGGCTACCTCGTAGGTTGGGGTGAGTGAAATGAACCCCAACATGACAATTGCGGCAAACGTTGGGGTTCGCAATGCTCACCCCAACCTACAAATACTCAGAAACTTGAGTTGAATAACGCTTCATCAAGGCAACGTATTACACCCCACAGGTGAGCACAGATGGCAAAAGCAAAGATTACATTTGAAGATATCGGAAAGACCGTCAGCGTGCCGGCCGGCACGCGGGTGATCGAGGTCTCCGAGCAGATCGGTGCCGGCATTGTCTACGGTTGCCGCGAAGGGGATTGCGGCACCTGCATAATGCATGTGCAGGAGGGCTGGCACAATCTCACCGAACCCTCGGTACTGGAAGAGAAGGTGCTAAAGGAGAACATGGCAGGACGGCATGACCGGTTGGCCTGCCAGGCGCAGATCATCGGCGACTGTACGATTAAGCCGACCTGACCGGAGAGGAGCCGACACATGCCGCTGATAACCTTTTCCAGCCCGGATTTCACCGACAAGACGGTCTATGCCGTGTTTGGCCGCGCGCCCGACACGCTGCTGGAGATCGCCCGGGCCAACCGGATTCCCTTGCGTTTCGAGTGCGGCGAGGGCAAGTGCGGTAACTGTGCGATCCGGGTGCGGTTTCTGGATGTGCCGTCATGCGGCGGTTACCCCCTGGACCGGAAGGAATACCGGGTGCTGATGGCGGTAGGCAAGCTGGAAACAGCGGGCCCGGGGCGAAGGCCGGTTACCGGGGAGTGGCATCTGGCGTGCCGGTTTATCCCTCGGGATGAGGACATCGTCGTTGAATACGAGGTGCATGATGCTGAATGCGGTTAGACGCGATGAATCGCTGGAATCGGTGTATGCCGGCTTGATGGCATCCCGCCGCGGGGAACCTGTCGAGGAGAACCTGGCGCGCATGCTCGCCTCCTGGTCGGTGGGGCTGGGCGTCATGCCCGACTGGCTGGGCCTGGGTGAGATGGCGTTTCGCCGGATGATGGCGCGACATTTCCCCAGGGCCGATCCCGACCGGGTGGCGCGGCTCGACCGGCCGCTCGGTTTCAACCGGCACGATGAGCGGGAGGAGCTGAACCAACTGCTGCTGGCGGGGCGTACGGGCGCCAGTGAATCGGAGGTGTGGATGGCCGGCATCGTGACCGTGGGTTGCCTGGGGAACGACCACCTGTGGCAGGACCTGGGTCTCTGGTGCCGTCCCGACCTGTCGCAACTGATGCTGGACAATTTCGCGCCGCTGGCGTTGCGCAACGACAAGAACATGAAGTGGAAACGTTTCCTCTACAAACAGCTGTGTGAGTCGGAAGGGATCTACGTCTGCCGTTCGCCCAGTTGCGAGGTGTGCGTCGATTTCGCCAAGTGTTTTGTGCAAGCGTAGGGGCAGGCCCCCGTGCCTGCCCGGATGGGATGGTGGCGGAATCGAACGGGCAACCACGGGGGGTTGCCCCTACGCGGGGTGCGAGGAGCGGTGTGTTGGTGCACAGTTACGTCGGGTGGGCACAAACAGCGTGCCCACCCTACAGATTCGTACGTCGCCACCCGGTCCCGTAGGGGCAGGCCCCCGTGCCTGCCCGGGTCGGAGCGCGGTGGTATAGAACGGGCAACCATGGGGGATGCCCCTACGCGGGGACGGGTTTGGGACAAGCATCGTTATCATTGGAGCAACGCGCCCTCGGCGCCTACCTGGGGCTGGCCGTTGGCGACGCCCTGGGGGCCACGACCGAGTTCCTTACCCCCCAGGAGATCCGGGAAAAATACGGGGTCCACAAGAAGATCGTCGGCGGCGGCTGGTTGCGTCTGAAACCCGGACAGGTGACCGACGATACCGGCATGAGCCTGGCCCTTGGGGAGTCGATACTGGCACAGGGTGGGGTACGTGCGGTGCCGGTGGCACGGGCATTCAGTGACTGGATGCGCACCAAGCCGGTGGATATCGGTCACACGGTGCGGCGTGGGATTGTGCACTTCCGCGACAGCGGCGTGCCGTGCGTGCCGGAGAATGAATTCGATGCCGGCAATGGCGCCTGCATGCGCTCGCTGCCGGTGGCGATTGCCTATTGGAATGCGCCGCATGAGCGGCTGGTCGAGGCGTCACGTTCCCAGTCCCATGTCACCCACAATAATCCCCAGGCCGATGCCGGGACGGAGGCCGTGTTGCGCATGCTGGTGGCTGCCTTCCGGGGCGAACCGCCGGCGACACTGCACGACATCGCCCTGGAGCTGGTGGCGCAACAGCGCGCCTATCGCTTTGACCGGCGCCCGGTGGAGAATCCCAGCGGCTGGATGGTGGAGACCCTGCAGGCGGTGTTTCAGGCCTTCTTTGCCCATGACAATCTGGAGGCGATCCTGATCGACGTGGTCAACCGGGGCGGGGACGCCGATACCACCGGGGCGATTGCCGGCATGCTGGCCGGTGCCTGCCACGGGGTGGAGGCGATCCCCCGGCGCTGGCTCCGGGCGCTGGACCGGGATGTGCGGGCGGCCTGTGAAGACCAGGCGCTGGCGTTGTTGGAGTTGTCCCGATAAGTCGTAGGGGCAGGCCCCCGTGCCCGCCCGAACAGGGTAAGGTTCGTGTCGAACGTGCAACCACGGGGGGTTGCCCCTACGCAAAACACAAAGATCGCGGCATGGTATGCAGAGGCGTGTTCATCAAGGGGTAGAGTGGGCACGTTGTTTGTGCCCACGCGGAAGCCAGGAACGTAGGAGGGGCGAGGGGCAGCGTAACCCATGATCCCATATCGGTCGTGATGGGTTACGTCGTTCCTCCTCCACCCATCCTACACGCGGCGTCGATTCGTCCGGTAGTTCGTAGGGGTAGGCCCCCGTGCCTGCCCGAATAGGATACGGGTCGTGTCGAGCGGGCAACCACGGGGGGTTGCCCCTACGCAGAACACAAAGATCGCGGCATGGCATGCAGAGTGTGTACATCAAGGGGTAGGGTGGACACGTTGTTTGTGCCCAAGCGGAAGCCAGCAGCACAACAACGTCGTTAGCCATTGTCCTGCAGTTTGAGGTGCGCCGCCAGGGCGCTGTCCATGGTGCGGGCGTGCAGGTCGAACCAGCCGGGCAGGTGGTTTTGTACATAGTCCCGGCCCATGGCGATCGAACCCCGTGCCACCTTTTCGCCGAACCGGTCCAGTTCCCCCAGCACTCGCTGGTGTTCATCGGTATGTTCGCGGATGGCCGGAAAGCGGTACTGCTCCATCAGTGCTGCTTCCGAATTGAAATGGGCATGGGTGTGCTTCACCAGTTGCGCAAACAGGGTGACGAAGTCATCCCGGTCCGAAACGGCGAGTTGATTGACCAGCGCGATGAATTCGTGATGGGTCTGGTCCATGGTGGTTACCCCCAGCCGGTAACTGGGGTTGTCGGCATCAATCATCGGTTGCATAACTTGAACTCCGGTCATGCGGAATTGTTGGAAGGGGTCGGAGTCAAATTGGTTTAGGATTGTTTGCTTCCACCCGCATCATTGATCCAAATTGACTCCGACCCCTTCGATTCCGATCCCGGTCTCATGTTTCGGCACAATGGCGGCCGCCGCCATCAGCTCACTGACATCGGCCTCGATGATTTCGATGTTCAGGCGTTGGCAGAAACGCCGCTCCTTGGCATTCGGTTCGGCAATCAGCGCCCAGCCGGCCGGGGTGGCGGCGTCATAGATCATATCGGAGAGTACCATACGCTCGGTGTCCCGGGTCATGCGCAGGCCGATGAACAGGTACTGTTTTCCCTTGCGGTAGCGCTTGACGAAATCGGGAATGGCGAAGCCGCCCATCAGCTCGGAGATGTAGTCCACGTAGTCGGCGTCCGAGGCGATGTAGGTGGCATCCGGCAGCGGGCTGCCCATCGGTTTGAACAGGATGGGCAGGGAGGTATCCACCGCCTCCTGTTCGATCTCCCGCTCGGAATAGTGCATACCGTCATAGTGGTGGATGCGGAAGCGGTAATCGGTGCCGGCAATCCGCGAGATGCCGCGGATCAGGGTGTGGGGCCGGTCGGCATAGCCCAGCTGCAGCTGGTTGTCGCGGTTGATGTCGATCACATAGGGTGTCCCGATCGCCGCGAGCCACGCATGCAGGGGCGAGCGGCTCCAGCGGGTTGCACCGTAGGTGCTGTCGAGAAAGCGATTGACCGCACTGCGGCCGCGTTTCAGTTCGATATCCATGGCCGCCCGGGGAAACTCGTACATCAGCCGCGCGGACATGGGGTTGCCGTTGTTCATGGCGAGGATCAGGCTGTCGCTGTCGGCGGGGATCGGTTCACCGGTCTCGATATTGATCACGCCGTCGAGTGCGCCGGCCCCCAGGTAGGGCACGATGTCGCCGCTGCCGATGACGTCGATCAGGTCCTGCATGCTTGTCTCTGCCATTTTTCGTGCTCCTTAACAATGGGGATTCACAAGGCAGCAGCAAGAGCCGGGCCAGATTGGCCGATCCGTATCGGAACAACGACTTAGCCGGATCGGGGTTTGACATGGTAGGGATGATTGTCGGCTTTGCTACACTAAAATGGTTTCAGCGCGACCTCATACACCCCGCCGATCACCAGGTACTCATCCTCGCCACTCAGGCGACCCGGCAGCAGTCCCGGCAGGTAGACCAGTTTACTCAGCGGGATCTTCGCTTCAAGAATATAGTCACCGAACTCGTCGGCCCGTTCGCGGTTGCCGGTAAAGGAGTTGATGTTGTTCAGCACCAGGATATAGATATGCCGGGCCGGTTGATGCAGCACCTCATGTTCATCGATCCGGTTGATGCCGCGGTACAGGGTGAGATGGGTCTGCGCGGGGAACTGCCGGCGCACCTCGTACTGGCAGTAGGTGTATAGCAGGTCGAGCTGGGACTCCAGGGCATTGGTGTTGTACAGCCCCTGGGTGCGGGCCGCCAGGTAGTGCTGGTAAGTCGTGGAGTTGATATCGCCCACCGGTCCCTGGTGGTTGCGCGGCAGCAGGCCGAAGCGCGATTCCACCCAGCCTTTCAACACGGCCGCCTCCTTGCCGTCGGCATCGAACAGCCAGCCGCGCAGGATGCGCAGGTAGTCCGCCCGGCGCCGGTTCTGTTTGCCGGGTCGGTCGGGCAGTCCGGCCTCGTCCGGATTATCCAGCAGAAAACCGGAACGCATATAGTCCTGGAAATTCTCCGCCCGCTCGGCGGCATCCTCTATCTGCTGCAGATTGCTGAACAGCGCGGCATGCAACTCCTTCACGCCGTCCAGGTAGAGCGGCGCCGGGTAGTGCTGGAAGGTCAGGCTGCCGAGGATCACCGGCGGCAGATTGCAGTGGTTGATGGAGAGCCGGGCGCTGGCCGGCAGCGAGGCGCTGTCAGGCGCGGTTTGTCTGTATTCATCCATACAATTGACCGGGGTTTGTAGCAAACCCGACTGTCGAATCCTGCCCTTGCTTAATAAAAATACCGTTTTATTACAGTCAGTTAAAAGCAGTTATTGCTTTTGGCACAGCCCTTGCTCAATACCCGTTGTCCAGGTGATTCAGCGTAATCAATCACCACTGATTCAACAACGAGTAAGGAGATCGACATGGCACTGCGTCAATGTGCAATTTACGGTAAAGGTGGTATCGGCAAGTCTACCACGACCCAGAACCTGGTGGCCGGTCTGGCCGAACTGGGTAAGAAGGTCATGATCGTCGGTTGCGATCCCAAGGCGGACTCCACCCGTCTGATTCTGCACTCCAAGGCGCAGAACACCATCATGGAGATGGCGGCAGAGGCCGGTACGGTTGAGGATCTGGAGCTGGAAGATGTGCTCAAGGTCGGCTATGGCGATATCAAGTGCGTCGAGTCCGGTGGCCCGGAGCCCGGTGTCGGTTGCGCCGGCCGTGGTGTGATCACCGCCATCAACTTCCTGGAAGAGGAAGGCGCCTACGAGGAAGACCTCGACTTCGTCTTCTACGACGTGCTGGGTGACGTGGTGTGTGGCGGTTTCGCCATGCCCATCCGTGAAAACAAGGCGCAGGAGATCTACATCGTCTGCTCCGGCGAGATGATGGCCATGTACGCGGCCAACAACATCTCCAAGGGTATCGTGAAATACGCCAGCTCCGGTGGCGTGCGTCTGGCTGGTCTGATCTGTAACAGCCGCAACACCGCCCGCGAGGACGAGCTGATCATGGAGCTGGCCCGCCAGCTGGGCACCCACATGATCCACTTTGTGCCGCGTGACAACGTGGTACAGCGCGCCGAGATCCGTCGCATGACCGTCATCGAGTACGACCCCGAGGCCAAGCAGGCCCAGGAGTACCGTGACCTGGCGCAGAAGATCATCGACAACAAGAACATGGTCATTCCCACCCCCATCACCATGGATGCCCTGGAAGACCTGCTGATGGACTTCGGCCTGATGGACGAGGAAGACGAGAGCGTCATCGGTCAGAAAGCCAGCGCCGAGGCGTAAGCGAAGGGGATGTCAGCCGTAGGTTGGGGTGAGCTTGCGAACCCCAACAATTGCAAGGCCGAACCATCCCGGTTTGTTGGGGTTCGTTCCTCACCCCAACCTACGGATTATTTCATGACCCCGCGTATCCATGGATTAGTGGTGCCGGGAGAAGGAGAAGATTTATGTCAACCATGACACGCGAAGAGACCGCCGCCCTGATCCAGGAGGTGCTTGAAGTCTACCCAGAGAGTGCACGTGAAGAGCGTGCCAAACATCTCACGGTGAATGACCAGGAGGTGGAGCAGTCGAAGAAGTGCATCACCTCCAACCGAAAATCCCTGCCGGGTGTAATGACCATCCGCGGTTGCGCCTACGCCGGCTCCAAGGGCGTGGTCTGGGGTCCGATCAAGGACATGATCCATATATCTCACGGCCCGGTCGGCTGCGGTCAGTACTCCCGTGCCGGGCGGCGCAACTATTATGTCGGCACCACCGGCATCAACACCTTCGGCACCATGAACTTCACCTCGGATTTCCAGGAGAAGGATATCGTCTTCGGCGGCGACAAGAAGCTGTCCAAGATCATGACCGAAATCGAGCAGCTGTTCCCGCTCAACAAGGGCATCACCATCCAGTCCGAGTGTCCCATCGGCCTGATCGGCGACGACATCGAGGCGGTGGCCAAGCAGGCCGCCAAGACGCTGGAAAAACCGGTCGTGCCGGTGCGTTGCGAAGGCTTCCGCGGTGTCTCCCAGTCCCTGGGTCACCACATCGCCAATGATGCGGTACGCGACTGGGTGCTGGGTAACCGGGACGAGGACACCAGCTTCGTGAGCACCCCCTATGACGTGACCATTCTCGGTGATTACAACATCGGTGGTGACGCCTGGGCCTCCCGTACCCTGTTGGAAGACATGGGTCTGCGGGTGATCGCCCAGTGGTCCGGCGACGGCACCCTGGCGGAGATGGAGAACACACCCAAGGCCAAGCTCAACCTGCTGCACTGCTATCGCTCGATGAATTACATCTCGCGGCACATGGAAGAGAAGTACGGCGTGCCCTGGATGGAGTACAACTTCTTCGGCCCGACCAAGATCGCCGAATCCCTGCGCCAGATCGCCGCGTTCTTCGACGAGACCATCCAGGCCAATGCCGAGAAGGTGATCGAGAAGTACCAGGCCGAGTACCAGGCGGTGATCAACAAGTACCGTCCGCGCCTGGAAGGCAAGCGGGTGATGCTCTACGTGGGCGGTCTGCGTCCGCGCCATATCATCGGCGCCTACGAGGACCTGGGCATGGAAGTGGTCGGCACCGGCTACGAGTTCGGCCACAACGACGACTACGATCGCACCATCAAGGAGATGGGCAACGCCACCCTGATCTACGACGACGTGACCGGCTACGAATTCGAGGAGTTCGTCAAGCGGGTCAAGCCCGACCTGATCGGTTCCGGTATCAAGGAGAAGTACATCTTCCAGAAGATGGGCATCCCCTTCCGCCAGATGCACTCCTGGGATTACTCGGGCCCCTATCACGGCTATGACGGCTTCGCCATCTTCGCCCGCGATATGGACATGACCCTGAACAACCCCTGCTGGAGCAAGGTCCAGGCACCTTGGCTGAAAAGCGAGGAGGCCCCGGAAGCCGCCGTGGCCGGTGCCTGATTCCATGGAGGTAGGTTGGGTTGACGGAGGAAACCCAACGTTGGGCTTCGCAAGCTCAGCCCAACCTACATTCGAGGCATAACAAGTTTATTTTTATCTGACCCGTCGTCCACGGATTAGTGGCGCGGGAGGAGAAAGATCATGAGTCAGCTAGTCGAAGATATCAAACCGAGTTATCCCCTGTTTCGGCAGGACGAGTACAAGAGCACCCTGAAGAACAAACAGGAGCTGTTCGAGGAGAAGGTGCCCCAGGAGAAGATCGAAGAGGTGTTCCAGTGGTCCACCACGGTGGAGTACAAGGAGCTCAACTTCAATCGCGAGGCGCTGACCGTCAACCCGGCCAAGGCGTGTCAGCCGCTGGGTGCCGTGCTCTGTGCCCTGGGCTTTGAAAAGACCCTGCCCTATGTGCATGGTTCGCAGGGTTGCGTGGCCTATTTCCGCACTTACTTCAACCGCCACTTCAAGGAGCCGGTGGCCTGTGTCTCCGACTCCATGACCGAGGACGCGGCGGTATTCGGCGGGCAGAAAAACATGTTCGCCGGCCTTGAGAACGCCAAGGCGCTGTACAAGCCGGAGATGATCGCCGTCTCCACCACCTGTATGGCCGAGGTGATCGGTGACGACCTGAACGCCTTCATCGGCAACGCCAAGAAAGAGGGCAGTGTCGAGCAGGAGTTCCCCACCCCGTTCGCCCATACCCCCAGTTTTGTCGGTTCCCACACCACCGGCTGGGACAATATGTTCGAGGGTATCCAGCGCTATTTCACCCTCAACTACATGGAAGACAAGGTGGTCGGCAGCAACGGCAAGATCAACATCGTGCCGGGCTTCGAGACCTACCTCGGCAACTACCGGGTGATGAAGCGCATGATGGCGGAGATGGACGTCGAGTGCAGCCTGCTGAGTGACCCCAGCGACGTGCTGGATACCCCGGCGGACGGCGAGTACCGCATGTACGACGGCGGCACCACCATCGATGAGATAAAGGACGCGCCGAACGCCATCGACACCCTCTACCTGCAGCCCTGGCAGTCGGTGAAGAGCCGCAAGTTCACCAAGAACACCTGGAAGCAGCCGGCCTCCGATATCGCCATTCCCATGGGACTGGAGGCGACCGACGAGTTCCTGATGAAGGTCTCGGAACTGACCGGCAAGCCGATCTCCGCTTCGCTGACCCGCGAGCGCGGCATCCTGGTGGACATGTTGACCGACAGCCACGCCTGGCTGCACGGCAAGCAGTTCGGTGTCTACGGCGATGCGGATTTCGTCCTGGGCATGGTGCGCTTCCTGCTGGAGGTTGGCGCGGAACCGACCCAGATCCTCTGCAGCCATGCCAACAAGCGGTGGAAGAAGGCGGTGGAACAGATGCTGGCCGACTCACCCTACGGCCAGAACAGCGAGGTGCACATCGGCAAGGACCTGTGGCACTTCCGTTCGCTGATGTTCACCAACAAACCGGACTTCATGATCGGTAACTCCTACGGCAAGTTCATCCAGCGCGACACCCTGCACAAGGGCAAGGAGCACGAGGTGCCACTGATCCGTATCGGCTTCCCGATCTTCGACCGGCACCATATGCATCGGGACACCACCCTGGGTTACGAGGGCGCCATGTACATGCTCAAGACCCTGGTCAACGCGGTACTGGAACGGCTCGATGAAGAGACCCGGGGCATGGGTACCACGGACTACAACTACGACCTGATCCGCTAGGCGGGCCAGGGGTCTGTATCAAATGTAGGGTGGGTTAGGCGCGCTGTTTGCGCCGTAACCCACCAACGGTGCCGCCAGGCATACCTTAACCAAATGGGTTGTGTTGCTGCGCAACGCCTGGTGGGTTACGCAAACAACGCTAACCCACCCTACATTGGAGCCTGACTCCGCCCCTGTCCAGAGGCGCACGTCGTAGGGTGGATAAGCGAAGCGCATCCACCAAAATCCGGAACAAGTAACGCGGCATTCAATTTTGCCGGCTGAAGTGAGGTAAGAACGATGCCCAGTGTAATGATTCGTGTGAAAGAGAATGGCGCGCTCCTGTTCTATATCGCCAAGAAGGACCAGGAGGACGAGATCGCCGAGGTGGAGACGGATACCGAGGAGAGCTGGGGAGGCGAGGTGTTGCTGACCGACGGTTCCCGCTACTACGTCGATCCGATCACGCCCCGGCCTTCATTCCCGACCACATTGCGTTTCAAGCGTGTCTGAACCCCCTTTTTGAAGGAGACTTATCATGGCTCTAGCAATTGTAAGAGATATCTGCACCGCCTGCGGTGACTGTGAACCGGTGTGTCCCACCAAATCCATCAAGCCCTTCAAGGGCGTCTATATGATCGAAGCCGAGACCTGCACCGAGTGCGAGGATGAGTTCGACGTTCCCCAGTGTCTTGATGTCTGCATGGAAGACGACTGCATCATCTCTGCCTGAAACGTAACTACTCAACCGGTTCGTAGGTGATTGGACTGCCTTGTTGGCCGATCTTGGTGGCGCCTCGAATCCGGCCCCTTTTTCAGATTCAAGCCTGCCCTTGTTTGAGCGAAGCGAGTTTGGGCAGGCGCTGAAAAGGGGGCCGGATTCGAGGGGGCAAGCCATCGTGTGAGGCCGGCAAGGCAGGCCAATCACCCCGTGAGTAGTTACATTGAAACTGACATAGGGCGCCCCGTGGGCGCCCTCCGGACAACCCAGATCGGGACCCAGATCAGGAGACAGCAATGAACAGCCCAACCCTCGATAAAGAGATCGCCCTGCGCATCGGACTGGCGGCGCGTGAACTGCCGGAAACCGATATCCCCCGCCTGCTACGCGTGCTGGATGATGCGGTGGGCCTGCCGCCCAGCAAAAAACAGCTCGCCGACCTGACGGTGAAGCAGCTGAAGTCGGCTGACGATGGCGAGTTTGCCGATCTCGATACCGAGTCGCTCAAGGCGGCGCTGGCCTGCCTCAAGGGTGAGGTGCATGAGTTCACCGAACCCTTGCCCGAGGTGGTGGCCTATGCCGAGGCGGATATGCCGAACAGCATCCGGGTCGCCTGTGCCTCCAACCGCGGCGCCCAGCTGGACGGGCATTTCGGTTCATGCCGGCGCTTCCTGATCTACCAGGTGTCGGCATCGGAACAGCGACTGATCGATATCCGCGAGGTCGGGAATGCGGCCGCCGGTGAGGATAAAAACGCCCATCGGGTCGCACGGATCGCCGATTGCCAGATCCTGTTTGTCGCCTCCATCGGCGGGACGCCCGCCGCCAAGGTGATCAGGGCCGGTGTGCATCCGGTGAAGAAACCCCAGGCCGGGCCGGCGGACGTGGAGATCGGTGCCCTGCGGGCGGCGATCGGCAAGAGTGCGCCGCCCTGGCTGGCGAAAATCATGGGCCAGGCGCCGGAACAGCGCATTCGCTTCGCCCCACTGGACATCGACGAGGCGGAGATCGAGGAGGACATAGCGGCGGCAGACATCGAGGCGACGGCATGATCACCCAGGAGCAGCTGAACCAGATCGGCTGGCTGGCGGGTGAGACACCGCTGTCGGAGGGTTCGGTGAACCGGCTGCGCCTGCGCTTTCCAGAGATCCATTTCACCTACTGCATGGATGATGATGTGATGGCCGCCCGCCCGGTACTGGAAGCGACGGGGTTCAACCTTTACCTGATCGACAGCAGCCAGCACTGCCTCGGTTTCACCCAGGACATGGAGCTGGCCACCGGCGTGGTGGTGGCCGAAATCGAAGCCGAATGAACGCCGTTGTCATGCCTGACGAAGACGACGCCACACCCCGGGCCGACTGCCGCACCTGCCCGCATCGCGAGGACCGCTTGCAGAAGGGCCGTTGCCATCCGGGGGATGCCTGTGTCGGCGCCCTGAGCGGCCGGCAGATCGCGCGCTTTTTCAAGATCAACCCGGACCTGGCGGAACAGTATGCCGGCGACCCCTTCTGGGAGCGGCGCGCCATCGCCGCCCGCTACCTGTCGGTGCAGCGGCTGCTGCGCATGCTGGACGATCCTGACGAGGTAGTCAGACGGGTGCTCGCCTATCGCCTGCCGGTGGATGCACTGGCCGCCCTGATCCATGACCCGGATCGTGAGGTGCGGGTCACCGTGGCCGACCGGTTGCCGCCGGAGCAGCTGGAACAGCTGGTGACGGATAACGATTACCTGGTGCGCCAGTACGTAGCGAAACGCCTCAAGCCGGGGCGTCTGTTTCGCATGCTGCGGGACCCGGAGCGCGAGGTGCGCAAGACAGTCGCCAGCCGTCTGCCCGAGGAGAGTCTCGGGCTGATGCTGGATGACGTGGAGGCCGAGATACGCCTGATCGTGGCCGAGCGGATCGACGCCGATGCTCTCGGCGCGCTGTTGCGGGACCGGGACTGGCGGGTACGGCTGGCCGCCTGCCAGCGCGCCCCGGTCACCCTGCTGGCGCCCCTGCTCGAAGACGATGATGAGGATGTCAGGGCGGCGGCACGGGAGCGGCTTGGCAAGCGCCAGGCCTGAATCAGACCAGCATGTAGGATGGGTGGAGGCGCACGGCACCGTTACGCGAGGCCGTCCGCCGAGGTTGGGCGCGCCGTAACCCATCTTCGGGTACGGGAACGATGGGTTACGCGCCGGGAAAGTAGCGGTAGACGCCACAGGAGCAAGGGCGCTCCACCCATCCTACGCCTTGACGACCCGGATGGCGATGTGTGCGCCCTGGTCAGGGAAAGGCTTGGCTAACGCGTGATTAAGCCGTCCATTCATCGGTATGTAGGATGGGTGGAGGCGCACGGCACCGTTACGCGAGGCCGTCCGCCGAGGTTGGGCGCGCCATAACCCATCTTCGGGTACGGGGACGATGGGTTACGCGCCGGGAACGTGGCGGTAGACGCCACAGGGGAGAAAGGGCGCTCCACCCATCCTACGCCTTGATGTGGTCCAGCTCTGCAAGTGGGTAAAGTGCACGGCTTGGTCAATAAAGGGTTTGGCGAGAAGAATCAGATCAACAAGGTGGAACTGTCATGCATCCATTCGCACGTTTTATCCAGATCCTCGGCAAGGGCCGCAATGGCATGCGCGCCCTGAGCCGTGACGAAGCCTACGAGGCGATGCAGATGATCGCTCGCTACGACGTGGAGCCGGAGCAGCTCGGCGCCTTCCTGATGCTCATGCGGGTGAAGGAGGAGAGCGCCGAAGAGGTGGCCGGCTTCACCCAGGCGCTGCGCGAGAGCTTCCATGTGGCCGAGTCGGCATTTCACCCGGCGATCGACTGGGCCGCTTACGCCGGCAAAAAGCGGCACCTGCCCTGGTTTCTCCTGGCGGCACTGATCCTGGCGGCGCGTGGCTATCCGCTGCTGATGCACGGGATCAATCGCAGCGACGGGCGGCTCTATGTGCCGGATGCGCTGGATGCCCTGGGGATGGAACCCGCCCTCTCGCTGCAAGAGGCGCAGGAGCAGCTCCAGTTGCGCGGCTTCGCCTATCTGCCCATCAGCAAGCTCTCCCCGCTCACCGCCGAGCTGATCGAGACGCGCAAGCTGTTCGGTCTGCGGCCGCCGCTGCACACGGTGGCCAGGATGCTCAACCCGCTCTCGGCACCGCTGTCGGTGATGGGGGTATTCCATCCCAACTTCGCCGCCATCCATCAACAGGCCGCGGTACTGCTGGGGCAACCCGGCGCCCTGATCTGCAAGGGCGACGGCGGCGAGCTGGAACGCATACCCGACCGGGCGGTCGAGCTGTACGGGGTCGGCGCTGGCGCGGCCTGGTCGGACACCTGGGACTGCCTGATCCGCCCGGGTGGCGAGGTAAAGCCCGGGCGACTCAACCTGTACCATTTTATCCAGGTGTGGGAGGGCGAGGCCGAGGACAGTTATGGCGAGCGCGCGGTCGTCGGTACCCTGGCACTGATAATTCGTGCACTCGGCCTGGAGGTTGCGCCGGGTCCGGCGCACCAGCTGGCCGAGACGTGGTGGCGGGAGCGGCGGCAGCACCCGTTGGTGCAGTTGGAAAGGCCGGCCACGACCTGCGCCTGCGGGCGCGCCGAGGCCGTTCCCTGACCACAAACGGGACACTGATTTCATACCCTGCGCCTGCGGGCGCAGGGAGGTCGTGTAGGGGCAGCCCCCGTGGTTGCCCTGGGTCGTCCCCTTGCCGGGGCCGGTCGCCCCGAACAGCGTGTAGGATGGGTGGAGGCGCGGCACCCTTGTTGACGGCTATTCGCGGCGGTCGGGCGCGCCGTAACCCATCTTCGGAAGCGGCTACCGGTGCACGATGGGTTGCGCGCCGGAGCGGGAGCCGGCGGAGAGTTCATGGAGGTGCTCCACCCATCCTACGCCTGGATGCAGTCCGACCCATTTATGGCTAAAGGGCAGGGTTAGCCCTTCGCCCCGAACATAATAGAACCGAACAGAAGGAACCGACAGTGAAGACCCTGATTGACCGGCCCGATCGACTGGCGGAAATCTGTGCCGCGGCGGATGCCGAACAAGGCATCGCCGCATTAGAACAGACATTGCAGCAACTTGTCCCGGAGGCCGGGTTGAGCTGTGTGCTGACCCGCGGCAACTGGCATCGGCCGGGGGGCGTGGTCGATGCCGAGCTTAATCCGATCAGCAGCAATATCCGCCGTTGGGCCGAACAGGAGTCGGCGGGTGATGTGGATGCGTTGATCGCCAGCTATGCCGATGCCGGCTACCTGGCCACCCAGCTGTCCGGCAAGACCCATTACTTCACCGTTGCCTGCGGCGACGGGCCGGCGGATTTCATCCAGCTGGAGATCGAGGAGCTGCAGGAGGTGATCGACCGTCCCCTGGTGGCGCCGGACTGGTACCCCGACAGCCTGGAGGATTTCCTCGACCCGCTCGAATGTCCCCGCCTCGATCCGGTCCCGGTGGGACAGCCATGCTATCGCTTCCGGCGCGTCACCCCCATCGCCCGCCTGCTGGATGAAGCCGGCAGCGGCCAGCGCGCATTCGCCGCGCTGCGCCGGTTTCTCCAGGACTGGGGTCAAAGCAGCGCGGCGGAGGGGGAGCACTTCTGCCGCCACTGGATCCTGGCGTTGCGCGAATATATGGATCGGGATGGCGAGGTCAGACTGACCGCCACCCCCGTCACCACCTTCGGCGGCAGCCTGCCCCACTTGCCCCCGGGCGACGCCCTGACCGGCGCCGAGCTGGCCAACGCCGTCCACGGGTACGACCGGGTAGTGGGCTATCCCTTCGCCTGGTATTTCCACATGCTCAGCCGCAAGGCAGAGAATTACCAGCTGGCCAAGGCGGTACTGCGCGACCTGATGGGTGCCTATGACTACCTGCCGGCAAGGGATCTGAAAGTGCTGCGGGATTGGGAGGCGCGGTCTTACGCCGTGTAGCCCCTGGCTGCCCATCCCGTCGCACGTCATGCAACAGCCTCGATGCATCCCGTAGGGGCAACCCCCCGTGGTTGCCCGATCGATACGTTCCTCGTTCCCACGCTCT
>NZ_JANIOA010000056.1 GCF_025175675.1 Sedimenticola hydrogenitrophicus
GGGACAGACCACAGTTTTCTGAATAGTGAGTAATCCGAAAAAGGGGACGTAAAAGGAGACACTAGCCTTATCCCCTATTCGGTAGCATTTTTCGGGCATCCACGCCGACGATACCGCAACTCTTGCCCCGTCATCTTCTCGATCTACTGGATGAACGGCTTTGCGCTGCATGACAACCCTTTGTCAGCATTGCGCCGTAATACTTGCTGTTTCTCCGGCTCATCACTTTCGGTCAGCCAGGCTGACCAGTCGCCTATGTGTTTAAATCGCGTACGCCAATGCAGTAAATCAATTGTTTCCTGACTCGGTTTTTACGGTATTTTTTCGGTTCTTCTCAATATTGACAAGCGTCACGTGACAAATTACGCTTCAGGCATGATCAAGACGTTCGCGGACCGACTTACCCAAGAACTGTATGTAACTGGTAAAGCCAAGCGGTTTCCAGCGGATGTGGCCAAACGGGCTGCGCGTAAACTGGAGTACGTGGATTTGGCTGCGCGGTTGGATGATCTAAAGGTTCCGCCCGGCAATCGGCTTCATTCACTGGAAGGCGATCGAAAGGGGCAGCACTCGATCTCGATTAATGACCAATGACGCATTTGTTTCCGGTTCGTGGATGGCGATGCCTATGATGTTGAAGTCTGTGATTATCACTGAAATGGGGCGAGAAATATGGGTATTCTGAATACAACCAGGATCAAGCGTCGGCCCACCCATCCGGGGGAGATGCTGCGTGAAGACTTTCTGCCCGATTATGGGCTTACCGTTTCCACCTTGGCTAAGGCCTTGGGTGTCTCGCGGCAGTCGATTAATGAATTGCTGCGTGAACGCCGGAGTATCAGTCCGGAGATGGCACTTCGGTTGGGACGCCTGTTTGGTAACTCACCTGAATTCTGGCTTAACGCCCAGAGAGCTGTGGATCTGTGGGATGCGGCAGAGGCAATAAAGAAAGATGTGGCTCGTATCAAACCACTAAATGCCGCATAACAAGCCTACCAATCCGACGCCAAAAACGGCCTACGGGGCGCGTTAGCGAGAAAAGAGACGCATGGTGTGTGAGCGGAAGATCGAACGGCATATTCCACAATTCATCGGTAGGTGAGATGTGGGATCGATGCGATACATCGGGGTGGTGGCGCTTATGATCTGGGAAGCGCGGCATTTAATGGGTAACAGGGTGGGTACAGAAAGCGTGCCCACGTTACGATATTTTCCATTGCTCGACAGAGGCAATCCATGAAAATCCACGTGCTTTTAGCCAGTATGCTCTCTCTCCTGTTGGCGGGCTGTTCCGATTCGGAAGACAAGCCCATGCCTGTGGAGAATACTGTTTACGGTACTCAGCTTAAGGCGATCGACAAGGCCAGGGGTGTTGAGGAAACGATTAATCAATCCGCAAAAGAGCGGGACAAGCTCATCAAGAACCAAGGCGGCTGAAACAGAACGGAGAGGGCAGCCATCTTTCAGTTGACAATCGAAGAGCGAAAGAAAGCAATGAAGACTCAATGTCGACGCATTTCCAAAATACCGTTCTTCCCGCGATCATTCACTCCCTGCACAGTGAGGGTTTTCACTGCTAGTCCCCACCGACAAATTCCTTGCGCATGATCCCGTACTGACTCATCTTGTTGTTCAGGGTGCGGCGCGGCAGCTCCAGTTCCTTCATCACCTCGGCGATGTTGCCCTGGTGTTTTTTCAGCGAGCGGGTGATCAGTTCGGTCTCGAACAGTTGCACCCGTTCCGCCAGGCCATTGGCCGTTCGTGGGCTGTCGGTCGGCTCGCCGGCCTGGCCGAGCAGGGTGTGGATGCCGCGTGACGGGCCGACGCCCAGCACGTAGCGTTTGGCGATGTTTTTCAGCTGCCGGACGTTGCCGGGCCAGGGGTGGCTGATCAGGCACTCCAGCTCCGCGTCCGTGGGCGGGTTGTAGCGGCGGTCGAACTGGTAGGCCGCCTTCTGGGCGTAGTGTTCAAACAGCATCGGGATATCCTGCTGCCGGTCGGCCAGGGTGGGGATATACAGTTCGGCGACGTTGAAGCGGTAATAGAGGTCTTCGCGGAATTCGCCCCGGGCGGACGCCTGCTCCAGGTCCACCTTGGTGGCGGCGATTACCCAGATGTCCAGGTCGACCTGCCGGTTGGAGCCGAGTCGTTCCAGTTTTCGTTCCTGCAGTACCCGCAGCAGTTTGATCTGGAAGTTGATCGGCATGCTCTCGATCTCATCCAGAAACAGGGTGCCGCCGACGGCGTGTTCGATCTTGCCGATACGCTTGCCGGTGGCGCCGGTGAAGGCGCCTTTTTCGTGGCCGAACAGCTCGCTCTCGAACAGCGTCTCCGGTATGGCACCGCAGTTGACCGCGACAAAGGGGCCGTTGCATCGCCGGCTCCATTCGTGCAGGCACTGGGCCACCAGCTCCTTGCCGGTGCCGGTGGCGCCATTGATCACGGTATCCACCGGGGTCTCCGCCAGTTGCACGATCTGCTGGCGTAGCTGGCGTATCCCAGGCGACCTGCCCAGCAGCCGGTTTTCCAGACTGGCGCCACGGTTGACCATGCGTTTGAGTTTGCGGTTCTCCATCACCAGTTGACGCTTTTCCCAGGCGCGCTGAATGCGGTCGATCAGCAGTTCCGGCTCGATCGGCTTCTCGATGAAATCGTAAGCGCCGTCGCGCATCGCCTTGACCGCCATGCGGATGTCGCCGTGGGCGGTGATCAGTATCACCGGCAGGTCGGGATCGATCTCGCCACACTTTCGGGAGAACTCCAGGCCATCCATACCAGGCATCTTGATATCGGAAATCACCACCACGTTGGATTCGCTGGCGAGTAGGGACAGGGCCTGTTCGGCGTTGGCGTAATCGCGCACGGCCATGCCGGCCAGGTGCAACCACTGGCTGGTGGCCTTGCGGATGGCCGCATCGTCATCCACCAGCACCACCCGTGGCTGTGCCTCGTCGTCGCTATTGTTCAACGGCTTTTTGATCATGCTTGTTTCCGGTTTCAAGTGCGCTATCCAGGGAGAGTTTGAACAGGGTGCCCCGCTCCGATTGTTCTACCACCGCCAGGTCGCCGCCAAACTCCTTGGCGATACCGTAGGAGACCGAGAGTCCGAGACCCAGCCCCTCGCCCTGCGGCTTGGTGGTAAAGAAGGGGTCGAATACCTTCGGCAGGTCATCGGGATTGATGCCCGAGCCGGTATCGGCGATGTAGATATGGACCCGGCCGCCGTCACTCTCGGTGTGGATCTTCAATTGATGGCGCCCGGCCTCCGGCTGCTGCTGCATGGCGTCCAGGGCATTGCGTATCAGGTTGATCAGGATCTGTTCCAGTTTGATCTCGTCGGCAATGACCTGGAGCGGCTGCGGCGGTGTCTCGATGCTCAGGTCGATGTCGCTGTGCTCCAGTCGCGGCCGCAGGATCAGCAGGGCGTTCTCGATCACCTTGCGGATATCCACGGGAGAGCTGTGTCCCCGGGATTTGCTGGCAAAGCTCTTCAGGTGGGCGACGATGCCGGTGACCCGCCGCACCATGGAGCCGATGTCGTCCAGGTTGCCCAGGGCACTGCCGTTCTCGCCCCGTTGCAGCAGCAGCCGGGTGCTGGCGACGAAGGTCTGCATGGCGGACAGGGGCTGGCTGATCTCATGCACGATGCCGGCGGACATCTGGCCCAGGGCGGCCAGTTTCTCCGCCTGGACCAGCTCCTCATGGGTCTGCCGCAGCTGCTCCTCGGTTTCGATGCGGGTGTCGATCTCTTCGCGCAGGCGGCGGTTGGTGTCGTTCAGCTCCCGGGTGCGGGATTCGACCCGCGCCTCCAGCAGGCGCCGGCTCTGGATCCGGTTGACGAAAATGAAACCGCTCAGCACCAGCAGCAGGGTGATCAGCAGGGCGATGAGAGTGGCCGAACGCTTTTTGTAGACCAGCTCCTTCAGGTCGGTCAGGTAGTAGAGGGTCCAGTTCAGTTCACTGAGCGGGCGCTGGTGCATCAGGTAACGGGTGTCGCCGACGAGTTGATCGGTCGGCCCCTCAAGCTCGATAATGCGCTGGCCCAGCGGCGACTGGCGCTGCTTGAGGATGTTCAGGGGCGTGATGATCCGGTTGCTGTATTTTCTCTCGGCCGCCAGGCGCTGGAGAATCGCCGGATCGATGGCGCCCAGGCTGTGGTATTTCCATTCCGGATTGCTGGCGAGGAAGATCACCCCGTCATTGTCGGCCACCAGTACATTCTCGCCGCCCAGTGCCCAGTCCGTCTCCAGTTGGGTCATGTCGATCTTGACCACCGCCACCCCCAGGATCTTGTCCTGATCCCGTACCGGGCGCGACAGGAACAGGCCGGGCTGGCCGGTGCTGGCACCGACGGCGAAAAACTGGCCCTCGCCGCCAGTGATGGCATCGCGGAAGTAGGGGCGGAAGTGGTAGTTGTTGCCGACAAAGCTCTGGGGCTCCTGCCAGTTGCTGGAGGCCAGCACCTTACCCTGGTTGTCCATCAGATAGAGCACGGCCGCCGCGGACTCCTGCTGCCAGGCGTGCAGCGTCCGGCTCACCGCTTCGCCGGGTATCTGCCCCTGCAATAGCGCCTTTACCTGGCCGTTGCGCGAGACGATGAACGGCAGGTAGTCAAACCGTTGTTTGGCCGATTGCACGGTGGAGGCATAGAGTTCCAGGCGTTCGTTGCCCTGGCGATCCAGGGTTTCGAAGTGCCGATATTCAGTCCAGCGCGCCAGGCCGAACGCCAGGGCAATACCGACCAGCAGCGTGGCCAGCAGCATCAGCAGATAGCGGGTGACGGGGATCTTGCCTGCTGTGGTGTCGTTGCCTGTGATGGGTGTGCCGTTCACTTTTCGTTCATCTCGTTTCCGACAATAACGCACCTGTAGAGCGGCTGCGCCGCGAAGAGCGATCGCGCCAGAGGCGCTCCTACAAGGAGCGCTACACCCATGATGCACGAATCGAACCACCCCGCGCGCCCTGTCGATTGTATCGCTTTCGGCAAAAATCGGCTTACCGAGTATATTTCAATAGGCCAATTATGGCTCATTCTCCTTGCGGCGTATTCCACAAGTGCTGTCGGTTAATCCGCTGCAAACCAATAAAAGCGTTTCTGCACAGCGGGATAGCTAGCCGCCATGGTAACTGGCCTGGAATTTGTAATGGGGTACCCCGGATTGACCCGAGGATGACCGCAGTCATCCCTATAACATCTGGAGGAGACCATGAAAAAAGCCGCACTGATTACCGCACTGGCCGCCACTTTCGTCACCGGCGAGCTGTACGCCGCGACCGAGTGGAACGTGTCCACCTGGGGCAAGCGGCGTGCCTTTACGGAGAACATCGAGAAGCTGGCCGAACTGGTGGCGCAGAAGACCAACGGCGAGTTCAAGATGAACATCTCCTACGGCGGGCTCTCCAAGCCCAAGGAGAACCTGGACGGCATCTCCATCGGTGCGTTCGAGATGGCCCAGTTCTGCGGTTTCTATCACAAGCAGAAGAACCCGACCATCACCGTCACCGAACTGCCGTTCTCCCGGGATGTGACGTTGACGCGCATGACCGAAATCTACAACGAGGTGTTCAAACACCCCATCGTGGTAAAGGACTTGGCGCGCTGGAATGCCACCTTGCTGATGCCCACCCCGATGCCCCAGTACAACATCGTCAGCAAGGGTGAACCGCTGAAACAACTGGTGGATTTCAAGGGACTGCGGGTGCGCGGGCCGGGCGGCATCATGGGGGTGCTGGGCAAGATCGGCGCGGTCAAGACCGGGGTGCCGTTCACCGAGGTGCGCCAGTCCATGGATTCCGGCGTGATCGATGCCGCCTCCTTTGCCCCCCACGCCCATCTGTCCACCAACTCCTACAAGGTGGGTACCTGGGCCACCACCAATCTCAATCTGGGTACCGCCAACTGTCCGGTGATTGTCAACACCGATGCACTGAACGCGCTGCCGGAGGAGCACAAGGCGGCCCTGCTCGGTTCGGTGGACGAGGCGATGGCGTACTACGTGAAGAACTACGACGAGAACACCACCGGTAAGTATGAAAAGGCGATCAAGGAAGCGGGGCTGGTGCATGTCACCTTCACCCCGGAACAGACGGCCGAGCTGAATGAGTTGGCGGAGTCGGTGCGCCAGGAGTGGATCAAGGAGAACAGCAAGGAGTTTGATTCGAAGGCGCTGTACGACTTTACGGCGGCCCTGTTCACCAGGTAGATCCGTCGGTGTCAGCGGTCCCCCTACCCGGTTTTCGCCGGGTGTGGGCACCGGTGTCATTATGCATTTTTCGTAACTACTACGCCGGGTCTGCATGTGATTGGCCGATCTTGGTGGTGCTTACTTAAGGCGAATTGCAGGATTTTCGTCATTCCGGCGCAGGCCGGAATCCAGGAATACCGCCACCATTAAGCAGTCTGGATCCCGGCCTGCGCCGGAATGACGGTGGTTCTTGGCTTAAGTAAGTGCCATTCGGACCGGATTCGAGGAAACAAGCCATCGTGTGAGGCAAACAAGGCAGGCCAATCACCCCGTGTGTAGTTACCCTTTTTCTTGATATCCATGTGAGCAAGCCATGTCTGCATCATCTACCGTGCTGGAGGACAGCTCCAGACTGAGTTGGGCCGACCGGACCCTCTTCCGGTTTGAATCCGTCCTGGCCCTGTTGGGCGGGGTGGTCATTTTTCTGTTGGTGTTCCTGGCCTCGGCCAATATCCTCGGCCGCTGGCTGTTTGACCTGCCGATCGACGGTTATGTGGACTGGGTGGAGCAGGCGATGGCCTTCTTTGCCTTCCTCGGACTCTCCTTTACCCAGCGCCTGGGTGGCCACATCCGCATGGATATGCTGGTCGGTTACCTGCGCGGCCGGCTGCTCTGGCTAAGCGAACTGGTATCGGCCTTGCTGATGTTCCTGATCACCCTGGTGCTGATCTACGGCTCTTATCTGCATTTCTACCGGGCCTACCAGATCGGCGATTCCTCGCTGGATATCGATCTCCCCACCTGGCCCGCCAAGCTGGTGGTGCCGGTTGCTCTGGGCATCCTTGCGTTGCGCCTGCTGCTGCAGATTTGGGGTTACCTGCGCGGCGTGCTGCAGGGCGGCGACAGCCCGGTGGCGGTACCGCTGATCGAGGATGCGGCCACGGTGGCGGCGAAGGAGGCGGAGGCGGTAATGGGCTCGCTGGACAACGGGGAGGCAAAGTGATGGGACTCTTCGAAACAATGGCCGGCCTGGACAATATCACCATCGGTCTGTGGGTCACCGGCCTGATGCTGTTGCTGGTGATTATCGGGGTGCGGGTGGCCTTTGCCGCCGCCATCGCCGGATTTGCCGGGCTGCTGTGGATCTTCTCCGCCAAGATGGGCTTTGAAAAGGGCTTCCTGGTCGCCGTCAAGATGGCCGGGACCATTCCCCATTCCAAGGTATCCACCCTGGCGCTGTCGCTTATCCCCACCTTCATCCTGATCGGCTTTCTCGCCTATCACGCGGGGCTCACCCGCGCCCTGTTCGAGGCGGCCAAGCGCTGGGTGGGCTGGCTGCCCGGCGGCATGGGGGTGGCGACGGTGTTCTCCACGGCCGGGTTTGCCGCCGTCTCCGGCGCCTCGGTCGCCACCTCGGCGGTGTTCGCGCGGATCGCCGTCCCGGAGATGTTGAGCCTGGGTTATGACAAGCGGTTCGCGGCCGGGGTGGTGGCGGCCGGCGGCACCCTGGCGTCGCTGATTCCGCCCTCCGCCATCCTGGTGATCTATGCCATTATCGTCGAACAGGACGTGGGTGCGCTGCTGATGGCCGGCTTTCTTCCCGGTGCGGTCTCGGCCCTGATCTATGGCGGACTGGTGGTTATTCTGGCGAAGACGCGCAAGGATTTCGGTCCGCCGATTACCGGCTTCAGCTGGAAGCAGCGCTTCGAAACCCTGCCTGGTGCCTTGCCCATCTTTTTCGTGGTGGGGATCATCGTGGTCTGTATCTACGGCGGGGTGGGTACGCCCACCGAGGCCGGCTCGCTGGGGGCACTGGTGATCCTGATCATGGCGCTGTACAAGGGGATGCGCCTGCACGCCCTGAAGGAGTCACTGCTGGAGACCGCCAAGCTGACGGTGATGATCTTCACCATCATCTGGGGCGTGTTGCTCTATGTGCGCTTCCTCGGCTTTGCCGACCTGCCCAGTGCGTTCTCGGTGTGGATCGCCGGGCTGGACCAGAGTCCGATGGTGACCCTGCTGATGATTCTCTGCGCCTATGCCGTGCTGGGTATGTTCATGGATGCCATCGGCATGCTGCTGCTGACCCTGCCGGTGGTCTATCCGGCGGTGATGGCGCTGAATGGCGGCGAGGCGGTGAGCGCGGCGGATTCCGCCTTCGGGCTCTCCGGGGTGGGCTGCTCCATCTGGTTCG
Organism: Sedimenticola hydrogenitrophicus; assembly: GCF_025175675.1. Classification (GTDB taxonomy): domain Bacteria; phylum Pseudomonadota; class Gammaproteobacteria; order Chromatiales; family Chromatiaceae; genus Sedimenticola; species Sedimenticola hydrogenitrophicus. The sequence continues at coordinate 8,380 of NZ_JANIOA010000056.1, forward strand.
GCATTATCGTGGTAAAGATGGCCGAACTCTGCCTGATCACGCCACCCATCGGCCTCAACTGCTTCGTGGTGGCCGGCGTGCGTCCCGAGTGTTCGGTGCAGGACGTGTTTCGCGGCTGTATTCCGTTCTTCGTGGCCGATGTGATCACCATTGCGGTACTGATCGCGTTGCCCGGCATCGTGTTGTGGCTGCCCGGACAGATGGGGTTCACCTGAACCCGGAAATGGCTCTCATGCAGTCGATTGGGTTACGGCGTACCTGTCTGTTTGATGGGTTACGTCGTTCCTCCTCCACCCATCCTACGGCTCTGGATGTCACGTCGACAGGTCGATCCCTTCTTTTTTGAAGCGCTCGATGATCCGGCGCTGTAGCTCCGGCCCCAGGGATTGGCCCCACTGTTGTCCAGCCGCGCGGCTCTCTTGCAGCAGAAGCGGGGTGACGCGAATCATCTTCTGCCCGAGCTCCGTATTGTAGAATGTCAATAGCCCCTTGATCTCCTGGTGGGTGAAGTGTTTGTCGTAGATGGGAACAACCACGGCCACAAAAGCGGGGAGGTTTTCGTCGATAACCTGGTTTACCTCTTCCTCCATTACATCGAATAGTTCCTGGGGCAGGTCGGGTCGGGCGGCCTTCAGGCTCCGTGACAACTGCGCTATCGCCGCGCCTGACATCTGCTTGCCAATGGCCAGGGTGCCCGTCATGTCGAGCAGGTGCTTTATGTCGGCTTCCTTTTCCATGTTGATGGACTCGGCATTCGCCTGCAGGGTGAGGAGCAGCGGCAGAAGCAACAGGGAATATTTCAACAAGTGGCGTTTCATGTCAGGTCCTCGGTTGTTGTTCTCAAAGGATGGTAGAGAACGGCGGGGCTAGCAAGTGTCGCCTTCCTCAATTATCGAAAAGATTCCAGTATAGGAAAATGTCTTCCCAAACAGGGGATGGATGATGTTGAAGTCGATGAAGAACTCGGATTCCGAAAGCCCCTTTTCAATGATCTCCGCATCGCCCAATATCAACCAGTTGGGGATGAGGAGGGCGGCGCCGCCGATCTTCCATACATAGCCGATGCTGCGGAAGATCAGCGCGCTATCCTCCACCGATATACGCATGCGAATGCCCATGCCGAATTTCACAAATTCAATGATCTCATCATGCCGGCGATGTTCCATGCGTGACTGGAAGATGACCGGTGACCGGCCGGGGAACCGCAGGGTGCGGTGCCAGAACATCGCCCGCTGATCCTGGGCGGTGGTCCAGTTCCTGACCTCGGTCGGGATATTCCTGCCCTTGTAGGGTACCAGGGCGCCGAATAGCCGACCGGGCAGGAGAAAAAGCTTGGCGATATGCGAGTGGTAGACCTCGCTCATGTTGCCCCGGATCACCATCCGGGAAGACTCCCCAGGTGTAATGGCATAGTGCCGTTGCACAATTTCATGGAGGTTTTCCCATTGTGCACCCAGTGCGCGGCGGATGACCGGAATTGATGTCGTCGATGACATGTTGTTCTCCTCAAATTGAAATCACCGGGTAACTACTCACCCGGTCTGTAAATGATTGGCCTGCCTTGTTGGCCTCACGCGATGGCTTATCTCCTCGAATCCAGCCCCTTTTTCAGCGCCTGCCCAAACTCGCTTCGCTCAAACAAGGACAGGCTTGAATCTGAAAAAGGGGCCGGATTCGAGGCGTCATCAAGATCGGCCAACAAGGCAAGCCAATCACCCCGTAAGTAGTTACATCACCGGTTTGAAAACCATGAGAAAATAGACGCCGATCATGGCGCTGAACGCGGGGATGCCGAGCCAGAACCAGATGTGGGCGTAGCGTTGATAGCGCGCGTCCATGGCGCTGTTTTGTGTCAGGGCCGCGTGGGCCAGATCGCGCATGCGGATCTGCAGCCAGACCACCGGCAGCCAGCAGGCACCGGCCAGGCAGTAGAGAAAAAGGGTGAGCAGTACCCAACTCTGGTCAAGCGGTATGCCCAGCAGCTGGATCAGCCAGAGCCCGGTGATCGGTTGAATAATGATGGTGGGGGTGGTGAACGCCCAGTCGGCTATCACCACCATGCGGTTGGTGTGCGCCATGGTCGCCAGGTTGCCCTGGCGATCGGCACACCATTTGTAGAAGGCACTCCCCAGGCCCGTGCCGAACAGGAGGGTCGCGCTCAGGATATGGATCCATTTGATCAGGGCATACTCAATCATGGTTTTTCTCCAGGATCATCATCACCAGGATGGTGGTGATAAGGGGGACATTCTTGCTGACCGGACCGAATGGGTGCAGCCACTGCTCGGGTTGGGTGGCGGTGATGATCGCCGAATAGATCAGGATCAACAGGATCTGCACATAACCCAGCAGGGATACCCTGTAGCGTGCCAGCACGGCGATGCCCAGCAGGATATCCGTAGCGGCGGCGCCATAGAGCATGATGGGTGCAAGCATGCCGCTGATATGCGCCCGCTCCAGCAGGGCGTAGCTGTATTCGAGCGGAATCACCCAGGCGGAGATCACCCCGGTAAACAGCCACACGAAGGCGATGCTGAAGCGGATCAATGGCGGCAGGAAGTAGAGGCCGGCATACCAACGGTCGGCAGTTTGCGCGGGCGTTTCCGCGAGGGCATCCGCCAGGGATATCGGGGTGTGATTGAATGCCGCCTGATACTCCCCGACATCGCCGGTATTTCCCCGCTGCAACATGGTGACGGCTTCCGGGGTCAAGGGGGTGGCGCCCATGAAGCCGCCCCAGCGTGCCAGTCGCAGCGCCATCCGGTAGGGGAGCGACACAAAGCGCCGCCTGCCCCTGCCCAGCCAGGCGCCCAGTTGCTCATACAGGGTCTTCATGGTCACGGGTGCGGGGCCAACCAGGACGATGCGCCTGTTGCGCGGCCCGGTCGGCCGGATACACGCCATGACCGCCCGGATGAGGTCGCTGATATGAATCGGCTGAATCGGCTGATCCCCCTGCTCAATTAACGGGATCACGGGCAGACAGGCCAGCGCCTTGAACAGTCCCATGCTTTTGGCACCCGGGCCGTAGACAATGGAGGGCTGCAGGATCAGCCAGTCGGGTTGCAGTGTGGTGAGCAGATCATCGGCCGCCTTTTTGCTCAGGTGATAGTGGCTGAAGGCCGAGTCGTCGGCCCCCAGCGCGGAGATCTGGATGATTTTTTTCACCTGTGCCGCCGCGCAGGCCTTGAACAGGGCGATGGGTGCCAGGGTGTGTATGGCATCAAAACGGTTCTTTCCCTGTTCCCTGATAATGCCCACGGCATTGATCACGACATCGACGCCGGTAACCCGGGGTGCCCAGTCGGCGCTACGGTGATCGGTCTGGAAGTTGCCCGGGATAGCGGTGATCCCCGGCCAGCGCTGCGCTGCCGCGGCTGGATTTCGTACACAGACTGTCACTTCATGGCCGGCCTGCAGCAGTGTCCGGGTAAGATGGCTGCCGATAAAGCCTGTCGCCCCGGTGATCAAGATCTTCATCCTGTGTGACCTCGCTATCTGCTGCGTCGTCGGGTGGTTTGATGCGGCGTGTTATTGACTTCAATTATTTCTGTAAAGACAGAAATAACTGGATAAAAAAACCCCGCTACTTCCCCAGAAAACCCTGCACCTTGGCGCCCAGTCGGATCAGTTTCAGCAGGGTTGATTTAGGCAGCCCCTTGATCTGCCGATGCCAGTTGTCCAGGGTCTCCATAAAGCGCAGTACCTCCTGGATGCGCGCCTTGACCTCGGCGGGCGTCTCCTTGTCCTGCTCGCTGTCCAGCACACATTCACGCAATACCGACATGGTGGGGTCCAGTTCGCGCTGCTTACGCCCCTCCATGATGGTGTAGAACAGATCCCAGGGATCCTTCATGGTCTCGAAATGGTCGCGCCGATCCCCCAGCAGGTGGACCACCTTGACCAGCTTCCAGGACTGGAGCTCCTTGATGCTGGTGCTAACGTTGGAGCGCGCTACGCCCAGCGTTTCCGTAATCTCTTCGGCATTCATGGGATTTGTGGCGAGATAGAGCAGGGCATGGATCTGTGCAACGGTACGGTTTACCCCCCACCGGGTTCCCATCTCTCCCCAATGCAGAATGTACTTTTCCATAACCGGGCTAAGTTTCATTATTTTTTCTTCAGTAATTTCTGTTATTACAGAAATTAGTAAAATTTACAGTCCCTGTCAAGCTTTGCATGGCAGGGTGGCCTGTTGGTGACTGCTGCCCTGACCTGCGCGAACTTCGGCCAGCCACCAGTACTGCGAACTCCGAAACGTGAGTAAACCCGATCGTTGCAAAAATCATCCGGTAGGAGCGGCGCCTCGCCGCAAAATCGGCCCGGGGGCGGGCCTCCTGCAGGGTGCAATGCTGGAGTCCACCAACGGTGCATCCCTGGAAATCATGCAACATGGCTATTTCATCCGGCAGATCACGGGGTGAAACAAATGAAGCTGCTCCTGCCTGACTCACCGGTATTCTGCAGGCTCCATGCGGGGGATATAGGTTGTAGCGTTCGGCGCGCGGGGAAAGGGTGGATCGATATCCACAGGTGGCGCAGGGTTAGAACTTCCCTGCTGTTTCGCATCTAATAGAGTAAGATATTGGAGTTGGATGGAATCACTCGGGGATGGAAGCATAGGGCTCGGAGTTTCCGTTCCGGATCGGTGAGCATGGTGTCTGAAGCACACCGTCTGCAAGGAGTTGCATACATGCCCAAGAGACTGCTGTTAGTCGGCAGCCGTTCGGCTCAGACCTCCGCGTCCCTGGCGGCGCTGCTGGCTCAGGAGACGCCCCCTGATGCGCTGTTTGTGGACGGCCCGGACAACAACCCTGGCAGGGCAGGTGGGTTGCCGCCGCTGATCACGCCAGAGGACAGCGCCGGGGTACTGGAGTTGGCCGCCGCCAACGGCATTGCCGCGATCAGTGGGCCACCGCGGCGCCTGAAACAGGCTGTCCAGACCTACCGGCCGGAACAGGTCCTGGTCTCCTGTTATCCGCACCGTATCTCTCTGGCGCTGCTGGAGAGCGTGCCGCTGGGCTGGCTGAACATCCACCCCTCGCTGTTGCCGGATTACCGTGGCGTTAACCCCATCTTTTGGCAGTTGCGCGATGGCCACGCCTTTATCGGGGTGACCCTGCATCGGATGAACAGGGAGTTCGACTTGGGGCCGATTATCGATCAATGCACCTTCGGGCTGGCGGATTTTCCGGACTTCACGGAGATCAGCCGACGGGTGGGGCGTTGCGGGGTGCAGCTGTTTCTCGGCTATCTGGACAATTACCGAAAGGGCTGGGTCGATAACGAGTCGGTCCAGGACGCACTCGCGGGTAGCCGCCAGGACCGGCCCCGGCTGGAGGACTTCGCTGTCGATCCCACCTGGTCGGCGCGCCGGTTGGTGCGCTTTGTGAAGGGTGTGCGGAACCTGGGTCCCCCCTATCTGGAGACTCCCACCGGTCGGGACCTGATTCAGGAAGCCTCGGTGGCCGCCAGCGGTCGGCTGGCGATGCCGCTGCCGGGAGAGCGGCTGATTCACTGCTATGATGGTAGTGTGGTGCTGGGCGTTATCAGTGAGGAGCAGTGGTGAGTCGACAGATCAAGATAGCGGTGGACAACTATCAGCTGGTGGAAACCTCCTTGCAGGAACGGTTGCCCGGCGGGGTGGTTCGTTGCGGACTGTGTGCCTGGCGTTGCAAGGTGGGGCACGGCCAGCGCGGTTTCTGCCAGGCCCACGTCAACCGTAACGGCACCCTCTACAACCTCTCCTATGGCATCCTCTCCGCGATCGACGTCAACCCCATCGAGGCCAAGCCGGTGCGCCATTACCGGCCGGGTACCCGGGTCCTCTCGGTGGGCAGCTACGGTTGCAGTTTTCGCTGCGGCGGCTGTCACAACCTGGAGATCTCCTGGGGTGTGACCGCCCTGGACGAGCTGGCCCGGGGCGCCTCGACCGAGGCCTTCATCACCCCGGAGGAGCTGGTGCGCGTCGCCCTGCGCGAGGGGGTGGAGGGGATCGCCTTCACCTACTCCGAGCCGGCTGTGTGGCTGGAGTACATACTGGATGTGGCGCCGCTGGCGCATCAGGCGGGGCTCTATACCGTGTATGTCAGCAACAGCTTCATCACCGAGGAGGCGTTGACCCGGGTGGCCCCGCACATCGACGTGCTCTGTTCCGACATCAAGAGCCTGCGGGATGATTTCTATCACGAAATCTGCCCCACCGCGCGGGTCGAGCAGGTGCTCGACAGCATCCGGATGGCCCAGGAACTGGGGATTCACGTGGAAACCCGGACCAACGTGATTCCGGGCAAAAATGATGATCCGGATGAGCTCTACCGTATCGCCTGCTGGGTGCGCGATAATCTGGGGGAAGAGAGTCCCTGGCACATCACCCGCTTCTTCCCGGCCTACAAGTTGTCCCATATTCCCCAGACCCCGGTCGAAACCCTGTGGCAGGCGCATGCCGGGGCGAAACGGGCGGGGCTGGGCAACGTCTATGTCTATGCGGATACCGGCTGTGACTGTGCCAGGGAGAATAAGCCCCTGCAGGCCTATTTCCCCGATAAATCCCTGCAGTTGAACGCGGTTAAAAAGTGTAGCGCCTCCTGTTGTGGAGAGGAGGGGGTGCTGTTGAAGAAGTATGAGTAGCCTTTTTACAAAGCCTTTATTACAGAGCCTATCTTACAGAGTAAGCGACAATGAAACGCATGGTTGATTGTGTGGTACTCAAGCGCAAGGCCGAGGGACTGGACAAGCCGCCCCATCCGGGCGAACTGGGCAAACGGATCTATGAGAATGTCTCCAGGGAGGGGTGGAAGCAGTGGCTTGAGCGCCTGGTGATGATTATCAATGAGAACGGCTTGAGTACCGCCGATCCGAACAACCTGTCACTGATCGAGAAGCATATGCTCGGTTTTCTGTTCGGCGAGGGCGATTACGGTCAGGTCCCCGCCGGCTACCGCGCCGGCGGCGGCAAGAAGTAGCCCCTCCCGCATTCAGCGGCTCAACAGGGGGTCGATGGTGATCTCCAGCGCGGCGTGGGCGTCGCGCAGGGCCTGTTCCGCCGCCTCTGGGGTGGCGGCCGCGCTGTAGATGAAGCCGAGATAACTGGAGGCTTCCGGCAGGATCTGGACTACCTGGCCGGGCTCCATACTGATACGGATGTCGGTGATGTGGGGCAGTGCCCTGATCTCCGGCACGCCGTTGATGCGGCGCAGCACCCCGGCCCGCGGGATGGGGATCATCAGCACACCCGAGGCCCCCGGCCGCCGTTCCACCGGCAGCGGGCTGCCCATGGCGGCGGCCAGCACATACTCCTCCAGGGGGCGAGCCAGTACCGCATCCAGGCTGCGGCTGCACTCCCCACCGATGGTGCGGGAGGCGATCTCCAATATCCACGCCCGACCCCGGTCGATCCTCAGCTCGGCATGCACCGGCCCCTGGTGCAGCCCGTAGACCCGGCAGGCGTCCGCCACCGTCCGCTCGATGCGTCGCTGGATGGGCCCGGGCAGGCGCGACGGGGTGATGTAATAGGTCTCTTCAAAATAGGGCCCGGTGAGGGGGTCAGGTTTGTCGAACAGCGCCAGCGGAGTGAATGTCCCCTGTTGCAGGAAACCCTCCAGGGCCACCTCCCGGCCCGGCAGATAGCGCTCTATCAACAGGGTTTCGCGCTCGATGGCGCTGTTTAACGGCGCAATGATCCGGGCGATGATTTGACAGGCGTGCAGCGCTTCGGCCGGGGTGTCGGCACGGATTACCCCGCGGCTGGCGGAGAGACTGATCGGTTTCAGCACCACCGGGTAGGGGAGTCCCCGCAGTTGCGGCGCAATCTCGGCGTTCAGGTCCACCACCCAGTGTGCCGGCACCGGCAGGCCGGCATCCAGCAGCTCCCGGCGTGCCAGATCCTTTCTGCGGCTGAGCGTGGCGGAGGCGATGGAGTTGGAGGGGAGACCCAGGGCGGCGGCTATCCGCGCCGCCAGCTCGACGGTGCTGTCGTCACTCGCCACCACCCCCCGAAAGGGGGTGGTTTCGGATCGGGTGAGAATGGATTCAAGCAACGCTTCGGGTTGGGCGAAGTCGCCCTGGATACCCCCGGCCACTTCGCGGGTCAATGAATAACGGCTGTCGGAGACAATGACCAGCGCCACGCCCAGCCGCTCTGCCGCCTTCAGGTAGGGGGCCAGGCGATAGCTCTGGCCTGGGCTGATCAGCAGCAGCTGCGGCTGCATCGGCGCCGGGCGCTGGGCGTCGGGTTCAGGCGCAACCCCCGCCACCGCCGCCACCGCCGGAGGCACCGCAGGCGTTACAGGCGCCGGTCCCGCCGATACTCTGGAACACGTTGCGGAAGACGATACTGCTGTTGAGTCCCTGGGTCTGATAATCCACCTCCACGCCCTCCAGGAAACTCAATGCCACCGGGTCGACAAAGATCTTCAGATCGTCCTGTTCGAGGACGCAGTCGATATCCTGGGGCTGTTCCACGAAGGTCAGGCCGTAACTCATGCCGCCGCAGCCTCCCCCGTAGATGAATATGCGTATGCCGACGATATCCTCTTCATTCTGGATCAACTGGACCAGTTGTTCCTTTGCCTCGGGGGTTACCCGCACCTGATCGGCGATCTGGTGACTGAAATCTACACTCTCTGGGGATTGCTCCCGCTGAAATAAACCCATCTCTCATCTCCTGCATGGACACTTACCTAGTACTCTATCGGAGTACTTAATATGACAATCATGCGTTGTATTGGTTACAAGCTAGCACGAATTCGGCTGCAAACAACCAGACCGGGAGTGCTGTTTCTGCCCTTGCCAGGCGCCGATGCGGCATCGATCCAGCGCCGCCCACCAATCCTCCGCCACCTCGGGCGGCTGTTCCTGCCCCTACCGGTGCTGAGTTGAGCAACCGGCCAAGAGGGGTGCCCTACCTGTCCGATGAAGAAACGAACCATTCGAGTACAATGCTGTTTAGCTGATTATCCGGTGCTATATTTGACGGCATGGAGTGATGATTGTTAGTATTCTAAATTAATTGTTTTGAATGTAATTATTTAAAATAATTATTAATCAATGCGTTAAAGCGTACACGGCTATTTTTATTTATTAATTAAATTTAATGGCCGGTATATTTATCTTGTGCAATGTGTTCGGTAATAACCGTAGTCCACTAACTAATACAGTTTCAGTCGCTTGTCTATCAAGCGGCAGTTTGTGGAGACGCATAGCCACCTCATCCGGAAAGTGATCTTCATATGCAGCCGCCGCCCATCAAGGTTCAGGTAAACAATCTATTCAAGATCTTTGGGAAAAACCCGAAGGAGGCGCTTCGCCTGGCCAGGGAGGGCGTGGATAAAGAGGTCATTTTTGACCGGACCGGCCATGCGGTGGGTGTCAATAACGCCTCATTCGAGGTGCGGGAGGGCGAGATATTCGTCGTCATGGGGCTCTCCGGCTCCGGCAAGTCGACCATTGTCCGGTTACTCAACCGGCTCATCGAACCCACAGCCGGTGAGGTGCTGGTAGATGGTAGCGATATCGCCGCCATGAGCGATGAGCAGTTGCGGGATCTGCGGCGCAGGGACATGAGCATGGTGTTCCAGTCCTTTGCCCTGATGCCGCACCTGACGGTGTTGCAGAATGCGGCGTTCGGCCTCGAACTGGGCGGCACGCCATTGAAGGAGCGGATGCGGCGGGCCGAACAGGCGCTGCAGCAGGTGGGGCTGGATACCTGGGCCAGGAATTTTCCCCATGAGCTCTCCGGCGGTATGCAGCAGCGGGTCGGTCTGGCCAGGGCGCTGGCCAATGATCCCTCCGTGCTGCTGATGGACGAGGCCTTCTCCGCGCTCGATCCGTTGATCCGTTCCGAGATGCAGGACGAACTGCTGAAGCTGCAGGAGAGCCAGCAGCGCACCATTATTTTTATCTCCCACGACCTGGACGAGGCGATCCGCATCGGCGACCGCATCGCCATCATGGAGGGCGGTCGTGTGGTGCAGGTGGGGTCGCCGGACGAGATCCTGCGCAATCCGGCGGATGACTATGTGCGCTCCTTCTTCCGCGGTGTCGATGTTTCGACGGTGTTTACCGCCGGCGATATCGCCCGCAAGACCCAGGTAACCTTGATCGAGCACGGCGGCATCGGCGTGCGCGCGGCGCTGGAGCGGCTGCGCCAACATGACCGTGATTATGGCTATGTGATCGATCGCGGTCAGCACTTCGAGGGGGTGGTCTCGGTCGACAGTCTGAAACAGGAGCTGGAGCAGGATAACCCCCATTTACAAAACGCCTTTATTCCGGATGTGTCGCCGGTAAACCATGACACGGCGCTGGGCGAGCTGTTCGGTCCCCTGGCGCAGCACGGCTATGGTCTGCCCGTGATCTCGGGTGACGGGCATTACCTCGGTGCGGTGAGCAAGGCCACCATGCTGGAAACCTTGGACAGACAGGCCAGGTGATTTATGAGTAGCAAGAACGACAGCAACCCCTGGAGCGCGTCCGGTGGCAGCGAAAATGGCACTGGTGAAACGCAGAACCCAGCCGTTGGCAGTGCACCCACGGCAGCGCCAAACAATGCGCTGACGGATAGTCCCGCGGCAAACCCCTGGGGTGGGGGCAGCGTGGATCCGGCAGAGCCGGCACCGGTCTTAAACTGGCTGGATACCCAGGCGACGCCGGTGCAGGATCCCTTCAACTGGCTGGACCCGTTTGCACAGAAACTGATTCCTCTCGACCACTGGGTCGATCAGGGGCTGGAGTGGCTGGTGGACAACTTCCGTCCCGCGTTCCAGGCGGTGCGCTGGCCTATTGACGCCACCCTGACCGGGATAGAGTCGGCGTTGCTGTCCGTCCCTTCCATTATCATGGTCATTATTTTCGGTCTGGTGGCGTGGCAGGTGAGCGGCCGGCGACTGGCGCTGGCGACAATCGCCTCGCTGGCCTTTGTCGGTCTCATCGGGGCCTGGCCGGAGGCGATGGTGACCCTCGCGCTGGTACTCACCTCGGTCTTCTTCTGCATCCTGATAGGACTCCCGACCGGTATCTGGCTGGCCCGCAGCGACCGGGCCGAGGCCAGCCTGCGACCGATTCTGGACGCGATGCAGACCACCCCCGCCTTCGTCTACCTGGTGCCGGTGGTGATGCTGTTCGGTATCGGCAATGTGCCCGGCGTGGTGGTGACCATCATCTTTGCCCTGCCGCCGCTGATCCGGCTGACCAACCTGGGTATTCGCCAGGTGCCGGCGGATCTGGTGGAGGCGTCCCGCTCGTTCGGCGCCTCACCCCGCCAGTTGCTGTTCAAGGTGCAGCTGCCCCTGGCCATGCCCACCATCATGGCGGGGGTGAACCAGACCCTGATGTTGGCCCTCTCCATGGTGGTGATCGCCTCGATGATTGCCGTGGGTGGCCTGGGGCAGATGGTGTTGCGCGGCATCGGTCGGCTCGACATGGGGCTGGCGGCCGTCGGTGGCGTCGGCATCGTGCTGCTGGCCATCGTCCTCGACCGCATCACCCAGTCGATGGGGGATCAGCGGCACCGCCAGCCGACGACACACTGGTATCAGACCGGACCTCTGGGTCTTGTATTGTCCCTGTTCAAGTCCGGCAAGCGATCGCAGGTCAATCCGTAACAGGGCACGGCGGAGTCCCTTGAGAAGAAATGATGAGGAATATTATGAAACTGCATAAATTGAAAAGGAAATTGCAACTGTCCGCAGCGGCGGCGGCACTCTGTGTTGTCGCAACCACCCAGGCGGCGGAGTTGCCGGGCGAGGGCGTGGAGGTACAGCCGCTGAAGAGTTCCATCGCGGAGGAGACCTTCCAGACCCTGCTGGTGATGAAGGCGCTGGAGAAGCTCGGCTACGACGTCAAGCCGATCAAGGAGATCGAGTACGCGACCGGCCACATCGCCATCGCCAATGGTGATGCCACCTTCCTGGCCGATCACTGGGATCCGCTGCACGTGGATTTCTACAACAAGGCCGGCGGTGACGAGAAACTTTACCGCGAAGGGGTCTACTCCGACGGTGCGTTGCAGGGGTATCTGATCGACAAGAAGACGGCGGACAAACACGGCATCAAGAATATTGACCAGCTGAAGGATCCGGAGATCGCCAAGCTGTTCGACAGCAACGGCGACGGCAAGGCGGATCTGGCCGGCTGCAACCCGGGTTGGGGCTGTGAAAAGGTGATTGAGCATCACCTGGACGCCTATGGGCTGCGCGATACCGTGGTCCATAACCAGGGCGCCTACGGTGCCATCATTGCCGACACCATCGCCCGCTACAACCAGGGCGATTCGATCTTCTACTACACCTGGACACCCTATTGGGTAAGCGGTGTACTGGTGCCGAACCAGGACGTGGTCTGGCTGCAGGTGCCGTTTTCCAGCCTGCCGGGGGCGCGCACGGATGTGGACACCAGCCTGCCGGACGGCAGCAATTACGGTTTCCAGGCCAACACCCAACGCATCATCGCCAACCGCGAATGGGCCGAAGCCAATCCGGCGGCGGCCAAGCTGTTCTCCATCATGGAGCTGAGCAACAACGACATCAGCGCGCAGAACCTGCGCATGCGTGACGGGGAAAAGACCGCGGCCGCCATCGAACGGCATGCCGATGCCTGGATCAAAACCCACCAGGCCACCTTCGACGGCTGGATCGCCGAGGCCAGGAAAGCCGCCATGTGAGCGTACCGGTCGGTGTTGAGTTGCAGCAGGGGGTCTTCGGGCCCCCTGTTTTGTC
>NZ_JANIOA010000057.1 GCF_025175675.1 Sedimenticola hydrogenitrophicus
CCGTCATCCCGGCGAATGCCGGGATCCAGAACCCGCATCCGCGGTGAATTCATGGATTCCGGCCTGCGCCGGAATGACGAAAAAATGGACGCCTGCCTTAACTTAGTACCATTCCCTTATGGGTATAGGGCAGACCTACCCCGCGAAACTTGTAAACTTTAAACGTTGTTGGCAACATCGCGGACAACCCGCGTGACGCTGGCGACGACCTTCACCCAACCTATACGGAATAACGAACTTGTCTGACGCCCTCCAGGAAATCACCCCTAGCGACGAAGTGACCCTGCACTTCGCCATTGCCCTCTGCGACGGCACCATTATCACCACCACCTTCGATGATGAGCCGGTTACCCTCACCCTGGGCAGCGGCGACCTGACGGAAAATCTCGAGAAGACCCTCTACGGCCTGAAACCGGGGGAGAAGCAGTCAATGATCCTGGAGGCGGATAACGCCTTTGGACAACGCGACGAGGCGAAGGCCTACTTCATGCCCCGCAGCTCGTTTCCTCCGGAGATGGAACTGGAGCCGGAACTGGTCATCAGCTTCGCCACACCCGCCGGCGATGAACTCGCCGGGATCGTCCAGGAGCTGGACGAGGCGCAGGTAAAGGTCGATTTCAACCATCCGCTGGCCGGTCACGACATCGTCTTTACCGTCGAAATAATCGGCGTCAACAACCCCTAGCACTTCAATCTGATAAAGTACTTTTGTAGGGTGAGGAGTGGTACAAGGATGTACCGTTTACGGACCTGAGGATGGCATAAGCGACAGCGCCTCCACCATTGCTGCGGTGGATGCGCCTACCGGCTTATCCACCCTACGAAACCGAAACAGCTTCACCCGACAATGTCTAATTGAAAGACTACTAGAGGTCGAAACCGGATACGCCCATGGAAATACTACTCGCCAATCCCCGCGGATTTTGCGCCGGGGTCGACCGCGCCATCGAAATCGTGGAACGGGCCCTGCAGATTTTCGGCGCCCCGATCTACGTGCGCCATGAGGTGGTGCACAACCGCTACGTGGTGGACAGCCTGAAACGGGCCGGCGCCATCTTCGTCGATGAGCTGGAGGAGATCCCCGAGGACAGTACCGTGATCTTCAGTGCCCACGGCGTGGCCCAGGCGGTCAGGGAAGAGGCGGAGCGACGCAAGCTGCAGGTGTTCGACGCCACCTGCCCGCTGGTCACCAAGGTGCACCTGGAGGTTGCCCGGCACAGCCGCAACGGCCACGAGGTGATCCTGATCGGCCACCGCGGTCACCCGGAAGTGGAGGGCACCATGGGACAGTACAGCACCCAGGGTGACCGGGGCGGCATCTACCTGGTGGTCACCGCCGATGACGTGGCGGGGCTGCAGATCAAGAACCCGAACAACCTTGCCTTCGTCACCCAGACCACCCTCTCCATGGACGACACGGCCAAGGTGATCGAGGCGCTGAAGGCGCGCTTCCCGCGGATCCAGGGGCCAAAACAGAATGACATCTGCTACGCCACCCAGAATCGCCAGGACGCGGTCAAGGAGCTGGCCAAGCAGTGCGACCTGGTACTGGTGGTCGGCTCACCCAACAGCTCCAACTCCAACCGGCTGCGGGAACTGGCCCTGCAGTCCGACACCCCCGCCTACCTGATCGACCGGGCCGATGACATCGACCCAGCCTGGCTGGATGGCGTCAGCATGGTCGGCCTCACCGCCGGCGCCTCCGCCCCCGACCTGCTGGTGGACGAGGTGATCGAAAACCTCAAGGAGCGTGGCGCCACTTCGGTTCGGACCCTGAGCGGGCGCGAGGAGAATGTGACGTTTTCTTTGCCGCGGGCATTGCAGCAGCCTGTCTAAACCCGGCATGATGGCGCCGCGCTGCTGCCACTGGTATATCAGCGAATATTGTTCTCTGACCGGAATGCTACTTAGTTAAGCCGGTATACACCTGTTTCCGTCATTCCGGCGCAGGCCGGAATCCAGGGAAACTGCCTCCATCGAGTCGCCGGGATGACGGTGGTTCTGGGCTTAACTAAGTAGCATTATTCTCTGACCGGCAAATCGTCTGGTGAGTGGCGCAGTTGCCGATGATCACCGCGGCTGAAAGCCCGAACGTTGGTATTTGTTGGCGCTGGTCATGGTTCCATCCCTTAGCTGTCGGCATTACGCGGCAGGCCCTGAACCACCTCCCGCACCTGCTGATACAGCCTCGGCAAGTCGGCACGGATGGTTTTCCAGACGATCTCCAGGTCGACCTTGTCATAGCCATGGGATACGCGGTTGCGCATCGTGTACATGACCCGCCAAGGAATGCCCTCATGCAGCGAGGCAAATTCAGGGAATACGCGCTGAATGTTGTTGGATGCCTCGCCAATGATTTCGATATTGCGGATGACGGCATCCTGCACCATTTCACTATTCAAGAACCCGGCCTCATCCAGGTCCTCCGTGTAGCGCACGATCCGCTCGATGGCTTGCAGGATATGTCCCAGGTAATCGGGAACGCGCAAGGCCTTATTCATACTGGCATTGCCTCAGAGAGAACACGGTTGCGGAATGCCTCAGGCAGGGCCTTGGGAGTCAACACATCCACGGATATGCCAAGAAGGTCCTCCAACTCGACCTGAATTGCCGCCACATCCATCAACGTCGTGTCAGACGTTGGGTCAACAAGGATATCCAGGTCGCTATCGTCCGTGTCCCGACCATGGACCACTGAACCGAAGACACGGGCATTCTGGGCGCGATGCGCCACCACGATGCGCCGAATGTCGGCCCGGTGCGACTCCAAGACTTGCGATGGCTTCATTATGCCTCCCACAACGTAATCCAGATTAACTATCGCACTGCGTCAAGAGGATTACAACAACGTAACCCGGTATTGCTTTCGCGTGTAATAAACGTGTCATCGGGTAGAAAATAGGGGCAAATCGAGCCGGCAGCATCCGTCACCATCTGGGTGCGTGCATCTGCGGCGACCGAATACCGAAACTTATTTTTTCGCGAGCCCTAAGCCCACATAACATCAACCGGCACAGCCCAAAGCTTGTCGCCAAACGGAATCAGTTTGCTGCCCCGATAGAGCACGATGCCGCAGGCAAAGTCGTTTCCAATTTGTTTGTGCAGCTCTTCCAGTCCCCTAAAATCAGCCGCCGTCACTGCATCGCGACTCTTGACCTCGATCCCTGCCAGCCGGCCATCGGGCTGCTCCAACACAAAGTTCACTTCCTTGTTGTCGCTGGTCCTGAAATGATGGAGTTGAGCCGAAATGTCCAATGATGACAATTGCTTCAATAGCTCGGTAGCGACGAAATTTTCAAACAGATGTCCGAAAACATGGGGGTCATTGAATTCCGCCTTGGTAATATCGATTTGCTGCAGGTGGCACAACAGCGATGTATCGATGAGGTAGCCCTTAGGTGCCTTCACCAGTCGCTTGCCGATATTCCGAAACCAGGGCTTTACATCGAAAGCCAGGAACATCATTTGCAGAAGGATGCGATAATTTTTAGTCGTCACCGCGTTTTGTCCAATCGCCCGCGCGATATCCGCCTCGTTAATCAGCCCCCCCGCCCGAGCGGCCAACACTTTGAGTAGATTCGGCAGAATACCCAGCTTGGCGATATCGGCAATCTGTCGGACATCCCGTTGGAGGATAGTAGTGATATAGGCTTCGAACCATTGCCTGCGTCGACTGTCAGCCTGATCGGTTATCTCAGGGAAAGTAGCCTGCCTGATGATGGCGCCAACTCCCAACTTCCTCTTGATAGTACCCGGCTTGAAATCGTTACCCACCAACCGCGCCAGAAAATCGCCCTTCCCCTGGGATATTTCCAGCGCGGACAAGGGATAAAGTGTCAGCACACTCATCCTGCCCACCAGCGCGTCGGAAAGCTTGGGCAGAGCCATGATGTTAGCCGAGCCCGTCAACAGGTAGCGGCCATTGGCACTAACCTTGTTCTCCCGCCTGGCTTCATCGGCCAACACCTTCAGCGCCTGGAACAGACCAGGGGCCATCTGGGCCTCATCAAGAATCAATTTGCCCTCATAGGCACGCAAGAAGCTCTCCGGGTTAGCCTCTGCCGCACCGAGCATGGTGGCATCATCAAAGGTGACATAATCGGCAGGCCACTCTTTGGCGGCGAGGCTCTGGACAAGGGTGCTTTTACCGGCCTGACGTGGGCCGTTGACGTACACTACGGGAAAACCCTGCAGGGCATCCAATATCCAAGTGCTCAATTTTCGCTTTATCATTGCATTGGTATCATATTGCCAAGTAATGCATAAATAAATGTATGATTTATATTTTATAAAGTCTAC
Organism: Sedimenticola hydrogenitrophicus; assembly: GCF_025175675.1. Lineage (GTDB taxonomy): Bacteria > Pseudomonadota > Gammaproteobacteria > Chromatiales > Chromatiaceae > Sedimenticola > Sedimenticola hydrogenitrophicus. Next base: position 4,300 of record NZ_JANIOA010000057.1, read on the forward strand.
ATTTATATTTGCAAAACCACCTGCATCACTCAAGAGCAACGCAATCCCTAATACCAGCCGTGGCAACTAAGCAGTTTTTGTAATATCAAGGGCTTGGTGATTCCGGCCACCTTGCCGGCCAGGTAATCATTCCGGCAGCATCTGCCACCACGGGTATATTAGAGAATATTGTTCTCTGACCCGCAAATCCCGGACCCGCAAATCCCGCATTTCCGGAGGGCCTGCTGGATCTCACTTGCTCAACACATAGGCATTGGCATAAACTGCCAATATTAGAGATTGGAGGTGGAGATGCCTACCCGAAACGTTGTATTGACCGATCATCAGGCTGTGCTGCTGGAACGGCTGGTAGCCTCCGGACGTTACCAGAACGCCAGTGAAGTCTTGCGAGAGGGCTTGCGGCTGCTTGAGCAGCGCGATCAGGAAGATCAGATCCGGTTGCAGGCACTGAAGGATGCCGTTGCATTGGGCGTGAACGATATTGACAGTGGGCGGTACGTCACGCTGGGCTCCGATGAGGATATTAGCTCTCATTTGGCCAATTTGCGTCAGCGCACCTAATAGTGGATTGGTCGTTACGCCTGTCAGAACAGGCTGATCGTGATATTGCGAGTATTCTGGCTTGGACGGATGAACAATTCGGCTCGGCACAGGCTGATACCTACACGGAAACGATCCATCTGGCGTTAGCGGCGCTCTTGGCCGGCCCGGATCTCCCTGGCAGTAAGATTCGTGATGATATTTCCTCCGGTATCCGCCTCCTTCATATTGCCCGCCATGGACGCAAGGGGCGACACTTTCTGGTATATCGTAGCCATGAGCCCCTGGTGATTGATGTCTTGCGCGTTCTCCACGACAGCATGGATCCGCCCAAGCATATAGGGAGGTAGGGGGTTAGCGCAGGAAAAAGCAGAAGAGACCAATAGCGTCGGAGAGTAAGCCGGTTCCCTACCGACGGCCAGGTGATAAGTGCCACGACATCGACCCCGCCTGGCTGCACCGCGTTGGGATGATCGGCCTCACCGCCGGCGCCTCCGCCCCCGACCTGCTGGTCAACGAAGTGATCGAAAAACTTAGGGAGCGCGGCGCGACCTCGGTTCGGACCCTGAGCGGGCGCGAGGAGAATGTGACCTTTTCGTTGCCGCGGGCGTTGCAGTTAATCTAACAACTCTGAAATTCTTTCCTGATTACCCACAATACTCAGCCATGGTCGAATACCGTTTATTTAAGCCGCGAGGAGTGGTGCAAGGATGCACCGTTTACGGACCTAAGGATGGAATGAACGAGAATACACGCAAATAGTGATAAAGATAACCAACCGCTTAGGATTTAATCGGGACCGACTCATGCCCGAAAATGATCGGTACTCCCCAAACCAGCGGATAAGATGTTTACGAAATGACATTATTCGTGTTCATTTGCGGCTAATATTTTCCTCAACACAGCTGAGTTTGATGGGTAATCAGGAATTCTTTAGTTCCAACAATCATTGGCAGTAATACCAGCCGACTGTCCGGTGACATTTCTTGTGCCATCCTGGGTTAGGGTCAGCGTGCCGCACTTATCCCCGGCCTGTGGGCCAGTGGGCGCGGCATGTATTGTAAAAGTGCTGGCGTTACTCGTATTGATCGTCAGATTGTAAGCAGCCGTACCACCATCAACCGGGCTTGTTGTCGAAAAGATTGTGGGCGCTCCTGTATTGCCTCCACCCGCACCCGCACCCGCATAGGAACCCGTGCTGGTATATCGCCTCTCCAATGCGCCGGCTAACCCCAACAGCGCCCCGGTCGCGTCGGCACGGCGGGATTTACGCACCTGCTCCTCATACGACGGATAAGCTATAGCCGCCAGTATTCCGATTACGGCGACCACGATCATCAATTCGATCAGGGTAAAACCACGATTATGTATGTATTCCATCTCATTCTTCCAAATAGAAAGCGTTTTACAGAAAACACCTATTACAATTCAGGCATCTTGTAATTGGAATATTTAGAAATCAGTCGAAGCGTAACTAGCGCGTAAGGAGGCTTCCCCTCATTAATATATTCAGTTGAAACCGTATACCCGCTTCTAAGATCCATTAAACGATCCGCCCCAAAGGAACGATCACTCAAATAGATTTTGCTATTACCATCCTCGGCCAATAAAACCTTTCCAACAAACAGCGTCTTATTTGCTGAATTTACGGAAAGCACTTTCCCAGTCAAAGTCACTAAATTGCTGGTATCGGCTTGTCCGGTTAGCGGCAAAGACAGCACCGTTACTGCCATAACAACCAACCGCAATCTACTTGCGTGTTGTTTAAATTTCATACACTGCCTCTCTTGCATCAATCCAACTCGTTTATCAAAGTTCACACTTCTGCTAGAAATTCAACAACTCTTCCCACGAAAACCGCCCCGTGTTGGGACCTTCCAACTCCTCGATTTGCCGCTGATCTACATCGGTTCCCTTTTCCGTCGTTGTATCGGTAGTGTATTGCTTGTTACCCAGGAACGACGACTCTGACGGCATGCCCTGAGAGTGCTTGGTTCCACTAGGCACATCACCAGATACACTCTCGACATCGTTAGCGTCCACAACACCGTCATTATTAAAATCGAAAACCGGAGCGTCGGGTTGACCACCGTTCACTGACTTGACGGCCATCATCCAACCCCACCCGCCCGCGGTACAGGGATTGGGTGATGGCACAATGGTGTTAAAGAAGATATGATCACCACGCAGTGTTGAATTAACAACCACGCGTTCTCCCGAATCGCCCAACGCGGTGGAGGATGGATCAAAATCGATAAACCAGCCAAACTGTTTGCTAATCCCGGACAGATTGTACCCCACGGCATTGTCCGTCAGTATGCGGAAGCTTCCCCCATTACCCGTGATACCACTGGCCAAACCCTGCTCCACTAGATTGCTCCGGCTTAACTGAGAAGAGCCTTCATCCCATACACCGTAGTAGGATTGCATGGTGGTGGTACTGATATCCGAATCCGTAAGGTACTGACCGGTACCAAAATAGACCATCAGATTTGGCTGATTGGAACCCGATGAACTTTCTGTCGGATGATCAGCGACGATGGGGGTTGTGGTAATGGGCTGGTCACTGTTTCCGGTAAACAGCGCAACCGGGGTGGAACCTGATTTATACGCAGACCCCCAACTACCGGTTGAACTATTGCTCAAATCAAACACCCACATGTTGCCCTGAAGATCACCGGAATACACCCGATCCGCCGTGCCATTACCGTCTGTATCGATTACCGCGGGGGCTGAGAGGCCATTCTTTGAACCCGACGATCCGGTACCTGTAGTGATCTCAATATAATCTGTACCCGCCATCCAACTGCCGTTGATACCGCCATCAAGGAACACAACAAACAACTTGGCCACGCCATTGGTTGAATTGTAGCCATTGCCGAAGATAGCGGCCCAGCGGTTTGCGCCACCACTAACCGTATTGGTTAATGCGATGACTGGTTCGCTGTAGGTGTAACCCAGATCATCGTCATCACTACTGGTGAACTCCCACATTACCACATCAGCCGGATTGTTACTTGGTGAAGTGGACTCACTGAACTTACTCGGATCGGTCACATCAAGTGCAAAGATTCCCCGGCCACCGGCACCCAACGATCCGACAAGAACCGTATGCCAACTCACTGAACCGCTCGTGGTAGTCTTAATGTAGGCGTCCGAAACTGCCGGGGTCATGTCCACATAGTAGCGGTGCCCGTAAGCGGGATCTGTTAGATAATGCAATCCCTCTGAAGCGCCGGACGAGTAGAGTACCCTAGGGATATAGCCTAATTTTTCGGTTCCATCAGATGCAGCGAAACCGTGCAACATCCCGTCATTAGCCCCCACATAGATCATTTTTTCACGCGGGGAAGCCAGCTGAGCCGCCTTGAAATCGCTATAGCGGTTGGGGCTTGCTGTCGGGAACGGCGCCGCATCCGGCCATCCTACATCCGGAGAACCCACAAATACCGGTGTCGAGTGTACGATATCACCCAGGCGAGAGGTCCTGATGCGATAGTTCTCACCTGTACCCTCATTGGAACTGTCACCGCGCAGATAATCGAGACGCTTCTCGCCGTTACCGGAGTTGTATTCCAGGTCTGTGCGGATGACATCTGTTGCCAACAGCGTGCTGATGGCGCTCCACGTAAAGGGTATACCATCACTACTACTGCTGGTCAGGATCACACGGTTGCTGGGACTGACCGTGCTCAATTTCGTGGCGGCCTTCCAATCTTCCGTAGCAGAAATGGCGCCGGTCGTCGGATCAAGGGGATACGAGATCAGATCACCACTCCAGCGCGCGGAATCAAACAGCGCCAGATAGGCGTGGGTATCGGTACCTAGCGTGGTTGAGTTAAAGGCTACCGCGGATGCCGACCCTGTACGCGAGAGTACATCATTTATTGCGCTTTGAATGGAGGCAGCCAGTGTCGCTGAATTATTGGCGCTATAATACTCACCCCGACCGTTATAGGCCGCATGAAGAAGATCATCGATCTTGTCGGCGTTGGAACTTATGGAACTCGGCCAAGTGGGCGTGGATGTTGTTGGTGTAGCCGTGCAGGTGGAATCACTAGCATCGTAGGCGTAGTTCGGATGCTTGGGATTGCTGGGCAGATCAGCATTTGTTAGCGAGCCCGAAACACCGAAACCCACTGTATAGGTGACCATGTGCTGGCCGGGATTCTCATCCACACCGCACTGGGTGGGCACCTTGTTATCCAACCCGCTATTCAGATCACGCTCATAATAGTGCATTGCCACATCGGCCAGGGTATTACTTACCGTATCCCCATACGGACCCTCATCGAACTTATAGGTCACGCCTCCATCAGTCCAGCTGGAACCACCAACGGCACCATCCGCATTCCCGTAACTGGATGTGCTGTCGGTATAATATCCATCGGTAAAGAGTATGGTGAAATTCTGCTGGCAAACACCGGCCGCTTCGGTAGCCGGTGAAACTGCCGTTGTTTCAACCGGACAGTCGGTTGAAAAACCGAACGGATCCGCCCCCGTACAGTCATAATAATCGCCCGAATCGATCAAACCCTGAAGCAGGGGAGTCCCTCCGCTTGAATGGATCGAAAAGATGGTATCCATTAGCGATTTCTTATTGCCGCTGGTTACATCGTTATTTATCTCCGAAACTTCCATCTGCTCAGATGACGTGGCGTGCAACGTGGAGATACCCATGCGTACGCTGTTGGTACCGGCAACCACACTACCCACCGATGCCTTCATGGCGTATTCACGGCGCCGGTGATACTGCCACCAGTTGGCGAAGTTTTGTGCCTCGTCGGCATAATCCCGGACCAGACAGGCACCTGAACTCGATCCAGGTGTACCAGTGGCACAAGCGGATTTTCCGGATGTGATTTCGATCAACACATGGGAATCCGCAGCATCCACTTCACCATTCCCGTTGGAATCGGTCCACTCCCAGTAACGCATGGGCATGTAGCTAAATGTAAAATTTGTTTGTCCACTGTTTGCCACGTCGGGAACCCGGGTATCCACAGATTGGGTTATGGACAGATTGACTGACCCAGTTTTGTCGTAGGGGTCGGTGTAAACGCTGGTATATGTGGCATCGGCATAGGCGTTACCCGAGGAGTCGACGCCCGACCAAGGCTCATAGGTCACAGATGGATCATAATAGGTCTTGTTGTAATCCTTATTCCTGGCTCGCCAGACACCCGTCATGGATGCCCATGCATCTGTCTTTGCCGCCGCATCCACGGACTCCTGTGTTGGGACCACTCCACCCCACGTTCCCGGATACGTATATACATTGTCGGAAGCATAAGTTGCATACATGTATCCATAATAAGCACCGCCACCCGCATCAATCGGCATAAGCCCTTCGGACCCACCCACCCCGGTCAACGCACCTGCCGGCGTCGTCAAATCAGCATCCATACTGCCGGAGTCATCGATCATGAAGAAAATATTGGGCAGAGCCGCGCTGTCCAGAAACAGGGGCACATTGGAGAGCGTCCCGGGTGCGGAGAAAGATTGCACGGGAAGAAAAACAAGAACTGCCGCCGAGAGTGCTGCACCTGCACGCGCCAGCGGTCTACATTTCCATCTTGTAGTCATCACATCTTCCTCCCATATACCGTGCGCAGACGCACTTCCGAACTGGGACTTATTCCCACACCCCGCGCCGTCACTTCAAACGCCGTCGTATCCTTTGCGGAAAGACCTTTACCATAACCGCCGATATTCTTGGCCCCTTGCGCACCTGCAATGGTACCGGCCAGCTTGACAATGAATCTCGGCTGGCTGTTGACGTAGCTCAGATTTCCCGCCGAGGTATAGGTCTGTGGATAAGCCTTTGAGTCGGTCGAACTCCAGGTCGAGGCATCCTCATCATCGGTCAGACCATACAACCCATTGGTGCCGTTGAAACCACCGGTAGTCACCAAGGTGTCAATATAGGCCTCTCCATCCCTCAAGGCGGCCTCGGCAGCCTCGAGGGCCATATTCCGATCTTTCATATTGCCCGCCATACGCTCCTCCAAAACCGTATTCTGCATGGAAGAGATGCCTATTATGCTCATGATCAACAGAATGAGCAGTGACACCACCAGCACCGCTCCATGTTGTTTCTGTCGATTCGAATTCACGTATCTGTTCATAACATCCATTCCGATCGAATTGATGGATTTAAAGTGAGCGATTGCGAAGATTGATTGTTGCCGTGTATACCCTTCGAATCCGCTTATCGGCCGCTGTCTGCGAAGTAGCCACACCATCACCATCGTGGTCATAGGTATAAACTTGGGCCGACTGGGTCAGATTGGTCTCACCCGTGCGCATCAGAAGCGATACCCGGGCGCTTACCACGCGCGTCCAGTTCACCGTCGCAGACCCGCCCGTGATCGCCGCCGCGATCGCCGTGGCAGTCATATAGGTATCGGGCGCACCATCTTCCGTTGCCGAAGTATCAACACCGTAAACCACCTGCAGATTCTCCACTCCCTCGGCAATCTCCTGTGAAAAACCGTTCTCACTCCTGAACAGTGCAGGCGGCGACCCCGCGCCCGAACCGGCTCCAACACTGTACCCGATGGAGGACAGGCCAAATATCCGTGCATTGGTGCCATAAGCCTTAGAGAGACAATGCGGAGTTGCCCCACTACCCGCACAGGCACCCGGGTTATAATTACCAGGAGCGACGGACGTGCCAGCGTTATGGACGGTCGTATCTTTATTTGCCCCAGAACCGCCGGTCGCATTGGTAACCTGGAAAATGTCACCCTGAGCCACATCACATACAAGTACGATATCACCCGGATTCACCTTGTCATTTGGAGTAACCTTGATATTTGCTGAGGTTTGCACCATCAATTGGACCACCTTCAGCCCATAGTTTGTTGCATATTTGATAGATATCGTATCGGGCCCAGCGGAGGCGCCATCCGCACCTTCAACACCCACCGTAAAATCGTGCAGCACCGGGTTATAGGCCGCATCGGCTTGATCCAGGCTATTGGTAATATTGAGCCCCCCCGCTCCGCATCCCATGAAACCTGCCATACGCAGGTCTTCGGCAATTTTGATCATGGCAAACCGGCCGCTCTCCTGGACACGGGACACCGCTTCTGCCGTTCGGTAGGACTGTTTACTGGCTACATAAACCTGGCCAACACCCGCCATCAAAATAAGCCCCAGCACCAGCGCAACCATAATCTCAACCAGACCTATACCGTGCTGATAGAATACCGGCTTCATAACTATCCTCTTCATAGTGCCGTACTCAATTGAAATGACTCGGTTGTGCTACCCTCACCCCGACTGTCATCCCACTGAACCGTCACTGTCACCACCCCGTTGGCGATGGTAATCGACCCATCACCGGATGGAAGATATGTGTCCAGAGCCGTTAGCCAATTGGCAATATCGACGTCTTGAATCGTTGTGGGCGAAGCAGGTAATCCGGCTGCCATGGCGATACTGTAGCTGCCCGCAAGAGCAAGCGCCCTATTCGCATGCATCTTGTCGACGATGTCATAACTCAACATGGTGGCGGTGCTGCGGTAATTGGCGCTATCCGTTCCTTTCAGGCTACTTAACTGAAGCCCGGCAATACCCAACAACCCGATAGCCAACACCACGATCGAGATAAGAACCTCAATCATCGAAAACCCACATTGACGTCGCTTGTTACGTCCCAGGGAGGAGGATCTTTCAGTTACAGGATCAGGGGCAAACATGAGAAGTATCCAGATTAACGCGGCCGCCAGGCACTACCGTTATACGGCGCTCCGTGGTCGCTTCAGCATCACACAAATCGAATGTCACAGCGGCACCAGACAGATAACCCGTCGAAGAAAAGGTGAGGTTCCCCGCCGTACCTACCAGTGTCGCCCCACCCTTAAACGCAGACTGTGAACGGAGGGTCGTGCCACTCGAGGTGGCCGCGCTCCACCCGAGATGCCAATTGGTACCGGAAGTTGCTGTGACAGTCACACTATCGGACCGGTTTATCGCCTCACTGCGCGCCACATTCAATGAGGTGACAAGGAGGTTGGCATGGGAGGTCATCCGGTTATCAACGATCATTTGCCTAAAACTTGGAACCCCCAGCGAAAGGACAATTGCCAATAACGCCACGGTTATCATCAATTCCACCAATGTAAATCCACATTGGCTTAACCAACAACGATCGCCGATACAACTTTTATTGTTAAACCTCATACGCACCTGTCTCTTCTTTACCCCCACTACGCAGGAGATCAACCCTCATGGTCTGTTTAGCAAACAATCCTGGTAAACGTAATCGGATAGCGATCAAGCGGGGAATTCACCCGACTAACGGCCGAACCCACCGATTGAAACGTGATAGAATTCACCTGACACAGCAAAAAAGCTGCTCACGAAGTCCGAGTGGACTAATTGCTCATCATATATCTATAATCTGCCCTCATGAGCCAAATCGACCCACAAAACAGCGAGCACCGCAAGAAGATCGTGCAACTGCTGCGCAGTCACGGCATCAGCCCGACAGTGCAGCGGGTGAAGATCGCCTCGACCATGTTGCTGCGGCCAATGCATCTGTCGGCCGAACAGGTACTCGCCCTGACCAACCAGACCGGACGCCCCGTCTCCAAGGCCACGGTCTACAACTCGCTCGGGCTGTTCGCCCGCAAAGGTTTGATTCGAGAGCTGTTTGTCGATCAGGAGCGGGCTTTCTACGACTCCAGCACCCACCCGCACCACCATTTTTATAACCCGTTGACCCAGGAGATCTGCGATATAGACCCGAAACAGGTCCATATCAACATGAACGCCCAGCCTCCGGCAGGTACAGAGATCAGCGGAATTGAGGTCGTGGTTCACCTCCAACCCAAGGAGTAATCCGGACCACCTGACAAGAGAGGGAAGAACAGGCATCAATGCCTCTCCCTGCCCCCCAACGACCCCGACACCTTAATAACGGATCATATGTCCGCAGCCTCGGACGGTTCAGACAGGAGCACTGAAACCCCCTATATTCCAGCGACTTACCCGGCGAGTAAACGGTTGTGCCCAGGACAACATTTATTTATACTCGCGTTCCCCTCGCTGTACGCCGGTCAGTCGCGATTACGGCACGCAGGTCCCCGATAAGCCACCCTAGCTCAGTTGGTAGAGCGCGTCACTCGTAATGATGAGGTCGCCGGTTCGATTCCGGCGGGTGGCTCCACTTTTCAGAGATCAGAAAGCGCAGCCTCGAACCGCGTTCGTGTACTAGACTGAAAGTCATAACAGAGACGACAAGCCCCACAGGCGGCGGGCAGGAGCGGTAAGAATGCTCCGCGCCTGGCCCCATGTGAGCCGATTGGCCAAAGCCGACTGGCAGAACCAGGGCTGACCATGCCAAGAGACGACCCATGAGCACCTGTTCTCCAGAGCAATCATTGCTGCTGGCTACGGCACGAACCTTGCCGGGTCCGCATGTGGCGGATCTTCTGCGTGAGACCACCGAAACCCTGGATTGGACCCGACTGATTGAAACCGCCCTAGAACATGGCGTTACGGGCCTACTCTGCAGAAGCCTGTTGTATCAACCAGATCTTGTACCAGACGTGCTCCTGGAGGCCGCACGCCAACATCTGCAGGAGCAAAGATCGACCAATCAGTTGCTGGCTGATCAGCTGACCGACATCCTGGCCGAACTGGCCGCCGGCGGTATCGAGGCAATCCCCTTTAAGGGCCCCACCCTGGCCTTGACGGCGTATGGAGACCTCGCGCTGAGAAGCTTCAGGGATCTGGATTTCCTGATCCACGAGGAACAGATGCAGAGCTGCCTGGAAAAGCTGTGTGAAATCGGTTACACACAGAACCTGCGCCTGTCACCGAAACAGTTACGGTCATTTCTGACGTATTCGGGTCAGGACATCCTTTACGGGAATGGAGCTCCCATAGAACCCCACTGGGCCTTCGCACCCAGCACCCTGGCACTGGACGTCGATTATCGCGGCATTTGGGATCGAGCAGAATACGGGGATTTCAACGGCCGGTGTATCCTCCGGCTCGCGCCAGAGGATGAACTGATCATTCTCTGCGTGCACGGAGGAAAGGAAAGATGGACCAAATTGAAGTGGGTGGCGGACATAGCCGAGTACATCAGAAGCCATCCCGCACTGGATTGGGACGAACTCATGGAACGCTCCAAGTCACAAGGCCTGGGGCGGATGGTCAGACTGGGCCTTGGACTGGCTGAGCGGCTGATACAGGCGCCACTCCCCCCTGCGCTCACCGGCTGGATCAACAAAGACGAAATGGCAACAAACTGGTGCCGGCATCTTGCCGATACCTTCTTTGAGGTGGATACGCGCGCCCGGTCAATCTACCAACTGTCCCGATTTCACTGGGAGATTCGTGAACGACAACGGGATCGGTGGCGTTACCTGTTGCGCACCGTGACACAACCCAGGGAGCTGCATTACATGTCCATCGCCTTGCCCGACCGACTCTTTTTTCTCTATACCCCCTACAAAATGCTGCATGACTATCTGGCCCTGCCCACCTGGTTGTGGCTGAAGAGACAGCGCACCCCCTCTGACCAGCTACATGAGACCAACGAACCGGAACGTACCGATGCAGCCCGCTGAGGGAACACACCTCCTGTTCCTGGACGGCGAAGGAATACTGTTCTCTGAGCCGGCGCAGAAACTCTTTCATCTGAACACCTCCGCCGCCTTTGTCTGGTACCTGCTGGAGGAGGGCGATGGGGGGCGGCAGATCAAGGAGAAGCTGCGGACCACCTTCTCACTCACTCCATCAGCGGCCGGAGACCTCCTTGAGCAGACAGAAGGACTCTTCCAGTCACTGGGAGTACTCAAGGGTTTTGAGGAGCCCCCCCGGGCAGACGAAACTTTATCTGTACCCCCCCCGGAGAGGCACCTGTACAATGATGAACGTTTCATTGCCGAGTGCCGATACAGACTGTTGAGCTCAAACATCCGCATGCGCTTTACCCATCCGGAGCAACTTTCCCACGTTGAACCGATCCTGGAACATCTTCGGGAACGCACCCCATCCCACGTCACCGTAGCCATTGATTTGGTTACAGATACGCCAGGGAATACCGTCATCTACCGTGACTCTGTAGCGGCACTCACCTGCAGTGAAGCTCAACGGCTCGCACCCCTGGTTAAGGGCCTCGTCTGGCAGACTGCGGTGAGTACCCACGAATTCTTTCTTGATATACATGCAGGAGTTGTTGGCGATGAACAGTTCGCTTATCTGTTTCCCGCCGCCCCGGGGAGTGGAAAAACCACACTCACCGCGGCACTGACCCATCATGGTTTCGAGTTCTTTTCCGACGAGGTGGCTTTGCTCCATGGAAACCAATTCCTGGTGGAACCCGTCCCCCTAGCCATCTGCATAAAAGACACCGGCATGGCCGTGCTCTCCCGCTACTACCCGCAACTAACTGACCTGAAGTTGCATTTACGAGGAGACGGCAAACGGGTCCGCTATATGCCCCCCCCGTTAGAGGCATTACCACCAACGGATACCCTGCGCCCGGTGGGCGCCATATTTTTTCCACACTACTCACCGCACCAGCCCACGAAACTGGAACCCCTCAAATCAATCGAAGCGCTTGAATCGCTGTTGCAGGAGTGCCTGATAGTGGACACCCGCCTGAATAAAGAGAAAGTTCTCGGAATGCTAAACTGGATTGAGACAATACCCTGCTACCGGCTTACCGTCTCAGACCTGGGTGAAGCCTGTAGTTTGGTCGGGGCTATCTCAGACAAGCTGGAACAGCCTGATCTTGGGCAGTATTAAAAATGTCAGTTTTTTTTACATTGATCCGGACGCCGGCCCGGGATAGCTGTCCGCTTGTTGGATTTCTATTTGATTTACCAGGATTTTTTTGTATCGGCCTGAAATATGCTACGAAGAATATGGGAACAGGCGAAACAATAAACATTCCTAGAGGAGCCGATCATGTCCAAAGACACCAAACACAGTAAAATCGATAAATCGAGACGCGCATTTTTGGAAAAGGCAGGCAAAACCGCAGTCGCCGCTCCCGCGGCAGCGCTGCTCCTGGCTGCCGGAACGCGAACGACGAAGGCTCAGGTCGTGCCCTACACCACACCCCCTGGCGCTGTGCTGTAGAATCGAATTTTTCAAGCCGATGATGAAGGGGAACATTGTCCCCTAATCATCGGCTCGATAGCAATTGAATTACGTCAAACGAATATACCCACCCTCCCGAATAAAAACTGGGATTTTTGGCCGATGCCAGTCGGCAATTCCTTGAGGCAATAACATATATTTACCAGGGAACTAAAGATTCCCATCCCCCCGCCGTTAATCTGTTCCATATAAAGAGATCCGCGCCAAGTCGGACCAAAAACAGGGAATGCAACAATTCCCCAATGGAGGTAGCCCGTGTTCAATACCATGAAAATCCGTCACAAGATCTGGGCAGGCTTTGCCGTGCTGCTGGCCATAATCGCCGCCATTTCCGTCCAGACCCTCAACAGCCTGAACAATGTAAAGCATTCGGTGGTGGAGATGGTTGAGATACGCCAGCCGACCACCCTGCTCTCCAAGGAGCTTTCCGCCCGGGTCCACCAGACCGCCAGCGCGCTGGGGTTTTTCCTATCAACCAAGGAGGAGAGCCATCGCACCGGCTTTCTGCAGGGGCTGAAGGAGTCGGAGGCGCTGGTGCAACAGTTGAAACAACTCCGGGCTGTTACCTCCGACAGCCAGTCCATGGCGCTGGTGGAGGGTCTCTCCGGGGATCTGGCGCGGTTCCGCACCCTCGGGGATCGCCTGCTCGATACCGCCACCAGCTATGAAAAGAACTTCCCGGGCATCGCCTTCGCCAATACCGACCTCAATCCCATGAGCCGCGTCATGGTCCAGCTGACCTCGCAGATGATCGCCTCCGAGCAGGAAGAGGAGGCCACCCCCGAGCGCCGTGCACTGCTGACCCAGTTCGCCGACCTGCGCTACGCCTGGAGTAACGTAATGAGCAGCATCCGCGGCTATCTGGCGTTTCGTTCCGATGCCGTGACCAACGACCTCAAGCTCTACCTGGAACGCACCGAACAGCTGCTCTCCCGGCTGGCGGAACACGAGGATGAGCTGACCCTGGATCAGGCCGATTCACTGCAGCAGTTCCAGAGTCAACTGGTTACCTACCAGGCCAATATCGACAAGATGATGCAGATCCACGGCGGCGATCAGTGGCGCACCGATGCCTGGCTGGTGCGTAGCGAAGCGACCCCGCTGTTCCAGGAGATCGACAATAAGCTCAACGCCCTGGAGTCGCTGCAGTCCAGCGCCATTGCCGAGACCAACACCACGCTGGTCGATGAAACCAACCAGACCACCCTGACCGTTTCGCTGCTGATGGGAATCGGCCTGGTCATCGGTCTGTTCATGGCCTGGCTCATTAGCCGGGCGATCTGCAGGCCCCTTGGCGAAGTGGTGGAGGCGCTGGACGACATCGCCCATGGCGAGGGCGATCTGACGCGTCGCCTGGAGAGCCGTACCCAGGACGAAATCGGCCACCTGGCACTGGCCTTCAATACCTTTATCGACAAGATCCAGGCGCTGGTTCAGCACACCGCCAGCGCCACCGGACAGGTCATCAGCGCCGTCGCCGAGACCACCGAGAGCACCCGCAACATCAGCCGCATGGTGCTGGCGCAGGAGCAGGAGACCCAGCAAGTGGCGACCGCCATCCACGAGATGTCGGCCACCATCAGCGAAGTGGCCAGTAATGCGGCCAGTGCCTCGGAGGCGACCCGCTCGGCCACCCAAGAGGCCGCGGCGGGCCACAAGACGGTCGAGGAGACCGCCCGCTCGATCCAGTCGTTGCACCGCGAGATCACCAACGCGGCGAATGTCATCGGCCAGGTGGAGAAGAACAGCGAGGGCATCGGCAGTGTACTGGATGTTATCAAGGGCATCGCCGAACAGACCAACCTGCTGGCATTGAACGCAGCCATTGAGGCGGCCCGGGCGGGTGAACAGGGTCGCGGATTCGCGGTGGTGGCCGACGAGGTGCGCAATCTGGCCACCCGAACCCAGGAGTCCGCTGGCGAGATCGAGGAGATGATCCGCAATCTGCAGCACAACACCCACCAGGCGGTGAAGGCAATGGAGAACGGCTGCGCCACGGCCGAGGAGAATGTGCAGCAGGCCAACAGCGCCCGTGCCTCGCTGGAAGCGATCAATGCCGCCATCGAGACCATCAACGCCATGAACCGGCAGATCGCCGTGGCCTCGGAACAACAAAGCAGCGTATCCGAGGAGATCAACCGCTCGATCATAACCATCAGCCAGGAGAGCAAGAGCGCCGCCAGCCTCTCCCAGCAATCCATGAACACCACCGCCCATCTGGGACAGCTCGCCACGGAGTTGCAGCAGGTGGTGCGGCAGTTCAAGATCACTTCCGATGAGTCCGTTGCTTCACTACAGCCCACGGCTCCGGGCCAATCCACAAACACCGCGGAGTGGGAGAAAGCACGGGTCGCCTGACGGCATGGGGGAGCCTGACCGGTTATGAACGCCCCGTAGGGGTAGGCCCCCGTGCCTACCCATTTCTCGCGTGCCCGGAAACATCGGGCGACCACGGGGGATTGCCCCTACGTCCAGGGGGGCCAAAGTCTCTCCCGCAGGAAGGGGTCGGAGTCAAGTCGCCCGGACCAGGAAGCATTTCCCACCGCCTGTGCGCGATTTGACTCCGACCCCTGTGTGTTCCCCGATCCCGGATTCCGCCACCGTGGGCGCAGTGGGTTGTTTCTGGATGGGAGGTGGCGGCTGCATCCAGGCTACGGTGCTTCCCCCTCCCGCGAACCCACCGCGGGAATGACCTACCTGGGAAGGGGTCGGAGTCAAGTCGCCCGGACCAGGAAGCATTTCCCACCGCCTGTGCACGACTTGACTCCGACCCCTCTGGTTACCCAACCCAGGATTCCACCGCCGGATTTGCAGGGCTTGCCTGTGCCGACAAAGCCTGCAAAGATGCTCGACCTGACACGGCGACTACCGGACCCACGATGACTACCACACTGTTTGTTAACCGGCTGACGGTAATGGACTTCTCCTACCTGGATCCCGTGGCGGGCCTGCTGGGAGAGAGCTGGCTGGTGGATATCGAACTGGACGGGTCACTCGATCATCAGGGCATGGTGCTCGATTTCGGCGAAGTGAAAAAGCAGGTCAAGCGCTGTATAGACGAAGAGTTCGATCATCGCCTGCTGGTCCCGGCCCGCTATCCGCACTGCCGGATCCAACAGCAGGAGCATCGTTGCGACATCCAGTTTCAGCTGGCATCCGGGGAGACCCTGCTGCATAGCGGCCCCAACAACGCCATTGCGCTCATTCCGGCTGAAAAAATCACCGAAGAGAGTCTGATCCGGGCCATCATCGACAAGCTGCGGCCGCAGCTGCCGGACAATATCCAGGAACTGCGCCTGCGGCTCTACGCAGAACCGATCGAGGGCGCCTGGTACCGCTACAGCCACGGACTGAAACACCACGCCGGCAACTGCCAGCGCATCGCCCACGGCCACCGCTCGCGCATCGCCATCTATCGCAACGGCAAACGGGACCGAGCACTGGAGTCCGCCTGGGCGGACCGCTGGCGGGATATCTATATCGGCACCCACAGCGACCTGCAGGAGTCCATCCAGCAGCAGGGGCAAACCCTCTACCGCTTCGGCTATACCGCCAATCAGGGGCTGTTCAGACTGGAACTTCCGAGTCAGCGCTGCTACCTGATCGATAACGACTCAACGGTGGAAAATCTGGCCCAGCATATTGCCGAGGTACTGAAACGGGAACACCCCGAAGATACATTCCGGGTGGAGGCGTACGAAGGGGTGGACAAGGGGGCCATCGGGCGTAGCCTGTAGCCTGCACCGGGCGCGGCGAGGCGCATCATTCATGATCGATGCGGTTCGTTTCACTCACCGCATCCTACAAAAAACCACTGTGGAAGAGCCGCCCCGGGACGAAGGAACTCCTGCGCCGACCC
>NZ_JANIOA010000058.1 GCF_025175675.1 Sedimenticola hydrogenitrophicus
CATATGGCGGCGCCCCGTGTGCGCACCGTAACCCACCGTTTGGCAGTCGCGGATTCGTTGGGTTACGCGGCGCCGGGATGGTCATTTTCTGAAAGCGTAGTGCCTGTGCGCCGCTAACCCAACGGGTTTAGGGCTCGTTTCCATGCTCTGCGTGGGAATGCATATGGCGGCGCCCCGTGGGCGCCGGCGAGCCGGGTGCCCCTGCCCCATGACCCCACCAGCCGCGGCCCGCCCTATGGGTGCGGGCTTATCCGCAGGCTGGTAAGCGCCTACTGACCGGCGAGACGCTGCCGGGCGCGGCCGATGGCGGCGCGCACCTGGGCCGGCGCGGTGCCGCCGATGTGATCGCGCGCGGCCACCGAGCCCTCCAGGGTCAGCACCGAATACACATCGGCGTCGATGCGCTCGGAGAAGCCGCGCAGCTCCTCCAGGCTGAGCTCGGCCAGGTCGCAGCCCTTGCTGACCCCCAGCGCCACCGCCTTGCCCACCACCTCGTGGGCGTCGCGGAACGGGGTGCCCTTGCGCACCAGGTAGTCGGCCAGGTCGGTGGCGGTGGCGAAGCCCTTGAGCGCCGCCTCGCGCATGCTCTCCGGCTTGCAGGTGATGGCCGGGATCATGTCGGCGAACACCTTGAGCGAGCCCTTCAGGTTGTCCACGGTGTCGAACAGCGGCTCCTTGTCCTCCTGGTTGTCCTTGTTGTAGGCCAGCGGCTGGCCCTTCATCAGGGTCAGCAGGCCGATCAGGTGGCCGAAGATGCGCCCGGTCTTGCCGCGCACCAGCTCGGGTACGTCGGGGTTCTTCTTCTGCGGCATGATGGAGGAGCCGGTGCAGAAGCTGTCGGAGAGGTTGATGAAGTTGAACTGGGCCGAGGACCAGATGATCAGCTCCTCGGACATGCGCGACAAGTGCATCATGATCAGGGCGGCGGCGGCGCTGAACTCGATGGCGAAGTCGCGGTCGCTGACCGCGTCCAGGGAGTTCTCGCTCGGCCGCTCGAAACCCAGCAGCTGGGCGGTGTAGTGGCGGTCGATGGGGTAGGTGGTGCCGGCCAGGGCGGCGGAGCCGAGCGGCATGATGTTGACCCGCTTGTTGCAGTCGGCCAGGCGATCGCGGTCCCGCTCCAGCATCTCGAACCAGGCCATCAGGTGGTGGCCGAAGGTGACCGGCTGGGCGGTCTGCAGGTGGGTGAAGCCGGGCAGGATGGTCTCCGCCTCCTGTTCCGCCTTGTCCAGCAGGGCGTGCTGCAGGCGCAGGATTTCGCCGCGGATGATCTCGATCTCGTCGCGCAGGTAGAGGCGCACATCGGTGGCCACCTGGTCGTTGCGCGAGCGCCCGGTATGCAGCTTCTTGCCGGCATCGCCGATGGCGCTGGTGAGGCGTGCCTCCACATTCATGTGGACATCCTCCAGCTCCACCGACCAGTCGAACTCCCCGGACTCGATCTGCTCGCGGATCCGCTCCAGTCCGGCGATGATGCTGTCACGCTCCGCCGTGCTGAGGATGCCGGCCCGCGCCAGCATGGTGGCGTGGGCGATGGAGCCCTGGATGTCATAGCGGTAGAGGCGCTGATCGAACTCCACCGAGGCGGTGAAGGCCTCGACGAAGGCGTCGGTGGGCTCGCTGAAGCGGCCGGACCAGAGTTTTTTATCGCTCATGAGACAAATATTCCTACGTGAGTGTGAAGCATTGGATAGATCGCCCGTTAAGAGAGTGTAAGATACGGGCTGGTACCCGTGGACCATCCGCCGAAGCGGTGCAATTGTATCAGGATTCCGGGCAGCGTTAAGTCGAACAGTAGATGTAGGGTGGATGCGCCTACCGGCTTATCCACCCTACATCCACTTCGGCTCCTGTACGCAATGACAGCAAAGGGTGCAACTGTGTCAGGACTCCGGTCAGGGTTCAGTCAAAAAGGGGGATTATGACCCAGAAGGGGAGCAAGGGGCGGGCGCCGGAGCGGGGCCGGGCGGCCTATCTGCCCAATTTCTGCAGCGTCCGCATGGTGTTCGGGGTGGTGATCTCGGCCGAACTGTTGGCGGTGATCATCACCCTGGTGTCGATCGACTCGTTTCAGGAGTTTGCCGGCGAACTGAGCCTGCGTTCCCTCTATATCCAGTGGATCGCCCTGATGGGCAGTGCCCTGATCTGTCTGTCGCGGCCGTGGATCAGCCAGCTGCGCACCTGGCAGGTGGCCGTGATCAGCTGGTGCCTGCTGATGCTGGCGAGCCTGGTCATCTCGCTGCTGGCGATCTGGTTCCTCGACCTGACCGGGGGCCGCGACTTTCTGTTCAAGAGCCTGGTGATCAGCGCCATCGTCTGCGCGGTGCTGCTGCACTATCTCTCCATCCAGTACCGCTGGCGGCTCCAGGTGGAGGCGGAATCCCGGGCCCACCTGCAGGCCCTGCAGTCACGCATCCGGCCCCATTTCCTGTTCAACAGCATGAACACCATCGCCAGCCTGACCCGCACCGACCCGGCCCTGGCGGAAGAGGTGGTCTATGATCTGTCTGATCTGTTCCGCGCCTCCCTGGCCGATGCCCAGCGCATGTCCAGCCTGGGCGAGGAGATCGAACTGTGCCGCGGCTATCTGCGCATCGAGGGGCAGCGGCTGGGTGAGCGGCTGCAGGTGAAATGGGATCTGGAGGCGCTGCCGTTGGATGCCGAACTACCGGCGCTGATCCTGCAGCCGCTGCTGGAGAATGCCATCTATCACGGCATCGAACCGTCCACCGAACCGGGCCGGATTCAGATCACCGGGCGCTACCGGCGCAAACGGGTCAACATCAGTATCCGCAACAGCCTGCCGGTGGATGGCGGCCAGGCGCGGCGTGCCGGCAACCGCATGGCGTTGCAGAATATCCGCGAGCGGCTGCGAGGTTTCTTTGATGAAGAGGCCGCCCTGAGTGTCGGCGAGGTGGATGGCGAACATCAGGTGCGGGTGGTTTTCCCGCACCCCTGGAAAGAGCAGTGAAACGAACATGAAGAATTCGCATGAAAATCCTGATTGTCGATGACGAGGCCCTTGCGCGCACGCGCCTGCGTCACCTGGTCGATGAGATCGGGCCACCCTGCCGGGTAGTGGGGGAGGCCGACAACGGGCTGGACGCGTTGCACCACTGCCGCCAGGACGCGGTGGACCTGGTGCTGATGGATATCCGCATGCCGGGGATGGACGGCCTGGAGGCTGCCGCTTCGCTGGCCGGACTGGCAACCCCCCCGGCGGTTATCTTTGTCACCGCCTATGACGAACACGCCCTGGCGGCGTTCGAGCGCCACGCCGTGGACTATCTGCTGAAGCCGATCCGCCGTGAGCGCCTGCAGCGGGCCATCGAAAAGGCGGGGCGCCTGAACCGGCCCCAGCTACAGGCGCTGCAGGCATTGCGGGGGCGGCAGGATGAGGCCTACATCAGTGTCAGTTTTCGCGGCGGGCTGCGGCGTATCCCGCTCAGCGAGGTGATCTATTTCCAGGCCGACCACAAATACGTGACGGTCTGTCATGGCGCCGGCGAGGCGCTGCTGGAGGAGTCACTGAAGTCGCTGGAGGAGCGCTTTCCACAGCGGCTTATCCGCATCCACCGCAATGCCCTGATCGTGCGCGAGCGGCTGCTCGGGCTGAAGCGCCTCGGCAGCGGCACCTGCGCGGTGTCGCTGGCCGGCAGCGGCGCCGAACTGGAGGTGAGCCGGCGGCACCTGCCCGAGATACGCAAACTGCTGCGTGGCCGTTCCTAAGAACCGCTTTCAATGGCCGTTTAGTTATCCCAGCCTGGTTAGTAAGGAACCACGGATGGACACGGATTCACACAGATAGGAGATCAGGATTCCGAATCCGTGTTTATCTGTGTGCATCCGTGGTTCTCCAGGGTCCCGCCCATTCTGAATTTGCCCTAAGCGGGTCGGCCGTCACTCCGCCAGGACGGCCAGACTGCCGGGTTGTTTCTTGGCCTGATACATGGCCAGGTCGGTGCGCTTGATAAACACCCCGGCCGGTTCGTCGTCCTTGTACTCGGCGATGCCGATACTGAGGGCCACGGGATTGCCCACCTGGGCGAGCTCCACCAGATTACTCGGCATGTGGCGGGCGAAATAGTCGATCAGCCGCAGGGTGAGGGCATGGGTGCTCTGCTGCGGCGTCTCCGGCAGCAGCACCATGAATTCGTCGCCGCCGTAACGGAAGCCGTAATCGCTGTTGCGCAGGATGCCGTTGATCGCCTCACCCACATAGCGCAGGGCGAGGTCCCCCTCCACATGCCCCAGGGTGTCGTTGACCGATTTGAAGTTGTCCAGATCGATGCAGACCAGGCTGAGCGGATGGCTGTAGCGCTTGCTGCGGGCGATTTCCTGGTTCAGCACGGTATGAAAGTGGCGCTGGTTGTAGAGCCCGGTGAGGCTGTCGGTCACCGACAGCAGCTTGAGGGATCGCTCCAGCGCCAGGCGTTCGGTCAGGTCGCGGAAGAAGCCGATACTGCCGATCTCCTTGCCGTGCTTCTCGATCAGGGTGGCGGAGAGCTGGATCGGGATCAGCTCGCCGGATCTGGATTGCAGGTGGGTCTTGTGGCCGATGAGCTGGCCCTTGGGGCCGTGGTCCGTCTGGTACATCAGACGCTTGATCTCCCGGGCGCTCTCCGGGGAGGAATAGAGTTCCGCGATCTGGAATCGGCCGACCATCTCTTCCCTGGGGTAGCCGAGCAGCTGCTCGGCGGCCGGGTTGAACAGGGTGATGATGCCGTCCCGGTTGATGCCGATGACCGGGTCGGGGCAGATGAGGGCAAGTTCGTTGTTGATCAAATTGATGGCCATGGTAGTGACAAGTTAAAGAGAGTAACGGGGCACCCTATCGGCTGTGCCCGGATAACCTTGAGGTTTAGGGCCCGCGCAAGAATAATTCCGTAGTACCGAGGGCGTTCCTGGGCCACGCTGGCAAGGCACGCTTTGCAGGCAATGGCTGTTCCCTTGGCAAAAAGCGTAACGCCGCCAGCGGGGTCCAGGGGCGACCGAATACAGGAACTTACTCTTGCGCGGGTCCTTAGCCGATAAGCGCTTGCTATTTGCCTGTATCCTTCAGAGGTTATAGCATGCGCTTTTTTCCACCGAGAACACAGTGATGTCCCAGTCCCTACGTATCGCCACCCGCAAATCGCCCCTCGCCATGTGGCAGGCCGAGCATGTCGCCGCGCTGTTGCGGCGCGAGCACCCCGGACTGGAGGTGGAGCTGATCGGCATGAGCACCCAGGGCGACAAGATTCTGGACACGCCGCTGGCCAAGATCGGCGGCAAGGGATTGTTCGTCAAGGAGCTGGAACAGGGGATGCTGGAGGGGCTCGCGGATATTGCGGTGCACTCGATGAAGGACGTACCGGTGGAGCTGCCCGAGGGGCTGCACCTGGCGGTGATCATGGAGCGCGAGGATCCGCGCGACGCCTTTGTCTCCAACCGTTATAGCCGGCTGGAAGAGCTGCCGCAGGGGGCGGTGGTCGGTACCTCCAGCCTGCGCCGCCAGTGCCAGCTGGCCGACCGCCGGCCGGACCTGAAGATCGCCGCGCTGCGCGGCAACGTGAACACCCGCCTGCGCAAGCTGGACGAGGGCGAGTTCGATGCCATCATCCTGGCCACCGCGGGCCTCAAGCGGCTGGGCTTCCAGCAGCGCATCAGCTCCTATATAGAGACCGGGGAGAGCCTGCCGGCGATCGGTCAGGGGGCCATCGGCATCGAGTGCCGCAGCGACGATGCGCGGGTCAACGCCCTGATCCGGCCGCTGCACGATGTCGAGACCGCCTGCTGCGTACGCGCGGAACGGGCCATGAATCATCGCCTGATGGGCGGCTGCCAGGTGCCGATTGCCGGTTTCGCGGTGCTGAATCATGACAAGCTGTTTATGCGTGGCCTGGTGGGCGAGCCGGACGGCAGCCGCATCATGCGTGCCGAGATCAGCGGCCCGGCGGCCGAGGCCGAGGCCCTGGGCATCGCCGTGGCCGAGGATTTGCTTGGCCAGGGTGCCGATCTGGTACTGAAACACCTTTACGAAAGCTGAAGCCCATCCATGTCCTTTCTCTCCACCCCCACCGAGTGCAGCCTGGCCGGGATCGGCGTGCTGGTTACCCGGGCCACGCACCAGGCCGCCACCCTGTGTCGCCTGATCCATGCCCGGGACGGCGTGCCGCTGCGTTTTCCCACGGTCGAAATCCAGGACCCAGAGGAGCCGGAGCGGGTCAGCGCGCAGCTGGCGCGACTGAGCGACTACGATATCGCCATCTTCATCAGCCCCAATGCGGTACTCTGGGGCATCAAGCTGGCGCCGGAGCAGACCCTGCCTGCCGGCGTTGCCCTGGCGGCCGTGGGTAGGCGCACAGCCCAGACCCTGGCCGAGAGCGGCTATCCGGTGGACGTGGTGCCGGACTCGTCCTTCGACAGCGAGGGGCTGCTGGAGACCCCGGAGCTGAAGGAGGTGGCGGGCAAGCGGATCCTGATCCTGCGCGGCAATGGCGGCCGCGAGCTGCTGGGCGAGGTGCTGGTGGAGCGTGGCGCCACGGTCGATTATGCCGAAGTCTACCAACGCGCCTGTCCCAGCGTCGATCCGGCGCCGCTGCTCTATCGCTGGCGTGACGATGTGGATGTGGTCACGGTCACCAGCAACATCCTGCTGGACAATCTCTTTACCCTGCTGGGCGAGGCGGGGCGGCCGCTGCTGCAACAGACGCCGGTGATCGTGGTCTGTGACCGGATGCGCCAGCATGCCCGGGCGCTGGGCTGCGGCGAGGTCTATCTGGCGCGGGGCGCCGACGAGCAGCAGCTGCTCGAGGCGATCTGCGTCTGGGCCAGCAATCGCTGACGGAGCGCCAGTAGTCTTCCAATTTAATATTGCCGGGTGAAGCTGTTTCGGTTTCGTAGGGTGGATGCAGGTGAGGTGTCGGAGTCAAACCAGCCGCCCGCCGTGCGATCAGGTCACCCGACCGAGCCTGGTTTGACTCCGACACCTGGGGGTTAAGTGGTACTAGCGAGGGATCCCAGGCGCCAGGTGGTGATATAGTCTTTATGGCGGGTCGGCCGCCAGGGGTCGCCTGACAGCCAAATCAACCGGCCGCGCCGGTTACAACACACAGCTAGATGGAAAAGTGCATGAGCAACAAAGACGTGAAAGACCCGGACAAGGATGAGGCAGCGGCGGCGCTGGAGCAGGGGTCGCAGATCGAGGATGCCGAAATCATCGAAACAACGCCGACCAAACGGACAGCGTCCGGCGGCGGCGCCTCCGCTCTGCCCAAATGGTCCTTGGCGCTCTCGCTGGTGGCGCTGCTGCTGCTGTTCGGGGTACTGGCTTTCGGCTATCAGTACTGGAGCGGTCTGCAGGCCTCGCTGCTGCAGATGAATGCGGCGCTGGGCAAGGCGGATACGCAACAGCAGGCACTGCAGGGCCGACTGTCGGCGGTGGCCGAGGCGTTCGAACGGCAGAAGCAGGAGATCGACGGTCAGCGTGGCGCGCTGGCGGCACAGGAACAGAAGCTGGCCGACGAGCGCGAGCGCCTGAACCGGCAGGCCAGTGAGATGCAGCAGTCCCTGGAGGCGGTTTACAACCGGGTCGGGCGCAGCAGCAACGCCTGGATGGCGGCCGAGGCCGAATACCTGATCCGGGTGGCCAATCACCGTCTGCAACTGACCGGGGATGTGGAGACCGCCATCCGCGCCCTGCAGTCGGCGGATGGTCGCCTGCGCGACAGTGGCGATCCGGGCTGGATCGAGGTACGCGGGCTGCTGGCCGAGGATATCGCGACCCTGAAGGGAGTGGAGCGGCTGGATCTTGTGGGGCTGTCGGCCAGACTGAGTGGCCTGAAGGGACAGGTGGCAGCGCTGAAGATGGTCGGACTCGCTTATACCCCCGCCCAGCCGGCCCCGGAGGGCACGCAACCGGAGAGCGGCGGGCGTAGCCTAGAAACCCTGCTGGAGGATGGCTGGAAGGGCTTCAAATCGGTCATGGTGATCCGTCATCGCGACAAACCGGTCAGCGCCATGTTGCCGCCGGAACAGCAGTTCTTCGTCTACCAGAACCTTGAACTGCAGCTGGAGGCGGCGCGACTGGCGCTGCTGAAAGGCGATCCAAAGCTCTATGCCGACAGCCTCGAACAGGCTGCCGGCTGGCTTGGCGAGTTCTTCGAGGCTGACGCGGCCACCACCCAGGCGGCGCAGCAGGAGATCGCCGCCCTGCGGACGGTTGAGCTGCAGCCCCGGCTGCCGGACATCTCCCGCTCCCTCGCGGCGCTGCAGACGCGTGTGAAGGCGGCCGCTGAAGAGGGTGGGCAATGAGAATTCTGATACTGGGTCTGCTCGGGCTGGCCGCCGCGGTGCTGCTGGCGCTGGCGGTAAAAGAGGACAACGGCTATATCCTGATCGGCTACGGCCAGTGGACCGTTGAAGGGAGTCTGGCCTTTTTCCTGCTGATGAATCTGCTGCTGTTCGGGGCGCTCTACCTGACCTTGCGGCTGCTCTCGCGGATTGGTGCCACCCCGCGCAAGCTGCACGACTGGCGTGAGCACCGGGGTGCCCGGCGCGCCCGCAAGGCCCTGACCCAGGGGCTGGTCGAGCTCTCCGAGGGTAACTGGCGAGGGGCGGAGCGGGACCTGGTGCGCTTTGCCGGCAAATCGGAAACCCCCCTGCTTAACTACCTGGCGGCGGCCCGCTCCGCCCAGCAGCAGGACGCCCACGAGCGGCGTGATCACTACCTGCAGCTGGCCCATGAAAGCATGCCCGAGGCCGACGTGGCGGTGGGCCTGACCCAGGCCGAGTTGCAGCTCGATCACGCCCAGCTGGAGCAGGCGCTGGCCACCCTGAAGCATCTGCGCGAGATCGCCCCGCGTCATACCCATGTACTGAAACTGCTCAAGGAGCTGTACCAGCGGCTGGACGACTGGCAGGAGCTGGGCCAGCTGCTGCCGGAGCTGAAGAGACGCAAGGTGGTCGACGCCGAAGAGCTGCAGGCACTGGAGCTACGGGTGTACCAGCATCAGCTGAGCGGTGCCGCCCAGGATGAGAACCTCACGCTGCTGCAGACGGTGTGGAACCGTATCCCCGGGGTGGTCCGCTACCGCGAGGAGATGGTCACCACCTATGTCAATTACCTGATGAACCGGAACGACCACGCTCAGGTGGAGCGCACCCTGCGCGACGCCATCGACCGTCAGTGGAGCGACGACCTGGTGGAGCTCTATGGGCGGGTGCCGGCCAACGACAGCGCCCGCAAGTTGTCCGTGGCCGAGGGCTGGCTGAAGGCGCAGCCGCGCAGCCCCGTACTGCTGCTGACCCTGGGTCGGCTCTGCCTGGGTAACAAGCTCTGGGGCAAGGCGCGCACCTACCTGGAGGCGAGCATCGGTATCGAACCGAGCAGCGACGCCTACCGCGCGCTGGGCGCGCTGCTGGAGAGGATGGATGAAAAAGAGAAGGCCCTGAACTGCTTCAAGGCCGGCCTGGAACTGAGCAGCGCACATGCGGCGCCACTGGAGCTGCCCGCCTCGCTGAAGCTGCCGTCCGGTAAGACGGACAACGGGCAAGGCGACAACAATGAGCGGCCCAAGCTGGAAGTGGTCAACAAGCAGTAGGAGCGGCTCTGCCGCGAATTTGGCCCGGGGCGGGCCTTCGGCGGCACCGGAGCCTGATTGCATCCGCGAGGGTCGGAGTCAAGTCGTCCCGTATTTTGTAGGAGCGCCTCTGGCGCGAAGGCTTATCGCGGCCAAGCCGCTCCTACGGGTCGGGGGGATTGTTACGCCGTGGTGCGCATTGCCGGGGTGGCTCCGCCGCGAAAATCGCTCTTGCAAAAGCACCGCCCCTCGGGCGACACCGAACTAGTACATAGCCTCTATTTGTTCGGATTGTCCTGGGCCCACTCGAAGACGTCGGAGAACATCCGCTCCCGCTCCAGCCCGGCGGCCACGAAGGCGTCGCGGGCGGCGAAGATCATCACCGGCGGGCCGCTCATGTAGAGATCGAACGGGCTCATGTCGGGGTGGTCCCGCAGTACCGCCTCGTGGACAAAGCCACGCTCCCCGGTCCAGTCCGGTTCCGGTTCCGAGAGTACCGCCTTGAAGTCGAGCTGGGCATGTTCCCGCGCCCACTGTTCGGCCAGTTCGCCGAGGTAGAGATCCTGCTGGCTGCGTACCCCCCAGTAGAGATGGATGGGGCGCGGGTCGCCGATATGAAAGGCGTGCTCAATCACCGCCTTGAGCGGGGCGAAGCCGGTACCGCCGGCCATGAAGATCAGCGGTCGATGTGAATCCTCGCGCAGATAGAAGCCGCCCATGGGCGCGGCGATCTCCTGGCGGTCACCCACCTGCATCAGCTCGAACACATAGTCGGTGAATTCGCCGCCCGGCACATGGCGGATGTGCAGTTCGATCAGCTCGTCGTGGTGCGGTGCGTTGGCAATGGAGAAGGCGCGGCGCCGGCCATCCTCCAGGATAAAGTCGAGATACTGGCCGGCCAGATACTGCAGCCGCTCGTTCTCCGGCAGGCGCAGGAACACACGCATCACGTCATGGGAGAGCTGGTCCATCTGCTCCACCGAGCAGATCAGGTTGCGGATCACTTCATCCGCCTCGCCCTCGATCTCGTGGGCGCGCAGGGTGATATCGCTGCCGGGCATCGCCTGGCAGGTCAGGCAGTAGTCGTCCGGCCGGTTGCTGGTGATCACCTCATCGTCATCCGCATAGATGACGCTGCCGGATACCAGGGTAGTGGCGCAGCTGCCGCAGGCGCCGTTGCGGCAGCCGTAGGGCAGGGAGATGCCGTGACGATCAGCGGCCTCCAGGATGGTTTCCCCCTTTTCTGTGGTAAAAGTGTGTCCACTGGGTTCTAACGTGACGACAAAACTCATAAAATTCCTTCAGTTTTCATTAGTGTATCGCGAAATTCTCTACTATTTTACTGTGAAATACAAAGGCCATGACGCATAAAGTGATTATAGGTTGCGGCTATCTGGGGACGCGGGTGGCGCTGGCCTGCCTGCAACAGGGGGCGCCGGTGACCGGCGTGGTGCGGACCACGGCCAGTGCCGAGGGGTTGCGGGCGGCGGGGGTTGCGGCCGCCGTGCTGGACCTGGATCAGCCACTGATCGATACCCCGGCATTCCAGGATACCGAGCTGTTCTACTTTGCGCCACCGCTTGGCGAAGGGGCAGAGGAGACCCGGGTGCGGCAGCTCATCTCGGGTTTTGAGCAATTGGGCCAGCCGCGGCGCATCGTCTATCTGAGTACCACCGGGGTCTACGGCGACTGCGCCGGTGCCTGGGTCGATGAGACGCGGCCGGTCAATCCCCGGGTGGACCGGGCTCGGCGGCGCTGGGATGGCGAACAGCGGTTTGCCGCGTGGAGCCGGGCCAGCGGCGGCGCGCTGGTGATCCTGCGGGTGGCGGGCATCTACGGGCCGGGCAAGCTGCCGCTGGCGCGCCTGCGGCGGGGTGAGCCGACGGTACGGGAGTCCGAGGCGCCCTATACCAACCGCATCCATATCGATGACCTGGTGCAGGTCTGCCTGGCGGCCCTGGCGCGTGGCGGCGACGGCGAGGTCTACAACGTGAGCGATGGCGCACCCGGCAATATGACCGACTATTTCAACCAGGTGGCCGACTGGGCGGGGTTGCCGCGTCCGCCGCAGATCCCCCTGGCCGAAGCCACGGACCGGCTGTCGGCCGGCATGCTCTCCTATCTGCGGGAGTCGCGACGGCTGGACAGCGGCAAGCTGCGGCGCGAGCTGGGGGTGGAGTTGCGCTACCCGGATCTGGCCAGTGGGCTTGAGGGATGCCGGTGAATGTGTCGGCACGCTGTTGATTCTCTGGTATGGGCAACCCCCCGTGGTTGCCCGGACAATGGCGATACCGTTGAAAAAGGGCAGTCGTATAGGGTGGGCACGTAGTCTGTGTCCACCTTTTCGCCCTGTGCCGCACCTTCCGCGTGGGCACAAAAAGCGTGCCCACCCTACCAAGCTCCGGAATGAATCAGGAGTAGATGTAGGGTAGATAAGCGACAGCGCATCCGCCATCGCTGCGGTGGGTACGCCTACCGGCTTATCCACCCGACGAAATGTTGCGGAGCCACTGTAAGAGGTCCGTCCACGGGGCGCCCTATTCCAAATATCGGTTCGCGGCACGGTGGGCTATGGCCTACGGCTCCTCCAGCCACTCCAGGATCGGATCCCAGAGTTCGATGTCCTGCCACACCTGGGAGGGGGCCATCTCGAAGATCCCCAGGCCGCGCTCAGCGGCGCGGATGTAGTTCTGGCTCTCCCGCAGGTGGGTCAGGAACGGCAGTTGCAGGTGCCCCAGGTAGGCCTCCAGCTCCCGGTAGATCAGGGTGTTCTCCCGAGACCGGTTGGCGACGATGGCGATGCGGGTCTGTTGGCGGGTGACCCGGCCGCTCTTCAGCAGCTCCTCCAGAAAGCGGCTGCAGGCACGGATGTCGATGGGTGAGGGGAGTACCGGTATAATCAGCGACTGGACCTGTTTCAGTATCTGGTTGATGACCGGACCGTGGGTACCGGCGGGGGCGTCCATGATCAGGTAATCGGTGCCCTTGGCCGGCTGTAGCATCCCCTGGGTGGCGTCGATCCCCTCGATGCTGGGTATCCCCACATAGTCCTTGCGCGCTTCCAGCCAGTCCAGCGAAGATCCCTGCGGGTCGAAGTCGGCGAGTGCCACCGTCGCACCTTCATCGGCGAACCAGGTGGCGATATTGGTCGCCAGCGTGGTCTTGCCGCAGCCCCCCTTGGCATTCATCAGCATGATGGTGCGCATCTTCACTCTCCTCTTTTCTTGTTATCGCTGGTCCGCAATTATAGCCCCAGACCGGTAGGGCGATTCAATCTCCCGGAATCGGAATCTCCAGGTTGTCCCAAATTTCGTCCACCCGCTGCTTCACTGCCGCGTCCATGGCGATCGGCCGGCCCCATTCGCGCGTGGTCTCCCCCGGCCACTTGTTGGTGGCATCGAAACCGATCTTGGAGCCGAGGCCGGAGACCGGCGAGGCGAAGTCGAGGTAGTCGATGGGCGTGTTCTCGATCAGGGTGGTGTCGCGGGCCGGATCCATGCGCGTGGTCATGGCCCAGATCACGTCATTCCAGTCGCGCACGTTGACGTCGTCGTCGGTGACGATAACGAACTTGGTATACATGAACTGGCGCAGGAACGACCAGATGCCCAGCATCACCCGCTTGGCGTGGCCCGGGTACTGCTTCTTCATCGACACCACCGCCATGCGGTAGGAGCAGCCCTCCGGCGGCAGGTAGAAGTCGACGATCTCCGGGAACTGCTTCTGCAGGATCGGCACGAACACCTCGTTCAGCGCCACCCCGAGGATGGCCGGTTCGTCCGGCGGCCGGCCGGTGTAGGTGCTGTGGTAGATCGGGTCGCGGCGCCGGGTGATGCGCTCGATGGTGAACACCGGGAACCGGTCCACCTCGTTGTAGTAGCCGGTGTGATCGCCGAACGGCCCCTCCGGGGCCAGGTCGTCGGGCAGGATGTGCCCCTCCAGCACGAACTCGGCCGCGGCCGGCACCTGCAGCTCGTTGCCCAGGCAGCGCGCCACCTCGGTGCGGCTGCCGCGCAGCAGCCCGGCGAAGGCGTACTCGGAGAGGCTGTCCGGCACCGGGGTGACGGCCGCCAGGATGGTGGCCGGGTCGGCCCCCAGGGCGACGCTGACCGGGAACGGCTCGCCGGGATGGCGTTGCTGCCAGTCGCGGAAGTCCAGCGCGCCGCCGCGGTGGGAGAGCCAGCGCATGATCACCCGGTTGTGGCCGATCACCTGCATGCGGTAGATACCCAGGTTCTGGCGGCTCTTCTCCGGACCGCGGGTGACCACCAGGCCCCAGGTGATGAGCGGGCCGGCGTCGCCGGGCCAACAGGTCTGCACCGGTAGCGCCCCCAGATCGACCGCCTCCCCCTCGATCACCACCGCCTGGCAGGGCGGGTGTTTCACCTCCTTGGGGGCCATGTCTAGCACCTTGCGGAACACCGGCAGCTTGGACCAGGCATCTTTCATCCCCTTCGGCGGCTCCGGCTCCTTGAGCATGGCCAGCAGCTTGCCCACCTCGCGCAGCGCCTCCACCGACTCTTCGCCCATGCCGAGGGCGACCCGTCGCGGGGTGCCGAACAGGTTGCCGAGCAACGGGAAGGCGGAGCCCTTGACCCGCTCGAACAGCAGGGCGGGGCCGCCGGCGCGCAGGGTGCGGTCGCAGATCTCGGTCACCTCCAGGTGGGGGTCCACCTCGATGCTGATTCGCTTCAGCTCCCCCAGGGTCTCCAGTTTGTCGATAAAGTCACGCAGATCCGAGTATTTCATTGAGCCCCTGGTACTTCTTCAATTTGATTTTGATAATGTACTTTTGTAGGGTGGCTAAACCCCCAGGTGTCGGAGTCAAACCAGGCTCGGTCGGGTGACCTGATCGCACGGCGGACGGCTGGTTTGACTCCGACACCTCACCTGCATCCACCCTACGAAACTGAAACAGCTTTACCCGGCAACATTAAACTGGAGCACTAGATACGGAAACCACCGTAGCGTTTGGCCAGGCGATAATTTTTAAAGGCCACCCCACCGATAAAGCTGAACAGCATCGCCAGTAACAGTAATGGCAGCTCCCAAACCTGGAAGCGACCAAGCAGTGTTTCGCTGGCGGGGGGCGTGGTTTCCGGAACGCCGGCCAGCCGGGCGATCTGCTCCAGGCGCTGCTGCAGCTGCCGGTTGGCCTGCTGCAGCGCCTCCAGTTCCGGGTTCGTGTCGGTTGTCGCGACGGCCTCCGCCAGCTGCTGTTCCAGCTCGGCGACACGCCGGGTCAGGATCGCGCGCTCCGCCCTGGGGTCGTCGCCGGTCGATTGCTCGCGTTTCAGCAGGGTGTTCTCGGCCCGGAGGTCCGTCAGCTGCTGTTTCAGGGTGCTTACCTCGGGATCCGCGGCGGCATCCGCATCCTCGCCCCGCGCCTTGAGCTGGCGCTCGGCGGCACGCAGCTGCTGCTGCAGCTGGCTGTTCTTCGCCTGCAGCTCCAGGAGCATCACCCGGGCCGGCTTCTCATCGGTGATGAAACGGCTCTCCACCCAACCCTCGCTGCCGTCCCCCAACCGCACCTTGGTGAAGTCACCCTGCTGCTCCAGCCGTTCCAGCGGGGTGTCGCTGGGCAGCACCCGGGTCGGCTGGCCGGCGGAGTCCGGTTCGGCATAGAGGCCGGCCAGCAGTTTGTCGGTGATGCGCGCGCCCTGTGCCGTCCCCACCAGCGCCGTGCCGGCGAGCGCGATACCCAAAAGCAGGCCCAGCGACCGGCCCTGCCAGCGCTTGCCCCTCATGCGCTGATGCCGCTGTGGCGCAGCAGGGCGTCGATCCGGGGCTCACGGCCGCGGAAGGCGACGAACAGCTCCATGGCATCCCGGGAGCCGCCCTGTTCCAGGATGTTGTGCAGGAAGGATTGCCCGGTTTCCCGGTCAAAAATGCCGCGCTCCTCGAACAGGGAGAAGGCGTCGGCGGAGAGCACCTCGGCCCACTTGTAGCTGTAGTAGCCGGCGGCGTAACCGCCGGCGAAGATGTGCGAGAAGCCGTGGGCGAAGCGGTTGATGGCGGGCGGGATGATCACCGCCACCTGGTCCCGTACCTCGCCGAGGATCTGATAGATCCGGCCACCCTGTTGCGGGTCGTACTCGCGGTGCATGCGGAAGTCGAACAGGCTGAACTCCAGCTGCCGCACCATCTGCATCCCGGATTGGAAGTTCTTGGCCGCCATCATCTTCTCGTACAGCGCCTGCGGCAGCGGCTCGCCGTTCTGGTAGTGGGCGGCGAACAGGTCCAGCGCCGCGCGCTCCCAGCACCAGTTCTCCATGAACTGGCTGGGCAGCTCCACCGCGTCCCAAGCCACGCCGTTGATGCCGGCCACTCCGGGGTAATCGACCCGGGTCAGCAGGTGGTGCAGGCCGTGGCCGAATTCGTGGAACAGGGTCTCCACCTCGTCGTGGGTGAACAGGGCCGGTTTGTCGCCCACCGGGGGCGAGAAGTTGCACACCAGGTAGGCGACCGGGATCTGGTCGCAACTGGGGGTGAACATGCGCACGATGCACTCGTCCATCCAGGCGCCGCCGCGCTTCTTCTGGCGCGCGTACAGGTCGAGGTAGAACTGGCCCTGCAGGTGACCGTCGGCGTCGCGGATCTCGAAGAAGCGCACCGTGGGGTGCCAGCGCTCGAAATCGCTGATCTCGCTGATGCGGATACCGTACAGTTTCTCCACCACGGCGAACATGCCGGAGACCACCTGGGCCTCCGGGAAATAGGGTTTCAGCTCCTCCTGGGTGATGGCGTAGCGGTGCTGGCGCAGCTTCTCCCCGTAATAGCCGATGTCCCACGCCTCCAGTTCGGTGACGCCGTGCTGTTCGCGGGCAAAGGCGGTCAGCTCCTCCAGCTCCTTCTGCGCCTGGGGGCGGGAGCGCTCCGCCAGGTCGGTTAGAAACTCGATCACCCGGTCGGTGCCGGGGGCCATCTTGCGCGCCATGGAGCGTTCGGCGAAGTTGTCGAAGCCGAGGATCAGCGACTGCTCGTGGCGCAGCCGCAGGATCTGCTCCATGACCTCGCTGTTGTCCCACTGGCCGGCAAGCGGTCCCTGGTCCGAGGCACGGGTGGCGTAGGCCTCGTACAGCTCGCGGCGCAACGCCCGGTTGTCGGCATAGCTCATCACCGGCATGTAGGAGGGGAAGTCGAGGGTCAGCATCCAGCCGTCGGCCTCGCGCTGCTCGGCAGTCTGCCGGGCCAGTCCGAGGGCGCTCTCCGGTAGCCCCGCCAGCTCGGCCGGGTCGCCGATCAGCTTGCTCCAGGCGTTGGTGGCGTCCAGTACGTTTTCGCTGTATTTGCTGGTCAGGCCGGAGAGGGCCTGGCTGATCTCCTTGAAACGCTGCTTTTTCTCCGCCGGCAGGTCGACGCCGGAGAGGTGGAAGTCGCGCAGGGCATTCTCCAGCAGCTTGCGCTGCGCCCCGTCCAGCGTGGTGTCGTTTTCGTACACGGAGCGGTAGGCGGCGCAGAGTTCGGCGTTCTGGCCCATCTCGGTGCCGTAGTCGGAGAGTTTCGGCAGGCAGGCATTGTAGGCCTGGCGCAGTTCCTCGCTGTTGAGTACCGAGTTGAGATGGCTGACCGGCGACCAGGCGCGGTTGATGCGGTCCTCCATGATCTCCAACGGCTCCACCAGGTTAGCCCAGGTGAAGGGCGGGCTCTGGGCCAGCAGTTTCGCGGTCAGGGCGCGGCTCTCAGCCAGCAGCTGGTCGATGGCCGGCTCCACATGTTCGGCGCGTATTTGGCTGAAGGGCGGCAGGCCCTCCAGATGCAGCAGCGGGTTATCCATGGTGTACAGGTTCTCCGATGGGGTACGGCATTGATCGCCTATTCTTACATAAATCGAATCCCGGGGTGAGTGGCCCTTACCGGTTCAGTAGGGGCGTAGGGGCAGGCCCCCGTGCCTGCCCGTGGTCAGATGCCGTTCAGCGGCAGGGCAACCATGGGACGGTAAGGGGTCGGAGTCAAGCTGCAGTAGTCCATAAAAAATTCCTGGGATCGGTGCGGCTTGACTCCGACCCCATGGGACTTCTACTGGCTCAGGCGCAGGCCCAGCAGCCAGACGGCGGCGCTGCCGCCGAGAAAAAACAGTGTGATGGCGCCGAACGCCTTGAGCCGGTAGCGCCGTACCAGTTCGAAATCGGCCAGGGTGGAGAGCAGGAAGGGGTGACGGCTGGAGGCGGGTGCGTTCAGGGTGTGCTGGACCAGGTGGCGTTGTTGCTCTGCGTGGACCAGGCGAGCCTGGGTCTCGGCCGCCCGGCGCGCCATCTCCCACTCCCGGTGATCGATTGTCCCATCGCGGTTCAGGTCGAAACGGGCCAGCAACAGCGCCCGGTCCCGCTTCCATTCGCCCAGCAGTCCGCGCCGCAGCTCCGCCCGGGACTGCCGGTGATCCAGGTCGTCCAGGCTCTTGAACAGGCCGATGCCGTAGAGCCGGTCGCCGGGGTAGATGCGCTCTTCGGTGTAGCGGTAGCGGCCCTGGCCGATCTGCTGGTTAAGGAAGCGTGCCAGCTGCAGCAGCGGTGTGCGCTGTACCCGCTGCCGCAAGGGTGAGCGGTCCAGCGGGTAACGCCCAGCGCCGTACCAGACGCTGCGGTCGCTGGGAGTCACCTCGGCCCCCTCGGGGTCGATCAGGCAGCGCCCGGTGCCGTCGTCGAGCAGGAACAGGTGGTCGCTGGTGTCGCTCTCCAGGGTGCGCCAGTGCTTGTCGCCGCGCTTCTCGATGCGGTAGCGGTACCAGCAGCAGTCGATCCCGGTGAGGGGGGCGAGGATCGGTTCTCCGTCCATCAGGCGGGCATCGCCGGTCAGTTCCACGTAGCCCTGGTGGGCGGAGCGGATCCGGGCGGTGGGGGCATCCTCGATCAGGCGGGCGCGGCCCAGCCAGCGAAAGGCGAAATAGAGGCCGGCCAGGGCCGCGCCGGCACAGGCCAGCAGCAGGGCCCAGAACTCGAATTGCGAGAGGTGGAGGAACTGTTCGCTCAGGCTCATCCGTTAAACAGCGATTTCAGGTCAACGTCCTGCTTCTCCTCGGCGGAGAACTCCAGCAGCTCGGCGGCCTTGAAGTTGAACAGCCGGGCGACGATCAGGTCGGGAAACTGCTCGATGCGCACATTGTTGTTGTTGACGCTCTCGTTGTAGTACTCGCGGCGGTCGGCGATGCTGTTCTCCAGGCCGGAGATACGGCCCTGCAGATGCTGGAAGGTCTCGTTGGCCTTGAGGTCGGGATAGGCCTCGGCCACCGCGAACAGGTTGCCCAGGCCCAGCCGCAGCTGGTTCTCGGCACCGCCCAGGGCGCCGATGTCGCCTTGCTCCCGGGCGCTGGAGACGGCGGCGCGCGCCTGCATCACCCGCTCCAGGGTCTCCTGCTCGTACTGCATGTACTGCTTGCAGGTCTCCACCAGTTTGGGCAGCTCGTCGTGGCGCTGCTTCATCAGCACATCGATGTTGGCCCACGCTTTGCTGACGGCGTGTTTCAGGTTGACCAGGCCGTTGTATATGGCGATGACGTAAAAGGCGACGACGGCCAGAATGCCCAGGGTGACGAAGGTACCTATCTCCATAGCGGCTCTCCAGGTGAGCGGTTTTTTGTTATGGGGTCACTATATCACCCTCAGCTCCGAGGCTTCACTCCCCTGTCAGCCGCTTGTCCGGCCGTTTACCCAGGAATCGGCCCAGCAGCAGCTTGGAACGTTCCGCAATGGACGCCTCGCTGAGGCGGCGCTCGCGCAGCAGCAGGCGCTGCATCAGGAACGACTCCTGGTAGAGGATATTCTCGGCCGGGGGGCTGTAGGGGGTGTCGATGGTGATGCGGGCGAGGCGCCCCAGGTTGATGCCGCGGCCGTCGTCCAGCAGGATCAGGTGGGGGGTGAGTCCGTGGGCCGGGTCGGGTCTGGGGAAGTCGAGCACGGCAAGCAGTTCAAACGGGGTATCGGAGAAGCGGATGCCCAGGTTGATCGCCTCCGGTCTGAGTTCCACCAGGTAGATCTCCCGGCCGATCGCCTGCTTCAGCCGCTCCACCTGGCGGTTGTACTCGGCCGAGGGCCAGATCCGTTCCCCCTGCCACGCCTCACATGCCAGTTCCAGGCAGTCGTCCTGCTCCATACAAGCCCCCTATTGCAAGTGGAAATCCGCTCAACCGGCCCCAGCATAGCCGGTTTGTCCCTCCCAATTCCAATAGTCGCCGGGGTCGGAGCCAAACCGCCCTGGGCACTCTGCAAAAAGGACGCCGACCCGAATGGCACTTAATTAGGCAGTCTATTCCCGTGAAAGTAAGTGGATCGTCATCCCGGCGCAGGCCGGGATCCATATCCACCAATGGTGGTCGCTTCTCTGGATTCCGGCCTGCGCCGGAATGACGGGAGTTTTAAGCTTAACTAAGT
>NZ_JANIOA010000059.1 GCF_025175675.1 Sedimenticola hydrogenitrophicus
ATCCATGACTCGATAAAGTACTAACAATCACATCCCTCACAAGGAGTGCGTGTCTATGTTGCAAGCCCTACATAATGATGCCCTTGGCAAGTTGATCCTGCGTTTGGCCGTGGCGGTGCTGATCCTGTTTCACGGCGTCGCCAAGTTGTTGAATCCGGGCGCGATCACATGGATTGGCGACATGCTTGTCGGCTATGGCCTACCAGGGTTTCTCGCTTATGGCGTGCTGCTCGGCGAGGTGGTGGCCCCGGTGATGGCCATCGTCGGCTGGCAGACCCGCCTGGCCGGCTTGCTGATGACCGGCAGCATGCTGGTTGCCTTGCTGCTGGTGCATACCGGCGAGGTGTTCATGCTCACCAAAAACGGCGGCTGGCAGCTGGAGCTGCAGGGCATGTTCCTGTTTGCCGCCCTGGCGCTGGTCTTTTTGGGCAGCGGGCGTATTGCGCTGAAGCCCGATTGAGGCCCCGCCACCGCGGGATGCCCGCCGGGTAAACCGTGAAGTGGCGGCTCAGTCGACTTCTTGCTTGATGATCTGTTGCATGATGACCAGGTCGGCGACGGATGCCGCCTCCATCTTCTCCATGACACGGTGCCGGTGAACCTCGACGGTTCGTTCCACCACACCGAGCTCCGCGGCAATCACCTTGTTGGCGTGACCGGAGACGATCAGCTCCATCACCTCGCGCTCGCGCGGGGTCAGACGCTCCACTCTTCCCCTGACATCGTCCAGCCTGATTTTTTGCGAGTAAGCGATGCGGCTCTTGAGCATCGCCTCTCTGACCTTTTCCACCAGTTGCGGACCGTTAACGGGCTTTTGAATAAAATAAAAGGCGCCGTTGCTCATGGCGCGCACCGCCATCGGCACGTCACCATGGCCGGTGAGTATGATGATCTGCAGCGTGCTTCCCTGTTGTACCATCCGTTCCAGCAGCTGCATCCCACTCATACCGGGCATGCGCACGTCCAGGATCAGGACGCCGATGCTGTCCGGTTTCAGCGCCGGCAAAAAGGCCTCGGCCGAGTCGTAGCTCGTCGCCGGGATATCCACCGCCTCCAGTAGCCAGGTCAGGGAGGAGCGGATGGAGTCGTCATCATCGATGATGTGGACCATTTCGGGCTCGGTGGGCATCTCAGGGTTCCTTATACACGGGCAGTACGATGCTGAAGCAGGCGCCCGGATGGGCATTGTCGATGACACGGATGGTGCCTCCATGGGATTCCACGATGGATTGGCTCAGTGACAGGCCAAGCCCCATCCCGTCCGCGGTGGTGGTGAAAAACGGTTCAAACAGGTGGGATTTTCCTTGCGGATCTATGCCGGGCCCAAAATCGCGCACATCAATACGTACGACTCCCTCGGCAACGGCATAATGGGTGCTGAGTTCTATCCTGAGCCGCTCCGCGGCCAGGCCATTCAGGGCATCGGCGGCGTTGCGTAACAGATTGATAATCACCTGTTGCAGCTGGATGGTCTCACTGCAGACGGGCGGGATCGCTTTTGCCAGGGTCAGGGTCACGCGGATGCCGCGCCTGTTGGCTTCCGCCGCGAACAGGTCGGTGGCTTCGCCCACCGCCTGATTGATATCGACGGCTTTACAGTGGGTCTGCTCTTTGCGCAAAAAGCCACGCAGACGCTGAATAATAGCACCGGCACGCTCCGCCTCTGCTGCCATGCGCTGGATTACGTCGCGCAACTCATCCTGGGTGATGCGCCCCGATTCCAGGCGCCAGATACAACCCTGCGCATAACTGCTGATGGCGGAGAGGGGCTGATTCAGCTCATGGGCCAGGCCACTGGCCAGTTCCCCCGCGGTACTGACCCTGGCGACATGGGCCAGTTCATTCTGCTGGGTCAGCAGCTTCTGCTCCGTCTGCTGCCGCTCCTCCATCTCTTCCTGCAGGCGCAGGTTCGCCCGCGTCAGTTGCGAGGTGCGGGTTCTGACCAGCTGCTCAACCCGGTAGACATGCCAGATCCACCACAGCACACCCAGGAGGGCGACCAGAATCCATTGCCAGTAGCGGGACCACAGTATCAGCAGGGTGGGGCGGCGCATCCATTCATAGGGACCGATCTGCAGCTCCCGGAACAGATCATGGACCGCCTGGTATTCCACCGGAATGGTCCACCCCGAATACTCCCCGGCCAGCGCCGCGCGATGGTTGTCCGGCATCGCCAGCAGGGTCATGGTGACCAGCTTGGCCAGATGGTCCGAGGTACCGCCCAGTTTGGCCAGCGGCCAGTCGGGGTAGGCGGCGGTACTCACTCGACACTCCCCGGTATCGTTCGGACGCCCTCCCAAGACCTTCAGGTCAGCCATGTCGATCAGTCCGGCGCGGTCCATCTGTTCCAGCAGGCAACCGCGGATGATGCCGGCATCGACACTCCCGTCGAGGACGGATTTCACAATATTGTCCTGGGGAAAGCCGGCAAACACCAGTTCCGCCAGGTCGCTGTTCGGGTCGATGGCGTGCTGTTTCATCTCCCCCCAAGCTACCTGGAAGCCGCCGAAGGCGTTCTCACTGACCGCCATGACCGATCGGTTTTTCAGGTCGTCGATATTCTGGAGATCCGTTCTGTCCGCACGCGCGATGATGGCGGAGTGGATGCGCCGGCTGGGAGACTGGTGGTGATAACGCTGCAGCGTGGCAATCCTGCTGACACCATACCGGTACTCAAGCTCGACGTAATTGCCGGGATTGGTGATGATAAAACTGACTTGGCCCGCCTGAACGGCCTGTTCCATCTGTTCCAGATCGAGTGGCTTCAGGTCGAAGGAGACCCCGGGGACCGCCAGGCTCAGGTATTCGACCGTCGGACCCCAGATTTTCTCGGTGCGCTGTTCGCCGCGAAACGCCAGCACGCCGATGTTCAGGTGCTGCCCCGCCAGCTCGCGGGTTTCATGGACGGCGCCCCCTGTGCCCGGCCAGAGCATTGCCAGGCAGAGTAGCAGGGTGCGGAACAGGTCCGAGGGTTGTGACGGCTTCATCGTGGGCATAGCTCACCGGGGTGGTGCGTCCACCATAGGTGAACCGGGTCCATCGTCCAATTGGGGAAAACCGAAACGGGCCGGCCGGACGTGGTCATGGGGCCACGTCCGCCGGTTGGGTGGCCTGGTAATGGTGCAGGCACTCCGCTTCACGCCCACGCACCACCCGCCGGCCGATCAGCGGACCGTGGGTTTCGCTGACCACGGTCTGCTGTCCCTCCTGGTGATGATCGTCATAAAAATAGACCACCACCCAGTCCCGGGTCATGTGCAGTTGGTGGGCGAGGGCCGAATTGGAGTAGAGCGCGGTGAAATGCCAGCCGGCCTGTTCGGTATGCAGGATCGGCAACCACGCCTGCCGCTCCGGGTTGAAACGTTTCGGCGCGATCCGCGGCAGCTCTCCGACCACGGTGCTCTCCAGATAGCGTCGGTCGATCTCCAGGATCAGGCCGACGTCGGGACCGGGTGCGGCGGTGCGTTCACGGGACCGGCGGGTGCGCCCGAGCATGCTGGCCAGGGAGGCGCGCAGGCCCGCCAGGCGGCGTCGGCCGATCCCCTTGACCCGTTCCAGGCGGCCGTCATAGGCCGCCGTCTCCAGCGCCTCCAGTGAGTCGATGTGCAGCACCCGGTAGATCCGTTCAGCCAGCTCACGGCCGATACCCGGCACGGTTTGAAACAGGTGAACCGGGTCCAGGTTGCCGCGCAGTCGCTCCAGCTGCGCCCAGTGACCGGTCTGTACCAGCTCGGCGATCGCGGTGGCGATCCCCTGGCCGATGTTGGGCAGGGCGACCAGGCCTTTTCGGCCCTCCTGTTGGAGTATCTCCGTGAGCGCCTTCCCCAGGCCGGCGACCGTTTCGGCGGCACGTTGATAGGCGCGGACGCGAAACGGGTTGGCACCCTGCTGTTGCAGCAGCTCCGCCATCTCCTGCAGTTTCGCGGCGATCTGGTTATTGAGTTCCCGCCCCATGGTTTCCCTGCTGATTTTTCGACACGTCGGGTTACTCCTCCTTGAGCGTATTGCTGGCGTATTGCAGACGCAGGCTGATCCATTCCGCCAGCCGGAGCTGGATCAGATAGTTGATGCTGCCCTCCGGAAACAGTCCGTCCTCGTCGGCTACCCCGGCCGGCAGGCCGGTCAGCAGTTCCATGGCCTGTTCCACGTGCTCCACCGCGTGGACATGGAACAATCCCGCCTCGGCGGCCTCGATAACCTCCTGTTTCAGCATCAGATCCTTGGTGTTCGACGTCGGGATGATGACGCCATGCTGTCCGTTCAGTCCGCGTGCCTTGCCGATGTCGAAGAAGCCCTCGATCTTCTGGCAGACGCCGCCGATCGCCTGCATCTGGCCGTGCTGATTGATCGAGCCGGTGATGGCGAGGGACTGCTTCAGCGGGATATCGCCAATCGCCGACAGCAGGGCGCAGAGTTCGGCGGCCGAGGCGCTGTCCCCTTCGATCTGGCCGTAGGTCTGCTCGAATACCAGGCTGGCGGTGACCGAGAGCAGCTGGTTCTTGGCATAGCGCTGGCCAAGATAGGAGGAGAGGATCAGCACCCCCTTGGAGTGGATCGGGCCGCCCTGTTTGGTCTCCCGTTCGATGTCGATGAACTCACCGCTGCCCATGCGCGCGGTGGCGCTGATCCGGGTCGGCGCGCCGAAGGCGTAATCCCCCAGCTGCAGATAGGTCAGGCCGTTGACCTGGGCCAGTTGCACGCCGCTGGTTTCAATTCGCAGGGTGCCGTCCAGGATCAACTCATGCAGCTGCTGTTCATACTGGTTACCACGGAATGCCTGTGACTGGATCGCCATATCCACGTCGATGCGGTGGATGCGGGTGCCGCCGCGCTGCCCGGACCGGTAGTCGGCCTCCTGCAGCAGGTCCAGCAGACTGCTCATCTTGAGCGAGATCTTGTCGCCGTGATTGGCTAGGCGGACCAGCTGTTCAATCAATCGTGCCACCCCGTCGCGGGTGATCACCCGGATCCCCTCGCGTTTCTGCAATGAGGCGATCAGGCGGGCATAGAGCAGTTCATTGTCCTCTTCCCGCGACAACTGTTCGGCGAAATCGGCCGATACCTTGAACAGCAGGCTGAATTCCGGATCGTACTCCTTCAGCAGATAGAACAGCATGCGGCTGCCGATCAGCACCACCTTGAGATCCATGGGAACGGTCTCGGGCTCCAGCGAGATGGTGCTGATCAGGCTGAGTTGCCGCTCCAGGGATTCGATGCGGATCTCGCGCGAACGGATGGCCCGCTTCAGGCCATCCCAGGCGAATGGGTTGGTCAGCACCTTCTCGGCATCGAGGATCAGGTAACCGCCGTTGGCGCGGTGCAGGGCGCCCTGTTTGATCAGGGTGAAATCGGTCTGCAGGGTGCCCATGCGGGCCAGGTGTTCGATCCGCCCCAGCAGGTTCTGGTAGGTGGGATTGTCCTCGAAGATGACCGGCGCGCCCTGGGTTTCGGCGTTGTCCACCAGCACATTGATCCGATAGCGGGTGAACTCCGGGTCCTGCGCCGTGAAGTTCTTTTCGCTGGACTCCCCGGCCTGACGGAACATGTCGACGTTCTCGATAATGTCCTGCTTGGCCTGGGTGAGATAGGCGCTGATATTTTCGTTGGCCTGGTAGCGTACCACCAGTTCGTTGATGAATTCGGTGACCGTCAGCTCCATGGTCTCGCGGTTGAGGCGGCTGAAACGCTGCTGCATCTCGCGCTGCCACTCCGGCAGGTGGCTCATGGTCTCCTTCAGCTCCTGCTTCATATCCTCCATGGCATCGCTGAGACGTTTCTGCTCCGCTTCCGGCAGCTGATCGAACTCGGCCGGGGTGAGCATTTTTCCATTGATGTGCGGTGCCAGGGTAAAGCCGGTGGGACCCTGCATCAGCTTGATGTCCAGGCGCTCGGCCTTTTCGCTTAGCCGTTTCACCATGGCGCTTTCCCGCAGGCTGAAGTCGTCCTGAATCTCCCTGGCCCGGCGCTGATACTCGTCGCCGCGGAAGGCCGCCGGAATCGCCTTGATCAGATCATCGATCAGCTGCTCCATGTCGCGCCGCAGGTTCCGGCCCATGCCGGCCGGTATGCCCAGGGCGGTGGGGTTGTGCGGGTTCTGGAAGTTGGCCACATAGCACCAGTCCAGGGGATTGGCTGCCTCCATCGACTGCTTGAGCAGCGTCTCATGCACCAGGGTGTGCCGGCCCAGTCCATAGGAGCCCATGACATACAGGTTGTAGCCGGCGTGGGGCATGCCGACGCCGAACCTGATCGCTTCCAGTACCCGCTCCTGGCCGATGGTTTCCGCCAGGTGTTCCAGTTCGGCGGTGGTTTCAAACGCAAGCAGTTCCGGGTTGCAGGCGTGGTAAAGCTGTACCGGCTTCAACAACATGTCTGAATACTCCCTATCCTGTCCGATGGTGTCCTGGTTGATGTCACACGGGGCCACGTATCCGGGATTGATGATCGTGGGCCGATCCCGTGACTCTAGGTGAAGCATAATCCCTA
This sequence comes from Sedimenticola hydrogenitrophicus, assembly GCF_025175675.1. Taxonomy (GTDB): domain Bacteria; phylum Pseudomonadota; class Gammaproteobacteria; order Chromatiales; family Chromatiaceae; genus Sedimenticola; species Sedimenticola hydrogenitrophicus. The sequence continues at coordinate 6,487 of NZ_JANIOA010000059.1, forward strand.
TCCGCACCCGGTACCATGATAGAGGGCAATTACCGGCTGCTGAAACGCTGAAAACGGTCAGTCGCCCTGCCGATGACAAGGCCGGTGTTTCAGCGGATTAAAATGGATGTAATCCGCATTTCTCCCTCTGTGCATCTTCTATGCTTAATGGTACTACGCACTTGGTCTGTGAGTGATTGATTGGCCGGCAAGGCAGGCCAATCACCCCGTGAGTAGTTACGCTTAATGGATAAAGGCATACCCGGCCCGTGTCGCCGGGGTCAAGCCGATGGCGGAATCTCTGGAGCGCTGAAGAACATTGGACGGGATCTTTATCAGCTATCGACGCGAAGACTCGGCCGGTTATGCCGGCCGGTTGTACGACAGGCTGGCGGCGCATTTCGGCAGCGCGCGGGTGTTCATGGATGTGGAGGGAATCGCCCCCGGTACCGATTTTGTCGAGGCCATCGAGCGTGCCGTCTCCTCCTGCAAGGTGCTGATCGTCCTGATCGGCCGCGAATGGATGGATATCGCCGATGCCGATGGCCGTCGCCGGCTGGATGATCCGAACGACTTCATTCGCCTGGAAACCGGCATGGCCCTGAAGCGCGATATCCGCGTCGTCCCGGTACTGCTGGAAGGGGCGCGGATGCCGCGCGAGGATGAACTGCCCGGGGAGCTGTCCGCCCTGAGTCGCCGTCAGGCCATCGAGATCAGCCACAAACAGTGGGAGGCGACCACCGGCAACCTGATCGAGGCACTGGACAGAATCTATTTTCCTGATCAGGCGAAGGTGGCATTGGATTCCAATCCTGGCGCAGACAGCGAGTCAATGCACTGGCATATCAGCCGACGGGGCCTGTGGCTGGCGGTCGGTCTGGCCGGCCTGGTCGGCTTGGCGCTGCTGGGGGGGTGGCTGTTGACGCGTTCGGTGCCGCCGCAACCCCTCCTCACCCGCGCGGCGCCGGAACCGGCCCCCACGGTTGCCCGGGCGGCGGGCCGCCTGGAGGCCCGGCCCGGACACATCGATTACGGCAGCGTCGCCCTCGGCAGCTCCGGCGTGGCCAGCATCACACTGCACAACAGCGGCGATGCCGCTCTGCCCCTGCCCGCACTGGAGATTGAAGGCGACCTGGCCGGCGCTATCAGCCTCGATCATCAATGTCCCGGCACCCTGGCAGCGGCCGACAGCTGCCGGATTGAGTTGCGTTTCGAGCCCCGCCAGGCGGGCCCGGCGAATGGCCGTTTGCGGATTGACCGGGGTGATGAAGCGCCGATCCTCATTGCGATGACCGCTGTCACCGAGGCGGAAACCGCCACAGCGACCGAGACGCCCGGCAGCGCGCCCGAGACGCCGCTAACCGGGCCGGCGCCTGAACCGGCGTCTGAACCAGCGCCTGAACCGGCATCGGAGCCTGTGCGGTCCGTGACCCCGGCGGTTGAGCCGCCGCCGGCCGTGGCCACGGCCGAGCCCCGGATCCTGAGCTTTACCGGCAAGGTGAGCGGGAGCCGCGCGGAACTCTGCTACGACGTCAGGGACGCCGAGCAACTCCGGATCCTGCCGCAACCGGGCCGCGTGAGGAATCCGCGTAAAGACTGCGTGACCGTCCGGGTGGCCGAGCGCACCACCTTCCAGATCATCGCCCGTGGCGGGGATCGCAACGTCAGCGACCGCCTGGTGTTGACCCCGCAACCGCCCGCTGCACAACCGGTCACACCTTCCCCGGATACCGTGGTTGACAATCGACTGCCCCAGGTACGTGACCGGTGGACCTATCGGGTGAGCGGCCGATGGGCCTCCACGCCGCGGCGTACCATCGAGGTGTCGACGCTTTCGGTGGGCGCGAACGCGGTGGAAGAGCTGTTGTCGCTGGTCGATGCCGATGTACGTCGGACACTCGACCAGCGCCACGTGCGTGGCCCGGTGGCCTATGTGACACAGTCGCGGCCGCTCGGTACCGAATTCAGCCCCTACCTCGCGGCCTTCGGGGGACTGGAATCCGCATCGGACTGGCGCGGGATACCGACACCGGACAGCAACAGCTTCTGGACGGATTGGTACAGCAAGGGCATGGTCAAGGGGCGCGAATCGGTGACCGTTCCAGCGGGCACTTTCCGCGCCGTAAAGGTGGAGATATCGAGTAGCCGGAGGGCCTCTGGAAGCAGCACGGAACGAGACCGGGAACCGGTACGGATGCATTACAACATCTGGTACGCCGCCGAGGTCAAGCGTTATGTGAAGATGGTGCGCACCACCACCGCGGCCTCGGGACAAGCGATTGATACCGACACATTCGAACTGCTCAGCTACCGTCAGCAGTGACCGGTTGCGCGATGGCGCTGCCATTGCCTGCAAAGCGCGCCTTGCCAGTGTGGCCCAGTAATGCCCTCGATACTACGAAATAATTCTTGCGCGAGCCCTAAGGCGGTCGGAATCCGCGCCGCCAGGGACGACGTGCCGTGTCAGTTGAGCCAGTCGCTGAACGCCCGCGATTTTACGAATCCGGCGTAGAACTCCTCGTTGGCGAAATTCTCGGCGCGGAATTCATAGCCCAGGGTTTGCTCGATCCGCTTCAGGTCGTCGACCACCTGGGTGTACTGTTCGGTGGCAATGTGGATCGTCACCAGCGTCCAGTATCCATCCTCGAAATCGTTCTCGAGCCGGATCGACTCCAGGGCATGTGCCGTTGCTTCGTCCATGTTTCCGGCGGAGTAGGCGATGCTGGCCTTCAGGTTCATCAGCGCGGCATCATTGCCGAAGCGGACGATCATCCGCCCGATGGAATCATTGGCCCTGGTCATGTCCCCGCGGGAAAAGTAGTAATCGATCAGCATGAAGGCCGTCGAAGGGTCGTCGCCGTGATGCTTCGCCAACAGTTCGAGCTGGTGGTAATACTCCTGATCATCGACGGCCTGGGACAGCTGGATGGCAAGATCCAGGATGACCCGCTGGGTACGGATCTCCAGCGGCATGCCCTGGATCAGGCGGTAGGCATCGAGGTAGCGTTTCTCGCGGCGAAGTTTCCCGATTTCGCGGAACTGGATCAACAGCTCCCGGTCGACCGACTTGACGTTGAACAGCTTCCGGATCATCGTGTCGCTGGGTGCGATCAGCAGTTGCGCCGCCGCCCCCAGGCTGATACTCAACTGCTTGCCCGTGGTGGCCAGAAACAGATCGCTCACGACCACCTCGCCCAGGGTGTTCTTCTCCACCGTGAGCAGGATATATTCGTGTCCACCCGACGGGATGTCGACCCGGACCAGGGGGGTTGCCTCATCAGCGTCCCTCAGGATGCGCAGATATTTGGCCCGCGATTTGGCATCCAGGGCCTGACCGAACGCGGAGCGTACGAATCGCAGGCTGCCACGCGAGCTGAAGCCTTTGACAAATCCCTGGATGTCCGATTCCCGGTCGAACAGGGTCCTGGCAGCGCGCTCCCCGAAGGCGCGCATGTCGATCAGTCTACTCAGAGTCTCCATATCCTGATCGTTGATCGCCTGGGCAAAGGCGGTACTGATGGCGACCAGTTCGCTCTCGTTCAGACCACCGCTCTTCGGCTCGGCCAAACTGTCGGCAACCGTCATAAAACTGCCGAGGAGGAGGATCATTAGTGCGTAAAACCGCAGCAAGGACCTGCGGTCAGGCCGGTGGACGGTGGATATCCGAAGGGTCATGTTTGTTGCCTGAACAGGGTTGTTTCCAAAAACGTCGTAGTATACAACAGAACCCACGAAAATAATTCCAAGTCGCGGTTGGAAACATGAGGGGGTGAAGCCAAATCAATTCACTTACAGTGATCGGCTTCAACTCCCCGTTCCGATTTGACTCCGACCCCGGTGAGTCATATGTCAGCAGCCCACGGCGCCCTCACTCAATCCCTCATTCCCTGCCATAGCATGGTGTAACCCAGTTCATAAGTATCGGAACAGAATTCGGTAAGGTGTCTGAACTTCTCCTTGAACACCCGGTCGGCGTGGGATTTCTCGTGTTGTTCGAAGGAGTTCCAATAGGTGATGATGACCAGGTGAGGCTCCGTCTCCCGGCCCGAGTCGAATGACCCCTCATCGGAAACAAAGCCGCTGTACTCGAAGACCTGGCCACCGATAAATCCGCCTGATTCGTTTCCATAAGTATTTTTTACTACGTTGCACATCTCGCCCAGCGCCAGTTCGACATCGTCTGGGCGAACGCCTTTCTGCAGTTTGACAACGTTGAAAAGCATGACGGTCCCATAAGGAATCGTGATTGGATCAAACATGGTTGACCCTCCTGTGGGTAATGGCAGTAACTATGTGCGCGCGACAGGCGCTACCTGATCGGTCAGTGGTGCGGTACACGGTGATCGATAGAGAAATTATAGCCCCCCGGATATGGGTGGAGGAGGCACGGCATCCCCCATCATATGTCCGTTTAACAATGAGCGGATTTCCGGGTAACGGTTGAACCTGGTTCAGGGTTTTATAGCCAGGCGACGGCCATGTGAATTTATAGTCAGGCGGCTCCCACTGTGCCGGATACGCGGCTCGGTTTGCGTCCGTTGCGGGTGTCTCCCGCATTGTCCCGTGCCATCGGCGGATGGATCGACGGCGTGTCCGGTAGCGTTGTTTTTTGTGGTCCAAATCTATTCCCGGGATTTTTAATCACTGCAGTGGTTTGTTTAAAGTATTGCCTACGCCAGCCGCTAAGAGAAATGGATGTAAAAAGAAATGCGGTGAGCATGCGGCATGCCGCGCTCCACTCGCAGCCTGAGGGAATCTCGAAGCGGGAGGTAACTTATGAGAAGCAAGATGCTGGTGGCGATGTTGGCCGTCTCGCTTCTCGGCAGGGCCGGTGGTATCGTCGCAGCGACGGCGACCACCACATTTCAGGTGGACGCTACCGTGATCGGCTCCTGTAACGTGTCGGCCACCAACCTGGCATTCGGCAATTACGATACGCTGTCGGCGACACCGACGGACGCCGCTTCCAGCGTCACGGTTCAGTGTTCTCTCTCCACATCATTCGATATCGGCCTCGACGCGGGCGTCGGCTCGGGCGCCACGGTCGCCACCCGCAAGATGACCCAGGGTACCGATACCCTGAACTACTCGCTCTACCAGGATGTGCCCCGAACAACGGTGTGGGGAAACACCGTGAGCACCGATACGGTTGCGGGGGTGGGTACCGGATCGGGGGTTGCCTATCCGGTCTATGGACGAATTCCCGCCGGCCAGATCGTCAATACCGGCACCTACACGGATACCGTCACTGTGACAGTGAACTTCTAAGATGAAGCCATACAGACCCATCTCGCATGCAATCCGATTCGTTGTTACCTTCGCCCTGCTGGCGTGGGTTGGCGCGACCGCCGCCACCGGTCTGGGAGTGACCCCGATCCGGATTCATCTCAGCGAGGCGACGCCGACGGCGGCCCTGACCCTGGAGAACAACGGCAGCAATACCACGGTGGTGCAACTGCAGTTGATGAAGTGGGACGCCGCCGGCGCGGACGATCACTACCGGCCCACCTACGAGGTTGTGGCGACGCCACCCATTGCCACCCTGCAGCCGGGGCAGACCCAGATCGTCCGCGTTGGACTGAGCCGTGATGTGGATGAGGGGAAGGAGCTGGCCTATCGCCTCTATATCGAGGAGGTTCCGGCGCCGCCGCAACAGCATCAGCAGGGATTGCAGGTCACGCTGCGTATCGGTGTGCCGATCTTCATCGCACCGAAAATAACCGCGCAGCCCGGCCTGGAGTGGCGTGCGGTGCGCAATGGCCCGGACAGCGTGGCGCTCCATGCCACGAACGTCGGCAATGCCCATCTGCGACTCATGGATCTCAAACTGCGCTCGGAGGGCGCGGAGCACCTGCTGGCGGAACGGCAGGTGGTCGGCTATCTGTTGCCGGGGCAATCGCGGCAGTGGCTCATGCAGGTCGAGGGGGGATTGCCGAGCGGCCGATTGCGCCTGTCGGCGGCAACCGATCCGGGTATGGCTGATGTCGATCTTGAGCTGGAAACGCCCTGATCTTCCGGGTCTGATCCTGTTGCTGCATGCGGTGGTCTCATTGGCGGGCGAAGTGCCACAACCGGCGGGATTGGGCGTGCTGGCGACGCCGTCCCTCGCCGCGGACGATCGGCGCCCCCATAGTGAGATGTGGCTGGAGGTCCAGGTAAATGGTACGGCGATGGCGCGGCCGGCGCACCTGGTCGAGCTGAGCGACGGACGCCTGTTTGCGAACGCAGAGGATCTGATCCGCTGGCGTATCCGCCTGCCCGGGCTGGAAGCCTTCTCCCTGCGGGGCAAGGAATATTATCCGCTGAATGCGATTGAAGGACTGGAGTACGAAGTGGAACAACGCACCCAGATGTTGCTGATCGATAGCCGGCCGGAGGCCTTTGCACCGACCCGGATCAGTGCGCGCCGCATCGCCTATTCAGCCCCGGCGCCCGCTTCGGCCGGGGCCTTTCTGAACTACGATCTGCAGTACCAGCGGCAGGTGGACGCGCAACGACTCGACAGCCTGTTTGAACTGGGCCTGTTCAACAATCTGGGCTTCGGCACGGCGAACTTCCTCGGTCAGAACCTGCCGGAGCGCGATCGGTTCACCCGGCTGGAGACCGCCTGGACCTATGACGAGCCCCTGGCACTGCGCAGTTTTCGTCTCGGCGACAGCGTTGGTCGCACGGGTGCCTGGGGACGAGCGGTACGCTTCGGCGGGGTGCAATGGGGCACCGATTTCGCCACCCGGCCCGACGTCGTCTCGTTTCCGCTGCCGACAATCACGGGTGAGGCGGTACTGCCTTCCACCGCTGCGCGCCATGGAGAGCGAAGCGAAGGCGCGTAATCCCCGGCAGGCGTAGGTGCGGGCGTATGGCCGTAGTGGCGTAGGGCCGAAGGACCGGAGCCAGCGGAGGCCATATGCAAGCGCATCCGAAACGCCGTAGAGCCATTTGAGGAAGGGAGGCGTAGCCTGCAGCGAGCTTGCAATGCTGTGGCGAAGCGTCCCTGACGCAGGGCGGCCGGGGCTTAATAAGCTGTCGTGGCAAGCGAGGGCGAAAGGGCCGACTGGGATGTCCCGTTTTGCTTCCTGAGCGTCACGACACACTGGCCTCGATCTTTATGTAAATAGCGCCCTGCGTCTCAGCCAGCGGGTCTCTCCCGGATCCTTCACAATTACCGAGGTGCCGGTGATCACCGGTGAAGGGGAGGTCCGGCTGCTGGTACGCGATATCCTCGGGCGGGAAAATCTGATCTCGGTACCTTACTACGCCAGTTCGGACCTGCTGCAGGCCGGACTCCACGATTACACCTACGAGGCCGGATTTCTGCGTCGCCGGTTCGCCATCGAAAGCAATGACTACGGACGCTTCTTCATCGCCGGCACCCACCGCCTGGGTCTCAATGACCGTCTCACCGGTGAACTTCGGGCGGAGTTGATGGCCGAGCAGCAGACGGCCGGCGCCGCCGTCACTTACAACTGGCGGGATGTCGGCATCGTCAACGGGGCGGCGGCCTTGAGCCATGGTCCGCGGGGACAAGGGGGATTGCTGTCCGTGGGGTTGCAGCATCAGGGGCAGACCTTCGGCTTCAGTCTGCACACCCAGCTGGCCAGTGATCGCTTCACCCAACTCGGGGAATCCGAGCGCTTTGTGGCGCCGCGACAGGTCACCCTGGCGCGCGCCAATCTGTCAACCGGCAGCCGCGGCTCGGCCTTCCTCAGCTATGTACACCAGGCCGGTCCCACCCAGCCGGATATCGACCTGGTGAGTGCCGGCTACAGCGTGAACCTGTTCGGTAATACCTTCCTTTCGCTGTTCGCCGTGCATTCACTGGATGATCGACAGGCCGCCAGCTTCGGTCTGAATCTCACCCATGCCTTCGGTTCGCGCACCACGGGGAGTATCAACTGGAGCCGCCAGGACGGGCGATCGACGCCGTCGATCCAACTCCAGCAGAGCCTGCCGCACGGCGATGGGTTCGGCTATCGCCTGGCGTCAACCGGAGGGCCCTACCCGCGACAGTCGGCGGCGCTGCTGATGCAGAATGGCGTCGGCAGCTACAGCGTGGAGGCGAGCCGGGAGAACGACATGTCCGCCCAGCGTTTCAGTGCCGCCGGCGGTGTGGCGCTGCTTGGCGGGGGGCTGCACTTGTCACGACGCCTGGACGACAGCTTTGCCGTGGTGAAGGTGGGCGATTTCCCCAATGTGCCGGTCTCCGCGGACAACCAGGTGGTGGCACACACCGACGCGAACGGTTCGGCCCTGGTGCCCGCGTTGCGTGCCTATCAGAAAAACAGCATCAGCATCCACACGGATGCCCTGCCGCTGGATGCCGAGATCGACGCCGTGCGTCTGTCGATTACGCCACGCCGGCGCAGCGGCAGCCTGGTGGCGTTTCCGGTGCGCTCGGTGCGGGGCGCCCTGTTGAAGATCTTCCTCGCGGATGGCACGCCGCTGCCGAGCGGCGCCGTGGTGACCGTCAACGGTCAGGAGGGGAGTTTCCCGGTCGCGCGGCGTGGCGAGGCCTATGTCACGGGGCTGGCACGGGACAATGTGGTGCGGGCCGCATGGAAGGGGCGGGACTGTACCCTGCAGGTGGCGTTGCCCGCGGATCCAGGTCCCCTTCCGGTGCTGGGACCGTTCGTCTGTCACGGGGTGACCCCTTGATAAGGCGGCGGACACGGGCCTGCTGCCTGGCCTTGCTGTGGCTGGGCGCCGCCGACAGCGCGCTGGCATTGACCTGCTCGGTGTCGGCGATCGCCACCAGCTTCGGCACTTACAACCCTTCAGCGCCGTGCCGCTCGACTCGGCCGGCAGCGTGACCGTGACCTGCGAGCAGCTGTTGATCAGCATCCTGGTGAGCTACAGCATCCAGCTGAGCAGCGGGGCGAGCGGCGGCTATGCGCCACGCAGCCTGGCGGGACCGGGCTATCAGCTCGACTACAACCTCTACACCAACGCCGCCCGCAGCAGCGTCTGGGGAGACGGCAGCGGCGGCACCGCCGTGGTCAGCGACGGCTATCTGCTGGGGATAGTTTTTCCCGTCCAGCGCAGCTACACCGTCTATGGACGCATGCCCGCCGGCCAGAACGTGGCCCCCGGCAGTTATACCGACACCATCACCGTGACGATCAATTACTGATGATATGAAACGCCAACGACCAAGCCGAATTGCCAGACATCTCTGTAGCGCGCTGTTGCTGCTGCAGCTGCTGTCGGCGGCGGAGGGGTGGGCCGCGACGCCACAGGATCTGCCCGCATTGAGCCTGGAGGCGTTGATGGAGATGGACCTGCCGGCCGGGGGGCCGTCGGCGCGTTTCCAGGTGTCGGCGACGGCGGTCGACTCCTGCGATGTGACCGCGACCGATCTCGCGTTCGGCACCTACGACCCGCTCAACCTGACGCCCACCGACGCCGATTCGGTGGTGACCGTGACCTGCACGGTGGATACCGGTTATGTCATCGGCCTGGATGCCGGGGTCGGCAACGGGGCCAGCACCGACACGCGCAAGCTGAGCCAAGGCGACCAGGTCATCGACTACTCGCTCTACCGCGATAGCGGGCGCACGCTGGTCTGGGGAAACACCGGTGAGGCCGACACCGCCACCGGTATCGGTACCGGCGCACCGGTCGAAACCCCGGTCTACGGCCGCATCCCTCCACGACAGACGGTAAAGCGGGGTGTCTATATCGACACCGTGACCGTCTCGGTCATGTTCTGAGGGGCGCGCCGATGAATGCACAAACCCTTCAATCCATGCCCGGCGAGCCACTGATCACGCTTGCCCGTATGTGCCGGCCTGGCCGTAAAGGCCTGGTCTGCGGCATGCGTCTGCTGGCGCTGCTGTCGACCTTTTTCATGGCCGGTAGCGCGCCCGCCATCTACGCCGAGAATGAGTCGATCACCGAGTATCACATCAAAGCGGCGTTCCTCTACAACTTCGCCAAGTTCGTGGAGTGGCCCGCGACGGCTTTCGCCAATGACGCCGCGCCCTTCAATCTCTGCGTCATCGGTGTCGAGCCGTTTATCAGCGTGCGTGAGACCCTGATCGGCAAGACCATAAAGGGCCGCCCGGTGGAGGTCAGGCGGGTGGACAGCACCACCGCCGCCGGGCATTGCCAGATGCTGTTTGTCAGTGCGGACGAGAGTGCCGCGGCAGAGGTGGTGCCCGCCGAACTGATGGGGCATGCGCTGACGGTCGGCGAGACGAAAGACTTCATCAACAAAGGCGGGATCATTAACCTGAAAACTGTCGAGAACAAGGTGCGATTCGAGATCGATCGCGCCAGCGGTGAACAGTTCGGTTTCAAATTCAGTTCGCAGCTGCTGAAGCTGGCGATATTGGTCGACAGACAGCGCTGAGGATACGATGCGGTCCATTCGTGATATTTCTATTCGCAGTAAATTGATCGTCATCATCATGGCGACCTGCAGTATTGCCCTGCTGCTGGGCGGGCTTGCCCTCACCGCCCGTTACGCGGCGACGGAACAGGAGAAGACTACCAACCGGATGAGCGTGCTGGCCCAGGTGGTCGGCGCCAACAGCACCGCCGCGCTCACCTTCAGCGACCCGCTGTCGGCGCGTGATACCCTCTCCGCCCTGGTGGCGGAACCGAGTATCATCGAGGCACGCGTCTATGCGCGGGACGGTAGGCTGTTTGCCCGCTTCACCGCACCCGGCGCGGGTGCCCCCATTTCCGGCGCGGGCAACGGCGACGCGTCCATCGGTGGCCTGCTGTTCGGTGGCGATGCCCTCACGGTCACCAGCCCGATCACCCTTGACGGCGAAACCATTGGCAGGGTGGTGCTCGATACCGACCTGCGCCCGTTGCGCATGGGGCTTATGCGCGACATCGGCATGTTGACGCTGATTATCCTGGCGGCCGGTCTGGCGGCCCTGCCGCTGTCATCGAAGCTGCAGCGGATCGTCTCGGAACCGATCGCCCGTCTCGCCCGAACCATGCGCCAGGTCTCCCAGGCCAGGGACTACAGCCTGCGTGCGGAGAAGCACGGCGACGACGAGGTGGGTACCCTGATCGACGGTTTTAATGCGATGCTGGAACAGATCAGTGTCCGCGACGAGCAACTGCACATTGCGGCGAATGCGCTGGAAAATACCGGCGATGCGATTGCCATCACCGATGCACGGCTGAAGATCGTTGCGATCAACAAGGCGTTTACCTCCATGACCGGGTTTAGCACCGCGGAAGTGTCGGGCCGACGGCCGCTGATGCTGCGTTCCGACCGGCACGCCCCCGCTTTCTACAAGGAGATGCGGCGTCGGGTGGATGCTTCGGGGCAGTGGCATGGCGAGATGTGGGGACGGCGCAAGAATGGCGAGGTGTTTCCCCAGTGGATCACCATCAGCCGGATTCTCGATCCGGCGGGGCGGGTCACCCACTATGTCTTTGTCAGCAACGACATCTCCCAGCACAAGCGTTACGAGGAGCGCCTGGAGTACCTGGCGCACCATGACGCCCTCACCCAGTTGCCCAATCGCGTCCTGTTCGAGCTGGAACTTCGCAAGGCGCTAATGCGAGCCAAACGCCGGGGCGACACGGTCGGGCTGATGTTCATCGATCTGGATAATTTCAAGGCCATCAACGATACCCTCGGGCACGCGGTCGGGGACGAACTGCTGCAGACCGTGGCGGTGCGCCTGCAGGGGTGCCTGCGGGAGTGTGATGTGGTGGCCCGCCAAGGCGGGGACGAGTTCACGGTCATGTTGGACGGGGTGAGCGACGCGCGGGATGCGGCCACGGTGGCGGATAAGTTCATCGACCTGTTGTCCCAGCCCTTCACCCTGGCTGGACGGGAATACCGGGTCTCCGCGAGCATCGGCATCGCCTGTTATCCGCAGGACGGGCTGGATGTTTCGCTATTGATGAGAAGTGCCGACGCGGCGATGTACCAGGCCAAGGAGAAGGGGCGCAACCGCTACCGGTTCTACGCGGCCGGCGACAACCTGCGCCTGGTCCCGGTCACGGACCCCGACCAACACTCCGCCTCCGGACCCTGACGGGAAATGAATCCTGGAGCGCCCATCCTATTCGCTCATACTACGCTAGCAATCAAAGCCTGCAGCGCCGCGGCGCCTGTTGGCGTTAGCAGCCATACGAATGCGCCACAGTTCAGAAATACCGTTACCCAAAACATAGAGCGGAAAGATTGTTTCTTCGATTTGTGACGTAACTTTTGTTGGGCGACAATCGCTCCTGGCCAGCCCCCTGCCAGGGATAGCAGATGTAGCGTGCTTTCCGGCGTTCGCCACGATCCATTCTTGGCTGCCGACTTGTCTATTGCATACGTAATGAACGTGAGCAGGCTGGCTGCCATATAAATAGCGAGAATCAAAGGCGGCATTTTTGATGCGGCTACTGCAACGCCGACAATGACAACAAAGAAGGCGGCTCCAATGAGTGACAGTGAACCATGCATCTGGTTTTTTTCTTGTGGAAGCCTGTCACCAGCCAATGTGGCCTTGGCCGCGCATGGTCGACCTTGTTTGTCGCTAGACAAGGCGTAGGTTACTACCTGATTGACCTCTGGACGTCGATTGCGGTTGCTGAAGGCTTTGATATGCACGAAGACCTGTTTTCCGCCAGCGATAGGGGTGATAAATCCAAAACCCTTCTCCTCATTCCAGAATGTTATCCTTCCTTTAGTACGCATATTGGTTGCCATGCTTCTCCCCGATGCCTAACGCCTGAGCTGGGTGGTTCAGATTCGCAAATAAGTGCAACATGAGCCGAGGTTAGTCCGAGGCCTTCGGATCATGAAACAGCCCCACGAAATAGGCCAGTGCACTCATAACGATAGGCATGCCAATAATGAGGAAATAGTCGATTATCGTGAGATGTTTCTCCGTCGAGACGATGACCACGGAGACAATACTCATGAAACAAAACGCCATAATACTCAGGGTCTTGGCCAACCTCTTCTTCGTGTTCGGTGTCTCATCCGCTTTCATCATTCTCTCTAAAAAAATT
>NZ_JANIOA010000006.1 GCF_025175675.1 Sedimenticola hydrogenitrophicus
TAGATACATAGGCATTAAGATTAGCCATTTTTGCTATTTCTTCTAGCATCTGGTCCCAAGGCATATTTTCTCTGCGAATGGAAATTATTTTTCTTATGCTGCTATCCATTTTAAGCGAATTACCTGAAAAATCCGCTAGTAACTGAAATGCTGCATGCGCATTAATACTATCGTAATTTACAGATAGTCGTTGTCCGATATAATTTTTAACATTCTTATCTAAGTTGGTGTAATACTCTGGGCTGGCATCGGCATCATTATTGCATGGCGTTGGTTGAAATTCAGTTATTCCGCTTTCGCTCTTGCATTTATAAATATCACATACACCAGAAACAGGGATTAACGTTAATAGTAAAGCAAGCTGCACAATTCGTTTGTTCATAAGCTTGATTCCTCAGTTTAGTTGAGGGCCTTAACAACAAGATCCGTGTCCTGCAGCGGCGGGCCTACGGCTATCGCGATGAGGAGTATCTGAAGCCGAAAATCATCGCCGCATTCCTCCCACTGTTACTGAAATCCACCAAAAATGACCCACACTAATCCGCGTAGACCCGGTTTTTAATGCCACCATGGCTGCCGGCCAACTGAGTGTTCCAGTTGTTTTTCTCCAGAGAATAACCGCCTCTTTGTTTGCTACTGACCTATCTCCCGAATCTCCCGCTGAAGCTGATTGATATCAATCTGCACATCCTGGATCTCGCTCCGGTACCGATCATTCACCACCTGCATCTGTTGCGCGAGTTGCTGGTCACGAATCGCCCCGCCCAGGTTGTTGGCGCTGAAACGCATGGAGTAGCGCAACCGGGCAATCTCCTTGTCCCGCCTGCTCTTCAGCCCGTCTATCTTCACATTCAGCAGGATGATCCGGCGCTTGCGTTGGTTAACACCCACCGTCTTATCCACCCTGTCCACCAATGCAGACTGATCCACACCAGAATCTATCGCGTTGACACGGCCCACCGTCACCCGCTCCGCCTCCACGGAGGAGGGCGGCCGGTCCCCATAGTGCACGCCGCCATCGGGATCCACCCATTTATGGATACCCGCCGCCATCGACACCAGGGAAACCGCCCATAGAACCGAAAATAATATTATCCGCATGATAAAAATTCCTTTTCGACAATTCTGGGGACACGATACTTCATTGCAGGAGTTAAGTATTGTGTCCCCTGAACTCTCATTCAATAGCGCCAACACACCTCAAACAACCCTGCTGTTAACCTCGCCCAAGCGATCTCAATGGGTGAACTACCCGACCGAATGACCGTTGCAGAAATGACTCCTTATCAATTTGTGGGTGTCCATAATTGCTACTTGAGCCATCTTAGCGGCCAGCGCGGTCTTTCGCGCAGGCTTGGTTGACCACCGTGTCGGGCGTCTTGCGGTCATAGCTCTACTTCTTCCCAGATCAGTTGAACATTTGGCTTAGCGACACCCAAAACTTCTGAGAGTGAGGGGGGCGTGCGCCGGTAGGTTAGATTGAGTGAAGCAAGCAGGCGGCTACCGTCCACAAGCTCCACTGCGAAACCCCTCTGCGCGGCGAGAACTTGCTCCTTTTTTACCCCACGTGTAAAGCTAGATGACGTGACAAGTAATGAATTCGTGGCGCCGTTAATTGCCATTGTACCGATAAGTTCCCGAAGTACTCGCACACCGACTTTGTTTTTGGTGTGCTTGACCTGTGCATAGACGTCACCAAACTCTTCATGATCCACGATGACATCGATCCCGCCGTCCTTTGACCTGGCCGTCACACGCGAATCGTAACCAAACTCGCGGAAGACGCCCTTAGTTACGTCCTCAAGTGCAGCCCATGCCCCGGATGTTCCGTGACCAAGCAAATGGGATTCAATTTCACTCTCAAGTAAGGCTAACTGGCTGTCATCCGGCCCTGCGGAGAAAGTTCTTAGTGCCGCCCCTGTAGCAGTGATGGTTCGAAGTGCGCGGTCAGGCACGGAACCGCACGAACTATCCCAAGTATCTCTGGATACAAACCACCAGCCGCATAGATCACAACACATCACCTTGACGTATTCGGAGTAGCGGCTACCGTCTGATTCATCCTCGCGATCAGAGACGGTAAGGTTCGAACTATTTGCACAGCAGGGGCAAGTGCTGTTGCGAAACACAGTCGTCAGTAGTGGTGCCGATTGCGTATAGCTCCTGTATTGCCAGATTGATGTAGTCATGCTCAAGACGCCGTCGCAGTAAGAGGTTCGGTTACCCGATGCCCCCTGCACAGATCTCTAGGGCCTGTGGAGTCAGACTCGATAGATTGGATCACCGGAGGTAATTCCTTATCCTTGATGTGTTGATTTGCTGATACAACTTCGCGTTTTTACTTCGCCCCCAAATATCCCGCTTTATTTGGAAACCGCTCTGGATGCTCAATGATTTCTTGGGTGAGATCGACATCGATTTCCGGCCAATAAAAGTGTCCTGGCGACGGCTCCTCAACGTTAACAATTACTTTTACTGGCAGATCCTTGAACCACGGAAATTCATCGTATGGCATGAACAGCTCTTGGTCGTGAGTCAACAGCCAGATTCCGTGGCTAGAGATATTGGTTACTTCAACCGCCGAAGTAGTGTTTCCACGCGCTGATAAGCTCATGATAGTGACCCTCAATCAGTGACTCGATATCCTTCAATTGCTGCCGATTGTAACGATAGGTGTTCGCAAGCTGTAATTCAGGCTCAAGCCAGAACTTCGCTTCGCCGTCGCCAGACACCACATGTACGTGTATCCGCGATTCCTCGCGCGAGAAAAAGAAGAATCTGTATCCCTTCTCTCTGAATACTGTAGGACTCATCTATTTTCCTCGCACATAACGATCACTATGGTAGGCAGCAAAAACTTGGACTCGGTTTTTGCTTTGACGCGCGGGATCGCTCGATAACTCAAGACATTACCAAAGATTAATATAGGAAGGAACCTGTTTCTTTCTTATTTGGAGTCTACGGGACTCTGCGCCAACGTGTAGGTATCCCCACACCCTTTTCTCTGGGAAAAAAGAAAAAAAGGGGGGAGGGCGACCCTGCTGCAGCTAAATCCCCTCAATCGTCAAACAACTGACTCACCCGCAGTGCGATGAGGGCAACATCACGGCGCTCGCCGGCGCTCAGATCAAGCGGAATCTCCTGCTGGATTTCGGTCGGTTGGCCACCCAGGATGAACAGCCGCTGGGCCAGCTGCACCGCCTCGTGGGGATCGTGGGTCACCAGCAGCACCTTGAGGTCATGGCGTTCGATAATGTCCAGCAGCAGCAGGCGCAGTTGCGCGGCGCGTGCCCGGTCCAGCGAGTTGAACGGCTCATCCAGGATCAGGACTTCCGGCTCCACTACCAGGGCGCGGGCCAGGGAGACCCGGCGCGCCATCCCCAGGGAGAGCCGGGAGGCCTCCAACTCGGCGACCTCCCGCAGGCCGACCTCGTCCAGCAGTTGGTGGATTTTTTCCCGCCGGTCGGGCGCGACCAGGGCGATGTTGTCGTAGACGCTGCGCCACGGCAGCAGGCGCGGCTCCTGAAACACAAAGCCGAGCCGTGCGTTTTGGTGGTCCACCTCGCCCGCGAAGTCCGTGTCGAGACCGGCGAGGATACGCAGCAGGGTAGTCTTGCCGCAACCGGAGGGGCCGAGCAGGGCGGTGGTCTCGCCGCGCCGCAGCGCAAAGCGGATATTCCCCAGGACGGGTTTGCGGCGGAAGGCCTTGTGCCGGATGGCAACCTGCATCAGGCCACCCGCCAGCGGTTGACGCGACTTTCCCAGGGGCGGATCAGGCCGTATTCGATGCCCCAGATGATGACGATAAAGGCCAGTGAATAGGCCAGTATTCCGGCCACATCAAACATCTGGAAATAGAGATGCAGCTGAAATCCGACGCCGTTGCTGCGCCCCAGCAGCTCGACCACCAGTACGATCTTCCACACCAGCGCCAGACCGGAGCGGGCGGCCGCCGCGATGAAGGGGGTCAGTTGCGGCCAGATCACCTCTTTCAGCGTTACGCTCCGGGAGAGGCGGTAGCAGCGTGCCATCTCCAGCAGCTCCCGGTCGAGTGCCTTGGCCCCCTCGCGCATAGTGACGGCGACGTTGGGGATCTTGTTGATGGCCACGGCCAGGATGGCCGCCACCTCGTTCAGGCCGATCCACAGGTAGCAGAGGATGATCACCACCAGGGCCGGCAGATTGAGCATGAGCAGCAGCCAGGGATCGAAAAAACGCCCGGCCGTTTTATGCAGCCCCATGAACAGGCCGATGGCGCAGCCGATGGCCATGGCCAGGATAAAGGCGGCGAAGACGCGACCCAGGGTGATCAGGACGTGGGAGAGCAATTCGCCCTGGCTGAGTTCACTGCCGATACGCTGGAACACCTGCCAGGGGGGCGGCAGGATATCGGCCTCGGTGAACAGGGTGGCCAGCATCCAGAGTCCCAGCAGTAGCAACAGGGAGGCGATCTGCAGGCCGGTCCGGCGCAGTGGCCGGCCGAGCGACGCTGGGAGCTTCAACATCGCTAGGATGCCGCGTTCGGTTGAGGGCTCAACCGGGCGCTCGACTGATGATTCCGGGTTAATAGCGCACCGCCTCGATGAAGGTCCCCGGGGCCAGTGCGGTGGCCTTACCGACCAGTGGCTCCCCGCCCAGCTCCGCCAGCAGACTGAACAGGTTGGCCGCCTGGCGGCGTTCCACCTCTCCCCAATGGGTCGGTATGCCCGCCTTGTAGCCCGCTTTCAGGGTTTGAAGACTGGCCGCGCTGTCGGCATTCATCAACGGCTCGAGGGTCAGCCAGGCGTCGGGCTGGGTGGCCAGGATCGCCTTGGCCCGGCGTGCCGCCCGGTCGAAGGCCTGAACCAGGTCGCCCGGGTTGTCGCTGAGCGCGGGGCTGAAGACATAACCGACCATCGGTACGTCGGGCGGCATGCCGAGCTGTTCCAGGGCGTCGCCGATGTCGACCAGGCGCCTGAAACCGGCGGCCTCCAGCCGGGCGGCGTAGTGCCAGAAGGTGATGACCGCATCCAGTTCACCGCTTTGCAGTTTCTTGGCCAGCAGCGGCGGTGCGCCGTAGACCGCATCGATCCGCTGCTTCAGGTCGATGTGGTGCTGCTGCCGGGCGAGGGCCTGGATCAGCAGCCAGCTCTTGTCCACCGGTCCCCCGGCGATGCCGACCTTTTTTCCCTGCAGCTCGGCCAGGGAGGCGATGCCGCTGTCGGCCGCCACCATGAGGGCGCCGTTCATCCGCGAGTAGGGAATAAAGCCGTAACCGCGTCCGGCACTGCGCTGGCGCGAGACCCAGAGCCAGTCATTGACGATCACATCCACCGCGCCGCCGTGCAGGGCGGTGGTGGTGGCCAGTTTGCCGGCATAGGGGGTCACCTCCAGGTGGAAGCCTTCCGCCTCATCCAGGCGATGCTGCTTGATGGTCTGCAGCTCCCAGTTCACCGTGCCGAACTTGAGTACCCCGGCGCGCAGGGTCGGGGTAGCCGCAACGGCCGGCTGCAAGGCGCAGAGGAGTGCCAGGATCCAGATCAGGCCGAATTGCCGCATGCCGTCTACTCCTGCCGGGAATCAAGTACAAACAGAGGCGGGTTAAGGGCACGCCTCGTCTGCCATGGAATGATCAGATTCTCTTGAGAAATTCGATCACCGCCTTTCGTTGCGCCTCGTCCTTGAGCATAAAACTCATTTTAGATCTGCCACCACCCTTCGACTTGAGATATTTGGTCGGGTTGTCCAGGTAGGCGTGGATCTCCTCTTCCGTCCAGGTGATGTTGGAACTGCTACAGGCAGCGGCATAACCCTTGGAATACTCATAACCCGCCACGCTGCCACACTGGCGTCCCAGCACGCCGCTCAGGTGCGGACCGAATTTGGGGGCGTCACTCGGGTTGGTGGTGTGGCAGGACGCGCATATCTGGAATGCCGATTCTTCTCCGGAAGCCGAAGCCGGGCCGGCAAACAGCACCAGGCCGGACGCAAGCGCCGATGCAACGGTTATTGCCGCGATCTTACCCATTGATCTTCTCCTGAATTGATATAAGTCGGTTGTGACGGGTCATGGGATCCCCACCATTAAAAACCTGTGGCTAAAAATGCCAAGGCCCGTGTTGCTTGGCAATTCGCCTTTTGTCGTATCCCATTGAACTTTTGTCGCATTGTGAGGGATGGCGCCGGCTCACTAACATTTTTAGAACGAATCAATTCCTGAGTGACGGGGTGTAACATGCGATTTCTAGTTCTTGGCTCGGCGGCCGGTGGCGGTTTTCCTCAATGGAACTGCAACTGCGGCAACTGTCAGCGCGCCCGTGCCGGGGATCCGGCTGCCACCCCCCGCACCCAATCGTCGCTGGCGGTGAGTGCGGATGGCGAGCACTGGTTTCTGCTCAATGCCTCCCCCGATCTGCGTGACCAGATTGCCGGCAACCGGGCACTGCATCCCCGCCGCGGCAAGCGGCACAGCCCGATCCAGGGCGCGGTACTGACCAATGCCGATGTGGATCACGTCGGCGGCTTGCTCACCCTGCGCGAGAGTCAGCCACTGAATATCTATGCCACCCGCCGCGTGCAGGGTGTGCTGCGTGACAACAGTCTGTTCAACATCCTCAACCCGGAGTTTGTCGAACGCATCGGCCTGCCGATTGAAGCGCCCGTTGAACTGCGCCATGCCGACGGTACTCCCTCCGGCCTGGTCGTCACCGCCTTTCCCGTGCCGGGAAAAGTCGCCCTCTATCTCGAGGATGCCACGGCCGGGGAGAACTTCGGCACCGTGGCGGAGGATACCGTGGGCCTGCGCATCAGCTGCGGCGACCGGGTGGCCTATTACCTGCCGGGCTGCGCCGCCCTGCCGGCGTCATTGCAAGCACGCATCGGTGACGCCCAGCTGCTGTTTTTCGACGGCACCACCTGGACCGATGACGAGATGCTCACCACCGGCGTCGGCCACAAGACCGGCCAACGCATGGGCCATATGTCCATGTCCGGCGCGGAGGGCAGCCTCCAGGCCTTTGCCGGCATCCCTGTCGGCCGCCGTGTATTTATCCACATCAACAACACCAACCCGGTCCTGCTCGACGACAGTCCGCAACGGCGCGAAGCCGAACAGGCGGGCTGGGAGATCGGCTATGACGGAATGGAGATCAAACTATGAACACACCACTCACTCCGGATCAACTGGAAGACGCACTGCGGGCGATCGGCGCGGAGCGTTATCACAATCTGCACCCGTTCCATAAGTTGCTCCATTCCGGGCAGTGCAGTCGCGGCCAAGTGCAGGCCTGGGCGCTCAACCGCTACTACTACCAGTGCGGTATCCCGCGCAAGGACTGTTCGCTGATGGCGAACATGGAACAGAAGTCGATGCGTATCGAATGGCGGCAACGCTATTTCGATCACGACGGACTGGGTGAAGATGAGGGTGGCATCGAGCGCTGGCTGCGGTTGACCGGCGCCCTGGGGCTGGATCGCGACTACGTGACCTCCACCCGGGGGATACTCCCGGCCACGCGGCATGCCGTGGATGCCTATATCCATTTTGTCCGCGACAAGCCGCTGCTGGAGGGGATCGCCTCCTCGCTTACCGAACTGTTTGCCCCGGCCATCCACGAGGAGCGCATCGCCGGTATGCTGGAGCACTATGACTTCGTCGATGACTCCATGGTCGGCTATTTCCGTGAGCGGCTGAGTCAGGCGCCGCGCGACGTGGAGTTCGCCCTCTCCTACGTCCGGCAGCAGGCGGTGACCGTGCCGCAGCAGCAGGCGGTGCTGAATGCCCTGCGTTTCAAGACCGATGTACTATGGGCGCAGCTGGATGCGCTCTATTTCGCCTACGTGGCACCCGGCATGATCCCGCCCGGAGCCTTCGTTCCCGAGTAGTAACCTCCGTAGTATCACGCGTTGTCCTCCCGCCGCTGCATCCCGTATGTAGCGGCGTTTTTTTGACCAGGGATGGCCGGGAGCGGCTTTGTCCACATCCACGCCAAAGGCCAGTCATAGGGTGCCCCGTGGGCGCCGGCGGCGGGCACGGCCCGCCCTATGGTTCTCTCGTACATCGCCGATGTAGGGGAGCGGTTATTATGTGCGTTTAGAATGGTTGGACCGGCATTCATCCCTTCGACTTTTGGCTAATTGTTCGCCTGTGGACCAGCTACTAGAGTGTTCCTGAGTCTTGATACTTGGGTGATACCGGCGCTTTTCCAACTGCAACCGGGTTACCGCCTCAGGTTCACCGGGTCCCAGGATGGTTTATAAATCCAATTAGAGGAGAATGTTATGAAGTGGGAAACTCCGGATTTTTGTGAGCTCCGTATGGGCTTCGAAGTAACGGCCTACGTTTATACCCGTTAAGCCGTGATGGATTGGGGGGTTTTCGCAATGAAGACTCCCCAACTCCGTTCTGGTCTGCTGTTAATGATGACCGGCTTCGGTGTGGAGTAGCAAGGATGCCAGCCTCCGTCAGCGCAAAGCCCGTCGAATGGAGAGTTGCTCGTGACGCTATCGAATACCCCTTTCAATCCGCTTGACCGGCCGGCGATCAATCCGCTGTTTCTGTTCCGTTGGGAAGAGCAGGAGCAGGCCTACCTGCTGCTCTATCCGGAAGGCATTATCAAACTGAACGATTCCGCCGGCAACATCCTCAATCTGTGTGATGGGGAGCGCACCATGGAGTCGATTATCGCGGAACTGAAAGTGTTGTTTGGCGCTGACGATATCGATGGTGACATCTACAATTTTATGGAGGTGGCCCGTGGCAAAGGCTGGATCAAAGCTGAAGATTGATGGTAACGGCAAGCCGCTGTGGCTGGTATTGGAACTCACCTACCGCTGTCCGCTGAAGTGCCCCTGGTGCAACAATCCGCTCGATTTCGATGAGCTGAAAAATGAGCTGACCACCGAAGAGTGGAAGAAAGTTTTGCGCGATGCCCGCGCGATCGGCAGCCTGCAACTCGGATTTTCCGGCGGCGAGCCGATGTTGCGGCCGGATCTGGAGGAGCTGGTGGATGAGGGTAACCGGCTGGGTTACTACACCAATCTGATCACCTCCGGCATGGGCCTGAGCAAGGACCGGCTGAGCGAACTCAAGCGCTGTGGCCTGAAACAGATCCAGTTGAGTCTGCAGCACAGCAACCGGGAGAAGAACGACATCATGGTCGGGGTGCAGTCCCACGACGAAAAGATGGCGGTGATCGAGGAGATCAAGGCGCAGGGCTTCCCGGTGGTGCTCAATGTCCCGCTGTCACGCTACAACATCGAGGCGGTGGACGACATCATCGACATGGCGGCGCGCACCGGGGTGGAATATATCGAATTCGCCAACATCCAGTATTACAACTGGGCCCTGCTGAACCGTGCCGCGCTGCTGCCCACCCGGGAGCAGATCGAATACGCCGAGGCGCGGGTCAATGAGGCGCGCAAACGGCTCGGCAACAAGCCGACCATCTACTTCGTGGTGCCGGACTATTTCGACGGTCGCCCCAAGGCGTGCATGAACGGTTGGGGTGCGATTCACCTGACCATCGCCCCGGACGGCTCGGCGCTGCCCTGTCAGGAGGCGCAGGTAATGGAGGGGGTGGATTTCCCCAATGTCCGGGATAACGACCTGGGGTGGATCTGGCGCGAGTCGCCGGCCTTCGAAATGTATCGCGGCGACGCCTGGATGAAAAAGCCCTGCGTCGACTGTGACGAGAAGGAGAAGGACTTCGGCGGTTGTCGCTGCCAAGCCTACCTGCTCACCGGTGACGCCACCAATACCGACCCGGCCTGTTCCAAATCCCGGCACTTCGACATCATTCAGTCCGCGGTGGCGGCGGCACGCATCACCAGCGGACCGCAGATGCCGCTGGTGATGCGCTCGCGCGGGGCGATCAACGGCAAGATGCGGTTGATCCGTCCATGAGACTGCCCCACGAAACCCTCGGCGGGACGCTGTCCGCCGGTCTGGCGCTGGTGGGGCTGCTCTCCCTGGTGGCCCTGTGGCTGGTGGGAGGGTGAGCCGATAATGACCCTCGAACTGCTCGACGTGGCGGCCCGTTGGCTGCATCTGTTGGGGATCCTGGTCTGGATCGGCCACAACTATGCCAACGTGGTGGTCAACCCGAGCTACCGGCCGGCCAGCCCCGAGGCACCGCTGGAGGTGCTGGGCAAGCAGTTCGAGGCGGCCCTGCAGCGCGAACACGGGATTTTCCGCTACACCTCGCTGGTGGTACTCGGCAGCGGGTTCTTCATGCTCTGGCACCGCGGCATCCTGCTCGATGTGCTGACCCTGCAGGGTGGGCTGGCGGTACTGGGTATCGGCGTCTGGGTCGGCATTGCCATGGCCCTGAATCTCTGGCTGGTGCTCTGGCCGCACCAGAAAAAGGTGATCGGTTTCGTCCCGGCCAGCCATGCCGAGCGGGTCCGCTGCTCGCGGATCACCTTCCTCTCTTCCCGTAGCAACACCATCCTCTCCTTCTCCGCCCTGTTCTTCATGATCGCCGGTTCCCACGGCGCGGCGCTGTTCATCTGATGGGCCGGTGGCGATGACCGGTTACAGTTTCTCCGCCGGACCCTCGGTACTTCCCGAGGCGGTACTGGCGGAGGCCCGGGAAGCACTTGAACGCCAGGCCGGCAGCGGTCAGTCGGTGATGGAGATCCCGTTTACCGGAGAGGCGTTTGCCCGCATCCATGACGAGGCGGTGGCGACCCTGCGCAACCTGCTGGATATCCCGGCCGATTATCATGTGTTGTTTCTGCAGGGCGGCGCCTACGGGCAGTTCTCCCTGCTACCGATGAACCTGCTGCGCGGCCGCGAGCGCGCGGACTATGCGGTGACCGGCCACTGGTCCCAGCGGGCGGCCAACGAGGCGAAGCGCTACTGCCGGGTGAATATCGCCGCCGACGGCGCGAGCAGCGGCTATACCGCTATCCCGGACTGGTCGGCCTGGTCGCTCGACCCCGCCGCGGCCTACTGCCATATCACCACCAACGAGACCGCCAGCGGGGTGCAGTTCCGCGAACTGCCGGAGACCGGCCGGGTACCGCTGGTGGCCGACATCACCTCGGACTTCCTGATGGCGCCGCTGGATATCCGCCGCTTCGGCCTGGTCTATGCGTCGGCGCAGAAGAATGCCGGCATTGCCGGCCTGACGGTGGTGATCATCAAACAGGCGCTGCTGGGACGGGCCCTGCCCATCACCCCCACGGTGTTCAACTACGAGTTGCTGGCGGCAAGCAACTCCCGGGTCAACACACCACCGGTCTGGGCCATCTATATGGCCGGGCTGGTGTTCAAATGGATTCAGGCCGAGGGCGGCCTCGGCGAGATGGCGGTACGTAATCGCCGCCATGCCGGATGGCTCTACCGGACCATCGATGAGAGCGGTTTTTACCACTGCCGGGCGGCCGAAGCCGCGCGCTCGCCGGTCAACGTCTGCTTCGAACTGCCCACGCCGCAGCTGGAACGGGCGTTTCTCGCCGAGGCCCGGGAACGGCGACTGCACAATCTGAAAGGACACGCGACCGCGACCGGGCTGCGCGCGAGCCTGTACAACGCCGTGAGCGAGGCGGCGGTGGCGGCACTGGTGAGCTTCATGCGGGATTTTGCCCTGCGTCATGCCGGCGTTACCTGAGCGTGGGCGTCGCGCCTGGACCGGCCGTGCGCGGTTCTACGCGCGCAACTGGCGGCTGTTGCGGGCGGCGTTGCGGCTCTGGCTCCTGGGCCTGGGGGACCTGCCGGAAGCGCCCCGCCACGCCTTACGGGAGCACCCGCATGCCACCCGGCTGATGGGGCTCGACATCGCCAACCCGATCGGCCTGGCGGCCGGTATCGACCGCAGTGGCCGCCTGTTACGCGGCGCCAGTCGGGCCGGGTACGGTTTCAGCGAAGTGGGGTCGGTGACCCCGCAGTCGCTGGCGGCCAGCGTGCGCCGGCTGGGCCGGCGCCGGTCACCGGGACAGGCCATGCCGCGAGGGGTGAATATCCGTCCCGCCACGGGTGCCAGCGCCGAGCGGATGATCGACGACTACCTGCACTGCCTGCGTCGCCTGCTGCCGGTGGCGGATTATCTGGTGCTCAACCTGAGCTCACCTTTCGCCCGCCGCGGCTGGGCGGCCGATCCCGTCTGGCTGGAGTCGCTGCTGACCCGGGCCGTCGAGGCGCGCGACCAATACCACCGCAACGGGGGCGGGCGGGTGCCGCTGGCGATCAAGGTGGCGCTGGCGCCCCAGGTGTCGCGGCATCAGCAGCAGGCGCTGCTGTCGTGCCGGCGCGCCGGTCTGGACGGGGTCCTGCTGGTGGCGGCCCCGGGTCAGCCGGAGGCGGCGGTCTGCCAGTGCCTGCGCCAGGTCAAGGATCTGATCGGGGAGATGGCGCTGATTTCGGTGGGGGGGATTGCCGATGCGGCCCAGGTGGCCGGCCGGCTACGGGCCGGGGCGGCGGCGGTACAGCTGTTCAGTGCGGTACTCGGGCAGGGTCCGGCCCTTCCCGGGCGGTGGCTGGAACAACTGCATCCCGATCCACAGCCTGATCCACGCCCCGGTTCACCCCCCGATCAACACCCCGATCTACATACCGATCTACAAGGGGAGACTGCCTGATGACCCCGTCGCTGTTGGCTGCCCTGGTCATCACGGGCCTGCTGCTGCAGCTCTGGCTGCACGGGCGGGAGCTCCGCTATCAACAACGACAATCGGCACAGGCCGGGGCTCGGAGCAGCGACTACAGCCGCCAGCGGCTGCGGTTCGCGGCGCTGGGACTGGTATTCGAAGCGCTGTTTGTGCTGCTGATGCTGGCGGCCGGGCTGGAGCTGCTGCAGCGGCTGTGGCTGGCGGCCGGTCTCTCCGGCTGGGCGCTCCAGTGGGCCCTGCTGCTCTCGGTGCTGCTGTTGCTGGCGGCCGTGCAGCGGGCCATCACCCTGCTGCGTGTCTGGTGCGTCGAACGCCGTTTCGGCTATTCCCGGCAGCGCCTCGGCGGGTTTTTCCGCGACACGCTGGTCAAGGCCGGCCTGCTGTTGATCGTCGGCAGCGGCCTGGCGGCTGGTGCCACGCGCCTGCTGGAGGCGGGCTGGCCGGCGGGCTGGTGGTCGCTGGCGCTGCTCTGGGGTGGTTTTGTCTGGGTACGCTCCTGGCTCTATCCGGCGTTGATAGCACCCCTGTTCAACCGCTACCGCCCGGTCGATGACCCGGACCTGGTGTGCCGGGTGGGGGCGATCGGGCGGCAGGCCGGTATTGACCTGGGGCCGCTGCTGGTGATGGATGGCTCGCGCCGTTCATCGCATGGCAATGCCCATGTCACCGGGACGGCCGGATCGCGGCGGGTGGTGCTGCTGGATACCCTCAGCGGGATCCTTGACACCGGGGAGATTGCGGCGGTGGTAGGCCATGAGGCCGGCCATCTGCGGGCCCGGCACATGCCGCTCTTTCAGTTCTGTTCGTTGCTGGTCTCGACTTTATGGATCGGCCTGTTCAGCCTGGCCGCCGGGACGGCGGAACTGGCGCCGGGTACGGGGCTGGCCCTGCTCTGGCTGCTGACCCCGAACGCGGCCCTGCTAGTCAAGCCGCTGTTCTCCTGCATGATCCGCGGTTTTGAACACCAGGCCGATGCCTTCGCCGGGGCCTGCGGCTACGCGGATGCCCTGGCCTGCGCCCTGGTCAAGCTGACCCGCCACAACGGTGCGGCGGAAGATTCGGACCCCTGGTTCAGCCTGGTCTATCATTCCCATCCGCGGCTTGCCGAGCGGTTGCGGCGTCTGGGGAATACAAAGTCTTTCATGTTGCCCGCTCGCAGCTAACCCACTACTAAGACGCTGTCGCCCTTGTGTGGCGAGGATTTGTTTATTTGAACCACGGACTGACACAGATGGACACAGATAGTTTTCATCTTTATTACCCTAGTTTCGGGGTTCAGTTCCAGACGCTGGGCGGGCCACCCCCTTTCCGGGACACGCTGTGAATACGTCCCTGTACGCTCGGCGTCGGCATCCCTGCCTCCGACGGTCCCGGAAAGGGGGTAGCCCGCCCTGAACGATGCCTTTTGAACTCCGAAACTTGGGTTTATTATTCGCACGCATCCGTGTGTATCCGTGTCCATCCGTGGTTCTTCCCGAGAACCCGGTACCAGCGTACAACGCATCGGGGTATATCCCCGTGGGAGAGGAGTGAGCATGCAGCTTCATGATCTAACCTGGCCGGAAGTCGAGGCCTACCGACAGCGCAGTGACGGCGTGATCATTCCGATCGGCTCCACTGAACAGCACGGCCCCAGCGGTGTCATCGGCACCGACGCCATGGTGGCCGAGGCGATCGCGCGGGAGACGGGGCGGCGCGCGGACCTGCTGGTCGGTCCGGTGATCAGTATCGGGGCCGCCGAACATCACATGGCCTTTCCGGGAACCCTGTCGCTCCGCCCCGCCACCCTGATCGCCCTGGTGCGGGATTATATCCACTCCCTGGCCCAGCACGGGTTTCGCCAGTTCTTTTTTATCAACGGCCACGGCGGCAATATCGCCACCCTCAAGGCGGCCTTCAGTGAGATCCACGCCGAACAGCGGGGCGAGGGAGCCGGGCTTGCGTTACGCTGCACCCTGACCAACTGGTACGAGGTGACGGCGGTGGTGGGTCTGCGCAAACAGTACTACGGCGACCGGGAGGGGCGCCACGCCACGCCGAGCGAGATCGCGGTGATCCAGTATCTTCGGCAGGATCTGATCCAGGCCGGGTCCCTGCCGCCGCCCGGGCCACTGCAGGGCGAGGTGCAGGGGGCGGACGATTTCCGCGCGAAATACCCGGATGGCCGGATCGGCTCCTGGCCCGACCTGGCCACCCCGGAACAGGGGCGGGCGCTGTTCGAGGCGTCGGCCGGCGGGCTGGCGCAACGGGCCCAGGCATTTTTTGCCGAGGGCCGAGCGCCCAGTCCCTTTTGATGCAGGCTGCGCGAGCTACAAACCCCAATGCCGGGGTAGGATGCTGGTGAGCTCGCGAACCGCATCAAATACGGTACAAATTGATGCGGTTCGTGCCTCACCGGCATCCTACATTGCCGGCAAGCACCGTGGTCTCGTAGGGTGGATAAGCCGGTAGGCGCATGCCATCCTCAGGTCCGTAAACGGTACATCCCTGTACCACTCCTCACCACAGCATTGGTGGATGCGCTATCGCTTATCCACCCTACGTTACTATGTCATTAAGTTATAGATGTCTCGCCGGCATTAGGTGAGCGCACCCGCTGGCGGTTGAGCTGCACCAGCGGCACGCAGCGCGTGGCGTCGTCATGGATCTCCACGCACTCCAGACACTGGAAGCAGTCATCGTAGCGGATCGCGCCGCTGTGGCGTTCGATGGCCTCGTAGCGGCAGGTGACCGCGCAGAGTTTGCAGGGGGTGCCGCACTCGCGGCGCCGCACCAGCCAGTCCCAGCGCCGTAACCGGCCGCCGAGGACCAGGGCGGCCCCCAGGGGGCAGAGAAAGCGGCAGTAACCCTTGAAGATGACCATCGAGACCAGGATGCAGGCAAGGGCATAGAGCACGTAGGGCCAGGCGCGCTGGAAGCTCAGGGTGATGGCCGTCTTGAACGGCTCCACCTCGACCAGCCGGTCACCCAGCGAGGCGGAGAAGAGCAGGCTGCCGAGCAGTGCCGCCAGAATGACGAACTTGATCCAGCCCAGTTTTTCCGTCACCGCCGCCGACAGCCGCAGCTCCCTGACCCCCAGTTTTTGGCCCAGGGTGTGGGCGAACTCCTGCAGGGCACCGAACGGGCAGAGCCAGCCGCAGAAGGTACCCCGGCCCCAGATGACCAGCGTGATCAGGGTGAAGATCCATAGCAGCAGCGAAATCGGGTCATACAGCAGGAAGGCAAAATTGTGCGTCTGGAAGATCGCCCGTACCAGGCCGATCAGGGTGACGATGCTGAGCTGGCCCTGCTCCCACCAGCCGACGAAGAAGAGGGTGATCAGCAGCAACAGCGGGCGCAGCATAGCGAGACGCTGCGGGCCGGTGACGCTGCGCCGGTGATTGAAGAGGAGGTAGCTCAGCAGGCCGAGGAACAGCGTCAGCAGCAGCAGGTCCCATGCCTTGTCGCGCCAGGACGCCAGCCAGGCCGGCTGTTGTCCCGTGTCCGGCGCTGGCTGGATGAAGTAGCGCGGGTCCGGGTTGTAGGTGAGCGCAAAGTCCCGGCTGCCGATGGTCGGCCGGAATGAGCCGTGCTGGCGCAGCACCTTGATAATGAAATCCCAGCGGGAGGCGGGATCAAAACCGAAACGGGTATCGACCCGCAGGATCATCGCCTGGTCGAACGCCAGCACCCCGGGCAAAAATGCCATTTCGGCATCGGCATCCCGCAGGCTGATGGGAAAGCCCTGCTGGCGGATGGACATGCGGTCCGGCGCCGAGTTGCGCACAAAATCCTCCGCCACCAGCCGGTGCCGGCCGTTGGCCAGTACCAGTATCGGCTCTTCGGACGGCTCCAATTGCCGCCTCAGGGTGGCGAGGGCTGCCGGGTCCAGAATATTGCCCGCCACGCTCGGCAGATTCAGGTCGGCAATCCACAGATCCAGATAGAGCCCATCCGGATCCCCGGTGGCTTCACTGTCGTCATCGGCAAACGGGGTAGCGGCAAAGGCCTGCTGCAGATCCCGGTTGCCGATCCGCAGGTGCTCCATCAGACTGCTGTCCGCCAGCTGCGCCCAGCTCATCGGCTCGAACAGATCCTGGCGGGGATGGCCGGCCGGTTTGGGTGCGATATGGGCGAGTTTCTCCCGGGCGACGCTCAGCGCCGCGGCGAGAATGGTTTCATTGGCGATCCGCACCGAGGCGGTGGCCTTGGTGACGCCGTCGATATAGCTGTTGGCGCCGGCGGCCGCGTCGGCCGGCTTGCTGGCCCCGGCGGGCAGCACCTGGATGTTGTCGGCCAGGGACTTGCCGCGATACTGGTAGACAAACTCATGGAAAGGGCGCGGCCCCAGGCCACTGACAAAGACCGGTTCATTCTGGTCCAGGACCTTGATGTCGAGGAAGTTGCCGTCGGTGTCGATGCTGACCAGCAGATTCATCGGGGTACCGGAAAAGCCCGGAATCGGGGCCAGCTCCCGGGATTCGAAAATATAGCCGGCCAGGGCTCCACCGCTGTTCAGCAACTGCCAGACGGGCAGTTGCGCATCCTTTGACCCGAGTGCCAGCGGCGGGACCACAAAGCGGGAGAGCTGGTCGGCGGTCAGGGAGGTTGGGCTTGCCGACGAGCAGCCGAAAAACGCTCCCCATAACAGTAAGGCACCCAGCAGACGTAGCAACGTTCATCCCCCCCGACATGACATCCATAGGGAATCGAAGCTAGCCGATCGGCAGGGGACGCTCCATTCAACCTAAGTCTAAGGGCTCGCGCAAGAATAAGTTCCTGTATTCGGACGCCCCTGGACCCCGCTGGCGGCGTTACGCTTTTTGGCAAGGGAGCGGCCATTGCCTGCAAAGCGTGCCTTGCCAGCGTGGCCCAGGAACGCCCTCGGTACTACGGAATTATTCTTGCGCGAACCCTAAGGGCTCGCGGCGGCGCTCAAACCACCGGGGCACCGTAACCGAAACTGTAGGGCACCGGGCCGGAGAGGGCGATGACATCGCCGTCTTCGAGCTGATGGGCCAAGCGTATGTCGCCCACGCATCCCGGGGCCACATCGCGGCCGTTGACCAGGATCAGGAACAGCTCGGCGAGCGGGATATTGAAGTCCCTGACGATGTCGCCGATGGTGGCCCCGACTGGATAACTGATTTCGCGCTCCAGCCGCTCCGGATCGCAGAACCGGGTCATGGAATTGAAGGCGCGTACTTTGATGCTGACCGTCAGGTCGGCCGAATTGTGTCCAAGCAGTGTCAACTCTCTTGCCTCGATAAATCGGTATGAATCAGGGAGCGCCTATTTTCAGCGCGGATGGCGGATTGTGACTTGATCACTGTCAATTGGGAGTATTCGACTTTGGTCGAGGTTTGGCGGGCGGCCTGCTTCTCGAGCCATTGCGGGTCGGCGCATCGTGGGGCTGTTCTACGGCAGTAACGTTATGTCTTGGAAAGCATAAGCCTTTAGTTCAATTGTGAGATTTGAATGCCTGGGTACACTCGCCTAGGAGTGGATTTTATTCACCATTTTACGCCTTGAACCCAGCGGCATCAGTCGATGCGCGGCTGGCGATGGTTAAACTTCCGGGGAGGAGATAATGCAAAAATCGCTGCACATCATTCCCGAGAAATGCACCGGCTGTACCCAGTGTGAAATCGCCTGTTCGATGGAACACGAGGGTATTTTCAGCCCCAGCAAATCTCGGATCAGAGTATTCAAGTTTCACGATGAGGGACGCTTTGTACCCTATACCTGTACCCAGTGTGCCGAGGCCTGGTGCCAGCGGGCCTGTCCCACCGGTGCGATCGATATCAATGCGCGGACCGGGGCAAAGGAGGTGCTGGCGTCGGCCTGCGTGGGGTGCAAGGTGTGCACCATTGCCTGTCCTTTCGGCACCATCAATTACGTTCCGGAGAGCGGCAAGGTGGCGAAATGCGATCTCTGCGGCGGCGATCCGGCCTGCGCCAAGGCCTGTCCTACAGGGGCCATTCAGTTTATCGATGCGGAAGCGACCGGGTTCGAGAAGATGCGTGCCTGGGCAGCCAAGACAGACACTGGCGCATCGGCCACCGCATAACCACAGCAATCGGGAGTTAATTTTATGGGATGGGCAAGAAAGCTTCTGCGTGTCAACCTGACGGCCGGCACCTGCACCACCGAAGCGCTCAATATGGAATGGGCGCACCAGTTCCTTGGCTCACGCGGACTTGCCGCGAAGTACCTGGTGGAGGAGATCGACCCCAAGGTCGACCCGCTCGCGCCGGAGAACAAGCTGATCATGGCCACCGGTCCGTTGACCGGCACCTCGGCCTCCACCGCCGGACGCTATACCGTCACCACCAAGGGCGAACTGACCGGCGCGATCGCCTGCTCCAATTCGGGCGGATTCTTCGGCAACGAGATGAAGAACGCCGGTTGGGACATGATCATCTTCGAGGGCAAATCCCCGAAGCCGGTCTATCTGCTGCTGCAAAACGAGCAGGCGCAACTGATCGATGCCGCGGAATTCTGGGGCCAGTCGGTCTGGGATACCGAAGAGGGTATCAAGACGAAACATCAGGATCCGCTGATCCGCGTCGCCTCCATCGGCAAGGCGGGTGAACAGGGTTGCAAGTTCGCCTGTATCGTCAATGACATGGACCGCGCCGCCGGACGCTCCGGCGTCGGCACCGTGATGGGTTCGAAGAACCTGAAGGCGGTGGCGATTCGCGGCAACCTGGGTGTGAAGGTGGATAACGTGGAGCAGTTCCTGGAGGCGGTCAAGGCGGGTAAAGCGGTCCTGGCCGGCAATCCGGTGACCGGCGTGGGGCTGCCCACCTACGGTACCCAGGTACTGATGAATGTGATTAACGAAATCGGCGCCCTGCCGACCAATAATCACCAGGATGTGCAGTTCGCCCGGGCCAACGACATCTCCGGTGAAGCGATGCACGCGGTGCGCAAGGACGGTACCAAGAACCTGGTTACCAATGCCGCCTGCTTCGGCTGTACCATCGCCTGTCAGCGGGTCTCCAAGATTGAGCGTTCACACTTCACGGTCAAGGATCGCCCGCAGTATCAGGTGGCGTCGGGTGGCCTGGAATACGAGAACGCCTGGGCCCTGGGTGCCAATACCGGGGTCAACGATCTCGAAGCCATCACCTTTGCCAACTTTATCTGCAATGAGCAGGGCATGGACCCGATCACCCTGGGCACGACCATCTCGGCGGCCATGGAGATGTTCGAGGCCGGTGCCATCACCACCAAGGAGACCGGCGGTATCGAACTGCGTTTCGGCAATGCCGAGGCGCTGGTGCAGATCGCTGAGCTGACGGCGAAGGGCGAAGGTTTCGGGCGTGAAATCGGGCTGGGTTCGAAGCGGCTGTGCGAGAAATATGGCCGTAGCGACCTGCACATGGGTGTCAAGGGACAGGAGTTCCCGGCCTATGACAGTCGCGGTATTCAGGGTATGGGTCTGACCTATGCCACCTCGAACCGTGGCGCCTGCCATCTGCGCTCCTATACCGTGGCTTCCGAGGTGCTGGGCATTCCGGAAAAAACCGATCCGCTGGAGACCACCGGCAAGGCCGGGCTGGTGAAGGCATTCCAGGATGCGACCGCCGCGGTGGATGCCAGCGGGCTGTGCATCTTCACCACTTTTGCCTGGAGCATGGAGGATATCGCGCCTCAGGTGAACGGTGCCTGTGAGGGTGACTGGACCGTTGAGTCGATGCTCGAAATGGGTGAGCGGATCTGGAATATGGAGCGTCAGTTCAACCTGGCGGCCGGTTTCACAGGTGCGGACGACACCCTGCCCAAGCGTATCCTCAAGGATGCGGCCAAGACCGGGCCGGCCAAGGGCAAGGTGAATGAGCTGGGCAAGATGCTGCCGGAATATTATCAGCTGCGTGGCTGGACTGCGGAAGGCGTGCCGACGGGTGACACCCTGGGGCGTCTCGGCCTGGCCTGAGTCTGGTGTAACCGCGGCGTCGGATCGCACGGCCTGTGAGTATTCAAACTCAATGCCGGTAACCGGTCTGGCGCCGCCAACAACCCGATTGATGCGGTTCGTGACTCGCCGCATCTTAGGGCTCACGCAAGAATAAGTTCCGGTATTCGGTCGCCACTGGACCCCGCCGCCGGCGTTACGCTTTTTGGCAAGGGAGCGGCCATTGCCTGCAAA
This sequence comes from Sedimenticola hydrogenitrophicus, assembly GCF_025175675.1. GTDB lineage: Bacteria > Pseudomonadota > Gammaproteobacteria > Chromatiales > Chromatiaceae > Sedimenticola > Sedimenticola hydrogenitrophicus. Next base: position 20,726 of record NZ_JANIOA010000006.1, read on the forward strand.
GCGTGCCTTGTCGGCGTGACCCAGTGACGCCCTCGGTACTACGAAATTATTCTTGCGAGAGCCCTTACCCCCGATGGCGAGATCCGGCCCAGTGCCCAAATCGCTTTCGGATGTGGGATGCGGTGGGCCTGCGTACCGCATCACTTGGAGGTATGGGGACGAATTCGCGCATAATTCTCTCATCATAGAGGAGACCGAAAATTGATTGGCTTACTGAAGCGAGTGTTTGGCAACAACAAGGGTCAGGCACAAGAGGTCACCGATACCGGTTCCGTCGCAGCGGATGCCGTCTATCGCTATGTGGTCGTCGGCGCCGGACCGGCCGGTGTGTCGGTGGTCGAGAATCTGCGCCGGAACGATCCGGAAGGTTCCATTCTGCTGCTGGGTGACGAGCCGGAACCCCCGTATTCGCGTATGGCGATTCCCTATCTGCTGGTCGGTAAGGTGGGGGAGACGGGTACCCACCTGCGGCAACAGGAGAACCATTATCAGGCCCTCGATATCCAGTTGCGGAATGCCCGGGTCACCGGCATCGATGCAGCGGCCAGGCGGGTCGCCCTGAGCGATGGCGGCGGGGTTCAATATGAACAGCTCTGTCTGGCTACCGGGGCCCTGCCAATCCGTCCGCCGGTTCCCGGACTGGATCAGAAACGGGTGCACCACTGCTGGACCCTGAAGGATGCCCGTCACATTATCGAACTGGCCCATGAAGGCGCCAACGTGGTGCTGATGGGGGCCGGCTTCATCGGCTGTATCATCCTCGAGGCGCTGGCCCTGCGTGGCGTCAACCTGACCGTGGTGGAGATGGGGGACCGCATGGTGCCGCGCATGCTCGACCCGGTGGCGGGTACCCTGCTCAAACACTGGTGCCAGGAGCGAGGCGTGGCTGTGCATACCTCGACCCGGATCACCCGGGTGGAGCCCAATTCGGGCAACAGCGAGGATACCCTGCTGGTCGATTTGGATAACGGACAGCAGATACCGGCCCACCTGGTGGTGGTCGCCGCCGGGGTGAAGTCAAACCTCGACTATCTGCAGGATGCCGGCTTGGCGGTGGACCAGGGGATTCTGGTCAATGAATTCCTGCGCACCAGCGATCCACACATCTATGCCGTGGGGGATGTCGCCCAGGGTCCGGATTTTGAAAACGGCGACCGGGTGGTACACGCCATCCAGCCGACGGCGACGGATCATGGCCGGATCGCGGCACTCAACATGGCGGGAATACCAACCCCCTACCGGGGATCCATGCAGATGAACGTGCTGGATACGCTGGGCCTCGTCTCGGTCTCGTTTGGTGAGTGGGACGGCGTACCGGGGGGTGATCAGGCGGTCCTGCAGGATCAGCAGGGCTATCGGTATATGCGCCTGGAATTCGATGGTGAGCGTTTGGTCGGCGCGCAATGCGTCGGCCGCACCAACCATGTCGGTGTCATCCGCGGGCTGATTGAAGGCCGGGTTGCGCTGGGTCCGTGGAAGGAGCGGCTGAAGAAAAATCCGCACCTGATCATGGATGCCTACCTCGCCTGCGCACAGCGGTAATTCTACCCGCTGCTGCTCCCTGAACTCCCCCTCGCCGGTCCGGTGGGGGTGGAGTCAAACCGTTAATATCCGAAGTGCATATTGTCAGTCGCGTAGGGTGGGCACTTGGTCTGTGCCCACCTTTTTGCCCCGTGCTGCACCTTCCGCGTGGGCACAAAAAGCGGGCCCACCCTACCAAGCTAAAAACCACGATGCCCGGGTAGGATGCCGGTGAGGTACGAACCGCATCAACGCCTTACCGCGAATGATGCGGTTCGCAAGCTCACCGGCATCCTACGTCGCGGGCCGATTCAACCAAAGTTCGTAGGTTGGGGTGAGCCTGCGAACCCCAACGGGGTTGCATGCGTGTGCGCCATGATGTTGGGGTTCGTACCTCACCCAACCTACGGGTTTAAGCTCCTCTCAATGCCAACAGGGCTGGATGTGGTGAGTGAAACGAACCGTATCGCTCGCCATTGACGGGTGCGTCAGTGTCGCCGACCGGCCGCCGCCGATTCAACCAAAGTTGAAGAGTCGCGGCTCTCGGCATGGTTTATAAATATCCTGAATCCGCGATGTCGGGTTCCGGTTGAAACTGACCGATCCAGCGCTGGATGACCCGGGATGCCACTTCACTTCCCCCACTTCCCCTGAGCTACACAGGGAGCAACACAGGAAGCAGGACGAGATGATGATCCGGGTTGTCAGCGACATTACCAAACAACATTCACACCCCCAGGGTGAGACTTAAATCGTGTGCTATGGCGGGATCGATGCCTGCCATAGGAGGAGACCGCTAATGCTTACCTATCGTCCGCTTTTTATCATTGGACTGACCCTGTCGCTTGGCCTGCCATCACAGCTTTTTGCCCATGGGGATGTCACGCCTCAGGCGGTGGACACCGCCGGATTGCCGCAGTTGGGGGATGAGTGGGTAGATACCAACCCGTTTCGCGAGGATGGTGAACTGAAGCCGGTGGCCATCGAGATCGGAAAATCCGCCTACAACCAGAATTGTGCCCGCTGCCACGGCCTGGAAGTGATCTCGGGCGGCATTGCTCCCGACCTGCGCTATCTGGAAGAGGATTTTGATGGCGACGACTGGTTCAAGGAGCGGGTCATCAACGGTGCCGTGCGCGATGGCAAGGTGTATATGCCGAAATTTTCTGGCACCATTCCCCAGGAAGGGCTGTGGGCCATACGCACCTATATCGATTCGATGGCGGAGGATTGAACCGGCCGCTGGTGTGACCCTGTAAACCCCGAAGGGGTGAACGCAGGGATATACTGAGCAAGCCGGCTTTCCCTCGCTACCACCGGTCAATCCCGACAGGCCCCCAGGGTGAAGTGAATCAAGTGACAGGACAGGAACAACAGATTGCATCCGGGGTATCGGTAAAAGACGATGCCGAGCAGGCGGTGGCAGAACTAATTCACTGTTTTGGCGATATGGTGCCGGAAGCGGTCCTGTTCTTCTGCTCCAGCCACTACGACATCGCACGGGTGGGTGCGGTCCTGTCCCAGCGCTATCCACAGGCCCAGGTCATCGGCTGTACCACCGCCGGCGAGATCAACGCCCTTGGTTGCCTGGACCGGAGCCTGTGCGGATTTGCCCTGCCGGGCGACAGCTTCAGCCTCGCTTCGACCCTCCTGCCGGATCTCTCCCGCTTTGATATGAAGCTGGCGCGCGGCCTGGTGACCGAGCTGCACACCGACCTCGCCGTGCGGGGGGTGGCGCCGGTGACCGGACATACATTCGCCTTGCTGCTGGTGGATGGATTGAGCGGGGTGGAAGAGATCGTGCTTAGCGCGGTGCACGGCGAGATTGGCGATATTCCCCTGTTCGGCGGCTCGGCCGCTGATGATCTGCGCTTCAGCAAGACCCTGATTTATTACAACGGCCAGACCCGAGAGGATGTGGCGGTGCTGTGCATGATCAATACCACCTGTCCCTTCAAGGTGTTCCGCACCCAGCATTTTGTCGCCGGCGAACGCAAGATGGTGATTACGGAGGCGGATATAGCGACCCGCAATGTCAGCGAAATCAACGGGGTTTCGGCGGGGATGGAGTATGCGCGGTTGGTGGGCATCCAGTATGACCGCCTCGACCCCATGACCTTCGCCTCCCATCCGGTCATGGTGCGTGTCGGCGGTGCCTATTATGTCCGTTCGATACGGCAACTGGCCGAAGATGACAGCCTGACATTCTTTTGCGCCATTGGTGAGGGGATTGTCCTGACCGTGGCCGAAGGGGTCGATCTGGTGGAGAACCTGTCCCAGACATTCGCGGAGATCCGTGACCATGTGGGGGAACCGCAACTGGTGATCGGCTGTGACTGTGTGTTTCGCCGCCTGGAATATATGCAGGACCCCGAAGTGGCGAAACGGGTCGAAGGGCTGTTCCAGGCCAATCGGGTCATCGGTTTCAATACCTATGGTGAGCAGTTCGGCGGGATGCATGTCAACCAGACCTTTACCGGTGTGGCGATTGGTGCCCCGCAATCGGAAGGGACGGACTGATGGTCGCCTATCTGGATATCCAGCAGGGTTCCACCGACGAGGTGCAGCGCCTGCGCAAGATCGTCACCGCCCTGATGAATCAGGTGGAACGCACCATGGATGTCCAGGGTGGGGCCTTCTCGCTGTTCCAGACGGCAATCCTGCTCGACGACAAGGTGCGTGGCCGTACCGGTGAACTCGAAGCGGCAATGAAGCGCCTTGAGGAGACCAACGACGATCTGAATACCGCCAATGCGGAGGCGCACACCGCGCGGCTGCGGCTGGTCGAGGCGGTGGAGAGCGTCTCCGAGGGATTTGCGCTGTTTGATGAAACGGACAGCCTGATTCTCTGCAATTCGAAATTTCGTGAATACTGGGGGATGGACGAGAATGATATCCCTTATGGCAGCTCCTTCCAGGTGCTGTCCCAGGGCCTGATCGACAACTGTCGGGTGCCGCTGGCGCTGCAGGATCGCCAGCAGTGGCTGGAGGACCGCTTTCAGCGCCACAAGAACCCCGATGGCGCCTTTGTCATGCGCATGTTCGACGGGCGCTGGCTCAAGGTGACCGAGCGGCGCACCGGCGATGGCGGCGTGGTTGGTATCTATACCGACATCACCGAGATCAAGAAACAGGAAGAGCTGCGTCGCCAGAAAGAGCTGGCCGAAAAGTCGGTGCTGCTGCAGGCCTCCATCGACAACCTGAGCCAGGGTGTGGCGGTATACAGCAGCGAGCTCAAGCTGGTTGCCTGGAATCAGCGTTTCGTTGACCTGCTGGATCTGCCCGACGGACTGGTTCGTCTGGGGATGCCGTTTCAGGAATATCTCCAGTTCAATGCCAACCGCGAGGAGTACGCGACTGACATGGAACGTTCGGTCAGGGAGCGGCTGGAACAGGCTATCGCATCCAGCTCCTTCTTTTTCGAGTACGTGCGGCCCACCGGGCGGGTCCTTGAGGTGCGTCGCAACCCCATGCCCAATGGCGGTTTCGTCACCACCTATACCGACATTACCGCCAGACGCCAGGCCGCCGTGCAGTTGAGCGAGGCCAAGGAGCATCTGGAAGAGCGGGTGCGGGAGCGGACCGCCGCGCTCTCCACGCTCAATGAACAGTTGCGCCAGGAGATTGCCGAGCGCCTCGATGTGGAGGAGGAGCTGCGCCTGGCCACCAAGGCCGCCGAGGAGGCCAATCTCAGCAAGACGCGCTTCCTGGCCGCCGCCAGCCACGATCTGCTGCAGCCGCTGAATGCCGCGCGCCTGTTCATCTCCACCCTGCAGGAGCAGCGTCTGGCGGAGAAGACGGAGCGTCTGGTGGAACGGACCGATCTGGCGTTGCAGGGCGTGGAGAATCTGCTGAGCACCCTGTTGGAGATCTCCAAGCTGGATGCCGGAGCGGTGCCGACCAAGCTGCGCGACTTCCCGATTTCGGATGTCCTGAAGCGGCTGGCCGAGGAGTATCAACCCGTGATCAGTGACGCGGGGCTGAATCTGCGCATGATCGACTCTTCGGTGACGGTCAACAGCGATCGCAAATTGCTGGAGCGCATTTTACGCAACTTTCTCTCCAATGCGGTCAGATACACTTATAACGGAAAAATCCTTATCGGCTGCCGGCGCCGCAAGGATAAGCTGCTCGTCCAGGTGAGCGATACCGGCCTCGGCATCAGCGACAAGGACCTGGATACCATCTTCGACGAGTTTCACCAGCTGAAACAGTCCGGGGACAATGGGGCGCCCGGGGTCGGTCTGGGGCTGGCCATTGTCAAGCGGATTGCCGAGATGCTGAATGTACCTGTGGTCGTCAATTCCCGCCTGGGACGCGGTTCAACCTTCGCCGTGGAGATTCCCATATCCAACCGGAAGGTCCAGTCCAGCCCACCATCGCGGCGGCTCGTGCCCAGCCTGGAGATGCCGCTGCACGGGGCCTCGGTGCTGGTGATCGACAATGAGGCATCGATCCGCGAGGGCATGTATCACCTGCTGACCTCATGGGGCTGCGACGTGTTTACCGCCGCTGACCTGGACGAGGTGCGCCGGTTGGTGGAGAGCGGAAACCTCCAGCCGGATTTCCTGATCGTCGATTATCATCTGGACAACCGGATCACTGGCGTGGATATCCTGCTCTATCTGGAGCGTGAATATGAGATACGCGCTCCCTCCATCGTGGTGACGGCCGATCGCAGTGATGAAATGCGCCATCAGGTAACCAAGGCAGGCTATCGGGTGCTGCATAAACCCCTCAAGCCCCATCGGTTGCGCGCCTGGATGGCGCACAGCATGAAGTCGCAGGAGTGCAGCTCCCAGGGGTAACGTCGCATGCAACCCGTAGGATGCTGGTGAGCTTGCGAACCGCATCGCTTGTGGTGATACGGTTCGTACCCTACCGGCATTCTGCAAACCCAATAGTTGCTTAATCATGACCCGTAACTACCCGCGGGGTGATTGGCCTGCCTTGCCGGCCTCACACGATGGCTTGCCCCCTCGAATCCGGCCCCATTTTCAGCGCCTGCCCAAACTCGCTTCGCTCAAACAAGGGCAGGCTTGAATCTGAAAAAGGGACCGGATTCGAGGCGCCACCAAGATCGGCCAACAAGGCAGGCCAATCACTTACAGACCGGGTGAGTAGTTACCATGACCCAATGATTTGTTTCACCCCGTTATCCGCTGGATGAAATAGATAGGTAGCATGGTTCCTGGAATGCACCGCTGGTGGAGTCCAGCATTGCACCCTGTTGGAGGCCCGTCACTGGGCCGATTTCGCGGCGAGGCGCCGCTCCAGGTTGATTTTTGCAATAATCGGGTAAATTTAACTAGCCTGTGGATTTGGGTGAGGAACGCACCCCAACATCATGCCGCACACGTATTTCAAACTTCACCCTTCAAACTTCACCCTTTGGTATGGGGCGCGGCCGGTTACGCCTTGCCCAGCTTCTGTGCCGCCAGCACGGCCTGGGTGCGGCTGTTGACACCGAGCTTGCGCAATACCGACGAGATGTGCGCCTTGACCGTCGACTCCTTGATGTCCAGTTCGCAGGCGATGATCTTGTTCGGTTTACCCTCGGTCAGGTGGTGCAGTACGCTGAGTTCCGCCGGGGTCAGGAGGGCAAACTTTTTCTGGAATTCATGGTCGAGGGTGGAGCGTGGTCCAGTTACCAGATCGGCGTTTTCCAGCTCGTCCGGCACGTAGGTCCCGCCGGCCAGCACCGTCTGTATCGCCTCGGCAATCCGAGCCTTGGGGCTCGATTTGGTAATGAAGCCGAAGGCGCCACAGGTGAGTCCGCGGCGGATTGCATCCGGATCCTCGGAGGCCGACACAATGGCCACCGGGATGGTGGGTGCCGCGTTGCGGATGGAGACCAGGCCCGAGAATCCTTCCGAACCCGGCATGCGCAGATCGAGCAGTATCAGATCGAGATCGAAATCCTCGCTGGCCCGCTTGACCGCTTCCTCGAGGGTGGAGACCTCAATGATTTCGACATCATCGAAATACTCTTCGATGACCTGTCGCAGGGCGTCACGGAACAAGGGGTGATCATCTGCTACAAGGAACTTGGGCATGTTTCAAGGCTCTTTAGCTGAACAGTGACTGGTGATTCGTCTGTTTTATTAATTATATCACCCTGTTGATAGATGACCCGGCTCAATAAAAAACCGATAACTCAACAGCATGGGACGGTTCGGCCGATTCTCTCAGATCGCCGCGCTCTTGGATAGCCCGCTGCGCGTCGGCCGGCGGTTTCCTGTTAGGGTCGTGTCCTCCGGTAGCCGTTGCCACAACGGATGAAGGCAGTGGGATCTTAAGATCCCACTGCCTTGGTTATCAGCCTTCCCGCTCCCTGGTGGTCGTCCGGTGGCGCAGAAGAGAGGCGTCGTCGTCGCTTCTCTAATGCGCTACCGGGGCCAATGAGCTACCGGGTCGGCCGATGGGTTGCCGGAGTGAATCAGTTGGGGATCTTGAATGTCCAGACGCTGCCGCCCTGATTCAGCTCCTTGACCCGCTTGGCCACCTCGCCACCCCAGAGCGGCACGGCGCCACCCCAGCCGGAGACCACCGACACATACTGCTCGCCATCCTGTTCCCAGGTGATCGGGGAGCCGACGATGCCGGAACCGGTCTGGAATTTCCACAGCTCCTTACCCGTTTTCGAGTCGAAGGCCTTCAGATAACCCTCGGGAGTCCCGGTGAATACCAGGCCGCCGGCGGTGGTCATCACACCACCCCAGAGTGGCGCGTTGTTTTTGTATTCCCAGACAATCTTGCCGCTCTTCGGGTCGATCGCCTTGAGGGAGCCGATATACTCCTCGAACAGCGGCTTGATGGTGAAACCCGCACCCAGATAGGCCGCGCCTTTTTTGTAGTTCACCGGCTCGTTCCAGATCTCCATGCCCCATTCGTTGGACGGGACATAAAAGAGTTCGGTCTCCTGGCTGTAGGCCATGGGCATCCAGTTCTTGCCACCGAGGAATGAGGGCACGGCGAACACCGATTTACCTTTCTTGCCATCTTCGGAGGCTGTCGGGTTGCCCGGACGGTTGGCGTCGTCATAGACCGGACGACCGGTCTTCAGGTCGATGCTTTTGGCCCAGGTGATATCGCGGACGAAGGGCGTGGCATTGACCAGCTTGCCTTCCTCACGATTAAAGACATAGAAGAAACCGTTTCGATCCGCCGTGGCGGCCAGTTTCTTGCCGCCCTGGTTGAATGAAACCACCTCATTCACGCCGTCATAATCCCAACCGTCATTCGGTGTGGTCTGGTAGTGCCATTTGATCTCGCCGTTATCCGGATTGATGGCGATGCGCGATGTGGAATAGAGGTTGTCACCCGGACGCAGATGGGAGTTCCAGGGCGCGGGGTTGCCGGTACCGTAGAAAATGCTACGGGTCTCCGGATCGTAGGTGCCGCCCAGCCAGGTGGCGCCGCCGCCAAACTTCCACATATCGCCGGGCCAGGTGGCGTTCTTGGTGCCGGTCATGGTGCTCTCTTTGCCATTGAGCATGCCCATGTGGCCCTCGATGGTGGGGCGTGACCAGACCAGTTCGCCGGTCTTGGCATCGCGGGCCTCGATTTTTCCGATGATGCCGAACTCGCCACCGGAGACGCCGGTGATCACCTTGCCCTCAACGATCGTGGGCGCGGCGGTGATCGAGTAACCGGCCTTGTAATCACCGATCTTTTTCGCCCACTTGACCTTGCCCGTCATACGGTCGAGGGCGACCAGTTTGGCATCCAGGGTGCCGAAGTAGAGTAGGTCGCCATAAATGGCTGCACCGCGGTTGATGACATCGCAGCAGGGCATGATGCCGTCCGGCAGGCGGGCATCGTACTGCCAGAGCTCTTCGCCGCTTTTGATATCGATGGCAAATACCCGGGAATAAGATCCGGTGACGTACATCACGCCATCATGGACAATCGGCTGTGCCTCCTGTCCGCGCTGTTTTTCTCCGCCAAAGGAGAATGACCAGACAGGCAGCAGTTTTTTCACGTTACCCTGATTGATCTGTTTAAGCGGGCTGAAACGCTGCCCCTGAAGACCCATGCCGTTGGTGACGACTTGGCTGGTAATGGTGTGATCGTTCAGAATGTCCTGATCGGTGACGGTGGCGCTGGCGGTTTGCGCAGTGACAGAAATGGCCAGCGAAATGGCCAGTGCTAGTGATACTTGTTTCATTCTACTCCCCCATGGTTATCCATTTGGTTATCTGACATGAGGGTAGTGCCAGGTGGTGTCCCTCATGGTATATACAGCCTGTACAGTTGTAGTTGATACCCGCACAGGCCTCTATTGGAAAAAAGTCGAATGCCCGCAATGCAGTCTGCGAAGTCGACTCCTACAAAGGTACAAGACGATCCTCCCGCTGGAATAAGGAACGTAAAAATACACTACATTTTATCTGGTAATGTGGTTGTCGGTTTCAAGTCCTGTGGGATGTGCGGAACGTGGCAACACGTGTCTAGCGTGAATAATGCGGTGCGTGTTACTCACCACATCCTACCCTGAAACCGCGACCCAATAGGTGGATGCGCTGGCGCTTGTCCACCCTGCATTCAACTATATTCGTAGGGTGGATAAGCCGGTAGGCACATCCACCATTTACAATGCCGCTCCCAGCCATCCATGGACAAAAAAAGGCCGGGCAAAGCCCGGCCGTAATGCATAACTATCCGCAGGGAATCAGGTGCGGATATAACTGCTTCGCACAGTGGATCAGAAGAACAGGATAGCGCCCAGATTGAAGGCGTTGGTTTCATCCGAGCCGACCGAAGTCTTGCTCTCCATATCCGAGTATTCGGCCATCAGCGTCAGGGAAGAGGTCAGGTTATGATAAACACCCAGGGTAACGCGGGTGTTCTCCACCGGTGAGATCTTTTTCTGTTCGCTTTCGCCCCAGTTGATACCCACTTTGGTCTTGCCGAACTTGTAACTGCCCTGCAGGTAATAACCGTTGGACTCCTCGGCTTGTCCGGTGGTCTGGTCGAAGCCGGGGAACACCAGGCCGCCCAGTGCCAGCGTGCTCATGCCGTCACCCTGGAAGTAATAACCGGCCAGGTCAAAGTCGCTGACGCTCACCTTGCCGAAGATATCCCAGCCCTCGATCTGGCTGGAGGCACCGGTGGTCAGGTCCACATCCTGCATCAGGTAGGTGGCGGAGATCAGGCCGGGTGTGCTGCCCTGCCAGGCATAACCCACCTTGCCGTGGAAGCCAGGGTTGGCGTGTCCCGCCGCCTTGGTGCGTGCCAGCGGCCCGCCGCCCACTTCGACACCGTCCAGCGGATTGAACACACCGACGGTGGCGGAGAAACCGCCCGAGGTGGGCAGGGTCCAGTTGATCTGGGCCAGGCGGTCGGTATAGGGGTAACCGTAACCGAGGCCGCCCAGGGTGGTGTGGCCCGGGTCGGACGCGGAAAAGGAGGGGCCGGCACCGACCAGGCTGATATCGTTGAGGATGGCGTCGAGGGCGAACAGGCCGAAGTTACGCCCCATGGTGATGGTGCCCATGTTGGCGTTGCCGAAGGTGAGATAGACCTGGCGCGCATCCACGGAGGAGAACGCCAAGGCGTCGCCGTTGCTGCCAGTATTGCTGTTATCTGATGAGGCCAGGCCATAGTAGACATTGATGTTGGCGCCAATGTCGTAACCTTCCTGGTGGGTTGTCGCGCTGAAGTTCAGCGAGGCGGGCAACAGGCCATTGGAGACCGAGTGGCTGTCACCGGCGGTTCCGCACGCCAGTCCGGCCAGGGTCGTCCCGCCGGAATTCAGGTCGCCGGCGTCGCAGGAGGTGACGGTGTAAAACGCATTGATGTTGCCGCCCAGACCCAGGGTCCAGTCGCCGGCCTGCCAGGAAGCGGCCTGGATACTGCCGGCGCCCGCCACACAGGCTCCCCCCAACATGGCCGCTACGAGTTTGGATAGTTTCATTTAGGTTGTACTCCTCTGGATTTATAGTGAGAAACCGTTCAGGTCTTTTTGATCTGCTTCCCCAAGTGCCCATCCGGTTTTCTGTTATGAGAGCGACGCCGCAGGACGCACCCTCCACAGTATTTTGCTGCGCGGTAATTTTCAGTGGAGCGGGGTGTTGTCTGCTATTGGAAAAAGGTAGATTGGCGAAAAGTTGATTGATAGAAAGTAGATTGACAAAAAGTTGAATGACCAAAAGTAGATTGGCCGAAAGTCGAATACCGGTGACTGAGGAAGTTTGAAGGGTGAAGTTTGAAGTTTGAAGTCGCGTAGGATGGGCACGTTGTTTGTGCCCACCTTTTTGCCCCGTGCCGCACCTTCCTCGTGGGTACAATAAGCGTGCCCACCCTACCGGGCAGGAATGCACGGGTGGACTTGATGGTCAGGCCGTAGGTTGGGGTGAGCCTGCGAACCCCAACGGTGGTGCCTGGGTATGCGCCATGATGTTGGGGTTCGTTCCTCACCCCAACCTACGGGCTGATGCGTTGGGTATAGGGCGCCCCGTGGACGCCGTTCGGCGGGCACGGCCCGCCCTATGTCCGGCAAGCCCCTCATGGCGGGTGCTATCCTGAACTGTATTTGTGCGCGCCAGGTGTTGTTATCGTTGGCCGGCGCCGGCAAGGTAGTCGAGACTTGGCGGGAAATAGTCAATCCCGTGCCGCTTGAATATCGTCGCCATGTCGCCATCGCGAACCATACTGGCGAGAATGTCCTCCACCGCATAGCCCAGTTGCCGGTAGGTATTCTTGACCGCGGCACCGATGAGCCAGTCGGCCTTGACCAGGCCGGGGGTGGGGACCTTGCCCAGATCGAAGTCCTCGATCCCGCCCAGCAGGCTGTATTGTACTTGCGAGCGCGGCCCCATCAGGCCGGCGGCCTCGCCGCGCAAGGTGGCTTGCCCCGCCTCTTCGGTGGTCTTGAAATGCAGCAGGTTGTCGCGGATGGTTCCGCCGAAGGCACCGGACAGGTAGAGGTCGGCCAGGGAGTCCAGTTCAACGGCGATATTTTCATATCGAAACAGGGCGAGGGTGGCATCCCGGCCCAGTTTTTCAATATTGCGCGCGGCGACAATCTCTTCCTTCATGTAGGGACCGAACAGCACCACCAGCTCATTGCGCAGCGCGAGCTCGCGATCATAGGGGATGTGCAGCATGAGGTCGGCCACCTCGCCACTGAGCATTGAGCCTTTCCAGATCGCATTGCGCAGGTCGTCATCGACATTCTCATCGGCCGTCTGTTCGATCAGCTTGAGCCGTACCTTCAGCTGTTGTGCAAGGTGGTTGGCGATATCAATATCAATACCGACCAGGGCTCCATTCTGACGGTAGGAGAAGGGCGGGTAGTCGCGATACACCGCGATGGTGATCTCCTCCTTGTCCTGAATCTCGTCGTAGGAGAGTGCCAGGGCGGCGGGTGTGGTGGCAGCGAATGCGATCAGTAAGAGCAGTCGCGGGAGGAGGGCCGGCGCGCCGGCCAGGCAGGCTTTGATTGACGACATGGTTTTACCTCGCTTCATGATCTTGCCCGGAGTGACTACGACGGGTCATTGGACAGACAGACGATGGTGTGCCGACCGGCGATGCGTACCCGACGTGACCAGGGGGTTGAGATTTGGCACAGCTCACGGGGATTGTTTTTCCACCAGATGTTGAGAACAACGCCCAGGCTGTCGTCTGACTCAAAGGTTACCCGTTCAGCCGGTGCGCCGGCTTTGAGGATGAAGGCACGCGCCGGTCCGACCACCTTGACGTCATGCGCCGACACATTTTCGAACAGCAGCCACGGCTGCTCCGCGGCCTGAGTCGACCCGGCACCGGCAAGAGACAGGGTCAGTATCAAAATTATCGGAAGGTGGCGCACTATTTCACCTTGATCTGCGCTTCGGCTCCTTTGTGCTCCAGTCCGGCCGCGCTGATGCTATAGGTGCCGGGCTTGATCGGCACGAAAAAGATCTCCGCCTCGCCCTCCTCCTCGAACTCCAGCTCATAGAGGGCGCTGGCCTTGATCTCCATACCCCCGGCCTCGACCTTGCGCAGCCAGATGAAGGTGAAAAACTCCGGAGCGCGTACCGCATACTCCTTGCGCCCGCTACTGACGATCTTCAGGCTGTATGACTTCCCGGTCTCCAGCTCGTAGCGGGGTTGCGATACCTGGTAGCCAGCTTCATCGATACCGAATACCAGGTCCGGCAGCGCCTGCGGCTTGGTGGCCAGGTAGCCCGCGGTATGGCCTGCCAGGGGAATGAGCGAGGCGAACAGCGCGAGTGCCGGTAGCAGTTTTTTCATATCATTAGTCCATCGTGCGGTGGCCGGGTAGAGAGAGTCTCACGCTCCTGTGGTCTCTCCTCAATGCGACTTTTGTCGCATTGAGCGTTCCTGGGGCGGGCGGGCTAAACTGCTTCGCACAGATTGATTCAGACCATGGGAGCGCGGATGTTCCGGACACTTGTCATTGGCTGCCTTGCCTGTCTCATGGTGGCGACCCGGGCCTGGCCGGCCGGCACCGTACAGGTCCCGGTGCTCTATATCAAACAGCAGGTCGAGCGGCCGCCGGTACTCTCCAATCTTGACGACATTCCCGCGGATGAGGGGCTGGCCGGCGCGCGACTGGCCGTCAAGGACAGCAATACCACGGGGCGTTTTACCGGGCAGCAGTTCTCCCTGCGCGAACTGGCCTTCGAGGCGGCGGCGGACCCGGGGGAGATCATCGGCCAGCTGCAAGCCGCGGAAGAACATTTTGTGATTCTCGATCTGCCGGCCGCCACCCTGGAGGCGCTGCTGCGGGCGGATCCGGGTGGTAAGCGTCTGCTGTTCAATGTCGCGGCGCCGGATGACCGTTTCCGTACCGAACTCTGCCGCAATGACCTGCTCCATACCCTGCCCAGTCGCGCCATGCTGGCCGATGCCCTGAGTCAGTATCTGGTGAAAAAACGCTGGACCCGATGGTTGCTGATCGAGGGTTCGTTGGCGGGGGACAAGCTGTTTGCCGATGCCATACGCCGCTCGGCCGCCAAGTTCGGCGCGAAGATTGTCGGGCACAAGGTCTGGGACGGCGCGCGGGATGCCCGGCGCACCGCGCAAGCGGAGGTGCCGCGGCTGACCCAGGGGGTTGAATACGATGTCCTGATCGTGGCCGATGAGTGGGGCGACTTCGGGGAGTACCTGATGTACCGCACCTGGGAGCCGCGCCCGGTGGCCGGTACCCAGGGGCTGTTCGCCACCGCCTGGTACCGAACCATCGAACAGTGGGGGGCGAGCCAATTGCAGGCGCGCTTCGGCAAGGCCGCCGGGCGGCCGATGGGCGCCCGGGATTATGCCGCCTGGGCCGCGCTGCGCTCGATCAGCGAGGCGGCGATCCGCGGCGGCTCGGCGGAGCCGGCCATGATCGGCGCCTATATTCAAAGCCCCGAGTTTGAACTGGCCGCCTACAAGGGGCGCAAACTCTCCTATCGGCCCTGGTCGGGTCAGCTGCGCCAGCCCATCGCCCTAAGCGCCGCCCGCTCGCTGGTGACCCAGTCGCCCCAGGAGGGCTTTCTGCACCGGGAGAGTGAACTGGATACGCTCGGTTTCGATCGGCCCGAGATTCAATGCAAGAGGAGTTAGCATGCTATTTCGTCACTGGGTAATTGCCCTGTTCTGGTTGGCTGCAGGTACTGTATCGTCGGCCCAGGCGGCCACCGCCTACGTCTCCAATGAGAAGGACAACACCGTCACCCTGATCGACACCGAGCGCATGGAGGTGACCGGCACCATCGAGGTAGGGCAGCGGCCGCGCGGCATCATTCTCAGCCACGACATGAAAACCCTCTATATCTGCGCCTCGGACGACGACACGGTGCAGATTTACGATATCGAACAACAGAAATTTGTCGGTGAACTGCCCTCCGGGGCCGACCCGGAGCAGTTCGCCCTGCATCCCGACAACCGCTATCTCTATATCTCCAACGAGGATGACAACCTGGTGACGGTGGTGGATGTGGAGAAGCGCGACGTGGTGGCGCAGATCGATGTCGGGGTGGAGCCGGAAGGCATGGCGGTCAGCCCTGATGGACGCTGGGCGGTCAACACCTCCGAGACCACCAACATGGTGCACTGGATCGATGCGAAAACCTTTGAGCTGGTGGATAACACCCTGGTCGATCAACGTCCCCGGCACGTGGAGTTCGAGCCCGATAGCAAGACCCTGTGGGCCTCCTCCGAGATCGGCGGAACCGTCTCCATTATCGATACCGACAGCAAGCTGGTCAGGCACAAGATCAACTTCTCGATCAAGGGGATCCACCCGGACCGGGTGCAGCCGGTGGGTATCAAGCTGGGGGCGGACGGGCGTTATGCCTATGTCGCGCTCGGCCCGGCCAACCACGTGGCCGTGGTGGACCGTAAAAGTTATGAAGTGGTCAAGTATATTCTGGTGGGGCGGCGCGTCTGGCACATGGCGTTCACCCCCGGCGACCGCTATCTGATGACCACCAACGGGGTGAGCGGCGATGTCACCGTGATCGATCTGGCCGAGCTGAAGGCGATCAAGTCGATCAAGGTGGGGCGTTACCCCTGGGGTATCACGGTGCGTCCCTAGGAGCTGCAATGCCCGACCCGGTCCCCCATCTCCTGGATGTCTCCGCGCTCGGCTACCGCTATCGGGGCGCGGCCCACGCGGCGTTGATCGATATCAACCTGCGCATCGAGGGGGGCGGCTTTCACGCCCTGCTGGGCCCGAACGGGGCCGGCAAGACCACCCTGTTTTCCCTGATCACCGGTCTCAGCGCTCTCCAGCAGGGGGGCGTCTCCATCGCCGGGGCGGATATCGAGCGCCAGCGCCTCACGGCGCTCTCGCGCATGGGCGTGGTGTTCCAGCAGCCGACCCTGGATCTGGACCTGACGGTGGAGCAGAATCTGCGCTACTTTGCCGCCCTCAACGGGCTTGGCGCGAAACAGGCCAGGCGGCGCATCGCCGAGGAGCTGGCGCGCTTCGATCTGACGCCACGCCGCCGCGAGCGGATACGTCAGTTGAACGGGGGCCATCGGCGCCGGGTCGAGATTGCCCGCGCCCTGTTGCATGAGCCCCGCTTGCTGCTGTTCGACGAGGCGACCGTGGGACTGGACGTGCCCACCCGGCAGCAGATTGTCGATCATGTCCATCGGCTCGCCGACGAGAAGAATATCGCCGTGCTGTGGACCACCCACCTGATCGATGAGGTGTACCCGGGGGATGCCGTGTCGCTGCTGGATCGGGGGCGGGTAGTCGCCCAGGGCACTTGTCGCCAGTTGCTGCAGGAGCGCAAGGCGGCGGATCTCAAACAGCTGTTCGCCCAACTGGCAGCGCGGGATTACGTCGCCCGGGAGGTCGCCCTGTGAACGGCCGGCACGCCTACTGGACCCCGTTCCGCGGCATTGTGGTGCGCGAGTGCCTGCGCTTCCTGCAGCAGCACGAACGGTTTCTGGCGGCACTGGTGCGGCCGCTGGTGTGGCTGTTTGTGTTTGCCGCCGGTTTTCGTGCCGCGCTCGGTGTCTCCATTATCCCGCCCTATGAAACCTACATCACCTACGAGACCTATATCGTGCCCGGCCTGGTGGCCATGGTGCAGCTGTTCAACGGTATGCAGAGCTCGCTGTCGTTGATCGTCGACCGGGAGCTCGGCAGTATGCGCATCCTGATGCTGGCGCCGACACCGCGCTGGTTTCTGCTGTTAAGCAAGCTGCTGGCCGGCGCCGTGGTCTCGGTGCTGCAGGTCTATCTGTTCCTGGTCATCGCCTGGTTTGCCGATATCCGCCTGCCGCTCCTGGGCTATGTCGCCGTATTGCCGGCGCTGATGCTGTCGGGGGTGATGCTCGGCTCCCTGGGCATGCTGCTCTCATCGGCCATCCGCCAGCTGGAAAATTTCGCCGGTATCATGAACTTCGTGATCTTTCCCATGTTTTTCCTCTCCTCGGCACTCTACCCCATCTGGAAGATCGGCGAGGCCAGCCCGCTGCTGGAACAGATCTGCCGCCTCAACCCCTTCACCTATGTGGTGGAATTCATCCGCTTCAGTCTGCACCTGAAGCTGGACGGCCTCTCGGTGGTGGTGGTCAGCGCGTCGCTGGCACTGTTCCTCACCCTGGCGGTGTGGCGTTTCCAGCGCAATTGACTCCTAAGGGCTCGCCCGGTCTGTAAGTGATTGGCCTGCCTTGTTGGCCGATCTTGATGGCGCCTCGAATCCGGCCCCTTTTTCAGATTAAAGCCTGCCCTTGTTTGAGCGAAGCGAGTTTGGGCAGGCGCTGAAAATTGGGCCGGATTCGAGGAGACAAGTCATCGTGTGAGGCCGGCAAGGCAGGCCAATCACCCCGTGAGTAGTTACCACCGCGAGCCCTAAGCCACTTCACCCTGGCTGGCCGCCGCACGGGCCGTTCATACTTAAGTCTTATTGAGCCGAACCGGGCGGAACGCCTATAAATATCGCTAAATCCATCACTACAGGACGCCCGAAAATGAAAAAACCGTTGTCTCTTTTTGTGGCGATCAGCACCCTCCTGGTCGCCTCGGTAAACACCGTATTCGCCATGAGTGAGGGGACCGCCCGGGACGCCATGGTGGCGGCCGGCGAAGCCGCGTTTCAGCATCGCTGCATGGCGTGTCACTCGCTCGATTCGGCCAAGAACGCCTTCGGTCCCTCCCTGCGGGGCGTGATCGACCGGCCGGCCGGCAGCCTGCCGCGCTTCGCCTACTCCAAGGCCATGCTCGAATCCGGTTTGGTCTGGAGCGAGGAGAATATCCGCAAGTGGATCGCCGACAATGAGAAACTGGTCCCCAATACCCGCATGCGTCACGTCTCCATTACCGATGTCACCGAGCAGGATTTCCTGATCGAGTTTCTCAAGAGCCTGAAATAGGCGATCTGCCCAGCCGATCGCGACCTGTCTGGATTCACCCCGCCCCCCTGTTCACGGGGGCAACGGACCTTGAATTGACGGTCAACCACCCCATCTTCCTCCCTGACCAGGATTCTGGCACGGCTGTTGCCGCGGCGTGAATCGCCGCGGCACCGGTATAGGGGATATATTCCTTGTCCGGTGTCGGGTGCCTACCAGGCAGGGCGGGCGTACTGGCACCGGACCGGCATGAAAACCTTTGAGCGGAAGACAACTGTGCTAATATCCACAGCGATTTGGTGCCCCCGGTGAGGCGGGGCGGTTGAATTTCAGGAGTAATACATGCCGATTTATGAGTACCGTTGTGATGCCTGCGGCCATGAGCTGGAGGCGATTCAGAAGATGAGCGACGCGGCGCTGACCGATTGTCCGGCGTGTGCCAAGCCGGCACTGAAAAAGATGATTTCGGCCGCCGGTTTCCGTCTCAAGGGGCAGGGTTGGTACGAGACCGACTTCAAGAGCGGGAAACAGAAGAACCTGCACAACGCGGAAAAGGCGGAGGCCAAACCGGCCCCGGCCTGTGCCGCTGGCGGTTGCGGCGGCTGTGATGCCTGACCCTCAAGTGCTCCGTCAACGTAATAATTACGGATTCAGCGTCCCTGTGGTGTTGCGCAGCAAGGCGCGGCGCGCAGGCAATGGCGGGTTCCCTTGTCAAGCGCTGCAACGCGGCTGCGGGGCGCCACAGGGACGCCCGAAGGGTGAGCTTGTCAGCGCCCATGGACGGCGTTGCGCCTCTTGCCAAGGGAGCTGGCCATTGCCG
This sequence comes from Sedimenticola hydrogenitrophicus, assembly GCF_025175675.1. Classification (GTDB taxonomy): domain Bacteria; phylum Pseudomonadota; class Gammaproteobacteria; order Chromatiales; family Chromatiaceae; genus Sedimenticola; species Sedimenticola hydrogenitrophicus. The sequence goes on from NZ_JANIOA010000006.1 coordinate 39,873, forward strand.
GCGAGGCGCGCCTTGCCATGAGCGCTGACAAACTCACTGAACTCGCAATTATTACGTTGACGGAGCACTAGCATGAAATTCATCCGCCGCTACCTGGTGGCGGGTCTGCTGGTCTGGGTGCCGCTCGGGATCACCCTGCTGGTGGTACGCCTGCTGGTACACTGGCTGGATGGGACCCTGCTGCTGATACCGGAGGCGTACCGGCCGGAGCACCTGCTGGGATTCTCCATTCCGGGATTGGGGGTGGTGGTCTCGGTGCTGATCGTATTCGTCACCGGCGTGCTGGCGGCCAATCTGTTCGGCCGCTCCCTGGTCTCTGTGTGGGAGCGCCTGCTGGCGCGCATTCCCCTGGTCCGGTCGATCTACTCCGGTGCCAAGCAGCTGGCGGAGACCCTGTTCAGCGAGGCGGGGCAGTCGTTCCGCAAGGTGCTGCTGATCGAATTTCCGCGCAAGGGGCTCTGGACCCTGGCGTTTCAGACCGGCACCGATCTGGGAGAGGCGCAGCGCAAGACCGGGCGGGATGTGATCAATGTCTACGTCCCCACCACCCCCAATCCGACCGGCGGCTACTTCGTCATGGTGCCGCGGGAGGACGTGGTGGAGCTGGAGATGAGCGTGGATGACGGTCTGAAAATGCTCATGTCCATGGGTGCGGTGGTGCCCGTTGGGCGGAAACCGGCCCCGCTGGCGGAGCCGGTGGACTCCGGGGCCTGATTCGTTCAACACGAATTAAATCGACTCAGTGCTTGCGCCTGCAGGGCCCAAACCTTAAAATTTCCGGTTTTCTCGTCGGGCGAATTTCTCGCCCGAAATTCAGTCAGTAACGGTAATATCGAGCATGCGCACCCACTATTGCGGTCATATAAACGCCTCACATATCGACCAGGAGGTCGAAATCTGCGGTTGGGTTCACCGGCGACGCGATCATGGCGGGGTGATCTTCATCGATCTGCGGGATCGCGAGGGGCTGGTCCAGGTGGTCTATGATCCGGATCTGGCGGAGATCTTCGCCACCGCCGAACATGTGCGCAACGAGTATGTGCTGAAGGTGCGGGGGCGCGTGCGCGCCCGTCCCGAGGGCACGGTCAATCCCGAGATGGCGACCGGTGAGATCGAGATCCTGGGCCTGGGTCTGGAGGTGTTGAACCGCGCCGATACCCCGCCGTTTCAGTTGGATGAGCACGAGCGCGTCTCCGAAGAGGTGCGGCTGCGCTACCGCTACATGGACCTGCGCCGTCCGGAGATGCAGAAGCGCATCAAGCTGCGCGCCGCGGTCACCCGGGCGCTGCGCCGCTATCTGGACGACAACGGTTTCCTGGATATCGAGACGCCGATGCTGACCAAGGCGACCCCCGAGGGGGCGCGCGATTACCTGGTGCCGTCACGCACCCATCCGGGCCAGTTCTTCGCCCTGCCCCAGTCGCCCCAGCTGTTCAAGCAGCTGCTGATGATGTCGGGCATGGACCGCTATTACCAGATCGTGCGCTGCTTCCGCGACGAGGACCTGCGCGCCGACCGGCAGCCCGAATTCACCCAGCTTGATATCGAGACATCGTTCATGAGCGAGGCCGAGATCATGGACTCCATGGAGGAGATGATCCGTGGTGTGGTGAAACAGGTGATGGACGTGGATCTGCCCGATCCGTTCCCGCACATGACCTATCAGGAGGCGATGCGCCGTTTCGGCTCCGATCGCCCCGACCTGCGCTGTGCGCTGGAGCTGGTGGATGTGGCCGACCTGATGAACGGGGTCGATTTTAAGGTGTTCTCCGGTCCCGCCAAGGATCCCAAGGGGCGCGTCGCCGCCCTCTGCCTGCCCAAGGGCTGCGAACTGACCCGCAAGGAGATCGACGAGTACACCAAGTACGTCGGCATATACGGCGCCCGCGGCCTGGCCTACATCAAGGTCAATGACTGGACCGGTCAGGGGCGCGATGGCCTGCAGTCACCGATCCTCAAGTTCCTGCCGGACGCGGCGGTCGACGGCATTATGCAGCGCACCGGCGCCCAGGACGGCGACCTGATCTTCTTCGGCGCCGACAAGGCGACGGTAGTGAATGAGGCGCTGGGTGCCCTGCGGGTCAAGTTGGGCGAGGACCGTGGGCTGATGCAGCCCGGCTGGCACCCGGTCTGGGTGGTCGATTTCCCGATGTTCGAATGGGATGACGGCGGCGCCCGCTGGAACGCCCTGCACCATCCGTTCACCGCCCCCAAGGAGGATCAGATCGAGCTGCTGGAGAGCGACCCCGGCGCCTGCCTGTCGCGCGCCTATGACATGGTGCTGAACGGCACCGAGGTAGGCGGCGGCTCCATCCGTATCCACACCGGCGCGGTGCAGGAGAAGGTGTTCCGGCTGCTCGGCATCGGCGAAGCGGAGGCCGAGGAGAAGTTCGGCTTCCTGCTGTCGGCGCTCCGGTACGGCTGTCCGCCCCACGGCGGTCTCGCCTTCGGCCTGGACCGACTGGTAATGCTGCTGGCGGGCGCCCGCTCGATTCGCGACGTCATGGCCTTCCCCAAGACCCAGACCGCCGCCTGCATGCTCACCTCGGCACCGTCCGAGGTGAACCCGGCACAGCTGCGCGAGCTGTCGATTCGGGTGCGCAAGCCCCAGGTGGAAGAAGAGAAGAGCTGATTGGTGACATTGCCGGATCAGGTTACGCTGATCCGGTCCATTCTTGTCGGCCTCAATTGGATTAGCTGTCGGGCGTGACCCGGTGGTTGCCTATTGTCGGCCTGTCGTCGAGCGAACAATCATCGGCTGTGACATGCAGCGACCAGGTGGAACGGTGAAGTCATCCTGCAAACGCCCCGAATCGGTCCTGGTGGTGATCCATACCGACCAGGGCGAGGTGTTGATGCTGAACCGGACCCACCCCAGGGGCTTCTGGCAGTCCGTCACCGGCAGTCTGAAGTGGGGCGAAACACCCCGCCAGGCGGCCGAGCGCGAGCTGTTCGAGGAGACCGGGCTGCGCCATCACGGCCGGCTGCTGGATGCCCGTTATACGGAGCGTTTCCCCATCCTGCCGGCCTGGCGCGGCCGCTTCGCCGCCTCGGCCCACTATAACCGGGAGCATCTGTTCTATTTCCGCCTGCCCGGGCACCGGCTGATCCGGCTCAATCCCCGTGAGCATGGCGAACTGCGCTGGTTGCCCGCTTACCAGGCGGCGTGCAAGGCCAGCTCCTGGACCAACCGGAATGCGATCCTCAGACTACTGAATCAGGCGTGACGGTGCGGCCCATTGGCGCCGTCCTCCGGTCACAGAAACGTAGGATGGGTGGAGGAGGAACGACATAACCCATCAAACAGTTGGAGGTATCGGTGGGTTACGCGGCGCCCAGGCGTCGTCGCGGTCTGGACGTGCAGTGGTGGTGCGCCGCTAACCCACCCTACGAGGCTGCTTGAAATTGAAAGAAAACCGTAACTACTCACGGGGTGATTGGCCTGCCTTGTTGGCCGATCTTGATGGCGCCTCGAATCCGGCCCCCTTTTCAGATTCAAGCCTGCCCTTGTTTGAGCGAAGCGAGTTTGGGCAAGCGCTGAAAATGGGGCCGGATTCGAGGAGACAAGCCATCGTGTGAGGCCAACAAGGCAGGCCAATCACTTGCAGACCGGGTGAGTAGTTACAGAAAACCATCATTTTTCTTGGTGTGCTTGGCGTCTTGGCGAGAAAACTTCCTGTATTCAATGTGTTACGTACGGCAATAACGCCCCCTGGTTCATCCGTGGTACTCCCTCAGCCATAGGGCGCCCCGTGGGCGCCGTCCTCCGGTCATAGCGTATCGGAGGCGTAATCCGCCAGCCGCGAGCGCTCGCCGCGCAGCAGGGTGATGTGTCCGCTGTGCCCCCAGTCCTTGAAACGGTCGACCACGTAGGTGAGGCCGGAGGTGGTCTCGGTCAGGTAGGGGGTGTCGATCTGCGCCACGTTGCCCAGGCAGACGATCTTGGTGCCGGGACCGGCTCGGGTGATCAGGGTCTTCATCTGCTTGGAGGTGAGGTTCTGCGCCTCGTCCAGGATAATGTACTTCTTCAGGAAGGTACGGCCGCGCATGAAGTTGAGCGAATGGATACGGATGCGCGAACGCAGCAGTTCATCGGTGGCGGCGCGGCCCCACTCGCCGCCATCGGTCTGGGTCAGCACCTCCAGGTTATCCATCAGGGCGCCCATCCACGGGGTCATCTTCTCCTCCTCGGTACCGGGCAGGAAGCCGATATCCTCGCCCACCGGCACCGTCACCCGGGTCATGATGATCTCGCGGTAGATATTCATGTCCAGGGTCTGGGTGAGTCCGGCCGCCAGGGCCAGCAGGGTCTTGCCGGTGCCGGCGGTACCGAGCAGTGAGACGAAGTCGACTTCCGGATCCATCAGCATGTTGATGGCGAAATTCTGCTCCCGGTTGCGTGCCCGGATGCCCCAGACCGAGTGGTTGGCGCTACGGAAATCGGTCGCCATCTCGATGATCGCATCGTCGCCGTCGCGGCGCCGCACGATGGCCTCGAAGTTGGAGTCGTCATCCATGAACAGGCACTGGTTGGGATACCAGTTCCGGGTATCCTCGCCCTTGACCCGGTAATAGGTGCGCCCCTGCTCCTGCCAGGAGTCGAGGTTCTTGCTGTGGCTCTCCCAGAAGTCGCTCTGCAGTTCCGCTTCGCCGCTGTACAGCAGGTTGACGTCGTCCAGCACCTGGTCGTTGTAGTAATCCTCCGCCGGTACCCCCAGCACCGCCGCCTTGATGCGCAGGTTGATATCCTTGGAGATCAGCACCACCAGCATCTCCGGGTGGGCCTGCTGCAGGGTGAGGGCGGTGCTGAGTATGTTGTTGTCCGGGGTGTTGCCCGGCAGGCTGGCCGGCAGGTCCTTGGCCAGCGCGGTGGTCTGGAAGAAGAGCCGGCCGGCCGGCGCGGCATTGGCGCTCTTGCCGTTGCCCGGTGCCGGCAGCGGCAGGCCGGCGTCGATCTGCTGCTTGCTGGCGCCGGACATCAGCTCATCGAGAAAACGGGAGGCCTGGCGCACGTTGCGCGCCACCTCGGACACGCCCTTCTTGCCCTTGTCCAGCTCCTCCAGGACCACCATGGGCAGGAAGATATCGTGCTCCTGGAAGCGGAATATGGAGGTGGGGTCGTGCATCAGCACGTTGGTATCGAGCACAAACAGGCGACGCTTCTCCGGGTCATTCATCGGCGGTTTTTCCTGCATAGAATTACGAATGGGTTGCTGGGTGGCGCTTCTGCTTCAACGCCGGTGTCTCAACGCTGGGCCGGTTCGATTATGGCGTCCAGGTTGATGGCATCGCAGAATTCCATGAAATCTTCCCGCAGCGAGGCGATGTGGATGTCGGCGGGAATGCCCACGGTCATGTGCACCGAAAACATGATGGTTCCGGTGTGCGCGGCGGCATAGCTGGTGGTGGCCATGTCCTCGATATTGATCCGCCGGGTGGAGAAGAAGTTGGCCAGTTGGTGCACGATGCCCGGGTGGTCCAGGGATACCACATCCACCACATAGGGCAGGGAGGGGGTGGACCGGTCACGGCCTTCGGTGCGTTTGACGATGATGGTCAGGTCGAGCTGGCGCTCCAGTGCGGGCATCGCCTCCTCCATCCTGGCGAGGCTGCTCCAGTTGCCCTCCACCATCAGCAGGATGGCAAACTCGCCCCCGAGGACGGTCATGCGGCTGTCGGCGATATTGCAGCCGATATCCAGGATTGCCTTGGAGAGTTCGTCGACAATGCCGGGACGGTCCTTGCCCAGTGCGGAGATCACCAAATAGTTCTGTGCGGACATAGATAAATTTTGCTCCTGTGACTTTTCCCCTGAGTGTAGCTTCCTGAAGGCCCGCTTGTCTTGCGCTCTATGGAATCGGGGCCGGTCAAGCCGGGGGAAAAGGGGTGGTATTCAGACGGAAACGAATCGGAATTACCGTATTATCGGCCATCTTCCTTGTCAGCGTCCAAGCCGCCGTTTTAGAATGCGTGATTGAGCCGGTAATTGGGAGTTTTTTCACATGTTTCAAGGCAGTATGGTAGCGCTGGTCACCCCGATGCGGGAAGACGGCAGCGTCGATGAAAACAGCCTGCGCAACCTGGTGGATTGGCACGTGGATCAGGGTACCGATGCCATTGTCGCCGTGGGCACCACGGGTGAGTCCGCCACCCTGGATGAGCGGGAACATTGTGAAGTGATCCGGCAGGTGGTTGAATTTGCCGCCAAACGGCTGCCGGTGATCGCCGGCACCGGGGCCAACTCCACCACCGAGGCGATCCAGCTCACCCGCTGCGCCAAACAGGCGGGGGCCGACGGCTGCCTGCTGGTCACCCCTTATTACAACAAGCCGACCCAGGAAGGGCTTTATCGGCATTTCAAGGCGGTGGCGGAAGCGGTGGATATCCCCCAGCTGCTGTACAATGTGCCGGGCCGGACGGCCTGCGACATGTTGCCGGAGACGGTGGGTCGGCTCGCCGCCATCGCCAATATCGTCGGCATCAAGGAGGCGACCGGTGATCTGAGCCGGGTGGCGCTGCTGCGCGAGCTTTGTGGCGAGGAGTTCGCCCTGATCACCGGCGATGACGCCAGTTCGCGTGAATTTATTCTGGCCGGCGGTGTCGGAACCATCTCCGTGACCGCCAATATAGCCCCGGCCGCCATGCAGCGGATGATCGCGGCAGCGCGCCGAGGCGATGCGGCCGAGGCGGCACGCATCGACGCACCGCTGGCCGATCTGCACCGGGATCTGTTCCTGGAGTCCAATCCGATCCCGGTAAAATGGGCGCTGGCCGAGATGGGCCGCATTCCCAAGGGGATCCGCCTGCCGCTGACCTGGTTCGCCGCGCCCTACCGGGAGCAGTTGCGCCAGTCGATGGTCAACGCGGGTCTCGTCTAAGGACCTGTCAATAAATAACTGTTACATCTTGCTGGTCTTTTCGTCCGCCTTCGGCGTTACGGCAAGACTTACATAGAACGACTATGCGCGCCTTGCCGTGCCTTGAAGGCAAACGAAAATCCGGCGCAATATGTTACAGTTATTTCTTTCCAGGCCCTAAATACGCCGGATTGCCGGCAACAAGGTTCTTTACAACTATGGCTTTTACGAATCCCAATACCCTGATCTCTCTCCTGGTTGCCGCCCTGCTGAGCGGGTGCGGCGCCCTGCCGAGCATGGATAAGGTGCTGCCCGACCGCAAGGTCGAATACAAGAAGGCCAAGGATGCCGGTACCAATCTGGAGATCCCGCCGGATCTGACCAAGAGCACCATCAATGATCAACTGGTGATCCCCGGCTCTTCCGGGGCCGAGGCGACCACCCTGTCGGGTCAGCTGGAGCGGGAGCGCATTCAGGGGCGGGTCGCCACCCGTACCAGCGTGCTGCCGACGATCGAGCAGATCGAGGTGATGCGCGACGGCAATCAGCGCTGGCTGCGTATCCAGGGCACCCCGGAGGATGTCTGGTACAAGACGGTCGCCTTCTGGCAGGAGAACGGCATCCTGCTGGCGCAGCAGGATCCCACCGTGGGCGTGATGGTGACCGATTGGCTGGAGAACCGGGCGGATATCAAGCGGGATTTCATTACCGACAAGATCCGTTCGGTGTTTGAAGGCGCCTACGCGGCGGCGACCCGCGACCAGTACCGGTTGCGTATTGAACAGGGCGCCAATCCGGGGTTCACCGAACTCTATCTGACCCATCGCGGCATGGAGGAGAAGTATATCCTGGATGGCGGCGGCGATCCGGAGCGTACGGTATGGAATCCGCGGCCCACCGATCACGGCCTGGAGGCCGAGATGCTGCGCCGACTGATGAACTACATGGGCGTGGCCGATCAGCAATCCCGTCGCTCCCTGGCGCAGGGCGGGGCGGCCCAGGCGCGTTCGCGGCTGGTGCGCAATGGCGACGAGGTGCTGTTGCTGATGGATGAGGAGGTCAACCGTGCCTGGCGTCTCACCGGTGTGGCGCTGGACCGGGTCGGATTCGCGGTGGAAGACCGGGACCGCACCAATCGAGTCTACTACGTCCGCTATAACGATCCGCTCAAGGAGGTCGATGAGCCGGGCCTGCTCAGCAAGCTCGCATTCTGGCGTGACAATGACCGCAACATCGACAAGGAGAGTCAGTACCAGGTGGGGCTGGATGCCGACACCCGCGGCACCCGGGTGGTGGTTCGGAACAAGGAGGGGGTTCAGGACAACTCCGAAACCGCGTTGCGCATTCTCACCCTGTTGCATGAGCAGATCCAGTAACGCCCCGGCCGGGCGCGGGTACCTCCGGTGCGCTTTGCCTCCCTGGGTAGCGGCAGTCGCGGCAACGCCACCCTGATCGAGAGTGGAACGACCCGGCTGCTGCTGGACTGCGGCTTCGCCGCCCGGGAGACCGAACGCCGTCTCGACCTGCTCGGGGTGGCGCCGCAGAGCCTGGCCGCCATCCTGGTGACCCACGAGCATCAGGATCACATCAAGGGGGTCGGGCCGTTGGCGCGGCGCTACCGGTTGCCGGTGTGGATCACCCACGGCACCTACCGGCAGAACCGCTGCGGCGAGCTCCCCGCGGTGCAACTGATCCACAGCCACCAGGCGCCGTTCCGGATCGGTGACATCACGGTGCAACCCTATCCGGTACCCCATGATGCGCGGGAACCGGCGCAATACATCTTCAGCAGCGAGGAGTCCCGCCTGGGGGTATTGACCGACAGCGGCAGCATCACGCCGCATATCCAGCAGGTGCTGAGCGGCTGTCACGCCCTGCTGCTGGAGTTCAATCACGACCGGCGGATGCTGGCCGACGGCCCCTATCCGCCGGCCCTGCAACGTCGCGTCGGCGGCCGGCTGGGACACTTGAATAACGAACAGGCGGTGGCGCTGCTGGCGGAGCTGGAGCATGCCGGGCTGCGACACCTGGTGGTGGCCCACGTCAGCGAACAGAACAATCACCCGGAACGGGTGCGGGATGTGATCCTTACCCGGTTGCCACAACTGGCACCACGCCTTACCCTGACCTGTCAGTCACGGGTGAGTCCCTGGTTTGAGGTGTGAGTCATGAGTCTGAAAGCGCAACTGTTTCCAGCGGAATCCCGGTATCTGCCCGGCCAGCGCTGGCTCAACGTGCTGTTCCGCACCCTGCACCTGGTGGGGCTGGGTGGTCTGGGGGCCGGGTTTCTCTATCCGGCCGCGGACGACAGCTGGCAACTCTATCTGCAGATCACCCTGGTCTCGGGTATCGGCCTCTCCCTGATCTCCATCTACTCCAACGGCATCTGGCTGATCCAGCTACGCGGTCAGGTGGTGTTTCTCAAGCTGGTGCTGCTGGCCCTGATGATCCCCTTCCCGCAACTGCGGGCGGAGCTGTTTATCCTCATCATCCTCCTGTCCGGCTGGATTGCCCACGCCACCGCCCAGGTGCGCTACTACTCCCTCTATCACCGGCGCCGGATCGAGTCGGGGGATCTGCATCGACAGGGGTCGGAGTCAAATTGATAAAGTTTGAAGGGTGAAGTTTGAAAAGGCCGTCCGTTGTACGCGATCAGGACCACGTCATCTAAACGTGCAAATAATTGTTAAAGGTAACTACTCACGGGGTGATTGGCCTACCTTGCCGGCCTCACGTGATGGCTTGTTTCCTCGAATCCGGCCCCTTTTTCAGCGCCTGCCCAAGCCGCTCCCGGCCATCCCTGGCCTTCGCGGCATAAGTCCTTCCCTGGACAAAACTCGCTTCGCTCAAACAAGGGCAGGCTTGAATCTGAAAAAGGGGCCGGATTCGAGGCGCCATCAAGATCGGCCAACAAGGCAGGCCAATCACTTTTCCTCATTCCCACGCTCCGCGTCCTCGTTCCCACGCTCCGAGACTGTGAAAGAATTGCCAAATGACGCGAAAAGGGAGGTACCCAAACCCTTCCCGAGATGGCGATCGCCTCTCTACGGGCTTCTCAGGCGGTCAATTTTTTTGCCGCGTTGATCAGCCTGAATACTTTCACAGTCTCTCCGCGTGGGAATGCATACCACCTCACCCCGCATTCCCACACTCTGCGCCCTCGTCCCCTACCGCTCGTTCCCGCGCTCCACGTGGGAATGCATTTCGATTGGCGTGAGAACAGATTTGCCCTGACAAGCGCGGGCCCGATGCGGCATTTTCCGGCGGCTTGGAGTATCATTACCGATTTGGTTTTCCGCCCAGCAACAAGGTACCCCATGCTCACTCTTCGCGGTGCTCCAGCACTCTCCGATTTCCGTCAGAACAAACTTGAACGGCGCCTTGGCGAGGCCGTCGGCCGTCCGTTGGGGCTATATGCCGAGTTCATCCACTTTGCCGAATTGAGTCAGACCCTGGACGGCGATGAGCGGGCGATCCTGGATCGGCTGCTGCGCTACGGCCCCCATCTGGCGGAGCATGAACCGGCGGGACAACTGTTGCTGGTGGTGCCGCGGCCCGGCACCATTTCGCCCTGGTCGACCAAGGCGACCGATATCGCCCACAACTGCGGTCTGGAGAAGGTCGAGCGGCTGGAGCGGGGCACCGCCTACTACTTGGTCGAAAGTGGGGGAACCGGCGGCGCGGGCGCGGCCATCAGCGAACATGAGCTGCAGGCGGCCCGTTCGGTACTGCATGACCGCATGACCGAGGTGGTGTTCGACGACTTGGAGGAGGCGGTCTGCCTGTTTGCCAGGGCCGAACCCCGCCCCTGCACCACGGTCGACGTGATGGGCGGCGGCATACCGGCGCTGGAAGTGGCCAACGGCGAGCTGGGGCTGGCCCTGTCGGCGGACGAGATCGACTACCTGGTGGAGAGTTTCCAGGGTCTGGGACGCAATCCCACCGATGTGGAATTGATGATGTTCGCCCAGGCGAACTCGGAGCATTGCCGGCACAAGATTTTCAATGCCGACTGGATTATCGATGGCGAGCGCCAGGAGCGCTCTCTGTTCAAGATGATCCGCAACACCACGGAGCACTCCCCGGAGCATGTGCTCTCGGCCTACAAGGACAACGCCGCGGTGATGAGCGGCCACCCGGGACAGCGCTTCCTGACCGAGGCTGGCAGCCACCGCTATGTCTACAGCGCCGAGCCGATCCATATCCTGATGAAGGTCGAGACCCATAACCACCCGACGGCGATCTCCCCCGATCCCGGCGCGGCCACCGGCTCGGGTGGTGAGATCCGCGACGAGGGGGCCACCGGCAAGGGCTCCAAGCCGAAGGCCGGGCTCACCGGCTTCTCCGTCTCCAACCTGCGCATCCCCGGGGCCGAACAGCCGTGGGAACAGGACTTCGGCAAGCCCGAGCGCATCGTCTCCGCCCTGGATATCATGCTCGAGGGACCGATCGGCGGCGCCTCCTTCAATAACGAATTCGGCCGCCCCAACCTGTGCGGCTACTTCCGTACCTTCGAGGAGCGGGTGATGGGGCCGGAGGGGCCGGAGCTGCGCGGTTATCACAAGCCGATCATGCTCGCCGGCGGTCTGGGTAATATCCGCGAGGAGCATATCGAGAAGCACGATTTTCCGGCCGGTTCACCGCTGGTGGTATTGGGCGGGCCGGCGATGCTGATCGGCCTGGGCGGCGGCGCCGCCTCCTCCATGGCCAGCGGCACCTCGGCGGAGGATCTCGATTTCGCCTCGGTGCAGCGTTCCAATCCCGAGATGGAGCGGCGCTGCCAGGAGGTGATCGACCGCTGCTGGGGGCGCGGCGCGGAGAACCCGATCCTGTTCATTCACGATGTGGGCGCCGGCGGCATCTCCAACGCCCTGCCCGAGCTGGTGCACGACGCCGGCCGCGGCGGCCGCTTCGAGCTGCGCACCGTTCCCAACGACGAGCCCGGCATGTCGCCCATGGAAATCTGGTGCAATGAGGCCCAGGAGCGTTACGTGATGGCGATCGACAGCGAGCGCCTGGAGGAGTTCAAGGCGATCTGCGAGCGCGAGCGCTGCCCCTACGCCATCGTCGGCGAGGCCACCGACGAGGAGCATCTGCTGCTGGGGGATGCCCACTTCGAGAACAATCCCATCGATATCTCCATGCCGCTGCTGTTCGGCAAGCCGCCGCGCATGCTGCGGGATGTGAAACATCGGCCGTTCCGCAAGCCGGAGCTGGATTTTGCCGGTGTCGGGCTGGAAGAGGCAGCGCTGCGTGTGCTGCGCCTGCCGAGCGTGGCCAACAAGACCTTCCTGATCAGTATCGGCGACCGTTCCATCACCGGCCAGGTGGCGCGCGACCAGATGGTGGGCCCCTGGCAGGTGCCGGTGGCGGATCTGGCGGTGACCCTGTCCGATTACGTGGGCTATAGCGGCGAGGCGATGGCGATCGGCGAGCGTACGCCGCTGGCGCTGATCGATGCCCCGGCCTCCGGACGCATGGCCATTGGCGAGGCGATCACCAACCTGGCGGCCACCGCTATAGACAGCATCAGCGATATCAAACTCTCCGCCAACTGGATGGCGGCCGCCGGGCACACCGGCGAGGATGCCAGCCTCTACGCCACGGTGAAGGCGGTGGGCATGGAGCTGTGCCCGGCCCTGGGTATCGCCATCCCGGTGGGCAAGGACTCCATGTCCATGAAGACGGTGTGGCAGGAGGCGGGCGAGGCGCGCGCCATGACCGCGCCGCTGTCGCTGATCATCAGCGGCTTCGCGCCGGTCAGCGATGTGCGCCGCACCCTGACGCCGCAACTGCGCCACGACCAGGGGGACAGCGACCTGATCCTGATCGACCTGGGCAAGGGGGCCAACCGTCTGGGGGCTTCCGCCCTGGCCCAGGTGTATCGCCAGGTGGGACACCAGGGGGCGGACCTCAATGACGCCCACGTCCTGATGCAGTTCTTCGCCACCATCCAGGATCTCAACCGCGACGGCCTGCTGCTGGCCTACCATGATCGCTCCGACGGCGGTCTCTTCGCCACCCTGTGCGAGATGGCCTTCGCCGGCCACACCGGCGTGACGGTAACGCTGGATGACCTGGCGGAGGATGACCTGGCGGTGCTGTTCAACGAGGAGCTGGGGGCGGTGATCCAGGTACGCCACAGCGACACCGATGCGGTGCTCAAGCAGCTGCATGATGCCGGGCTCAGCCACTATAGCCACCTGATCGGCACCCTCAACGGCGGCGACCGGGTGGAGATTGTGCGCGGCAAACAGACCCTGCTGGCGATGCCGCGGGTGGCGCTGCAGCAGGCCTGGTCGGAGACCACCCTGGCGATGCAGCAGTTGCGCGACAATCCGGACTGCGCCCGCGAGGAGTTCGAACGCATCGCCGATGCCAACGATCCCGGCATTCAGGTAAAGCTGGGCTTCGACCCGGCCGAGGACGTGGCGGCGCCGATGATCAATACCGGCGTGCGCCCGGAGATCGCCGTGCTGCGTGAGCAGGGGGTCAACGGCCAACTGGAGATGGCCAACGCCTTCCACAAGGCCGGCTTCGACAGTATCGATGTGCACATGTCGGATATCCTCTCCGGCCGGGTCTCGCTGGAGCGCTTCCAGGGGCTGGTGGCCTGTGGCGGTTTCTCCTACGGCGACGTGCTCGGGGCCGGCGAGGGCTGGGCCAAGTCGGTGCTGTTCAACCCCCGGGCACGGGACCAGTTCCAGGCCTACTTCGAACGCGACGACAACTTTTCCCTGGGGGTCTGCAACGGCTGCCAGATGCTCTCCAACCTGCACGAGCTGATCCCCGGCGCGGAGCACTGGCCGCACTTCGTGCGCAACCGCTCGGAGCAGTTCGAGGCACGCTTCGTCTCGGTGGAGGTGAAGGCGTCCGCCTCCATCCTGCTGCAGGGCATGGCCGGATCGGTGCTGCCGATCGCGGTGGCCCACGGTGAGGGGCGGGCCGAATTCCGTGACGCGGCCCACCTGGCCGCCGCCCAAGCGCAGGTGGTCATGCAGTACGTGGAGAACAGCGGGGAGGTGGCCGGCCGTTATCCGGCCAATCCCAACGGTTCGCCCGAGGGCATAACCGGCCTCACCAGCCGGGATGGCCGGGTCACCATCATGATGCCCCATCCTGAGCGGGTGGTGCGCACGGTGCAGAACTCCTGGCATCCCGACGGCTGGGTTGAGGCGGGGCCCTGGCTGCGGCTGTTCCGCAATGCGCGTGTCTGGCTGGGATAGAGCGGACCGATTGTCGCGGAGCGCCTGATGTCCACCCTGGCGGCGGCGTTTCGTGCCTCGGTGCCGGTGATGTTCGGCTATATTCCCCTGGGCATGGCGTTCGGCATCCTGTTCCAGGATCTCGGCTATGCCTGGTACTTCGCCCCGTTGATGGGACTGACCGTGTACGCCGGCGCTGCCCAGTTCATGGCGGTGGGGTTGCTGGCGGCCCAGGCGTCCCTGGTCGAGGTGGCGATCTCCACCTTCATCCTCAACTCCCGGCACATGTTCTTCGGTGTGTCGCTGCTCGCCCGCTACCGTGCCCGCGGGCTGAGGAAGCTCTATCTCATCTTCGGCCTGACCGACGAGACCTACTCCCTGATCACCAGTACCCATCCGCCGGACGGCCACGATGAGCAGAATTATTACCTGGCGCTGACCGCGCTGAATCAGGGGTACTGGGTGGCCGGGTGTGCCCTGGGCGCCCTGTTCGGGGCCGGTGTGGAGTTTGATACCCGCGGGATGGATTTTGTCCTGACCGCCCTGTTCATGGTGCTGATGCTGGAGCAGTGGAAGAAACTGCGCGAACCCTATCCGTTTGCCGTGGCCCTGCTGTGCGGCCTGACGGCGCTGTGGCTGTTCCGCGAGCAGATGTTGCTGGTCTCCATCGGCCTGTCGATCGCCCTGCTGTTATTGCGTACCCGTACCCGGCAGGTGGCCTCGTGAGTGCAACCGGTTATCTGCTGCTGGTGTGCCTGGTGATGACCGTGGCCACCTTCATCACCCGGCTGATCCCGTTCGTGGCGTTTCGCGAGAAGGGGGATCACCCGCTGCTGCTCTATCTGGGCCGCTACATGCCGCCGGCCATCATGACCCTGCTGGTGTTGTACAGCCTGAAATCGCTGGACCTGACCCAGGCGCCCTACGGGGTCAATGAACTGCTGGCCCTGCTGTTGACCACAGCACTGCACCTGTGGCGCGGCAATGCCCTGCTCAGCATCTTCTCCGGTACCTTGTTCTATATGGGGGCGATCCAGTCGGGCTGGTTCGGCTAGCGCCCAGGTTGGAGCCGCCATTACCCCCCACCGCGCGGTCCTGGATCAAGGAAGAACAAGGGGCAGTTTGTAGGGTGGGTTAGACGCGCCCCGCTCAGGAGGTGGCCGTTGGTATTGCAGCGTACGCGCGTCGTAACCCACCGTTTGGTGATCGAGGACTCGGTAGGTTACGCGGCGCCTGGATAGAGTCGTGGTCTGCCCGGGCATTGTTATAGAATGCCGGGCGTTGTTTTAGAATGAAAGTGTCGTACCTGTGCGCCGCTAACCCACGCTACGAAACCTGTTCAACCCGGGATGGAATTCAGGCGTTCTCCACTCGCACCGCCAGGACATCGCAGGCGGCCTGGTGGAGCACACCGTTGGCGGTTGAGCCCAGCAACAGCTGCAGGCCGTGACGACCGTGACTGCCGAGCACGATCAGTTCGGCCTTCTGCTCGGCGGCCACGCGGACGATTTCGCGCTTCGGTGTGCCTATCTCCACCTGGAATCCGGCATTCGCCAGGCTGTGCTGATCAATCAGTGCCTGCAGTTTGGTCTCCGCCTGCTTGGCCAGTCGCTGGTCCAGATCGAGGTCTTCCGGGAGCGGGATCTCCCCGGTATACATGGCGCCCGTGTACTCCACTACATGGACCAGGGTGAGGCGCGCGTTGTACAGCTTCTGCAGTTCCATGGCCTTGGCCATGACCGCTTCAGACTCTTTGGAAAAATCCACCGCCACCAGGATGTGTTGATAATTGGCCATTCGCTTTTCTCCTGCGCTCTGCTGTACCCATTATGGTGCGCGCAGGCTTTTTTTTCCAGACATATGCTCCCCTGGGGGTAACTGCTTGCTTCTATCTGAACCACAGAGACACAGAGACACAGAGACACAGAGACACAGAGAGAACGGAGAATTCATATGATTCTCCCGTGGGTTCCGTCCTTGGGTCCTTAGGTGGTAACTACTCACGGGGTGATTGGCGTGCCTTGTTGGCCGATCTTGGTCCAGCCATCGTGTGAGGCCGGCAAGGCAGGCCAGTCACTTACAGACTGGGTGAGTAGTTACCTTAAGTGTAATGGTTGCTCCAACGATCCGTTCAGTTACATCGCCCGGTTTCACCTCTGTGTCCTCTGTGCCTCCGTGGTGCATGGGTGTGCCTCAGGCGGATCCCTCGGGTGAGTAGTTACCCATGCGGGTGGTCGGCACCGTAGCCCGGCCCGGGCTTGCCTGTACCGGGAATATTCCGTAGTCTCGGCTCAATACCCTTGAAGGAATGTTGCATGTGGCGTCGGGCGCTGTTGTTATTTCTGTTGCTGCCGCTGGTTTCCGCGTCGCTTCCGGCCGAGGATCAGTTGATCCGGGTCGGGGTGCTGAGCCATCGCGGCAACCAGGCTACGTATGACGCCTGGTCGCCCACCGCGATCTACCTGAGTCGGGTGATTCCCGACTATACCTTTGAAATTGTCCCGCTCGATTTTTCCGATGTGGATCCGGCGGTCAAGTTCGGTCAGGTGGATTTCATCCTGACCAACCCGGGGATGTACGTGAATCTGGAGGTGCGTCATCGTATCTCGCGTATTGCCACGCTCAACAACCTGGCGGGCGGGACGGCAAAAAACGTATTTGGCGGCGTGATCTTCACCCGGCGTGATCGGGACGATATCAATACCCTGGATGATCTCAAGGGAAAAAGCCTGATGGCGGTGGACGTCTATTCCCTGGGCGGCTTTCAGATGGCCTGGCGGGAGATGAACACCCGGGGTTTGAACCCGTATCGGGATATGCATTCCATCACTTTTGGCGGTATTCATGACCGGGTGGTCAGGTCGGTCAGGGATGGCCGGGTCGATGTCGGCACGGTACGTACCGACATTCTGGAGCGCATGGCCAAGGCGGGTCAGATCGATATGGCCGACTTCAAGATTATCAACCGCAAGGTCAATCCCGGTTTCCTGTTGAGCCGCAGTACCCGGCTCTATCCCGAGTGGCCGTTCAGCAAGGTGCTGCACACCTCCAACGAGCTGGCGCAGCAGGTCGCCGTGGCGCTGCTGAACATGCCGAGATCCCATCCGGCCGCCCGTGCCGGTAATTACGAGAGCTGGACGATCCCGCTGGATTACCAGCCGGTGCATGAGCTGTTCAGGGAGCTGCAGCTGCCCCCCTATGAGTACACAGGGCGCTTCACCCTGTCCGATGCGATCAAAAAGTACTGGTACTGGCTACTGGTGGCCTTGGCGTTCCTGCTCTTCATGTTGCTGATGACCACCTGGGTGGTGCGCCTCAACCGCGAGTTGAAGAAGGCCAAGCAGCACCTGGAACGGCAGTACGAGCTGATCCTGAACTCGGTGGCCGACGGCATTATCGGGGTCGACCTGAACGGCAATACCACCTTTGCCAACCGGGCCATGACCCAGATCACCGGCTGGGCGGACAGTGACCTGATCGGCCGCAATCAGCATCAGATCCTGCACCATACCCGCGCCGACGGGTCGCAGCACCCGGCCGACCAGTGTCCGGTCTACGCCACCAACAGTGACCAGGTCCCCCGCTTTGTCGAGGACGACGTGTTTTGGAAAAAGGATGGCAGCAGTTTTCCGGTGGAGTATTCCAGTACCCCGATCAGGGACGGGCAGCTCAAGACGGTGGGCAGTGTGGTGGTGTTCCGGGATATCAGCGACCGCAAGCGCATCAGCGAGGAGGCGCGCCAGCATCAGGACGACCTGGCCCACGTGGCCCGTCTCAGCACCATGGGTGAGATGGCCTCCGGCATCGCCCATGAGATCAATCAGCCGTTGACGGCCATCGCCACCAACGCCCACGCCTGT
Source organism: Sedimenticola hydrogenitrophicus (assembly GCF_025175675.1). Classification (GTDB taxonomy): domain Bacteria; phylum Pseudomonadota; class Gammaproteobacteria; order Chromatiales; family Chromatiaceae; genus Sedimenticola; species Sedimenticola hydrogenitrophicus. The sequence goes on from NZ_JANIOA010000006.1 coordinate 57,795, forward strand.
ATCCGCATGCTGGAGAGCGGCAGCGGCGAGACGGAAAGGGTGATCGATGTGATGGAGCGTATCGGCGCCCAGGCCGCCAGGGCGGGCGAGATCATTCGCCACCTGCGGCAGTTCGTAAAGAAAGAGCAGCCGGAACTGAGCCTGATCGATATCAATGAGGTGATCAATGAGGTGATCACCCTGCTGCGCACCGAGATCCGCAAGGCCGGGGTCAAGGTGGTCCTGGACATGGATGAACGGATCGGCAAGGTGTTGGCGCAGCATGTGCAGATCGATCAGGTGATCCTGAACCTGGCGAGAAACGCCATCGAGGCGATGGCCGATATCCCGGAGGGGGCGCGGTTGTTGAGTATCGCCACGCGCAACGAGGCGGTCGATTATGTGCGGGTCACCCTTACCGATACCGGTCCCGGGCTGGATCCGGCGGTGGCCGATCAGCTGTTCAATCCCTTTGTCACCACCAAGTCCAACGGCATGGGGCTCGGTCTCTCCATCAGCCAGGGGATTATCGAGGCGCACAAGGGGCGGATTTTCGTCGAACCCGTAGCGGGGGGTGGGGTGCGTTTTATTTTCCTGCTGCCCACATACCCACAATAGGGAAACAGAAACATGAGCGAGAGTACAGTCTTTATCGTCGATGATGATCGGGAGGTCCGTGAGGCACTCCAGTTGCTGATGGAGTCGGTCGGGCTCAGCGTGGAGTCGTTTAATTCCGCCAATGCCTATCTGGATCAGTTCGACGCCTCACGGCCCGGCTGTATCATCCTGGATGTGCGCATGCCCGGCATGAGCGGCATGGACCTGCAGAACCAACTACTGGAGCAGCCGCTCTGTCCGCCCATTATCATTATCACCGGTCATGGCGATGTGCCGATGGCGGTACGCGCGGTGCAGGCGGGTGCGGTGGATTTCATCCAGAAGCCGTTCAATGATCAGTCACTGCTGGACAGCGTGCATCGGGCGTTGGAGTATGATGCCCGGCAGCGGGGCGAGGCCTCGCAGCTGGCCGAGATCAAGCAGAAGCTGTCCCGCCTCACACCCCGGGAGCGCGAGGTGCTGGAGCTGGTGGTGCAGGGGCTGCGCAACAAGCTGATTGCCGCCGAACTTTCGGTCAGTCAGTCCACGGTCGAGGCCCATCGGGCCAAGGTGATGGACAAGATGGAGGCGAAAACCCTCTCCGACCTGATGCGCATGATGTTGACCCTGGAATCCCAATAGTGGAAAACCACAATATCTGCTGCAGTATGTTCCAATTTCCTTAACCTGGATCAATTTCCATAATCAGCTACGTCCGAAAATCTGCCACGGAATCGAGTAACCGGTCGCAACCATGCCGACTATACTCTGGGACCGCTAAACCAATAAATCAGGTAGAGTGACGACATAACTGACCTCTTGTCCGATAAATGAACGTGCAGGGATGCGCACAGGCTGACGTTCAGCTATTGGGCAGGCGGTCACCCCTTCAGCATTCCTTAGGAGGAGATGATGAAAAAAACTGTCAGACTGGTTTCCACACTGGTCATCATAGCGTCGGCGGCTTGGTTGACTGGCTGCACCGGCAAACCCACGACAAAAGAAGCGCCCAAGGCGATGGCTGCCCAGGTTGACCCCGCGGTCGTCGCCGAAGGCAAAGCCATCGCGGTCAACCGGAAAAAAGGCAACTGTCTCGCTTGTCACATGATCGAAGACGAGCCCACACCCGGGAATGTCGGGCCGCCGCTGCTGGCGATGCAGGCGCGTTATCCCGACAAGGCCAAGCTGCGCGCGCAGATCTGGGATGCCACCGCGGCCAATCCCGAGTCCGCCATGGTGCCCTTCGGTCGGCTGCAGGTCCTGTCGGACGCAGAGATCGATAAGATCGTCGAGTATATCTGGACCCTCTGAGGCAACAGCGCTGCACAACCGCGACTGATTATTTTTGGTTTAGGGTTTTGGGAAGAGAGACTATGAAAAAAATACTGATTACTCTGGCGTTACTGGCGATTACCGCCGTTACCGCCCAGGCGGGTCCCGAGGAGGACCGCATGGCGTTCATCAAGTACTACAAGGCCAAGTTCCCCTCGGTGCCGATGGAGGAGTACGCCAACGGGGTCTACGCCATCGATCCGATAGGGCGTGAAAACTGGGAAGCGATCGAGGAGTTTCCTCCTTATGAGCCGTTCATCGATGCCGGCCAGGCGATGTGGGAGAAGCCCTTCGCCAACGGCAAGGGCTACAAGGACTGCTTTCCGGACGGACCGGCGATGGCCGACAAGTATCCGAGCTGGGATAAACAGCAGGGTATGGTGATGACCCTGCCGCTGGCCCTGAACAACTGCCTGAAGGCCAATGGCGAGAAACCGCTCAAGTACAAGAAGGGACCGATCAACAACATTCTGGCCTATATCGCCTTCCAGTCCCGCGGCAAGGTGATCAACGTGGAGGTGCCGAAGGACGATCCCCGCGCCATGGCGGCCTATGAGGACGGCAAGAAATTCTATTTCACCCGGCGCGGTCAGCTGAACTTCTCCTGCGCCACCTGTCACCTGCAGAATACCGGCCTGCGGGTGCGCACCGAGATCCTCAGTCCGACGCTCGGTCACGTCACCGGCTGGCCGGTGTACCGCTCCAAGTGGGGGACCGTCGGCACGCTGCATCGCCGCTTCTCCGGCTGCAACAATAACATCCGTGCCAAGGCATTGGAGGCGCAGGGTGAGGAGTATCGCAACCTGGAGTATTTCCTCACCTCCCTGAGCAACGGCCTGGAGCTGAATGGTCCGAGTGCCCGCAAATAGGCGTCCCCTGTCATTCAGGATCGGGCAATAAGTGAAACTGGAGAGGAATATGAAGATTAAAACTGTATTAGCAATGCTGGTTTTGGCATTCGGGCTGCTGGCCGGGTCCGCCGCCGTTCTGGCGGGTGGCATGAAGGCCGATGCGGCGATGGCCGCCGATGCCATCGCCAAGGCGGAGGCGGCGCGCAAGCAGGCGGCCTCGGTGAATGGCGAGTGGCGGGATACCGGCAAGTTCATAAAGCAGGCCCAGGAGGCGGCCAAGGCCGGCGAGCATGACAAGGCCGTGAAACTGGCCAAAAAGGCCGAACAGGAAGGCCGGCTCGGCTATGAGCAGCAGGTGTCGCAGAGCGAGCTCAAAATACCCTCCTATCTGAAGTACTGATACGGATCAAACCGAAGGAGAGACATAATGAAATACGGCAAGGTACTGATTACCCTGGCCCTGATCGGCGGTGTGGTGCTGTCCGGCCTGGCGATGGCCGGCCCCATGGCCAAGATTACTCCGGGAATGGAGTCGCTGGAGGTGATGCACAACGGCAAGCCGGTGACCATCCGGCGGGTCGATGACAAGGATGCCACTATTCCGGCAGCCTATAACCACCCCTCCCGCCACTGCCCGCCCTTCTGCATCCAGCCGATGCACCTCATTCCGGGGGTGGATACGATCGGTGAGCTGGACGTGCTGGGTTACCTGAAGCGCATCAGCAATGGCGACCGCAGTGTGATGCTGGTGGATTCCCGCACCCCGGACTGGACCCGGCGCGGCACCATCCCCGGCGCGGTCAATATTCCCTGGGACAAGATCAATATCGATGTGGCGGGCAACTTCGAGATCGAAACCGAGGCGGAGACCCTGAGCGATATCCTGGTCAACAGCTTTGGCGTACAGATGGTGGATGGCAAGTGGGATTTCCGCAAAGCCAAGACCCTGGTGCTGTTCTGTAACGGCATCTGGTGTCCCCAGTCATCGGTCAATATCAAGACACTGACCAAGATGGGTTACCCCGCCTATAAACTGAAATGGTATCGCGGTGGTATGCAGGACTGGGTCAGCGTCGGTCTGACCACGGTCATGCCCTGATCAGAAGTATCTACAGAAGCATCTAGAGACAGGAAACAGTTATGAATGAATTACGCAGACTGATTATCAAGGGTTCAGTGGCCGCCGGCACACTGGGTGTTGCCGTGGGCGCCGGACTGCTGGTACCTACCAGCGTGCTGGCCGCCTGGCCGGACAAGGCGTTTGGCGAGAAAAAGATGGACGATGCGATCTCGACCCTGCTGGGCTCCGGAGAGATGACCGAGAGCGCGGAGATCAATATCAAGGCTCCGGAGATTGCCGAGAACGGCGCGGTGGTTCCCGTCACCGTGACGGCCACCATGGCTGGTGTGGAGTCGATCACCATCGCCGCGCCCAACAATCCGTCGCCGCTGGTGGCCAGTTTTGATCTGACCGACGGCGCCCACGGTTACGCCTCCACCCGGATCAAAATGGGTAAGAGCGGAGATGTGGTCGCGGTGGTCAAGGCCGGTGGCAAGCTCTATACCGCGAAAAAGGAGGTCAAGGTGACGATCGGCGGCTGCGGCGGCTAAGCCCCGTCAGGACGCCATCGGCATTTGATAGCAGACACACTATTTTTCGAGGTATAGAACATGGCAACAATCAAGATTCGCGCAAAAGAGAAGGACGGGGTAACCACCGTCAAGGCCCTGATGACCCATCCCATGGAGTCGGGTTTCCGCAAGGACTCCAAGAGCGGCGGGATGGTACCGGCACACTTTATCCAGGAGGTGATGTGTGAAGTGGGCGGCAAGATGGTGATGAACGCCCACTGGAGTGGCGGTGTCTCCAAGAACCCCTATCTCTCCTTCAAGTTCGATGGCGGCAAGGGCGAGACCCTGAAGCTCACCTGGACCGACAACATGGGCAAGAGCGACAGCGTCGAAGAGGCCATCGGCTGATCCGCTTCATCGGGAGGTAACCGCACCCCGGGTGCGGCACAAACCGGCGTCACCATCCCCGGGATCCGTACGGATCCCGGGAACCGTATGGTGCTACATAACACAATACAGGCCAGGCGGCAGTGCTGACCGGAGCCTGACAGTAAGGTTGATCCGACATGAGCATATCCAGAAGAGAGTTCCTGCACCTGATGGGCATGGCTGGCGTGGCGGGCCTGTTGCCGGGATCGCTCCGGGCCACGGCCGGACGGCCGGGAGACCTTTACGAGGTCCCCCGTTTCGGCAATGTCTGCCTGCTGCACATGACCGATTGTCATGCCCAGCTCAATCCCATCTACTTTCGCGAGCCCAACGTAAACCTGGGGGTCGGCGCCGCCCTGGGCCGGGCGCCGCATCTGGTGGGGAGCGCCCTGCTGGAACATTTCGACATCGCCGCCGGCAGCCACGCGGCCCATGCCTTCAGCTATCTCGATTATGACAGCGCCGCCAGGACCTACGGCAAGGTGGGGGGATTCGCCCACCTGGCCACCCTGGTCAAGCGCCTGCGGGCGGAGCGCGGGGACGGTAACACCCTGCTGCTGGATGGTGGCGATACCTGGCAGGGTTCCGCTACCTCCTACTGGACCCGCGGCAAGGACATGGTGGAGGCGAGTAACCTGTTGGGGGTCGATGTCATGACCGGCCACTGGGAGTTCACCTATCAGGACAGTGAGATTATCGAGAATATCGGTGAGTTCAAGGGTGAGTTCCTCGCCCAGAATGTGAAGGTGACGGAAGAGGCGCTGTTCGATTACAAGTTCAGTGACTTCGGCGGATTTGACGAGGATAGCGGGCTCGCCTTCAAGCCCTACACCCTGCGCACGATAAACGGGGTACGAGTGGCGGTGATCGGTCAGGCCTTCCCCTATACCCCGATCGCCAATCCGAGCCGTTTCATCCCGGACTGGACCTTCGGTATCCAGGATGAGCGGATGCAGTCCATGGTGGACAAGGTACGGGCCGACGAGAAACCGGACCTGGTGGTGCTGCTGTCGCATAACGGCATGGACGTGGACCTGAAGATGGCCGCCCAGGTAACCGGTATCGATGTCATTCTCGGCGGCCATACCCATGACGGCATGCCGGCCCCCACGGTGGTGGAGAACGCCTCCGGCAAGACCCTGGTAACCAACGCCGGCTCCAACAGCAAGTTCCTCGGGGTGATGGACCTGGATGTGCGCAACGGCAAACTGCAGGGCTATCAGTACCGCCTGCTGCCGATCTTCTCCAACCTGCTGCCGGCCGATGCCGGGATGCAGGCCTATATCGACGAAATGCGCGCACCCTACCTGGCCAGACTGCAGGAGCCGCTGGCGGTGGCCGAGGAGACCCTGTACCGCCGCGGCAACTTCAACGGCACCTTCGATCAGGTGATCTGCGATGCCCTGCTCAAGGTGAACGATGCGCAGATCTCGCTCTCGCCCGGCTTCCGCTGGGGCACCACGGTGATACCCGGCCAGACCATCACCATGGAGCACGTGATGGACCAGACCTGCATCACCTACCCGGAGACCTACCGCCGGGAGATGAGCGGTGCCGACATCAAGGCGATCCTGGAAGATGTGTGCGACAACCTGTTCAACCCCGACCCCTATTTCCAGCAGGGGGGCGACATGGTGCGCCTGGGCGGTATGGACTATGTGTGCGATCCCAACCAGTCGTTCGGTCAGCGCATCAGCAACATGACCCTGAACGACGGCAGCGCCATCGAGGCCGGCAAGCAGTACATGGTCGCCGGCTGGGCCACGGTCGGCAGTCAGTCGCCCGGTCGGCCGATCTGGGACGTGGTGGCGGATTACCTGCGTGATCGCAAACTGGTGAAGATCGACAAGCTCAACACCCCCAAACTGGTGGGCATGGCGGGCAACCCGGGGCTGGAGTCCTACCCCTCCGCCTGATCTCCCGCAAGTCCGACAGTAGCGTAGGATGGGTGGAGGCGCGTGGCCTCTGTCGTGGAGGCTCTGCACAGCTATCGGGCGCGCCGTAACCCATCTTCGGATGCGGCTGAGCGATGGGTTACGTCGTTCCTCCTCCACCCATCCTACGCACTGACCCCGGATCACATGGGTGGCGACCCGAAAAGTGGCGATTGCCTGGGGCTAGAATGGATTCGCGCCGGCTCCTTCACGTAAGATGGGGCCTTCGCCACGCTATCGGGTCGCCAGGGATCATGCTCAAGCCGCCGCTCAGACAACTCGCCATCACCCTGCTGCTGTTGCTGCTGATGGGTGTGATCCAGGAGGGTAGCCTGGACCGGATCGGTCATGCGCAGACCGAGGCGGGTTTCAAGCGGGCGCTGCTGGTATTTGCCGTAAGCCGGGGGTTGAACGGGGTGATCTCGGTGGCCCAGGGCACCGAGGTGGCGGTGGAACCGGTCGGCATCGGCCTCAACTTCAAGCCGGGCGAGATCCTCGACCCGGTCAACGACCTGGTGGAGCGTTTCTCCTGGGTCATGCTGGCCAGCAGCGCCTCGTTCGGAATTCAGCGCATCCTGCTGGATGTGATGGCCTCTCCCTGGCTGACCTATGCCACGGTTGTGGCCATCCTGTCGCTGTTGCTGGTCATCTGGTGGCCGGGCCGGCGACGCATTGGCGGGATCGGCCGTATGGTTTGCCGGCTGGCGCTCGCCCTGCTGATTCTGCGGCTCTCCGTCGCCCTGATCGCCATCGGCGGTGAGCGCTTCTACCAGGCCTTTCTGGCGCCCCAGTACAGCGAGTCGCGGGGGCAACTGGAGCGGGCGGCGAGCCAGATCGGTGAAGTGAACAGCGAGCTGCGGCCAACCCTGCCGGAAGGGCAGGCGGAGTCGCTGCTGGATCAGGCCCGGCGGGTCTACGATACCGCAACCCGGGCGGTGGATATCGAGGCGCGGATGGCCGCGTTCAACCGGGCGGCGACCAATATCAGTGAGAATGCCATCAACATGATTGTGGTGTTTTTGATGCAGACGGTGCTGTTTCCGCTGTTTTCGCTCTGGCTGTTGTGGCAGCTGCTGAAACGGGTGCTGCGCGCCCGCCTGGAGTGGCTGCGGCGCGCCCCGCCGGCAGCCGGCGAGCGCGGGACCGCATCCGAGTAGCGATCGCTAGCTGCCGTGCAGCTCGCGCGCCTGCAGCGTGTTTTCCAGCAGGGTCGCCACGGTCATCGGCCCGACACCACCCGGCACCGGCGTGATCCACGCCGCACGCTCGCTGGCGCCGGCAAAATCCACGTCGCCGCACAGGCTACCGTCCTCCAGGCGGTTGATGCCCACATCGATCACCAGTGCCCCCGGCTTGATCCACTCGCCCTTGACGAAGTTGGGGCGACCGACCGCGGCCACCACCACATCGGCGTTGGCAATCTTCTGCGGCAGATCCTTGGTGCGGCTGTGGCACACCGTGATGGTACAGCGGGCCGCCAGCAACTCCAGCGCCATCGGCCGGCCGACGATGTTGGACTGGCCGATGATCACCGCATCCAGCCCCTCCAGTCGCTGTCCGGTGCGCTCCAGCATGGTCATCACCCCCTTTGGGGTGCAGGGGCGCAGGATCGGCATGCGCAGCGCCAGACGGCCCACGTTGTAGGGGTGGAAGCCGTCCACATCCTTGGTCGGCAGGATGCGCTCGGTCACCGTCTCCTCGTCGATCTGCCGGGGCAGGGGCAGCTGAACCAGAATCCCGTCCACATCCTCGCGGCCGTTCAGCTCGTCGATATGGGCAATCAGCTCCGCCTCCGTGGTGTCGTCTGGCAGGCGGCGCAGTTCGGAGAGAAAGCCCACCTCCTCGCAGGAGCGCTGCTTGTTGCGCACATACACCTGGGAGGCGGGGTCCTCGCCCACCAGGATCACCACCAGCCCCGGCGGGCGTTCCCCAGCCTCGGTCATGCGGGATACGCGGGCCTTTATGTCGCTGCGCAGTTCAGCGGCAATGGCCTTGCCGTCAAGGATATTTGCACTCATGGGCGGGATTCCACTACAGTTTCAAAGGAAGGGGCGCATGATAGCGCGAAACCCCGGATTTTTCACTGCACAGCCGTCGGGTACGGGGAAATTATTCGTTGACTCGGTCGGACTGGCTGCGTATCATTCCGGCCTCTTCGCACAGAGGCGGGGGTCCGGTTATCGGGGTATAGCGCAGTCTGGTAGCGCGCCTGCTTTGGGAGCAGGATGTCGGGAGTTCGAATCTCTCTACCCCGACCAAATTATCGATCATGCGCCCGTAGCTCATTCGGATAGAGCATCGGCCTTCTAAGCCGAGGGTAGCAGGTTCGAATCCTGCCGGGCGTGCCAGGTTCTTTACAGTTTATGGTGGGCGTAGCTCAGTTGGTAGAGTCCCGGATTGTGATTCCGGTTGTCGTGGGTTCGAGCCCCATCGTCCACCCCATAAATTGGGCCATTAGCTCAGCTGGTAGAGCAGTGGACTCTTAATCCATTGGTCGTAGGTTCGAATCCTACATGGCCCACCAATATAAACAAGGAGTTACGTTAATTCGTAGCTCCTTTTTTATTGGTGAGGTACAATTTCGGTACACTAAGCAAGGAGCCTGTGTACCGATGGCCTCAATAATTAAGACCCCCTCCAGTACCTGGAAAGCTGTCATTCGCCGAAAAGGGTGGCCAACAACCGCGAAGACTTTTCGCACTAAACGGGATGCTGAAGACTGGGCCAGGCGGACTGAGGATGAGATGATCCGGGGTGTCTATATCAGAAGGTCCCCGTCCCAGAAAATCTCTCTCAAGGAAGCCCTGGAACGCTATATAAAAGAGATTACGCCTACCAAACGGGCATCGACCCAGCGAGCGGAGCAAATGCGGGCAAAGCCGCTTACCGCCAAGCTTGGCGACTACTCCCTGGTTTCTCTCTCGCCTGATGTTATTGCTGCCTATCGTGATGAGCGCCTGGAGGCGGGGCGAAGCCCTGCCACGGTCCGCCTTGAGCTCGCTCTGCTTGGCCATCTGTACACGACGGCGATAAAGGAGTGGGGCATTGGGTTGATCTATAACCCGGTCTCAAACATTCGCAGGCCAAGTCCTGGTGAGGGGAGAAACAGGCGTCTTACCTGGAGTGAGGCGCGCAAGATGCTGAAGGAGTGTGATGCCCATTCGAATCCCATGCTTGGTTGGGCTGTCCGGATAGCGCTGTACACTGCTATGCGGCATGGAGAGGTTCTCTCGCTGACAATTGATCAGGTGGATCTGCGTAGGCGGATTGTTCGTCTGAGTGAGACAAAGAACGGTAGCGCCAGAACTGTACCATTGTCAAAAAGAGCAGCCAGGGTTTTACGCCAGGCAATAGGGCATTCGGTGCGACCAAAGGAGACGAACCTGATTTTCTATGGTGAACCTGGCAGGGATGGTGTTCGGCGCCCATATAGGACCAATAAGGTCTGGTCAGAGGCGCTGAAACGCGCCGAAATATCTGATCTGCGCTTTCATGATCTACGCCATGAAGCGGTATCCAGATTTGTGGAAAAGGGGATGAGCGATCAGGAGGTTGCAGCTATCAGCGGACACAAGTCGATGCAGATGCTTAGGCGATATACCCACTTGAGGGCAGAAGACTTGGTTGCAAGGCTCGATGGTGGCTCATCAAAATCGTGAGAAGCGGGCCTGCTTACACCAAAGAAATTTTAGCGGCTAAAATTTTCTCCGATTCTAAATTCCCCAAATTGCCCACTCGATTTTGACAACCGAATAGTGCGACAAATATTGGACTCGCTGCAGTGAGGATAAAACGGTGAGTGGCATCTTGGCTAAATGCGCCCCAGTGGAACGATTGATCCTTAGCGATGCGATCAAGCGCTATATCCACCTCCGGGCCGAAGTTCTGGTGGGCGAGCTGACTGCTATCGCAACTCGTCTAGACGGTACGAAGAAGGAATCGAAGTAAGAGCCTTAGAAACTGCCTGTCGGCTGATGCCGAGCGTTCTAGCAACTTCCGATTGGGTGTGACCGGAAGTAAGCATCATGATGATTTGCTTTTTGCGGTCAGATAGTTTGCCATCAGCCATTTGGCGTGCCTGATTCCTCAGCTCTGCTTTGTCTGCAGGCTGCAAAGTCTGGCGTGCCGCGTGATTGAGGATATATAGGTCGATTGCCCTGTTTCCCGACCTGGATTGCGGCTTAGCAGGCTTGGCGCTTTGCCGATTCAATCGTTCTAGCTCCAGTTTGAATTGATCCTGGGAGCACTTTGCCCGTCGATAGGCAGGGTTCCATGTACCGTCCGCATGCTTGGGACGATGCTCGGAGCAGTACCGGCTACTCAACCGTAGCGCCAAGCTAAAGTTTTCATCATCCTGTGACGGCCATTTCCCACATTCTATGAATGACGCGAACTCAGTCTGGTTTCCACAGAACCTACAATGAGATTGGTACCGCTCGGCATTTAGTGAAGCCCCTCCCTCTGGTACTTTAGACTTCGCCGGGCGCTTGCAAGCGCAGGACCAAACAAGCTCAATTAGAGATTCTTGCGTCGCGATAAATCGCCGATCCGCATCCGACTCATCGATCGTGAGGCGCAAGAACTTACGAAGCAGTTCCTTTTGTAGCGTTACCATGGCGTCAAGTCCAACCAGCCGGATGATTTCACTGAATGAAGCCTCAGTCGCCAGACCTGGCGCATGGTATAGATAATGAGGAGATAGTTCCGCCGCATAGCGAGCCAGGGCTGGGTCAATTAGCTCTTGTACCAGGCGTATTACTGGGTAGCGCCTCGAGTATTTGGAGTACGGATGCCACCGGTCACGGAACTGCTTGATAGCTTGTGAAACACCTGCGTCACAGCCTTCCCAAATGATGATTTCAAGGGCATTTGTCATGTCAACCATTTTGACCAACTAAGGTGTTGTTAGCAAGTTCCACTACACATAACCTTCGTAACAATAGACGAAATTGTACGGAATATTACGAATGGATATTGAGACTTCATTGATTAATCGGTATGGACATCTGTTGACTCTTGCCGAGGTGGCTGAAATTTTGAAGCGCAGTCCTGATGGGCTCAGGGTTTCTCTTGGACGGAATAACGAAGTGTCCAAAAAGTTAAACATGGGAAAGAAAAAAATCGGAAGGAGAGTGTACTTCCGAGTGGCAGCTATTGCTGAATTGATTGAATCATAACAGCATAAATTCTGTAGAAGCTGTTATGGATAAGATTCATGAAAGTGCCTGTGCTAGTCCACTAGTCAGAACGTTGAAGCGTCTGCAAGTCAGTAAACAATCGCAGTATAAGGTTAAGTCTGCATTAAGCGATGGGGAACAGCTGGGGTTGCCCTACTGGGCTGAGTTGAATCGCGCTTTACCCAATTACATATCACGAACTAGTCTATTTGCCCCTGTGCAGCCAGGTAGACGCATTTTGCATGATATGAGTTGTTTATCTAGCCCGAAAGGGATTGCTTTATATTTTTCAGGGAAGCAACTCGATATGGCTGATCAAGATGTTTTTCTCCAGGTTTTGCACCTCGCTAGGCGATATCCATTGGAGGAGCGGGTGTATTTTACGAGGGCAGATTTCCTCCGGGATATAAACCGTTGTGTGGGTAGCAGCGACTATCGATGGCTGGCGGACGCTATTAATAGGTTAGTGATTGCAGCGGTTTTTATTGAGACACAGCGGTACAAAACAGGTTTTCATCTAATTGACCAATATGACTACGATCAGGGAACAGGAAAATATTATGTGGTTCTTAACAGAAAAGTGAAGGCACTATTTTCAAATTCCGAATATGGACTTCTGGATTGGCAACGCAGGTTAGAGTTAAAACGAAAAATAGGGTTGGCTAAATGGTTACAGGGTTACTCAGCCAGCCATAAAAAAGGCCAGCACAAAATAGGGGTTGATCTGTTGCGTCAATGGTGTGGTTGGTCAGGTAGGGCGCGAAACTTTTCCGTCGCGTTGACTCAAGCCATGAATGAGTTGGTGCGTGTTGGAATCTTCAGCGGTGCAAGAATAGGTATTAGTAGGCAAGGTAATGTTCAGGCCGAATGGGTTCGTGAGTAACATGGATCATGTGAAGTGCCGTCGGGATGGCGGGGCGGATCATCGGGATAGTGAGGCGGTCTATCGGGATGGCGGGGCGATTCATCGGGATAGCAAGGCAAAACGGTTTTATAAGGTCATGAATCTAAAGATGAAAAAGTAGGCAATCATACCTTTAACCGTATTTAACCAATATTTAACCGGTGGTCATCTGTGAGTAACGCTAGATACCGAATAGATGATATCTCATGATAAACCAGTTACTGGCGTTGCACCTGGTCGTATCACTAGGCGGCGGTGTATCACGCATCAGAAATGCATTAGCTATATATCAGCAGTGTTTCAAATCGAAAGAGAATTGGAAATTATGAAGCAAATACTGATTCGGGTTAGCGAAAATACAGCTAACAATCTGAATGAGCTTGTAGAACTCTGCAATCGGGAGAACAGCCGCAGAGATGGTTGCACAAGTCATGGAGCACTGAGCCTGTCTCGCTTTATGTCAATGTTAGCGGAAGATGCAGCGATGGTCATTACCCGTCCAGGAAGCTGGGAAGGAGCGAACATGGCCCAAGTCTTTAGCTCGCATGGCTATGATGTGTGAACAACCACTAACCGAAGGAAAAGGAAATATGACAACAAACATAAAGCAAGAGCTGGCTGCATGGGTTGCCCAGAAACAAAAAATAGCAAAGCCCAGGCGCAGGGAATGCGTGGCTATCTTTTTTGCTGTGCGCGAAGACGTGAAAGCGGCCATCGCCGCCGGGTACGCGCTCAAGACCATTTGGGAACATATGCGCGAAACCGGCCGGGTGTCTTTCCGTTACGAAACCTTCCTTAGGTACGTTCGTCGGCACATCACGAACGCCCCACCAGAGCGTCCCAAACAATCTAGCACAGTGAAGCCAGCGGCCCAAGGTAGGGGTGCAAATGAGGTGATGCCGACGGCATCCAGCGAACCGAAGAGGGGCAATTTGTCTCAGATCAGAAGCTTCAGTTTCGATCCTTCTCCGAAAAGAGAGGACTTGATCTGATGGCCACGATTCAACGCTGTAGCCTGGTGTTTGGTGCGCTGTTGATGCGCTGTCGGAACGCTGTAACCGTTGGATTTGTCTGTATCTTAGCCATTGTCGTCGTGTTTGTACGCTGTTGCTGTTCGATAGCGCATGCACAGCACAAGATACGCAGCATCGACAGCTTGAAAATGGCCTCCGAAGTCAGGGCAGGATGGGTGAAGTTAGCTAACCGGGCAAGCCGGTTACCTATCTTCACTGTTCCTTATTCGCACCCGGGGCGCTCAACGAAAATCCTGCTCTGCGAGGCTGACCGGCTACCGCCGGCTTTCAAGCGAGGTTGAACGATGGAGCAAGACCAGCAACAGCAAGACAGGAAGCGCCGGCAGCACCTGCGGGTGCCGGTGTTCCCGGATGAGAAAGAGACGATTGAACGCCAAGCGAAGCAATCCGGCTTGAGTGTCGCCCGCTATTTGCGCGAGGTCGGCCAGGGTTACCAAATAAAGGGCATTGTTGATTACGAACAGGTGCGCGAGCTGGCCAGGATTAATGGCGACTTGGGTCGATTGGGTGGGTTGCTAAAGCTCTGGTTGACCAATGATGAACGTACTGCGCATTTTGGCGGGTCTACCATACAGGCGTTGCTAGGCCGCATTGAGGCCACCCAGGATGAAATGGGAAAGATCATGATGTCCGTTGTCATGCCTAGGGCGGAGCAGTGATTATTTTAGCCGCTAAAAAATTGGGGTCACCGGCGGGGGCATGCTTTGATCGCAACGCACGTTCCCATGCGTTCGGTTGGTAAATCCGACTTTGCCGCCCTGGCGAAGTACATCGCCTACGAGAAAGCAAGACCGAACGGATGGGCTATGGAGTGTATCAGCGCGTCAGCGCCGTGCATCACGAGATGGACAACCTAGAGGATGCCGTGACTTTTTTTAGAAAAAAAGGCCGGGCTTCGGTGTCACCCTGGTCAATTACCGATTAGCTCCGTGGCGAAGCTGTTCGATGACCCTAGCCACATATCAAAAAAGGGTAATCGTTATGAAGAAAAAAATTTTAGCCGCTAAAATCGCACTGGCCATTGCACTGACCTCCGGCCCGATGCTGCCGGAAGTTCACGCCGGCGGCATCCCGGTTATCGATGTAACCAACATCGTGCAAACCACGGTCAGCGCCTCGGAATCGGTCAGCCAGACCCTCAAGCTGATTCAGCAATATCAAACCCAACTGCAGCAGTATCAAAACATGCTGCAAAACACGACAGAGCCTTCGTCCTACATCTGGGACAATGCCGTCTCGACAATGAACAACCTCCGCAACCTCATCGACTCCCTTTCGTATTACAAAAATACGCTAGGCAGCGTGGATGCCTATCTATCGCAATTTGGCGATCTTAATTATTACGAAGCTTCCCCATGCTTCAATTCCAATGGCTTCTGCTCTCCCGCAGAACGGATAGCGCTGGACCAAGCCCGCCACCTCGGCTACCAATCACAGAAACTGGCAAATAATGCCGTCTTCCGGGGTCTGGACGCACAACAGGACGCCCTGCAGACCGACGCCAGCCGATTAGAACAGCTCCAGACAGCTGCAGGAAACGCTGAAGGTCGTATGGAGGCCATCGGTTACGCTAATCAGTTCGCCAGTCAGCAAGCCAACCAGCTTCTGCAGATCCGGGGACTCCTGATTGCTCAGCAGAATGCGGTAACCACGCGGATGCAGGCGCAAATGGCGGAAGAGGCGCGTTCATCCGCTCAAAGAAAATTGCTAACTTCGGGAGTATTCAATAAGAGTCCTACCGGAGATTATTAAATCTATTTGGAGATGTTACTGATGAAGAGGAACGCATGAAAATTTACATGACAATTTGTATTTGCTTGGCAATATTACTGGTCGGTTGTGGTGAGGAATCGAATGATACTGATACCAGACAGGCTCACAATATATCGCAAGACCGTTTGGGTGTCCCTCCGGAGGCCAACGCGGAAAATTGTTCATCCGATATGAAATTGGCAATCTTGAATGATCTCAGAGACGAAGCAAGTCGGGATACATTTATTGCCGATTGCCGGTCCTTCAACCAAAGAAAGCGCTTAACTTCAGGGACGTTCATGAAGAGCCCACCAGGCGATTACTAATAGAAAAGGAATCAGGATGAAAAAAATATACTGGCAAGCACTGATTATTGGGGGTGTGCTGGTCCTGGCTTCGGAAGCGGCGATGGCGGATCTCGGTAGCGACGGGATCATGAATACAGTTTTGAAGAAATTTGATACTGCAGCGAGTAGCTGGGCAATAGCGCTTACTGATGCAGCGAGCAGACTCTTCTGGACGTTGGTGCTGATCTCCATGGTTTGGACATTCGGCATGATGGCGCTACGTAAGGCCGATATAGGCGAATTCTTCGCGGAGTTCTTTCGCTTTACCGTCTTCACAGGCTTCTTTTGGTGGCTACTGACAAATGCAGTCACCGGGATGAATATTGCTGGAACCATTATTTCAAGTATGCAACAACTCGGCGCTCAAGCTGGTGGCCTTGGTTCCACCAAGTTAGATCCAGGTGCAATAGTCGATATTGGCTTTGATTTGTTTGGAAAAATACTCGGCGCTGTAGATCAGCTCGGTTGGAAGGATTTCGATATGGCGATAGCGATGATGATTCTTGGCGGGATTATCCTGGCTATACTCGCTCTAATTTCAGTTAATTTGTTGTTGTTACTTGCCACGAGCTGGATTGTCCTATACGCGGGAATATTCTTTCTTGGATTTGGTGGTTCTCGATGGACATCAGATATGGCGATGAATTATTACAGAACCATTCTTGGTATCGCTGTTCAACTGCTCACGATGATCCTGGTGGTTGCAATCGGAAAATCCTTTCTTGAAAATTTCACCATGCAAATCAGTAGCCATACGACTATCCAGGAACTTGCTGTGATGATGGTCGTTTCGATTATTCTGCTCGTATTAACCAATAAAGTTCCGACGACAATTGCCGGTATCATCACGGGAGCGAGCATGGGAAATACCGGAATTGGCCAGCTTGGCGCGGGTGCAATGATAGGTGCGGGTGCGGTTACAGCGGGTGCTTTCGCATCAGGCGGTGTTGCACTGGCGCACGGCCTTGAAAAGGCAGGGGTGGCAGGCGCTGGAGCTTTATCCTCTTTAATGGCCGCCGTCTCCCAGGCGAACGCCAACGTTGCATCAGGTAGCGATGTACTAACAAGCCTTTGGGGTGGCGAAGGTGGCAGCGATCCCAGTGGAGGACCTGGCGGCGGAGGACTACCAGGTACTGGAAATACCCCGCTTGCAGAGGCGGCCGGCTTTGCTTCACCAATGGGGTCTTCGGCCCCCGCCGGAGGCGATAATGGTGGAGCCGCCGCGAGCGGAGCCAGCGACTCCGGAGATACTGTTGCCGATAGTGATGGCGGTCACTCTTCGGCCGGCGGCGAATCCTCCGGCAGTGGCATAGGCGCGTCCAGCTCGGGCGGCCGAGGGTCCAATGGGACGACAGCGCAGCAGGCACGCAACAGACAGCCTCCGATTCAGGCACCAGCGCCACACAACAACCAAAGGGGGGCTTCATGGCCGCCGCCGCAATGACAGCCAGCACAGCGACCAAGATAGCCGCCGATGCCGGCGCGAACCTGGCTAAAGGTTCCGTATCGATCGTCAAGGACAAGGCCGCCAATATCATGGATGCAACGAAGGAACGGATAGCTGATACCACTGGAGGCCGCATTGCGGATGCGATCCTTACACGGGGCGTAGAGTCGGCGGTGGTATTCGACGGAAACAGTTTGTCATCAGCAGACTCGACAGATGTGGATGCAGAGGCTGAGATTGCGGCCTTCGTCGGGAATGATACCGAGAAGTTTTAAAACGCGCCGGTCAGTTGGTGAAGAACCGACCGGCACTTCCACTCTACACCTGAATAGGAGGTGAATAATGGCAACACAGTATACTATCGAACCCTGCCAGGTATTGCACCAGGCAGCCACTCAACTGATGGAGATCGAATGGATCAACCAAGAGACGGCCAGGAGGATTTCACCAATAGCGGAGGCCGTTGCCAACATGGTCATGGTTGTGTATTACCAAGCGGAAACAGGGCTGGCAAGTAAGGAGGATTTCCTAAAGGCACAGGCTACGCTGCGTCAGGTGAGTGACTCGGTGACCACTCCATACCCTGCTTAATTTCGGATATTTAACATTGACAAGGCGGCTTCCTGAGCCGCCTTTTCGTACCTATCGATGCTTTTGAGAACGACATAGGCCTCTACTTTTGGACTGCGTACTTGGTGGGGAAACTGGCGCTGGCAAAAGCTTGTTAGCGCTCAGCTATCCGCTCATCCTGGACGGCTTGGTGATCGTCGAGGTCGACATGGTTTGCAGTCCGCCCCTCATCTGTCAATAGTTCGCCTACCCCCGTCGCCTCTTATCAGTTAAATCGGTAACCTCGATATGCAGGGCCAAGCCGGCCGCCGTTGCGATGACCACGAGGGCATCGAGCGAGAATTCACCAGCATTGCACCGGAGCAGATCATTTAATCGCGGACGGGTCAAACGGAGCCGCTTTGCGGCTTTCTCTGGGCTCAGGTCCCATGCTTTCACCCGTTCGCGAATATCTATCAACAGTTCGGCGCGCACCTTCATGTTGGCCGCTTCCTCTGGAGTATCGCAGAGCGCATCCCATACGCTTTCAAATGTTTCGCTTTCCATGGTTTTGATTAGCGAGGCCATGCCCCGTCCCTTACTTTTGCTCCGACCTCGCCGACTGACCGTGCTTCCGCGAGTACCTTGGCCCGGAGCACCGGCGGCAGGTCGCCGGGTGTCAACAAATCAACATAAACGCCGGGGAGCAATTCCATTTCGACTTGTAAATCGCCCAAGTCTAATAACGTGGCACTAGGCAGCCCATCAACCAGCAGATCAATGTCGCTACTGTCCTGGTCAGCGCCATGCAGCACAGAGCCGAAAACGCGAACGTTCCGGACACGATGCGATTCAACAATGCGGTGGATCGCAGCGTGGTTCAAGTTCAGTGCATCGGATAGGCGCATTCCTTCCTCAATTTTAGCCGCTAAAAAGTCTGCCTGGTTATACAGTGCATTTCTACATGCCCGCCGCCGGCATCGAGAACTCCACGTTGGCGACGGTTGGGCAACAGCGGACATATTATCACGGACCGAAACGGTAAACTGGTTGGGAAGGTTGCCACTCACCTATCGAGAGACCAAGAGGCCCAAGCCCGGCGGGCCACCTTTCGCCTTGTCACAGAAACAGAAGGCCCTGACTAACTCCTTATCTCAGGCGAGGCATACGGAGCACCCCAGGCAAGCCAAGCCGGGTTAACGCCAAGGACAGCAGCCAGTGTTGCTAGGCATCTGGGGCGCATAGATTTACCGATTTCGATCTTTTGGATCGCTGCCTTATTTGATCCGGCAAGGTCTCCAAGCTGTCCTTGCGTCAGTCCATTGGCCATTCTTAATGTTCGTACCCGTTCGCCGATCCCGGCTTCGGCTGATTCGTGATTCTGGATGAGTTTAACAAGCTGCTTCTTATCCACTATCATCTCTTCCTAACCAGTCTTTTCCAATGCCGCGTGGGCGGCTAACTCGATGCTCTGAATGTGTACTAGGGCCTGTTAGCAGTCATGACGATACCCGCCAGCTCACTCGTTCTCTAACATGCTCGTTTCGACGACGTAGTTTGGCTCTATGGCCATGCCCGTATCGGTCGGCGCAATACGCACCCGCCCCCCGTCCTCGTCCTCTAGTGCTATCCAATGAAAACCCTCATCGCCTGGATCACGCCATTCCGGCTTGATTACAACTGTGTCGCCCTTCTTGATCATGTATACCTTCTCCTCACCAAAGTGCTTTGTTTGGGATTCTCGGTTACTCTACCGTGCGCCTACCTATCGAACCCGCACCTCAAACCCCGCGATCCCGAGCTCCTTGCACAGCTTCCACAGGGTTTCCAGCTTCTTGAACACCCGGACCTGGCCGCGCCGGGTTTTCATTTCGCGCTGCTCCAGGCGGCCGGTATTGATCACCACGGTAAAGCCGGGCAAATCGAGGGGCCGGGGTACGGCCGCCAGGCGGAGATCCACGCCGGCCTGGACCAGGGTACGGATTTCGACTTCGTTCATGGGGTAGGGTCTGCCAAAAGTGTCGGCTTTGGTAAAATAGCAAGCAGGTAACCAATATATATAATATTGGTTACCAGATCAAGCGGTTAGGGGAGGCCGGGGCGGTCGCTTCTGGCGGGGTGATTTAACATAGCGCCCGTTATCCGCCACCTTTGACGAAGCATGCCAAGGAAGGCCTGCGCCCCCGCCGACCTGAGCCAAAGGCCCGACTATCGCAATCACTGCGGAAGGACACTGGGCGATCGGCGGATCCATGTTACAACATTCCCTGTTAAATTAGGTTGACGCGTTCTCCATACGTTCTATAATTGGAATGATGCCGATGCGGACCTATAAATTGTTGTGCCTGCCCACTGTCAAGCAGTGTAAACGCTTGGAAGTGGAGTATCAGCAGGCGCACAATGTGCACAACTGGGCATTGGGTTTTCGACAGCAAGCCTATCGCAAATGGGGCCTCTCCCTGGACTACCGGGATCTCTCCGCGGTTCTGACCACGATCAAGAAAACCACCAAGCCCTGGCTGGCCGAGGCGTCGGCCGGCGTGCTGGTGCAACGGTTGCTCGACCAGGACAAGGCGTTCAAAAACTTTTTCGAAGGCCGCGCCCAATACCCAAAATTCAGACCACGGCGCCGGAGCAAGAACAAGGTCCGGTACCAGCTTGACCAGCGGCACATCGATAAAACCTTCATCCCGGGTGAAAGGCTGGTGATCCCCCGGCTGGGCAGCCTGCGGGTGCGCTGGAGCCGGGTGCCCGAAGGCAGGCCCAAGATGGTCACGGTCGAGAAAGACCCGACCGGCCGTTACTGGATATCGTTCATGGTGGATGAGCCGGTCGAGACCCTGGCCCGGGCAAAGTACGATTCGACCGGTGTCGATCTGGGCATCAAATCCTGTGCGGTCGACTCCCGGGGCAATGAAGTACTGAACCCCAAGCCGCTGTACCACAATCTCTACCGGCTGAAAATCCTGCAGCGGCGCCTGAAGCACAAGCAGAAAGGCTCCAGACGAAAAGCGTTATTGAGAAAACGCATTGCGAAACTGCATCAGAAGATTGCCCATCAGCGACAAACATTCCTTCACCAGCTGAGTTTTAGGCTGATCCACGAAAACCAAGTGGTGTGTGCCGAAACGCTCAAGGTGAAGAATCTGCTCCGGAACCGGCGCCTGTCCCGGGCCGACGTGGGCATGGGCGAGCTGCTGCGGCAGTTGGCGTACAAGTCCGAGTGGTACGGAAGAACCTTTGTTCAGATTGACCAGTGGTACGCATCGAGCAAGACCTGTTCGTGCTGTGGCCACAAGCTGGACAAGTTGGATCTTTCGACCCGGGAGTGGGACTGCCCGGCATGCGGCACCCACCATGACCGGGACCACAATGCCGCGCTCAACATCGAGGCGGAAGGCCTGGCACTCCTGAGCGGTGTACCAAGAATATTTGGTCTGATTGCAGACCCTGCCGAGCTGATTCCGGCAGCCAATGACGTGGAGTTTGATATCCACCGGTCCAGCCGCCCTTTAGGGCAGCAACGGCCGGCAGGCTTTGAAGCGTCAACCCAATTAGCAAGCGCGTGAGCGCACTGCCGTTCTGACGGGTCACGATGACCGATCAGGATGGTGGGCTAACAGGGAACTCAGACGTTGACGTTTAAAGGTGTTTATCACATACTCCAACGGCATAATTGCTGCGAATTGCAGCAAAATACCGCGGGAGAAAATCTCTATGGGAAAGGATGGCCGCGACTCGGTGAGGGTCACAACCACGCTGACGCGACAGCAGCACGCCGACCTGGAACGCATCGCCGAACAGAACGGCGTAAAGGTCGCTTGGCTGGTGCGTCGCGCTGTGGAACGCCTGATCGAACACGCGCAAGGCCCGCTGTTTTCCCTGGATCTCGGAGAGGGACACAAAAATGCGTAGCGTCGAGCTGTTCAGCGGATGCGGAGGGCTTGCACTGGGCTTATCCAGGGCGGGATTTCATCACGACTTGATGGTCGAGTGGAACGAGAATGCCGTCGCCACCGTGCACCACAACCGGCGGCGCAAGCTGCGCCATATCCGCGATTGGCCACTGGAGCAGCGCGACGTGCGCGAGGTTGCTTGGCGCGGCTTCGCCGACCTCGATCTGGTGGCCGGCGGCCCGCCGTGCCAACCGTTCTCCATCGGCGGCAAGCACCGCGGCCACGAGGACGCGCGCGACATGTGGCCGGAGGCCATCCGCGCCGTTCGGGAAACCCTCCCACGGGCTTTCCTGTTCGAGAACGTGCGCGGCCTCGCGCGCCCGGCCTTCGCCAACTATCTGCGCTGGATCGTCGCCCATCTTCACCACCCGGAAATGGCCCGCAAGGACGGAGAGGACCACGCCAAGCACACCCGACGCCTGGAGGCGTGCGGGCTTCCGCCGTCCTATCGGGTGCTCGTGGTCCAGGTGAACGCCGCGGACTACGGCGCGCCGCAGAAGCGCCACCGCGTCATCGTCGCCGGAGTGCGCGCCGATCTCGCCGCGGAGCTGGAACCGCCGACGCCGACGCACTCCCGCGAGCGACTGCTATGGGATCAGTGGGTTAGCGGCGAATATTGGCGCCGTCACGGCCTACGGCAGCCGGCCGACCGCGAAATTCAGGCCGGCGATCTCCCGGCCGTCAAGCGCCTGCGCGCCCGCGCAACGCCGCCGGAAGGCAAGCCGTGGGCGACGGTACGCGATGCGCTCGCCGGCCTGGGCGAGCCGACCGGCAAGGCAAATCACGTGTTCCGGGATGGCGCGCGTGTGTACCCGGGACACACCGGGAGTCCGCTCGATCAACCGGCCAAGGCGCTCAAGGCCGGCGATCACGGTGTGCCCGGCGGCGAGAACATGATGGTCAAGGGTGACGGCTCGGTGCGCTACTTCACCACCCGCGAAGCCGCCCGCCTTCAAGGTCTGCCGGACACCTACCATTTCCCGCGCTCGTGGACGGAAAGCATGCGCCAGCTCGGCAATGCCGTTCCGGCGCAGCTCTCCGAGGCGATGGGCGCGTGGATCGCCGCCGTGCTGAGGGAAGACGACGGGACACGGCAGGCAGTGGCGTGATGGCGACGAGGAGACCGAGAACCCCCGCACAATCCGTCATCGAGGAGATGCGCGAGCGCCTGGCGCACTTGCGCGAGCTGCTACCCAGCCTGAGCAAGCCAGCGGCCAAAAAGACGATGGCGGAATTGCTCTCCATCATGGGCGACATCGAGGCGGCCCGCTCCGATCTCGACCCGATTAAAGACCCCGGCACTTCATTCGATCCCACCGACCCTGACACCGCCGGCCACCTGGTCGCCCTCGCGCTCATCGCCCAGGATCGCGTTCCACTCGGCCGCCTCGCCAAAACCTACGGCTCTGGCGTGTACGCGATCTATTACCACGGTGACCATCCACTTTATGGCCCCGTGTCCGGAACGGAAACGCCCATCTACGTGGGCAAGGCCGATCCCGAGAATCCGACCGCACGCACCCCGCGCGAGCAAGGCCCGCGGCTCTATGGCCGGCTGAACGATCACCGCCGTATGATCAAGACGGTTGGGGAGCACGCGCAGCGCGAGGTATTGCCGCATCCGCTTCGCGTCGAGGACTTCGACGCGCGCCGCCTGATTTGCGCCACGAACGCGCAGCTCGTTGCTGAGCGGCACTTGATCGGCATGTTCCGGCCGGTATGGAACAACGAAATCGGCATCTGCTGGGGAATCAGCAAGCACGGCGACGCCGCCACCACGCGCGCGAACAAGCGTTCCCCCTGGGACGTGATACACCCCGGCCGCGCTTGGGCGATGGCCGCAGCCCTGAACGACAAGATGACGCCCGAGGAAATCGAGCGCCGCGTTGGAGAGCACTTCGGGCAAACCCCGCCTTACCGCGATACCGTCCACATTGTGCGCGAGTTCCTGGCCGCCTTCGTCCAGCACGCCGCCATGTCGCCGGAGGAACCGGCCGACAATGACGACGCCGACACGGACGCGGGCGACGAGCAACGGTAATGAACCCGGTCGATCCCGCGCGCAGCGCCCAAATGGCGCGCGTACGCGGGCGCGACACCAAACCGGAAATGCGCGTACGCAAGGCGTTGCACGCCGCTGGCCTGCGCTATCGACTCCATGACCGGCGTTTGCCCGGCACACCCGACCTGGTGTTCCCAAGCCGGCGCGTCGCGCTGTTCGTGCATGGGTGCTTCTGGCATCGTCACCCTGGCTGCGCGGCCGCGCGCCTGCCAAAAACCCGCCTGGAGTTTTGGGAACCGAAGCTCACCGGCAACGTCGAGCGCGACGGGCGCAACCACGCGGCACTGGAAGCGGCCGGCTGGGAAGTGATGGTGATATGGGAGTGCGAAACGCGCGACCGCGCAGCCCTCGCGCGCCTGGCGGATGCCATCAAGAGCCACCGACCGGCTACGATGAGACGCTAACAAAAGCAGCCTGAATGCAAAAAGGCCGGGGAAACCCTCCCCAGCCCCTTCTGTTTCAATCGCCCGGCGCTTGACCTGGTGCTCGATGTAGGAAAGTGATGCTACTAAAACTGTATTAATTTATCCCCTTCCAATAATGCCCTGAACAATACCTTCAAAGTAACTTGCATCCTTGAATTTTCTTTTTTTCCTGATAAACCCTGGATCAAAGTAAACCCCTACGTCGTTAACCGTCAACTGAAGGAAGTCGTCCTTTGTTAGAGAAAAATCAATTTCGTTTCCTGGATATTTGTCGGCCAAATGGCCTTGGAATAAATTCAGCAGCATATCGACTGTAAGCTTGCGCCTTTTGTCTATAAGTTTGCGCTTTTTATCAATCTCCTTCGCTATGCTTTTTCGCTCATTAACCCAGTCTGTACCATGCCTTTTTTCTAGGATATTCCAGTAAACAGCTTTTGATCTATCGTGTTTTTCTTGATTTACTTCTTTTAGCACATACGCAAGGTTTTCTGGCCAGCAGCTACCTCGCCTGCATACAGGCCTCAAATGATCAAGCGAGTAGTTCTTTTTGTCATGGGATGGAGGGGACAGAGGCGTCCCAGTAAAATAACACTTTCCTTCTTGTATTCTGAATATTTCTTCCAGATCTTCTCCTTCATACACCCCGCCAGACATTGTCATTAGAAATTGCCTGTGCTCTGACCTTTCTTTATTTCGTTCTTGCTCACTCATGCTGCTTTTCCTGTGGCTAACGCGCGGGTTCAGGCGCGTTAGCGCTGACGTCGTCTGAAATCCGGTGGGTTTGTTATCAGTCCATGGCCTAGATCGGGGTTAAATTCGCGCCGATCTTCGCGGCTCCTGTTCCTGACGTTGCACCTGCCTCTTCTCTTACTTTTGCCCGGCCTTCTCGATGGCCAAACCCACAGCTGCCCTTACCTGGCGGTCAACCTCTTTGTCGGAGAATTTAGCGAGATCCTTGGGGCTGAGCTAGCCAAACTCCTGCCGATCATGAAAATCGGTAATGAACTTCATCACATGATCAACGTTGTCCTGCATATATGACTTGTTAAGCTTTTGCTCGTGCTCGCGCAATTCTTACAGCCTGTTGACTAGGCTGAAAATGAACCCTGGCCATTTGCTTTGATTTCACGAAATTCTCTTCCAAGGAAAAGCGCGCAAATTTTTTCGAACCAGCTTTACGGTAAAGTCCTCCTCTTTTTCCAGCCTCCAAATTCGAGCTGATAGAGGACATAACGCTATTACTCAAAACATTGATACCCAGCGACGATATAATTTTCTCTTGGGACAGCTCTCCCCATGTGGCTATCGACAAAAATACTAAATTCTTGATCGTATCCGATTGCCAAATATAGGAATCCATAAACTCTTTACTACTGAACGATCTTGGGTAGCGCTGGAGCACACCACCTATACGTACCTTGTTCCATACAAATGACGTTTTCTCATTAATCGTTTTCGGTACAAATTTTATGTACTTCATCCCAGTCAAGCGTGTAGCACTCTCCATAATTCTTGTATAGCCACTGGCGGTTGGTTTCTGTGTCCGCACTTTTGCCAAGCCACCAAATAACATCAACTCCTGCATTTCTATAGTCATTTGTGCGTCGCTCTAATTGCTCAGTAGTGATTGATGACAATTGAATTTCGTGAGCCACTAGCCAACCACTTGGAAATGCGAAAACAATATCGGCAACCCGATGCACCTCATGAACGGGATACTCCAACAATGGCTTCGCGTTCAAGTACTCTTCAAACTCACTGCTCAGTTGAGTTGCAATAAGCCGCTTGAAAAACAAATGCTCTTCGCTCTCAGGATGCCTTTCGTAATCACATGAGCATGGTGAGTTTGGTTTATGCGAAAAGTGCTTTATTCGCACGAGCCCAGCCTTAATAATCAACTCACCGCCGCACAGATGGCACAACAGATCATCCTTTTTTAGCTCGCTCCTAGGATTTTTGTAGTCAAATATATATACCAACTCATTCGTGTGTTTGTTCTTAGCAACCAGACCCATACACGATTCCTTTCAAGCCTCAACGTAGAAGTAACCGGCCTGCGCGGCTTTTCGCGCAGGTCCGGTTGACTGCCGGGTTAGCCCTTATTTAGAGCAGCGATTGCTGGAGTAGCTCAACAAGAGATTGATGCAACGAATTCTCCGTAACGTCCTGGATTCCAACTTTCCCGGCGGGGCCACTTTGCCCGCCACGGCCAGGACTCATAGTGCTTTTATGGAGCGTTAGCATACTGGCATGCTTTTCACACGATATGGTGAGGTGTGGATACTCCGAAAGCCGCCGATGGCTGTCGTTACCAACTACAAAAGCAATGGTGATCGCAGCGGACTGGACTTGATGTTGATCTAATGCCTTTTCTTCTTGCTCTTCAATTCGGCACTTGATGCCCCGCATCTCCACGGCTTTAGCGAACGACTCGAAGGCTGGCCTCAATATGCTGGCACGACGCTCAACAAACTGGGACAAGAACGCTGCTTCCTTTTGTTCCCTCTCGCTTTTGACTTGGCGCACGCTCTCCTTTTTGGTGTCGTGAGCAGCGAAGAACTCGGCCAGTTGTTTTTCAACATTTTTGTCCATGCAAAATCTCCTGAGAGTAAGAGGGCTGACCCATTAGCATTTATGCAGCGTACCCAGCATGCGGCATAAACGCCTGTTGAACTGAGCCGCCTTCGATAGGGTTGCTAACTCTATTTAATAAGCATTTGTCTTTTACCGGCTGCCCGGTGGTTCGCTATTTGGGGTGATAGCGCAGGTGAGGTATCCGTATTGTGCATTCCGGCCCAGCTTCCTGAAGGCTATTGATCGTTTCGTACAATGATTTTTCTTCATAATGCCTCATTTTCCGGCCTTTGACCACTACTGACCCCAGACCCCGGGCCTGTCGATTGAAAGCCAGCTGTATCCCGGTAATCCGGTTGGCCAAGTAGCCATAGTGGCACATTCGCTGTTGTTGACAGCCAGCAGTTGGGTGCCAAAACGTTGGTCACGGCCCTACGCAAAGCGGTCGAGCTGACAACGGTCGGCCTCCGGGCCCTGGTGTCTGATCCTCGATGTGATCAATGAGGACGCCCTGGCGTTCTACCACCGATTTGATTTGTTCGAACCGTTCACCGACAACCCCATGTGGCTTTTTGTGCCTATGACCGCCCTTCGAACTATTTAACCTGCAGAAAAAGCCCCGCCTTTCATGAGCTGCCCCCCCATCGTGGGCAGGGGGGTAAATCGAACAGAGTCGAAGGTTCGATTCCACCCGTAGGCTCTAGCTGTAAGTATTGACGTGTTTACGGGGTTACCACATACTGTGACGGCAATCATATGAACGGAGCTGCTTCGGCAGTGTGGTTGTACCGCCTGGAAACAGGTCTCCAGCGGGTCTGGAGATAGCCAAGAGTCCCGATTAAGGAAAAGCCCACCACAAGGTGGGCTTTTCTGTTTTGGGGCCTTGATCGGGATATCCGAGTATACGCCTTACTATTTCGATGGGGGCACTGTGAACTTGCCGCCCTGGCCTGGTCTGTCTCGATGGGATGGTGATAAGATATCACCCGATACGTGCAGCTCGCCGCTGCTTCTGTTCCTTCCGCTCTTCCTGGTTTTGTGTCTGCTGTTCCTCCTTCCTTTGCTCGGCCTTCTCGACGGCCAGGCCCACAGCAGCCTTTACTTGGCGTTCAACCCATCACGCTCCAGCACGCTATTATTCGCCAAATCGTTGAAATCGGTGAGTTATTTAATTCTTTATAACTGAGCAAATCTCGGTTTAGCGCAGGTGGGAGTCTGTTTTGATAATAATAGTAATAATATTATTATTACTATTATTATCGCTGGATGTGAGTGATATGGTTTTGGTATTACGGATGGGAGTACAGCTACCATGACCAAAAAAACAACGGACGATGCTGTAGAAAACCTCCGGTCCGCACAGGATAGGGGGTTACATGCTTGCTACGATGAAAGGCCAGATGCCCCCAGTGATGTATGGAACCATCGGGATTATGGTAGCTGGAAGACTAGCATATGGGGTTTGATAGAAGACTTTGCTACTCCAGAAGTGGTGGAGTCCTTCTTGGCTGCGCCGCCAGAGGATATTGTTAGTGATGATCCGAGTTGGTTAGAGGAAATAGTTCACCGGGTTCGTAATGAAGCCTTTGATATGAAGTCATTGCTCGCTAATCGCCTAAGGGAGCGTTACAGTGCCATTCGTGCGGTGCATGGTACAAGAACGGATGATGTGGAACGATTTTATGGGGAGGGGCTGAAACCGCTTCAACCTGAAAAATTCCACCGTCAAGCAAGACTGCTGTTTCTTCAGGGCAAGTTCCCGGAGTTGAATGAATCGAGTCTTCAGGCGGCTATTCATCAGGTTGGAAGTGACCTGCGAGAAGGTCGAGTTTACTTCGAAGCCAACGAAGAGATGCTTCTTACCTATTGCGGACATTACATGATATATGGCAGTGAATACCTTACGTCGCTGGCAGCTCAAATTGGAAGTAAACGCGACTATCGACAAGTGCTAACAACTTATGGGAAGCCTACGGTGTTAGTCTGTGATGTTCCCCTGGAGCTAATTAGTGATTATACGCTTGAGGAGTTTTCCGGCTGGTCACTGGAAGCTCTTTTCCAGGAGCTGTTGGAAGGTTCAGATTTCCAAATAAATCCTTCGAGAGGGGCTGGATTCTGCATCCGATCTAGATTAGATCCCCATTGCATAGTGGGGCACTATCATCCAGAGAGTATTCGTGATCCGCTGACGGGCATTATACATCGATGGCGCATTAGTTAAGGGGTGGTACATCAGACAAAATGAATGCCAAGAGGAAAGAGTATGACGAA
Organism: Sedimenticola hydrogenitrophicus; assembly: GCF_025175675.1. Lineage (GTDB taxonomy): Bacteria > Pseudomonadota > Gammaproteobacteria > Chromatiales > Chromatiaceae > Sedimenticola > Sedimenticola hydrogenitrophicus. Next base: position 86,987 of record NZ_JANIOA010000006.1, read on the forward strand.
CTCACATGAGGACGAGCCGTTTTTTATCACCGAAGAGATTGAGGCCGAGATGATTGCGGCCGGATATGTTTTCGAGCCGCCCGCCCACTTTACAACGACCAACTCCTACGAACTGTACGGCCTGCGCCCAGGTGAAACCGTGGCGGAAGCCATCGCTCGACACCAGGCTGAGCAGAAGGCGGAACCAGCCGTGCGCCGGCTGACCGCTGACGAACTGACAGAGCTGCGCCGAGACATGGCTGAATCGTCGCAATGGATGCAGAATGAATTGCGTCGTAGGAAGACTGAAAAAGAATCGGATGATTTCTGAGCTAATTTTTACCGTAACACGGCAGGGCAATATAGTGATAAGCGGTGTATTTCCGGTGCAACACTTAGTTTTTACTCTGTTCGTCAAAGTACGCTAAGTTACTGTTTGTAAACTTCTTTTGGTTTCGTTTGATTACGGCTGATTTTCCATATATCACAATAACTTATTGTTTTATATGGAAACTCTTAATCCATTGGTCGTAGGTTCGAATCCTACATGGCCCACCAATTGGTAACGAAGCCCGGACCTCGCGTCCGGGTTTTTCGTTTTCAGACAGCGCATTCAAACCTGCGACTTCAAATAAGCCAGGTTTGACAGCACAACGAAGCGCAGCTGCATGAGGCGGCGCAGCCGCCGAGTCATCCCGCCCACCAATTGGTAACGAAGCCCGGACCTCGCGTCCGGGTTTTTCGTTTTCAGATAGCGCATTCGAACCTGCGACTTCAAACAGCCTAGTTCGACAGCGTAGCCGCTTTCCCTCTCGAAATTTCTATCGACTCATACCTTCGACAAAGTTGTCGATCAGCATGCAGGCCATCTCACCGGTACTCTGCCCTCCGGCGAGATCGAGCCGCTGGCGGATCTTCAAAATGCAGATGCCGTGCACACTCGCCCATAAAACCCGCGCCGCCTGGCTGATGGTTTTGTCATCCTGGTTGCCAACCGTCGATGCCAGCGTCTCTTCGACCAGGCCAAATACCTGGCCCAGCTTCTCCAGGTACCAATCCGGCATCACCTCATCCTTGCCAGCCACATATTCAAGCAACATGTTCCAGCGCGGGGATTCCGCTTCCGCGTAATCGATGTAGGCGGTCGCCAGGGCATACAACGCCTTCTTGCCTGAATAGCTATGGTGCTTTTCATCCAGCATGCGTTGATAGAGTTGATCCAGAGTCCGGCCGTTGAGCTGAAATACCAGGTCATCAAGGTTCTCGAATACCAGATAAAGGGTCCCCACGGTGTAGCCAATCGCGGCGGCAACCTTGCGTGCGGTCAACGCCTTGAAGCCACCCTCGGCAACAATGGCCTCGGCGGCGCCCAGTGCCAGTTGGCGTATCTCTTCACGGCTGTGATCGCTGCGGCGGCCCATATTTCGTACCTGGTCTGGGAAAGGATGGCGTTAGTTTAGCGAAGTATTGAACATTGTTCAATTGTGTGCTAAAAGCTGTAATTGAACATCGTTCAATAAAACCCGAGGCCCCATAGGGGTCTCTTGCCGGGATTAAATTAAACATAGTTTAATTAAACGGAGCCTGATCATGAGACTGATTGAATACATACCTTGGAAGCGTGCAATCATTGCCTTTACCTTGCTGCTACTGGGAAACACGGCACTTGCAGCCGGTCTGCTCTCTCCCAGTGATGGCAGTCTGCCTCCACTGGGAATCAAGGAACACCATGTTTCCGTGGTGGTCGAGGACGGCTATGCCGTCACCACAGTGGAGCAGACTTTCCATAATCCCCATGCCCAGGACCTGGAGGCGGTCTACTCCTTTCCGGTACCGGAGCATGGCGCGGTATCCGAATTCACTTTGTGGATAGATGGCAAACCTGTCTCCGGAGAAGTGCTGGAGAAGAAAGCCGCGCGCCAGGTTTATGAGGAGGAGAAGTCGGCCGGGCGCGATGCCGGTATTACCGAGAAGGACAGCTACAAAACCTTCGACATCAGTGTGGCACCGGTGCGGGCCGGCGGGGATACGCGTATTCGCCTGGTTTATATGCAGACTGCCAGCGTCGATACCGGGATTGGTCGTTATGTCTACCCCCTCGAAGAGGGCGGCGTGGATGAGGAGAAGCTGGCCTTCTGGACGGCCAATGAAACGGTTGAGGAAGCGTTCAGTTTCCGCTTGCTACTGCGCTCTTCCTATCCGGTGGATGCCCTGCGTGTGCCCAACCAGGCCGCTGCGCAGGTCCAGCAGCTGCCCGATGGGGAGTGGCTGGTTGAATTGGCAAACAGCGCCGGTGCCAGGAAAGAGGAGGGTGCCCGGGGCAACGCCTTCAATCCTCAACAGCCGCAGTCCGGTGCGGCGTTTACCCTGGATAAGGATCTCGTGGTCTATTGGCGCCTTCAGGCCAACCTGCCCGGCAGTGTCGATCTGGTCACCTATAAGCCGGATCCGAAACAGCGTGGGACCTACATGCTGACCATCACCCCGGGGGATGACCTGAAACCGATAACCGAGGGGCGTGACTGGGTCTTTGTACTGGATATCTCGGGATCAATGAGTGGCAAGTACGCGACGCTGACGGACGGTGTGGAGCGGGCGCTTGCAAAGCTGCGTCCCGAAGACCGGTTTCGTATCGTGCTGTTCAACAACACCGCGCATGAGCTGACCCGGGGATATGTCAACGCCACCCGGGAAGCCGTTCAACAGTACGCCAGCCAGGTGGCAGGTATCCAGCCGGGAAACGGCACCGATCTATATGCCGGGCTGAAAAAAGGGCTCAACTCGCTTGAAGCGGACCGTACCAGCGCCATCGTGCTGGTGACCGACGGCGTTGCCAATGTGGGGGAGACGGCGCAGCGTAAATTCATCGAGCTGATCCGGAAAAAAGACACCCGGCTGTTCACGTTTATCATGGGCAACAGCGCCAATCGCCCCATGCTCGAGGCGATGACCAAGGCCTCCGGCGGTTTCGCGGTCCGCATATCCAACAGCGATGATATCGTGGGTCAGTTACTCACCGCCGTCAGCAAGGTCGGGCACCAGGCGTTGCATGGCGTGGAGTTGAAGATCAAGGGCGTGAAGACCGCCGATATCACGCCCAGGGAGATAGGCAGCCTGTATCGGGGACAACAACTGGTGCTGTTCGGACACTACTGGGGAGAGGGGGATGCCGAGGTGGAACTGAGCGGCCGGATATCCGGTGCTGACAAGACATACCGGACGCGCTTCGCCTTTCCGGCCATCGGCAAGGAGAATCCGGAGATCGAACGGTTGTGGGCATATGCTGCCATCGAAGAGATGCAGACCGAAATGGAGAACTTCGGTGAACAGCCGGATCTCAAACAAGCCGCCACCGATCTAGCCCTGGAGTACAGCCTGGTGACCGATTACACCTCCATGGTGGTGTTGCGTGAGGAGCAGTTTCAGGCCAGGGGCATCGAGCGCCGTAACCAACAGCGCCTTGCCAATGAGCAGGCGGCACAGCAACAACGTGCCCAACACCCTGTGGTGTCGCGGCGCGTTGATACCAAACAGCCCCTGTACACCCAGCCGCGGGCCAGTCACAGCCGGGGCGGCGGAGCCATGGACCCCTGGAGCCTCCTGCTCCTGCTGCCACTGCTGGTCATATCCGTCGCTCGAAATCACCGGGTGAAGCCTGATGGCGGTTAATGCCGCGATATCGACGAGCCACGGCAGCAACGGGCTGCCGTGGCTCTCGCTCGGGCTGGCACTCGTGGCGACAGGGCTGTACCTGCTGGCGGGTCCCGCACCCGAGACGCTGGTGTACGGGCGCGAGGAGATATTACAGGGGGATTGGTGGCGGCTGCTCAGTGGTCACCTGGTGCACAGCGATGTTTATCATGCGTTCTGGGACATCCTCGCCCTCGGTCTTATCGCATCCATTCTGGAGCGGCGGGACAGAAAGCGGCTCTGTCGGGCGATGCTGTTCAGTCTGCTGTTTCTGGATGCCTGGCTTTGGTGGGGAGTGACGGATCTGGATTACTATTGCGGTCTGTCCGGCGTACTCAACACGCTGTTGACGCTGGTGTTCTGGCAACTATGGCGCGATAACCCGCACCCCCTGATTGTTGTCGCCGGGTTGGGTTACATGGGAAAACTGGTTGTTGAAACTGTGTTGGATCAAGCGCTCTTTACCAGTACCGCCTGGCCGGGTTTGCCCGGCATCCATATGGCCGGTGTGACCGCCGCGGGGATGTTTCTCCTGTTCGAACATCGCCGAGCTATTCAGCGTGCTGTTCGATGGTGCCTCGATGATCCGGCGAACGCGCGGCGTATTTTTACCCGACCTCTTTCCGGGTCAGTTCAGCGTTGTCAGTCGCCGGAGCAGGTCGCCCCAGCCATGCGTGAAGATGACCAGCAGCGGAACCAGCGTGGCGAAGGCGTAGAGCACGTGGCGGATGTGGGCGTTGGCGCGGGTCATCTCCATGTAGTGGTCGATCACCATACGTCCCTTGACCGCGATCAAGCCGGCCACCAGCAGGGTCAGCGGCCAGCCAGCGTGCCCGGTTTCGGCGAACCAGGCCCCGGCCAGGGTGAGACCGATCAGCAGCAGCCAGACTCTCTCCGCATGCCCCATGCTCACCTCAGTACGTAGAAAAAGGGGAAGATCACCAGCCAGATGACATCGGTGGTGTGCCAGTAGACCGCCGCCGCCTCCAGGCCGCTGTAGTCCCTTGACGAGTAGCTGCCACGGCTGGTCCGCAGAGCAACCCAACCCAGGCCCAGCAGGCCCCAGAAGACATGCACCAGGTGATTCAGTGTCAGGTAGTAGTAGACCGTGTAGAAGATACCGGTTTCGCCGTCGATGCCGTGCGCAATGTTCCAGCGGATCTCGAAGTACTTCACCAGCGGATAGCCGCAACCGAGCAGAAACGCCAGCGCGATCCAGCGGAACGCCGTGACCGAGGCGTCCCGGCGAATCGACTCGACCGCCTTGACCATGCAGTAACCGCTGGTCAGCAGCAGCATGGTGATGGTCACCCCGGCCAGGGTGACCAGTTTGTCTGGGCCGCTCTCGAACGCCTCGGGGTGGTGGGCCTTGGCCACGAAGTAGACAATGAACAGCAGCAGAAACTCCACCAGCACACAAAAAATGCCGACCCAGATGCCGTTGTTTCCAGGCACCCGGCCACGGGATCTGAAGTCGTGATCCTCAGGCACGGCAATAGACTCGGCATAGGGCATGCTCATGTTGCCCATTATTCAGGAGCCGCATGGGCCATATCCATGATAAAGGTCAAACCGTGAGGATCGGGCGCTCGCCACCACGCCCGGTGGCTTGAGCGGTTGCCCGGGATTGGCCTTCGTTCCGTATCAGAGAAGTTTTGTGTAGTTGGTATAGAGCGGATTGCCAGAGGGGAAGTAGTCGTGCAGCGCCGCGATGTAGCGGTCAAACGGATTACCTACCAGGCCGATCCGCTTTCTTCTCTGTTTTGGCAGGTCATAACTGTTGAACCGCACGGTGAAGGGCACCGGATAGTCGGTGCCGAACAGGAGTTTGTGATGCACATCGGTCTGTTCGGACAGGTGCCTTAATGCCCGTGCCCGCATGGGGGCCAGGATCGCAGAAATATCCGCATAGAGATTGGGGTGCGCTTTCAGCATCGCCAGCAGCTGGAAGTAGTCCGCGTCAAAGAAGCGGGGATCTTTCGACAAGTTGCGCCAGAGGCGAAGTTTATAGTTCAGCCGTCCCAGTCCCATGTGCGCGGCAATCACCGTGACGCCGGTGGCGAGGGGCAGGTCGAGCATTCCGACGCCCTCGTATCGCCTGTGGGAGTCAATGCTGTACTCGCTGCCGACATGGATGATCAGCGGGATGTTGTGTGCCTCGATTTTTTCGTAGTAGGGGATAAAACGCTCGTCATTGAGATCCACACCCCAATAGTTTTGCAGGAACTTGGCCCCGCGGCAGCCGTTCTCCATGTGCCGGTCGATGAGTTCCAGGGCATCGGGGCGGCGTGGATTGACCGAGAAGAAGGGGATGAATTGATCCGGGTAACGCCTGGCCACGGTTAGCACATCCTCGGTCATGGCGCAGACCGTCCGGTCGCGATCAATCTCCCGGCCCCGCTCATCCAGGCGTACATCGACCCCGAACAGGCAGCTCTTTTCCACATGGACCGAATTTTTTATCGACGCCGCCATGGCCGAGACGTAGGTCGCGTAGGGCTGTCTCAGCAGCTGTTTCGGATCCGCCCCCAGGCTGCGGGCAAACAGCGGGATGGTGATCTTGTCATACAGGCGATGGAAGCTGACCTCCGGGTTCAGCAGGTGGGTATGGATGTCAACGGTCTTCATGCTACCCCCGCTGCCAGTGCGATCTCTCTGGCCTTGTTGAAATTGCTTTTACCGCTGCCCAGTTTGGGAATCGTCTCCACGGCCACCAACTGGGCCGGTTTCATCAGCGGGCTGAGGTCGGTTTGATTGATCAGTGCCTTGAGTTCATCCTGGGTTATGTTGCCGGCGAACAGCACGATCACCTTCTCGCCCTTCTTTTCGTCCGGCACCGTGGTGGCGAGGATCTCCACGTCATCCGGGAGTCGGGATCCGATCGCGCCTTCTATGGCGCCCAGGCTGATCATCTCCCCGCCGATCTTGGCAAAACGCGAATAGCGGTCGACGATGGTGAGGAAGCCATCGCTGTCCAGGTGCCCCTTGTCGCCGGTCTTGTACCAGCGTTTGCCCTCCGACTCGACAATCACCTCGGCGGTCTTTTCGGCATCCTTGAGATAGCCCAGCATCACCTGGGTGCCGCCAAACAGGATCAGGCCATCCTCTCCGGCCGGCAGCGGTTCCAGGGTGTCCGGATCGACGATGCGGAAACTGCCACCCGGCAGCGGCAGGCCGACGGTGCCCGACCGATTTCCTTCCTGAACCTGCCAGCCCCGCAGGTCCAGGCGGTCGGGGATGTTGACGCTCGCCACCGGGGTCGTTTCGGTGCTGCCGTAGCCCTCGTAAATCTCCTTGTTGAACTTGAGCTTGAAGGCATCACGGATCTCCGGATTGAGTCGTTCGGCACCGGCCACCACCACCCGCAGGGACTCCAGCATCAGGGGATGGACGTGGCGGTTGCGGATGAATAGCCGCAGGAAGGTCGAGGTGCCGCAGAAGATGGTGGCGCGCTGGCGGGCGATCGCCTTGGCAATGGTCAGTACGTCGGTGGGGTCGGGATGGCAGACCGCCGGAATCCCCTCCACCATCGGCATCAGGCCGGTCACGGTCAGGCCAAAGGCGTGAAACAGCGGCAGCGTGGACATGACCACATCCTCGTGACGGGCATCCAGCACATCGGTGACCTGGCGGATGTTGGCCATGATGTTGTGATGGCTCAGGACCACCCCCTTGGGATCACCCTCGCTGCCGCTGGAGAAGAGAACGGCCGCCGGCTGCCGGATATCCACCGGCTTGCCGAACAGGGTGAACAGCAGGCGGGCCGGCAGCAGCACGGAGGCGGCCATCAATAGTAGCTTGACTGCAGGGGTGATCGCTTCCTTCATCTCTTCCAGATGGTGCACCTCGACCCGTGACAGCAGCGGTTCGAGGTCGATCCCGCGTTGCTGCAGTTTCCTGATAAAGCGGCTGGAGGTGTAGAGGCTGCGGATCTCCGCCTTCTCGACGGCCGACAGCAGGGCCTCGGTGCTGGCCGTGTAGTTCAGGTTGATCACGGTCTTGCCCCTGAGCAGCGCGGCCAGGTTGGTCATCACGCCGGCGCTGCTGGTGGGCAGCAGTAGCCCGATATGCTGTTCCGGGCTGCGTTTCCGGATCAGTCGGGACAACCCGATCACGCCGGTGAGCACCTTGTGCCCGGTCAGCGGCATGCCGCCCTGGGCATCGCTGAGACAGGTTTTCGTGCCCATGCGTTTGGCGCTGCGCATCCAGGCCAGCGGGATGCTCTCCAGGCTCTGCGTGTACTGCTCCCAACTGTCGATGGAGAGCTCGAACACCTGCTGCTTGAGCGCGTCGGCCGGCGTGTTCATCGGCAACGGCTTGCCGAAGGCGACGATGACGTTGCCCCGCAGGCCGCTGTTGCGCAGCTCCTGCAGTTTTTTGCTGGAGCGCGAAAAGCGGCTGCCCCAGAGGCCGCGCAGGTAGAAGGGCAGGATGACGCCCTCCACCCCCTCGACGCAGCGTTCGTAACCCCGCTTGAATGGACCCAGTTGGCCGTTACGGCTGATGGCGCCCTCGGGGAACAGGCAGACCACCTCGCCGGCCATAAGCAGTGCATTGATGGTTTCCAGTGCCTCCTTGCTCTGGCCCCTGGCGATCGGCACCACTCCGAACAGGTCAAGGAACCACTTGATGTACCAGCGCTGGTAGATGGATCGCTCCATGACAAAGCGGACCGGCCTGGGGCAGGCAATCTGCACCATCGCCCAGTCCAGCCAGCTGATGTGGTTGCCCAGCAGCAGCACCCCGCCCTGGGCCGGCAGGTTCTCGAAACCGATCACCTCGATACGATGGGTGCTGGAGAACAGGCGCGCGATGACGAAGCGAACCAGGGACTGGGGCAGTTGATACGTCGTGTAGATGGCCCCGAGTAGTGCCGTCAGCGTCAGCAGATGGAACAGTCCCTGGGTGCCCATGCCCTGGATCGAGAACAGCACGGTCAGGCCGAGAAATCCCAGCATCACCAGGTTCTGCACCCAGTTGTTGCCGGCCAGTACGGTACCCAACTCCTCATCCCGGGCGTGATACTGGATCAGGGCGTTGAGCGGGACGATGAACAGGCCGCCGAACACACCCAGGAACAGGAAATCCACGATCAGCAGTCCGGTGGAGCCCAGTTGCGGGATGAATGACAGGGTGATGACCACGCCCGCCGCGCCCAGCGGGATCAGACCGGTTTCGATGTAGTGTTTCGAGGCCCGACCGGCAATCAGGGAACCGACGATAATGCCGATACCGGTGCAGGCCATGATGCCCTGGATCACCACGGTGTTATCCAGGCCGAGGGAGGCCTTGGCCAGAGCCGGGAAGGCGGCCAGGACCACCTGGGAGATGCCCCAGAAGACCGATAGCCCGACGATGGAGAGCCAGATGGCGCGACTGCCGAGCAGCTTGTTGAAGTTGTCCCGCAGGCAGTGTCCGGTGCGATAGCGCTGCCAGTCGAATTGCAACTCGGGGGCCTCCGCCTGCACCGGCGTCAGTCGCAGGGTGAGCAGGAGTTCGAGCACGGCGCAGGCCACCAGCACCCAGCCGATCGGCGCGATGGCCTGCAGCAGCTGCTGGCTGTCGCTGTAGCGGGTGCCGGCCAGGCGCTGCTCAAACAGCACCGAGAAGACAAAGATGCCGGAAAGAATGGCAATGATCGTCACCGCCTGCACGACGGCATTGGCGGAGGTGAGATTCTCCTTACCGGTCAGCTCCTTGATGTAGCCGTACTTGGCCGGGGAGTAAAAGGCACTCTGCACCGCCAACAGGAAGGTCAGGCCGAAGGCCAACTGAAACCAGCCCAGGTAGTAGGAGAGGGTGACCAGCAGGGTCAGTGCCACCGCCACGGCGGCGCTGATCTGCATTACTTTGGGTTTGCGGAACTTGTCGGAGAGAAAACCCGCCGGCGTGAACAGCAGGATGAACGGCAGCAGGATCAGCCCGTTCACCACGGCGGTGAGGATGATCTGGGTCTGCCCTTCATAGATCTTGAAAATGGTGTCCTGGATCAGGATCTTGTGGCCAAGGTCGATAAAGGCATTGAAAAAGATGGTCAGGATGAAGGGAGTGAAGCCGCGCAATTTGGTTAATTTGTCCATGCTCAGTGCCTGATGAAGGTTAAATATGACATGAATGGCACTAAGTTAAGGCAGGAATCCATTTTTTCGTCATTCCGGCGCAGGCCGGAATCCATGAATTCACCGCGGATGCGGGTTCTGGATCCCGGCATTCGCCGGGATGACGAGGGCTCTGGGCTTAACTTAGTGCCATTCAAATATGCCATTGGGAAAATGTTTTTCGGCCGACGCGGGTTCAATCCCATGCCGCATGCCCCTGTTCCGAGGCCAGGGCCTCCATCTGTTGTTCAAGTTGTTGCATCAGCCGTGTGCGGTCACCCTGCCAATAGAGGGCCGGGCCGACAAACACATCGCAGAAAAACGGTACCAGCAGCCCCTCGCCCTTGGGCAGGGATTTGCCCAGGCCGTGCAGGAACACCGGGCTGATGGGGATGGTGTCGTGTGCTTTCGCCAGATGAATAATGCCGCTTTTGAACTTCTGCATCCGTTCCGGCTGGCCGCGTGTGCCTTCGGGGAAAATGATAATAATGTCGCCCTGGTTTAGGGCCGCTTGCACCGGGGCCAGCGGGTCGTGATGGCCCTCGTGGTTTTTTCGCTCGATGGGGATGATGCCGATCACCCGGGTGGCGAACCAGGCCAGCAGCGGATTGGCCATGAAGTAGTCGGCCGCGGCCACCGGACGCAACCGCCGCAGTTGGGCGAGCGGAAACAGCGACATCAACACCAGGGTGTCCAGGTGGCTGTTGTGGTTGGCGACGACGATCGCCGGTCCGGTGGCGGGCAGGTGTTGCCGATGGCGGACATTGAGGCCGAGTATGATCAGCACCAGGGGGCGCACAATGCAGGTGAAGAAGAGCAGCTTAGGCCAGTCTTTCATGATTCCCATCTCCCGCCATCAGTAGTGCCCATTAGTAGTACCCGTCAGTAGTACAAGTAGTAGAGGTAATGGAAAAACAGCGGGGCGGTGAAGGTGAGGCTGTCCACCCGGTCGAGTATGCCGCCGTGTCCGGGAAGCAGGCTGCCGCTGTCCTTGATGCCGATATCCCGTTTTACCGCCGAGATCACCACGTCACCCAGGAAGCCGGAGAGGCCGATGATCAGGCCGGCGCCCACCGCCTCGATCGGGTTGAGCGGTGTCAGGAAGGGGGCGCTGGCCAGGGAGACCACCAGGGTCGTGGCACAGCCGCCGATCAGTCCCCCCCAGGTCTTGCCGGGGCTGACCCGGGGCACCACCTTGCGTTTGCCGAGACGCTTGCCCCACACATACTGGGCCACATCGTTGAGTTCGGTTAGCAGCACCAGGTAGATCAGCAGGCCGACACCGCCGGCGGGGGCAACGTCCTCCGGCAGCGCCAGCAGGAAGGCGGCGTGGCTGATACTGAACACCGTCATCATCAGCCCCCAGTGGATCGTACCCATGGAGCGCAGAAAATCCTCGGTTTCGCCGATCAACACCTTGCGTGCGGAGATAACCAGCAGGGCATAGACGGGAATGAAGATGATGAACATGCCGTACCAGCCGATCGCCGCCCAGTAGTACTGCAGCGGGATGGTCAGGTAGGCCCAGAACAGCACCCGCCGGTCGGAGCGTCGGGTGGGGATCAGTGACAGGTACTCCTTCAGGGCCAGGAAACTGATGAAACCGAGCAGCCAGGTGGTGACGGTCGCTCCCAGCAGCACGGCGGCGGAGAACAGGCTGACCATGATCCACCAGGAGCGGACGCGAAGTGTGAGTTCGCCGGCGGTCGGCAGTTGGCGCCTTTTTTCGATCAGGTGGGCGGTCGGTGTGGCGAGGATCAGGATGCCGAAAATGCCGGCCAGCGCCCACAGGGCGTGAGGATGGAAGTTCATGCCTGCCCCCCGCCCAGCAGGGCATGGCGAACCCGGTTAAGAACGGTAAGCAGGGCCAGCACGGTAGCCAGCGCCAGCAGTAGCATCAGCCAGGGGCCCGGGGAGAGGCCCAGACCCAGGAGCAGACCGATGGCACCGAATAGCAGCGCCCGGTCGCTTTTACCGAAGGGGCCGTCATATCGACGCTCTGCCCCGATCTGGATCGCCTGGATGCCGGCAAATTCGGTCAGGATGGCGAGGAAAACCAGCAACACGACCAACGTAGCGGATACGCCGGGCACCAGCGCCAGGGGCAGGTAGAGAGCGGTATCGGCCAGCACATCCCCCAGTTCGTTGAGTACGGCACCGAGGCGGGATTGCATCCCATGCTCCCGGGCCAGCATGCCGTCGAGGGCGTTGAGCGCCATGCGCACCAGCAGCACCGCGGGCAGCAACAGCAGTGGCCAGGCTTCGGTTGCATAGAGTGCCAGGGCGGTGCCGTTGGCGAGCGAGAGCAGCAGGGCGGCCAGGGTAATCTGGTTGGGGGTGATGCCGCCGGCGGCCAGACGGGCACAGAGCGGTCGCAGCAGGCCCTGAAAGGCCGGTTTGAGATCATAGATGCTAGGCATGAGCCGTCCCCTTCCTGGTGATCATATCCGTGTTTGCAGTGTCCGCGATTAGCGTACCCAGAGCGTAATCGTCGAGCACTATACCAGAACGGTGTTCCCTGGTGTATCGGTGGGCCGATTCCAGGCTCATGCCCTCACTCATCAGGTAGGCGATCGCCACCAGGGCGCAACGAGAGAGGCCCAGGCTGCAGTGCACGTAGACCCCGGTGCGGTGTTGGCGGATAAAACGCACGGCGGCCTGAAGCGCCTGGCGGTTGGGTGTGGCGAAGTCGAGCAGGGGGACGTGGTGGTAATGGAGCTCGCCCCAGCGCTTTGTTTCGGCGGTTTCCGGAGCCAGGTCCAGGACTGCGCCGACTCCCAACTGCTTGAGGCGGGCCGCCTCGCTGGCGGTGAGGCGGCGACCGAAATAGATGCCATCACTGAGGTGGTTCCAGGGCGAGACGCGGGAGCGATAGTAGCGCCAGGTCAGGTGCGTGCCGATCAGGTAGGGGGCGAACAGCAGCCGGGTGACCAGGCAGTGCCGGCCGTGGCGTTTCTGTAGGAAATCGGCCCGGCCGCCGGCATAGGCGCCGGCCACCAGTGCCAGGGTCAGCATCGGATAGAGCAGCAGCCAGCCCCATCCCCAGTCCCGGCTCAGCAGGGCCAGGGCGAGCGCGGCCAGGGCGCCCGCCCCATAGCGAATCGCCATACGCGCCGACTGCCGGTTGACCACCGCCCCCGGTGCATCATTCAGGGGGATGGTATGCATCACCAGCAGGCCGACCAGCAAGCCGCCAACGAGATCGATGAAATGGTGCTGATAGACCGTCAGGGTGGAGAGGGCGATCAGCCAGAACCAGAGGCCCAGCAGGCGGCGGCCCCAACCGTCGGCCATACGCCGCACCAGCGGCCAGTAGATCAGGCTCAGACTGACGTGTAGCGAGGGGCACTGGTTGTAGGGCAGGTCGAGTGTGAGCAGGTTGAACAGTCCGCCAACCCAGCCGCTGGTCTCGGGGCGGACAAATCCGAACTGCATCGGCTGGAGCAGAAACAGCAGGCAGGAGATGCCCAGGGCCAGCAGTATCCGTCCGGCATGGCCAAGCAGTTCCCGTCGATCCCTGAGCCAGAAAAAGCTGAGAATGAAGAAGATATCCAGCGACAGGTAGGGCAGGATGGTCCAGCCGAGGAAGGGTATCCGTTCCTCCCACGGCAGATACAGGCTGGGCAGTCCATTCAGCTCGGCGCTCAGGCTGTTGGTGGTGCCGTAGACCAGGAGGAACAGACTGCCCAGCCCGAGCGCCCAAAACAGTTTTTCCCAGTGAGTGGGGGTTGTCTGCGGGTTGTCCATGATCAGGCCTCCCTCAGGGCGCTGGTGACGGTGAAGATTCCGTCATCGTCCTGCAGTTGGGATTGGGGGGTGAAACCGGCCTGTCGTACCAGGTCGTTGATCTCCGACTGCGGGCGCAGGCGCATCACCCAGGGGTCGCCGTCACGGTTGATCAGGGTGCGGGCGATCAGCTCCAGCTGCGGGTGATGGGGCTGGTTGGTGTAAATGAGCCACCCACCCGGACGCATCTGCCGGTGAATGGCGCGCAGCGAGCGAAGCACCCGGGCATTGTCATCGAACAGCTCGTAGAGGCCGGAAACGATGACGATATCCGGGCGCGGCGACAGGGTCGCGATGGAGTCCGGGTCGAAGGCATCCCCCGGTTCATGTGTCAGCCGGGTCACACCTGACGCGCGGGCCAGTTCGCGCCCCTCCGCCAGTCCTGCCAGGTCCCGGTCCCGGCAAACGGCACTGATGGCGGGGTCCTGGCGCTGGCGCATCACCTCGCACAGGTAGCGTCCCGGGCCTCCGGCCATATCCACAATATGGACCTTCTGTCCTGGTGCCCTGAGGTCGTCGATGGCCCGGTTCAGTTGTCTCTCCAGATGCAGGCGGCGCTGACGAATGCCGACCCAACCGGCGCTATCGAGGTAGTGGCGATCGATGAGCCGGCCCAGCGGGCCCAGACCCCTTGCCTGGTTGCGATAGACGTAGTCGAGGGTGCGGCCGGAATCGAAACCGCTCTCCCAGCCCAGACGCACGCCTGCGCTCAGGCGGCCCAGGGTTTTGAGGCCAAAGCGGCTGGCGGCAAACCACCAGCGGGTAGGGGAGAGCAGGGGAAGCGGTTGTTGCAACTGCTTGTAGCGGTCCTGATTGCAGGCACCGGTATCGGCGCCGGCTCCGGTCTGCATCATCCGAGAAGGCGTGCGGGTGAACTGGCGGGTGATGAATTCGCGCGCCGCGGCGATGGGGATGTGCCGGTCGCGCTCATGAAAGATCTCATGATAAAAGCCGGGCAGGTTTCTGAACAACTTCTCCCGGCTGCCCAGATTGTCGAACAGGCGCCGCTGCGCTGCTTGCTGTACCACGCGGTCGCTGCCGGCGGAGAGGATCAGGGTCGGCACCCGGATGCCGTTGGCGCTGTCGATCAATCGTTCGGCGGTGTCGAACAGGCTGGTCAAGACCCGGACCGCGATGCGGGGCGAAATCAGCGGATCGGCGCGGCGTGCCGCCGCCTCCGCCTGGTCGTGGGTCAGCATGCCCGGTTTGACATAGCTGTTGATATGGGCGTCGGGCCGCAGGCGCTGCAGCAGCCGGAGTCCGGTCAGGGCGGCCGGCACGTAGAGCTTGATATTGAGGGCGGGGGAGCCGAGTACCATGGCGCGGATGGGCGGGGCGTAGTCATTCACCCAGGTGGCGGCGATGACACTGCCCACGCTGTGACCGATGAGCGCCATCTCTTCGAGTGGGATACGGTATTCATCCGCCAGGTGGCGCACGAAGGCTTCGGCGTCACGCACATAGTCCAGGAAGTGGCGGGCAAAGCCCCGACTCCCCGGGGAGAAGCCATGGCCCCGGGCATCCCAGGCGAAAATGGCAAAATCCTCCAGTTCCAACTGCTCCACAAGCTCCAGAAAACGCCCCGAGTGCTCGTGTCCGCCGTGAAACAGCACCACCGCCCGGTCGCAGGGGGAGGCGGGCAGCCAGTAACGGTAGAAGAGTTCGCTGCCGTCCCAGGTCTGCATGTGCGCTTCGCCGGACAGGGGGGTGGATTCAGGGGAGGATTGAAGGCTTTCTGATGCGATGTGCATGATTTGTTGCTCCTGTTTGTGATATGCACTGCTGTCATTGCAACCCCCTTGCCAATTTTGTTTTTAGAAAAAATATTATTAAATTTCATATAGATGTGCTCATGTGTCAGGGCTTTGTATCTGATAGTAAATGCCCATAAAGTACAAAAATGCATGCATGATATACAAAAAATGTATAATTTATGGTAACTATTCACGGGGCGATAGGCCTATCTTGCCGGCCTCACATGATGGCTGGATCGAGATCGGCCAACAAGGCAGGCCTATCACTTACAGACAGGGTGAGTAGTTACAATTCATGAAGTGAAAAAATCAGGGGCACAAGCATGCTGAACGAGAGGGAGAGGCAGTTTCTCCAGCAACTGGAGGAGACCATATACAGCAACCCGTTCAGTATCGATCCGGCGCTATTGGGGGCGCGTTTTCCTGGTGTGTCCCCCGGTATTTCTCCAGGGCGCGAAGGGCTGGATAGCGGTGCCCACTACTTCAGCGTGATCGCGGCTCCGCTGGAGCGGATGCTGGCCGGTCTGGCGGAACGCGGCATCACCCGCCTGCAGCAACTCAGCGGTGAAGAGCGTGAATGGCTGAAACACGGCCTGTTGTTTCGCAGCTACCATAACTGTACCGAAGCGCTGGACCGTCATATCGAACAGCAACTGGCGCAGCCGGATCGCCCGCTGCCGGTCCCCTTCGCCAAGGCGGTGGTGGGCGAGCTGGAGCAGTGCGGCTTTTCCGCGCGCGAGGCGCTGCGCTATTTCGGTTTCTTTTTCCAATTGCGCCGCGCCTACTATTTTATCGATCGGGCGCTGGTGGGACGCACGGCCTCCATGCAGGCGCTGCGGCGCGGCTTGTGGAATCTGCTGTTCACCGAGGATGCGCGTCTCTATGACCGCTATCTGTGGGACCGGATGGAGGACTTCTCGACCCTGTTGCTGGGCGAGACCGGTACCGGCAAGGGCGCGGCAGCGGCGGCCATCGGGCGCTCCGGCTATATCCCCTACGACCCCCAGGGCGGCTGTTTCCGTAGCGCCTTCACCCAGGCCTTTATCGCCACCAACCTGTCCCAGTTTACGGAAAACCTCATCGAATCGGAGCTGTTCGGGCATCGCAAGGGGGCGTTTACCGGGGCGGTGGACACTCACACGGGGCTGTTGGGCCGCTGCAGCCGTTACGGCTCCCTGTTCCTCGATGAGATCGGGGATGTCAGCGTTACCGTACAGATCAAGCTGCTCAAGGTATTACAGGAGCGGCGCTTCTCCCCGGTGGGAAGCCATGAAGAGAAGCGCTTCTCCGGACGCCTCGTGGCCGCGACCAACCGGTCCCTGCCGGAACTGCGCCAGAGCGGCCGCTTCCGGGATGACTTCTACTACCGGGTGAGTTCGCAGGTCCTGCACATGCCCTCGCTCCGCCAGCGACTGGCGGAGTCCCCGGAGGAGCTGGTGTTGATGGTGAGACTGCTGCTCGAACGCATGCTGGGCGGCCCCGTCGAGCAGGTACTCGATCAGGTGATGGGCATTATCAAACGGGATCTGCCGGCCGATTATCCGTGGCCGGGAAATGTGCGGGAACTGGAACAGGTGATACGTCGCTGTCTGTTGTCCCGACAGCTGCTTCCGGAGGAGTTCGCCTGGGAGTCGCGGGCAGACGACGGGGAGTGGTCGGTCGGCCAGGCGCCGACGGCGCGCCAGCTGCTAAGCCGGTATTGCGAGCAGCTTTTCCGTCGCTATGGCACCTACGAGGCGGTCGCCCGACACTCGGGACTGGATCGCCGGACGGTGAAGAAATACCTGGAGATGACTACTGCGGAGTCCGGTTGACGGCCCTAGGGACAGATCCTACAGCAACGGCTCCAGCGGCATCAGCTCCCAGAACCACAGCTTTACCCGCTTCCTGATGCCGCCACCGTTTTCCGCATTGTCCGCGCCGGCACGCCAGCTGTTCTCCGGTTGCATATCCCGTTCAATGGCCTGCCTGAGCTGACGGGCAATCCCGGCGTCATGAATCACTACCCCGACCTCCGTGTTCAGGTTGGCCGAGCGGGGGTCCAGGTTGAAGGTGCCGATATAGGCGATCCGGTCATCCACCACCAGGGACTTGGCGTGAATGGCGAACAGCGGCGGTTCGCGGGTCGGCGGGACCGGGCGGGTCATCAACTCCCGTGCGATCGGTGCGTCGTGCTTGAACTCATAGATCTCCAGCCCGGCCGCCAGCAGCGCGTCCCGCTGTTTGGCGTAACCGGAGTAGGCCTGAAGGTTGTCGGTGGAGGCCAGGGAGTTGGTGACGATGCGCACCTGGACGCCGCGCCGGATCAAATCGCTGAACAGGGCCAGGCCGCCCTCGGGCATGACCAGGTAGGGGCTCTGGATGGTGATGCTCCGACGCGACCCGGCGATCAGTTCGACCAGTGAGCGGGTGGTGTTGCCGCCACCGCCCAGTCCCTCATGGCCCGGATTCTTGCCGGGCTGGTCACTGATGAAGCGAACATCCGTCCAGCGCATCGCAGCGATCATGGCGGGTGCGTCACTGGCCATCCTGGCCAGTGCGTCACGCACCTCCGGGGCGAAGTTGGCGGGGTCTTTGGCGTAACCATGCAGCCAGACGCGGTAGGCGTCGACCTGCCGCGTCGACAGGTTCGACTGCTCATCCGCCAACAGCCGCTCCAGCGGGACGCTGAGCGGGTGGTCCCAGAATTGCTCGAAGCTCTGCTGCATCCGTTGCACCACGGGGCCGCCCAGCAGCACATCCCGGTCACGGAAGTTGTACTCCTGGTCATGGTCGTAATACTCATCGGCCATGTTGCGGCCGCCGGTGATGGCCGCGGTGCCATCGTAGATCACGCTCTTGTCATGCATGCGCTGATTGGAGGCACGGAAATCACTCACCAGTCCCCAGGCGCGCCGCCAGAAAGAGACGCCAACCGAGTGCATCGGATTGTAGATGCGGATCTGCACATTGGGGTGGGCGGCCAGGGAGAGCAGGGTTTCGGCTTCGGCATCGATCAACAGGTCATCGACGATAATGCGCACCTTTATCCCGCGCTCGGCCGCGCGCAGCAGCGCCTCGCTGGAGAGGGTGCCGATGTTGTCGGTGCTCCAGATGAAGTACTGCACGTCGATGGAGCGCCTGGCCTGTTCCACCAGCCAGGCCCGCGCCAGCAACGACTGCTCCCCTTTCTCCAGCAGGTAGACCCCGCTCTTGCCCGGATGATCGCCGGCGATCCGGGGCAGATCGGCCAGCTGGAGCCCGGCCGAGCAAGGCACGAGGGGCGCGAGCAGCAGCAGCAGGGTGAACAGGGCACGAGTCAAAAGGTGGGCCATTGATGTGTTCTTGAGTTGTGGAAGCAGGTCCTGTTACGGTGGCCGGGCGGTGCCGGGGATCGCGCTTCCGGCTTGAAGCGGATCGACCGCGCCAGTTTAATCGACTCCCGCCCTTCTCAACAGGGCCGGTCACCGAATTTGCTGCGTCAGCCGCTGTTGGTCGGCGGGTAGGTGAAGGGCTCTGGCTGGTGAAACGGGGAGAGGAGGGTGGGTTGGCGCCGGGTGCGGCGCGGATGAATGCTCAGTGTTCACCCTTGGTCTTGCGAATGCCCGCCAGACGATTGCCCTGTTTCTGCGGCCCACCCATGGGGAAGATGTCGTGCAGATAGCGGGTGTTGCCCCGTTCGCTTCCCCAGACCTTTCTGAAGTGCTTGATCATGTCGCGCACCTGGGCCTGCACATGGTGCTGGTGATAGTAATCGCGGATGAAAAGGATCACCTCCCAATGTTCCTCCGTCAGTGTCAGGTGCTCTTTTGCCGCCTGCGCCAGGGCAAAGCCTTCAGACCAGTCGTCCAAATCCTGGATATAACCCTCCTGATCGGTGGCGATCCGCTGGTTATCGAAGGTGACGTATTCGGTGCGTATGGCAAAGGGATTGGTTTTCATCGATTCCTCGCGCTGCGGCAGGCGGTACTGGAGTCAGTATAAATAGGGGAGCAGCATTCAACAAACGAATATTATTGTTATTTAATATCGTAATATTCGATATGATAAGGCCATCCGCACCTGGCCGAGGAGGGCTGCCATCCATGGACATCGAGTTCGCCCGCACCTTTCTGGCGGTGACCGCCGCCGGCAACTTTGTCGGCGCCGCGGCCAAACTGCACATCACCCAATCGACCGTCAGTGCCCGTATCAAGACCCTGGAGCGGCAGTTGGGAACCCCGCTGTTCCGGCGTGGCCGCGGCGGCGCCGAACTGACGGCGGCGGGACGGCGTTTTCTGCGCCACGCCAAGGTGCTGGTGCGCACCTATGAGCAGGCGCGTCATGACGTGGGGCTCTCCAGCGGTTTCAGCGCCGGGCTGACCCTGCAGGGACGCATCGCCCTGTGGGACGGATTCCTGCCGCACTGGGTGGAGTGGATGCGCCGGAGCGCGCCGGACATCTCGCTGCGGCTGGAGATCGGCTTCGAAGAGGGGATCATGCAGGGACTGGTGCAGGGGGATATCGATATCGGCGTGCTCTACACCCCGCAAAGCCGGCCCACCATCGCCGCCGAGTATATTTTCGGCGAATCGCTGGTGCTGATGACCAGCGCCCCGGACCGCCGCTGGCAGGACTCCAGCTATGTGCACGTCGACTGGGGGCCGGAATTCCTGGCCCAGTTCTCCGCCCGCTTTCCGGACATGGACACCTCGGCGCAGCGGGTCAATATCGGCTGGCTCGCCATGCAGTTGATCAGCAATCACGGCGGCTCCGCCTACTTCCCGGTGCGCCTGGTGCGCAAGCTGATCCGTTCGCAGCGGCTGTTTCCGGTGGAGGATAGTCCGCTCATCACCCTGCCGGTCTACATGGTCTATCCGCTGGACCGGCATGAGCCGCACATCGTCACCGCCATTACCGGCCTGCGTGAACTGGGGGGCGAGGAGGACCTGCGGCAATCGAGGGACGACCTCGCTCCCCTCGCCTGATTCTACCCGCTCGGGTCGGGCGTCGGCCCCTGTTCCACCCACGGCATGGCGTCTTCTTCCGCTCAAGCAGATTGACAAGACGATTAAAAGGTATAAAGTGAGTAACTAATTACTATCTTTATTGGGAGCAATCATGGCACTTCATGTCAAACACCTGCCGGCCGAGGAGCGGCGCGCCATCACGGTCGAGACGGTGGTGGAACTGGCTGCCGAACAGAATCCCAGCGACATCACCACCGCCGCCATCGCCAAGCGCATGGGGCTCACCCAGGGCGCGCTGTTCCGCCATTTCCCCAACAAGGACGCCATCCTGCGCGCGGTGATGGAGTGGGTGGCGGAGCGCCTGTTGTCGCGGGTGGATAAGGCGATCAGGTCGGTCAATTCCCCCGGTGCGGCGCTGGAGGCGATGTTCATGGCCCACGTGGGCTTCGTGGCGGAGCACCCGGGGGTGCCGCGCATGCTGTTCGGCGAGCTGCAGCACGCCGGCGAGACGGCGCCGAAACGCATGGTGCAGACCCTGATCGGCCGCTATGGCGAGCGGGTGCGTAAACTGATCGAGGCCGGCAAGGCGGCGGGGGAGCTCGATCCGGCGCTCGATACCGAGGCGGCCGTCAGCCTGTTTGTCGGCACCATCCAGGGGCTGGTGATGCAGTCGCTGCTGGCGGGCGATGTGCAACGGATCAGCCGTGATGCGCCGCGCGTATTTGCCATCTACCGGCGTGGCATCGGGAGCGGGCGGTGAAACGGCTGCCGATCCAGGGCCGTACCCTGGGGCTGCTGGCGGTGCTGTTGCCGCTGCTGGGGCTGTTCGTCTACGTGGCTGTGCGTTCCGGTCCGCTGGCGCCGGTGCCGGTCACCCTGGCCACCGTGGAAGAACACACTTTATCGCCCGCACTGTTCGGCATCGGCACCGTCGAGGCCCGCTACCGCTACAGGATCGGCCCCACGGTCGCCGGACGGGTCAAGCGCCTGGAGGTGCAGGTCGGTGATCGGGTCCGGGCGGGGCAGCTGCTGGGGGAGATGGAGCCGGTGGACCTGGAGGCCCGGCTGCTGGCCCAGGCGGCGGCACTGAAACGCGCCCGGGCGCAGTTGCGCGAGGCCGAGGCGGCGCACGCCTACGCGCGGTCGCAGGCGTTGCGTTACGAAAAATTGCTCGCCGCGCATACAGTCAGCGAGGAGGTGGTGGCCGGCAAACGGCAGGAACGGCTGTTGACCGGGGCGGCCCTGGACGGGGCTCGCGAGGAGCTGGTGCGCGTCGGCGCGGAACAGGAGGCGCTGCAGGCGCAACGCGACAATCTGCAACTGGTTGCACCGGCCGCCGGTCTGGTGACACTGCGCGGCGCCGATCCCGGCACCACGGTGGTGGCCGGCCAGGCGGTGGTGGAGCTGATCGATACCAACAGCCTGTGGATCAACGTGCGCTTCAACCAGACCGAGGCGCAGGGACTGCGGGCGGCGCTGCCGGCCGGGATCGTGCTGCGTTCCCGTGCCGGGCAGCGGCTGGCGGGCCAGGTGCTGCGGGTCGAACCGCTGGCCGACCAAGTCACCGAGGAGACCCTGGCCAAGGTGAGTTTTGCGCGTCTTCCCGATCCGTTGCCGCCGCTTGGTGAACTGGCGGAGGTGACGGTGAGCCTGCCCGGGTTGCCGTCCGCGCCGGTGATTCCCAATGCCGCGATCCAGCGGGTCAAGGGCCGTCTCGGGGTCTGGCAGGTGAGCGGGGGCGACCTGCGTTTCACCCCGGTCGAGCTGGGTGTTGCCGGTCTCGACGGCCGGGTTCAGGTGCGTGTGGGGCTGAGAAGCGGCGACCGCATCGTTGTCTACAGTGCCCGGGCGCTGAGCGCGCGGAGCCGGATTACCCCGGTGGAGCGTCTGTCCGGAGCCGGGTCGTGATCAGCCTGGCCGGCCGCGATATCCTGCACGCCTGGGGCAAGTTCGTCTTCACCGGCATCGGTCTGGGTCTGCTGATCGGGGTCACCCTGACCATGGCCGGCGTCTATCGCGGCATGGTGGACGACGCCCGGGTGCTGCTGGACAACAGCGGCGCCGACCTCTGGGTGGTGCAGCGGGATACCCTCGGGCCCTATGCCGAATCCTCCAGCCTGCATGATGACGTGTGGCGCGGCGTGCGCGGTCTGCCCGGGGTGGCGCGGGTGGCCAACGTCACCTATCTCACCATGCAGGTACGCCAGGGCGAGCGCGACGTGCGCGCCATGGTGACCGGCATCACCGCCGGCGAGCCCGGCCTGCCCGGCTGGCCGCCCCGCCTGGTGGCCGGGCGCCAGATCACCCGGGGACACTTCGAGGCGGTGGCCGATGTCGCCAGCGGATTCAAACTGGGCGAGCGGATCCAGATCCGCCGCAACGCCTATCGCGTGGTCGGCCTGACCCGGCGCATGGTCTCCTCCAGCGGCGATCCGATGGTGTTTATCCCGCTACGGGATGCCCAGGAGGCGCAGTTTCTCAAGGACAACGAGGCGATCCGCCAGGAGCGTCGGCGCACCGCCGACAATCCCGCCTTCAACCGCCCCGGGGTGCCCGGGCTGCTGGATGCGGTGATCAACTCGCAAAGCAGCAACCCCTACGTCAACGCGGTGCTGGTGCAACTGGCGCCGGGACATGCCGCGGCCACGGTGGCCGATTCGATCCGCCGCTGGAAGCGGCTCACCGTCTACACCCGCCCGCAGATGGAGGAGATCCTGGTCGGCAAGCTGATCGCCACCTCGGCCCGGCAGATCGGCATGTTCCTGGTGATCCTGGCCATTGTCAGCGCGGCCATCGTGGCCTTCATCATCTACACCCTGACGCTGGGCAAGATCCGCGAGATCGCGGTGTTGAAGCTGATCGGCACCCGCAACCGCACCATCGCCGCGCTGATCCTGCAGCAGGCGATCGCCCTCGGGGTGATCGGCTTCGCGGTGGGCAAGATCACCGCCACCTTTTGGGCGCCGGTGTTCCCTAAGTACGTGCTGCTGCTGCCGCTGGATTCAGTGATCGGATTCGGCGCGGTGGTGGTGATCTGCGTGCTGGCGAGCGTGATCGCCATCCGCGCCGCCCTAAAGGTCGACCCGGCCGAAGCGATCGGAGGTTGAGATGAGCGGCAAGGGTATCCGCATCGAAGGTTTGACCAAACGCTACGGCCGGGGCGACACCGCCGTGGACGCCCTGAAGGGGGTCGACATGCAGGTGGCCCCAGGCGAGGTGGTGGGGCTGATCGGGCCCTCGGGATCGGGCAAGAGCACCCTGCTCAAGTGCCTGGGCGCGGTCATCGAACCGACCGCCGGGCGCATGATCCTGGGTGACGAGGTGATCTACGACGACGGCT
This sequence comes from Sedimenticola hydrogenitrophicus, assembly GCF_025175675.1. Classification (GTDB taxonomy): domain Bacteria; phylum Pseudomonadota; class Gammaproteobacteria; order Chromatiales; family Chromatiaceae; genus Sedimenticola; species Sedimenticola hydrogenitrophicus. Next base: position 110,562 of record NZ_JANIOA010000006.1, read on the forward strand.
GGCGAGTGGGCGATCTGCGCGCCCTGCGGCGTGACCGGATCGGCTTCGTGTTCCAGGCCCCCTACCTGATTCCGTTTCTCGATGTGACCGACAACGTGGCGCTGCTGCCGATGTTGGCCGGACAGCCGAACGCGGAGTCCCGCCGCCGGGCGCTGGAACTGCTGCAGGGGCTCGATGTGCAGCACCGCGCCCGGGCCATGCCGTCGCAGCTCTCCGGCGGCGAGCAGCAGCGCGTGGCGATCGCCCGCGGCCTGGTCAACCGGCCGCCGGTGATCCTGGCCGACGAACCGACCGCGCCGCTGGACAGCGAGCGGGCACTGGGGGTGATGCGCATCCTGAACCGGATGGCACGCCGCTTCGAGACCGCCATTATCGTCGTCACCCATGATGAGAAGATCATCCCGACCTTCCGGCGCATCTACCACATCCGGGACGGCGTAACCTACGAGGAGGCCGGCCAGGGGCGGGGCTTCGATTAGGCGGGTCGCCGTGTTCCGGCCACGCACCGCCCGCTGTCCAACCCGGCCGTTCAACCCCGCCATTCAACGGGCCAACGAGGGAGCCAGGCATGCGCAATCAGGTCAACATCAGCGGCGAGGGGCTGCGTCTCCTGCTCGAGGATCGGGCGGCCGGTCGACGCGGCGCGCAGCTGTCACCGCTCTCTGATAGACTTTTTCCTGAATGCCCGGAGTCTCCAGGCCGGACACCCTCGCACCCGAGGAGAAGCACCATGTCGATCGATATGACGCCGCACTATCACGCCCTGCAACGCATGTACCTGGCGGCCCCGATCAACCAGCTCTACCAGCCGGAGATCACCGTCGCGGAAGGCTGGGCGGAGGTCTCTATCGAGCTGCGGGAGGAGTACCACCACTCGGCGGGGGCGGTGCACGGCTCGGTCTATTTCAAGATGCTGGACGATGCGGCCTACTTCGCCGCCAGCTCCCTGGAACCGGAGGTGTTCGTCCTCACCGCCTCCTTCACCACCTACCTGATCCGGCCGGTCGCCAGCGGCGAGATGCGCGCGGTGGGCCGGGTGGTGAGCCAGACCCGCACCCAGTTCATTGTCGAGTCGATCGCCTACAACGCCCGCGGGCAGGAGCTGGCGCGCGGCAACGGCATCTTCGTCAAGGGCAAGCACCGTTTGGACGAGGCGCTCGGTTACGCCGAATAGGGCGGCCCTGGCCCGTGTGGATGGTAGGGTGGGTTAGCGGCGCACAGGCACGTTGCTACCAGGTCACGATCACGCTTGGGTGCCGCGTAACCCACCGACTCCTCAACCGCCAACCGACGGCACGTTCGGCCAGACATCCGCCGTGTACGGCAAGCTGTCCGTTTGATGGGTTACGTCGTTCCTCCTTCACCCATCCGCCGTTGTTGGTGCCACTAGTCTATCAGCGCCACACTCTTGACCTGGGCATAGAGCCGGCACCCCTCGTGCAGGCCGATAGCCATGGCCGAGCGCCGGGTGATGCGCGACAGCAGGGTCTGGCCATCCTCCAGCTCCAGGCGCACCAGCAGTTGGCTGGGGCTGATCTCCTGGGTGTCCACCACCCGCCCCGGCAGGATATTGATGATGCTGGTATCGGAATGGGCTCGTAGCGACAGGCTCACATCGCGGGCCTGGATCTCCACCCGCGCCCGCTTGCCCACCGGTAGCTCCTGCCGGGGCACGGCGACGCGGCCGCCGAGCATGCCGATCCAGGTGAGGTGGTAGGTCGGATCATGGGCCGATATGCTCCCCTCCAGGATGGAGGTGGCGTCGGCGTAGCGCGCCAGGGAGAGATCCAGGCGCGTCATCATGCTGGAGGCCTCCCCGTAGGCCACCACCTTGCCCTGGTCCAGCAGCACCACCTGGTCGGCCAGCCGGGCGACCTCCCGGGGGTCGTGGGAGACATAGAGCGACGGGATGCCGAACTCGTCATGCAGCGACTCCAGGTAGGGCAGGATGGCCTGCCTGGCGGCATGATCCAGGGCCGAGAGCGGTTCATCCATCAGCAGCAGCCGGGGCGAGGTGAGCAGCGCCCGGGCGATCGCCACCCGCTGACGCTCGCCGCCGGACAGCCGGTGGGTGGCCCGTTGCAGCAGCGGTCCGATCCCCAGCAGCTCCACCGCGCTGTCGAAGGCGATCTTGCGCTCCGCGGCCGGGATCTGGCGCCAGCCATACTCCAGGTTGCGGCGCACCGAGAGGTGCGGGAACAGACTCGCCTCCTGGAACACGTAGCCCAGGGGGCGCCGGTGGGTCGGCACGAAGTGGCCGTTGTCCTGCCACAGTTCGCCATTGACGCAAACGCGGCCGTGATCCGTCCGCAGCAGTCCGGCGACGGCCCGCAGCACGCTGGTCTTGCCCGAGCCGGAGTGGCCGAACAGGGCGGTGACGCCGCTGGCCGGGGTGTTGAACACCACCTCCAGGCTGAAATCGCCCAGCGTGTGGGCCAGCGAGATCTCGATATCACTCATGGATATCACTCATGCCCGGTCCCGGCGCAGCCGCCGCTCGGTCAGATACATGGTGTAGACCACCAGAAAGGAGAACAGCAGCATGCCGCCGGAGAGCCAGTGCGCCTGGCTCCATTCCAGCGACTCCACGTGATCGTAGATGGCCACCGAGATCACCCGGGTCTGGCCGGGGATGTTGCCGCCGATCATCAGGATGACGCCGAACTCCCCCACGGTATGGGCAAAGCCGAGTACCGCGCCGGTGAGAAAGCCGGGCCGGGCCAGGGGCAGGGCGACGGTGAAGAAGCGCCGCAGCGGCGAGGCGCGCAGGGTGGCGGCGACCTCGATGGGGCGCTCCCCCATCGCCTCGAAGGCGTTGCGGATCGGCTGTACCACGAAGGGCAGGGAGTAGATCACCGAGCCGACCACCAGCCCAGCGAAGGTGAAGGGCAGGGTGCCGATACCCAGCGCCAGTGTGAGTTCGCCGATGGGGCCGTCCGGTCCCAGCATCAGCAGCAGGTAGAAGCCCAGCACGGTCGGCGGCAGCACCAGCGGCAGGGCCACCAGGGTGCCGATCAACTCCGTCCACCAGGCCCGCGAGTTGGCCAGCCACCAGGCCAGCGGGGTGCCCAGCAGCAGCAGTACCAGGGTGGTGGTGGTCGCCAGCTTCAGGGTCAGCCAGACGGTCAGCCAGTCAACGGCCATTCAATATCTCCGCGGTGGCGCGCCGGGGCGCGGGTCAAGTATCACGCCGTTCGACCAGTTCCGGATCGGCGGTGATGGCGCGGTAGATCTCGATGCGCGCGCCCTCCTCGGCCGGGGCGTCCAGTTTCATCACCTTGCCGAAGATGCCCACTTTCTGCTTCTCCAGATCGATCTCCGGGAACTGCCGGAGCAGGCCGGAGTGTTCGATGGCCTGGCGCAGCGTGCTGCCGTCCGGCACCTCCAGCTTCAGCCACACCTGCTTGAATCTGTCCGCATAGGCGACGCCTACGTTCATGGTCGAATACCTCCTGGTACAGCGTAAATTTGGGTATACAGTCGTACGCTTCGATCGATGCGGTTGCTCACTGCATCCTGTGTCCCTTGTAGCCTGGATGAAGCCCGCCCCACGAAAGCCCGAATAACACGGATCCCCGCGCGGGCGGAATCCGGGGCCTTAGGGCACCTGCTTTAATCCCCCCGGATTGCGCCGCTTCGGGTGCTCGCGCTAATGCCTGTTTCGGTAGTGGCGGCTTCATCCAGGCTACGGGGCTGCATAGGCGACGCCTACGTTCATGGCCTGTTACCTCCTACCGGGCCGCTTCGCCGGCCGGCGTATCGATGGCTTCCAGTGCGCGCCGGCGCCGCGCCGCCACCGCCCGGTCGATCAGCCGCTTGCCCGCCAGCAGGCAACCGAGCACGATAAAACCGCCGGGCGGCAGGATGATCAGCAGAAAACCCTTGTAGTCGGGGATCAGCACCAGCTCCAGGAACCGCGCCCAGGAACCCAGCAGCAGCGCGGCATTGGCAAACAGGGTGCCGCTGCCCAGCAGCTCGCGGCTGGCCCCCAGGATCACCAGCGCCAGGGTAAAGCCGAGCCCCATCATCAGCCCGTCCAGCAGGGCCGGCAGCGCGTGGTTGCGCGAGGCGAAGGACTCGGCACGCCCGAGGATGGCGCAGTTGGTGACAATCAGCGGAATGAACAGCCCCAGGACCTTGTGCAGGTCATGCAGCCAGGCATTCAGGAACATGTCCGTCAGGGTGACCAGCACGGCGATGATGAGCACGAACACCGGGATGCGCACCTGCGGGGTGATGAGGTTGCGCAGCAGCGAGATCAGCAGCCCGGAGGCGACCATCACCGCGGTCGAGGCGAGCCCCATGCCCAGTCCGTTACTGGCGGTGCCGGTGACGGCCAGCAGCGGGCAGAGTGCCAGGGTCTGGGCAAACACGATGTTGTTGTCCCAGATGCCGTCTTTGACGATACGCCGGTAGTCGCTACTCATGGAGCGCTCCTTCCACCCGGACCACAGGCAGGCCCTTGCTCAGGGGCGCTTCCAGTAGCCGGGTCTTTTGCTGCCGATAGAAAACCAGTCCATTCTCGATCGCCTTCACCACGGCACGCGGGGTGATGGTGGCGCCGCTGAAGGCGTCGAAGCGGCCGCCGTCCTTCTTCACCTTCCACTTCTCCTGTGGCGGATCGCCAAGGGAGAGGCCGTTGAAATCGAGTATCCAGTCGCTCTTCGCCACCTCGATACCGTCTCCCAGACCGGGGGTCTCGGCGTGGGTGAGCACGCGCACGCCGAGGATCTTTCCGGTCGCGTCCAGCCCCAGGATCAGGCGGATCTCCCCGGCGTAGCCTTGGCTGCTGATCGGGTAGGCCAGGGCAGTCACCTGCCCATCGTGGATGCCGCGGTAGATGGTGATGGGCGTTCCGTCCGGTCCGGGCAGTTGCAGCGGATCGGCCAGTAGGTCGTTGCTGTAGTGACTTTCCGGCACCACCTGGCGCAGCGAGACCAACAGGTCCTCGCGCTGCCGCTCCTGGATGGCGTCGCGGGTAACCAGGTTGCCGGCCACCAGCAGCACCGTGGCCAAAGTCGAGAAGCCGCCCAGCAGCAGGGCCGGATAGAGGATGCGTTTACCGGCCATCAGGCATTGCCTCCCTTCTCCGCTTGCTCCGTATAGCTCAACGGCTCGCCCTTGCGGTCGCGGCCGTAGATGCGCGGTTTCAGGTAGTGATCGATCAGCGGGGTGCAGGCGTTCATCAGCATCACCGCGAAGGCGACGCCCTCGGGATAGCCGGCCCAGGTGCGGGTGACATACACCAGCAGGCCGCAACCGGCGCCAAACAGCAGCTGGCCACGTAGCGAGACCGGGGAGGTCACCAGGTCGGTGGCAATGAAAAACGCACCCAGGATGGCCGCGCCCGAAAGCAGGTGGGTCAGGGGGCCGACGTAGTGATCGGGATCGAGCAGGTGGAACAGGCTCGCCAGTAGCGCCAGGGTGCCCAGCATGGCCAGCGGGATATGCCAGGTGATGATGCGTTTATAGAGCAGGAACAGGCCGCCGAGCAGGATCAGCAGGGCGGAGGTCTCGCCCAGGCTGCCGGCGGCCTCGCCGCCGATCAGTTGCCACAGGCTGGCAGTACCCGCGGCGGCCTGATCCAGGGTCACTCCACGGCCCAGTTCCGTCTTGAAGTGGCCCAGGGTGGTGGCGCTGCTGACGGCATCGAATCCGACCGGGTTGCCGAAGGTGATGGTCAGGCTCTCCACAAGCCCTGGTGCCTGGGCCGAGAACAGCGGCGCGGGGGCGGTGAACAGGGTCATCTCCAGGGGGGATGAGATCAGCAGCGCCACCCGCGCCACCATCGCCGGGTTGAACAGGTTCTGCCCGATCCCGCCGAACATCTGCTTACCGACGATGATTGCCAGCAGCGACCCCACCACGCCGATCCACCAGGGCGCCCAGGGCGGCAGGGTCAGCGCCAGCAGCCAGCCGGTGAGCAGGGCGGAGCCGTCCAGCAGGAACGGCCGCGGCGGCTTGCCGGCGAGGCGCAGCGACAGCGCCTCGGCCAGCACGGCGGCGAGCAGGGTGCTGGCGAACAAGAACACCGCCGGCCAGCCGAACTGGTAGAAACCGAACAGGGTGGCGGGCAGCAGCGCCAGCATCACCAGCCCCATGGTGCGGCCGATGCTGGTCCGGGCATGAGTATAGGGGGCGGAGCGGGGGGACTTCACGGTCATGGGTTTGCCTCGGCCTGGGCATTTTCAGCCGGCGTGGTTTCAGCCGGTGCGGCCTCGGCCGGCGGTGCTTTCTTGGCTTCCTGCGCTTGCTTGCGTTTCAGCATGGCCGCCCGCTTGGCCTGCTTGGCCGCTTCCATGCGGGCGCTGCGCGCCTCCGCCAGGCGCTTGGTCTCGCCCTGCTTGTGCTGGGCGCGCTGGCGCGCGGCCAGCTCGCCCTTGGCGTAGTTGAAACAGTGCACCAGCGGGATATGGGAGGGACAGACATAGGCGCAGGAGCCGCAGGCGATGCAGTCGAGCAGGCCCAGTCTCACCGAACTGTCCAGGCTGCCGGCGCGAATGTGGGCCTCCATCTCCAGCGGTACCAAGCCGCACGGGCAGGCCTGGACACAGCTGGCGCAGCGGATGCAGGGCATCTCCCGGCCCCCCTGGACCTCCTCGTCGGTCAGCGCCAGCAGGCCGTTGCTGCCCTTGACCACCGGCACCCGGGTGCTGGGCAGCGGTTGTCCCATCATCGGGCCGCCGCTGATCAAGCGGCTCGGCTCGCGGGTGAAGCCGCCGCAGTAGTCGATCAGGTGGGAGAGCGGGGTGCCCAGCGGCACCCGCAGGTTGCGCGGGGTGCGGATCGCCCCCCCGGACACCGTCATCACCCGGGAGATCAGCGGGCGGCCATGGCGCAACGCCTCATATACCGCCAGCGCGGTGGCCACGTTATGCACCACGATACCGAGTTCGGCGGTGAGCCCCCGGGCCGGGGTCTCCCGGCCGGTGAGGGTCTGCACCAGGTGCTTTTCGGAACCCATCGGGTAGCGGGTGGGCAGGCCGACCACCGTGACGGCGGGATAAACCCGGGCGGCGGCGCGCATCACCTGCTGGGCGGCCGGCTTGTTGTCCTCGATGGCGAACAGAACCCGTTCCACACCGAGGCCGCGGGCCATCAGCCGCACGCCGTCGAGCACCTGCCCGGGCTGCTCGCGCATCAGCCGGTCATCGCAGGTGAGGTAGGGTTCGCACTCGGCACCGTTGATCACCAGGGTATGCAGGCGATAGCGCTGGCGCAGGTTGAGTTTGACCGCGGAGGGGAAGGTGGCCCCGCCCATGCCGACGATACCGGCCTCGGCGACCCGCCGGGCGATCTCCTCCGGTGCCAGGTTGAAGGGTTCGGCGACCGGATCGAGGCTGTCGATCCACTCATCCCGGCCATCGGGTTTGAGGGTGATGGTGCGCACCGACAGTCCGGAGGCGTGGTGCGCCGGATAACCGCCGATGCCCATGATGCGTCCCGAGGTCGGTGCATGCACCGGGGCGGAGATGGCGCCTTGGCTGCGGGCCAGCAACGCCCCTTTTTTGACCATTTCGCCACGCCTGACCAGCGGCTCGGCCGGCGCGCCGATATGCTGCTGCAGCGGGATATGCAGCAGCGGCGGCATGGGCAGCGGCTCGATCTCCTGCTCGGCGCTCAGCCGCTTGCGGTCCTCGGGGTGAACGCCGCCACGAATACTGAACAGCTTGAATTTTTTCGCTTTATCCATATCAGGCCGCCCGGGCCGGTTCCGGCCAGTACCAGGTCTGCAGGGTCGCCTCGATTGGGCGCATCTCGATGCACTCGGTGGGGCACACCTCGTAACACTTCTCGCAGCCGGTACAGGCGTCGATGAAGACCGCGTGGATCTGTTTCGGCCCTCCCAGGATGGCATCGGTTGGGCAGCGCTTGAGACACTTGGTGCAGCCGACGCAGAGGTTCTCGTGGACAAAGGCGACCCGGGGCTCCTGCTCCACCACCTCGGAGAGATCGACGCTGACCCCCAGCTTCTCGGCCAGCTGCTCCACCAGGGCCTTGCCGCCCGGTGGGCAGAGGGTGACCGGGGCCTCGCCGTCGGCGATGGCGGCGGCCGCCGGCGCGCAGCCCAGGTAGCCGCACTGGCCGCACTGCGAGCCGGGCAGCAGGCCTTCGATCTCGGCCTGCAGCGGATTGCCCTCCACCGCCAGGTAGGTGGCGGCGACGCCCAGTATGCCCCCCATGATGATGCCCATGGCCGTGATGATGAGAATGGCTGAAATCATCCCGTTATCCCCCTAGATCGTGGTCAGTCCGGCAAAACCCATGAAGGCGAGCGACAGCAGCCCGGCCACTACGCAGGCGATGGGCGCGCCGCTGTAGGCGGCCGGTACATTGGCCAGCGCCAGCCGCTCGCGCAGCCCGGTGAACATCACCAGCACCAGGGTGAAGCCCAGGGCTGAGCCGAAACCGAACAGCAGGCTCTCCAGCAGGCTGTTCTCCTGCTGGGAATTGAGCAGCGCCACGCCGAGCACCGCACAGTTGGTGGTGATCAGCGGCAGGAAGATCCCCAGCACCTGGTAGAGCGCCGGCGAGGTCTTGCGGATCGCCAGCTCGGTGAACTGCACCACCACCGCGATCACCAGGATGAAGGTGAGGATGCGCAGGTAACCGAGATCCAGCGGGGTGAGGACAAAGTGCTCCAGCAGCCAGCCGGCGAAGGCGGCAAGGGTCAGTACGAAGGTGGTCGCCAGGCCCATTCCCAGTGCGGAGTCGAGCTTGTTCGACACCCCCATCAGCGGGCAGAGCCCGAGAAACTTGACCAGCACCACGTTGTTAACCAGGGCGCTGGAAAGGATGATCAGAAAGTATTCCATCGACTGTACGGCTCGTTGAGTAGACACAGTCGTCATCGCAAGGAGTATGCCAGCCGCTGTGCCGGGACGTGGCGGGGTAATTGGTTGGGCGCTTACGGCCCTGATTTGACAGGGAATCCGGGCGGGCAGGGGGCTGTTGGGTGGTTGCCGGTGGGAAACGGCCGGGGCGCGACATGTCGGGTTTGTTACAGACACCACAGGTCTGTTTGTCGGGTTGTCGACAGGTGATCCCTTAACAGAAGGGTAGGGGCAGGCCCCCGTGCCTGCCCGGGTCGATGGCACGGTGAACAGAAGGGTAACCACGGGGGGTTGCCCCTACGGGATTGTGACCCCTTAACAGACCCCGTTAATAGGTGGTATGCCTTTTGCAGCAGCCCGGGTAATGACCTATCGGCATTTGGGAAGCACCGCCATGATCCAGCAAAAATCCAGCGCCGCCAGTGGTGACGTGATCGACGCCATCAGCCGCTTTCTGGCCGCCCCCCCCGAGGGTACCCCGGCTGAAATCATCGAGGCGTTCAACGGCTTCGGCGGCGGCCAGTTGCTGCCGCCGAAGCTGTTTCTCGAAACCGTGGAGCAGGCCCCGGTGGCCATCTCCATTACCGATGCGGCAGCCAGAATACTCTATGTAAATCATGCCTTTGAAGCGTTGACCGGGTATCAGCGGGACGAGGTGATCGGGCACAACGAATCGATGCTCTCCAGCCGCTCGACCCCGCTCAGCGTCTACCAGGAGCTATGGAAGACCATCCAGTCAAAACAGGTCTGGCAGGGCACCCTGGTCAATCACAAAAAGTGCCAGGAGGAGTACCTGGCCGAGCTGGTGATCTCCCCGGTGCTCACCCCCGGCGGGGAGGTCAGCTATTACCTTGGCATGCACCGGGATATTACAGCGGTGCATCAACTTGGACAGCGGCTGAAGTTTCAGAAGAGCCTGACCGAGGCGGCCCTGGATGCGGCGCCCATGGTGGTGGCGATGATTACCGCTGAGCGCAAGGTGTTGCTGGATAACCACGCCTACAAGGCGCTGCTGGGGGATTGCCGCGGCGTGGAGCCGGCCGGGCTGTTCCTCGATGCCCTGGAGCAGCAGATCGATTTCGACCTGGCCAGTGCCTGCCGCACCGGCAAGGGCTTCACCAACGTGGAGATCCGTCTCGACCTGGCGGGCAGTGCTGCACCAAGGTGGTTCAGCTGCTCGGCGGTCCGGGTCGACGAGCTGGACGAGGCGGCGCAGAACTATTTCAAACAGCAGGAGCAGACACGCTACTGCCTGCTGCTGATCGCCAACGAGGTGACCGGCAGCCGCAAGCGCATCAACGAGGTGCGGCTGAACATGATCCGCGCCGGCATGGCGGAACAGCAGATGGTGGAGACCATGCGCGAGGCGATCTCGGGCGCCATCTTCAAGATGCAGGTGCCGTTCAACATCATCCGCGCGGCCCTGGCCATGCCCGGTACGGGCTCCGATCAGTGCGGCGTCTGCCAGGTGTTGCACCAGGCCCTGGAGAGCGGCAACGAGGCGATGGAGAGCCTGCAGGCGGCCCTGCCCAGCCGCACGGTGGAGCAGGCTTCGATGGTCAACATCAACGAGATCCTGCACGAAGTGATGCGCCTGTCGACCGACCGGCTGCTGGCCTCGGGGGTGGTGGTGGACTGGCGTCCGGCCACGGTGCTGTCGAGTGTGACCGGCCGGCCCAATGCCCTGCGCGGCCTGTTCAAGTACCTCATCGACAATGCCATCCAGGCGGTGAACGAGTCCGGCCAGGACTACCGGGAGATCCGCCTGCAGACCCGGCAGCTGGACCAGGAGCTGGTGGTCGAGGTGATGGACAATGGGCCGGGCATCCCGGAAGCGATGCGCCTGAAAGTATTTGAACCGTTTTTCTGCGGCTGGTCGCGCGCCGGCGAGCACGCCGGCATGGGCCTGACCATGGCGCAGGAAGTGATACTGGGACACGGCGGCAGTATCGAGATCGATGCCGATTTCTGCGGCGGCTGCCGGGTCTTCGTGAGACTGCCCATCCACGGGATGGGAGGAGTTTGAGGTGATGTGTGTAACCGATGAATCGGCCGCAGCGGAGACGCTGGGCCCGGACTGCAAGATCCTGGAAGCCACGCTGGAGAGCCTCTACCTGGTGAGCCAGGTGCTCAGCCGCTCGCTCGATTTTCGCGAGACGCTGCAGGAGGTACTGCGCACCCTGAACGACACCAACGGACTGCGCCACGGCATGATCGCCCTGCTGGACGAGGCCAGCGGCAACCTGCTGGTCACCGCGCTGCATGAGAACCCGGCGCCCTTCAACCAGATCCACTACAAGCCGGGCGAGGGGATCGTCGGCGCCATCATGGAGGGGGGCGAGCCGGTGGTGATCGAACGGCTCTCGGACGAGGACCGCTTCCTGGATCGCCTCGGGGTCTACCACCCGGAACTGCCGTTCATCGGGGTGCCGATCTCCATCGCCGGACAAACCACGGGCGTGCTGGCGGCCCAGCCGCAGGGCGGCTTCAGCCCCCTGGCCCGGCAGCAGCAGTTTCTGGAGATGGTGGCCAACCTGATCGGCCAGAGCGTGCGGCTGGCGCGCAAGGTCGAGGACGAACAGCTGGCGCTGAAGAGCGAGCGCGACTCGCTGCGCCGCAAGGTGCGTGGCGAGCACGGCTTCTCCAACATGGTGGGGCACACCCGCAGCATGCGCCTGGTGTTCGACCAGATCCGCCAGGTGGCGAAGTGGAACACCACGGTACTGGTGCGCGGCGAGTCGGGCACCGGCAAGGAGCTGATCGCCAACGCCATCCATTACAACTCGCCACGCGCCAACGGACCGTTCATCAAGCTCAACTGCGCCGCCCTGCCCGACACCCTGCTGGAGTCGGAACTGTTCGGCCACGAGAAGGGCGCCTTCACCGGGGCAATCAGCCAGCGCAAGGGGCGTTTCGAACAGGCCCACGGCGGTACCATCTTCCTCGACGAGATCGGTGAAATCACCCCCGCCTTCCAGACCAAGCTGCTGCGGGTGCTGCAGGAGGGGGAGTTCGAACGGGTCGGCGGCAACCGCACCAACGTGGTGGATGTGCGGGTGGTGGCGGCCACCAACAAGAACCTGGAGTCGGAGGTGCAGGCGGGCAATTTCCGCGAAGACCTCTACTACCGCTTGAATGTCATGCCCATCAATACCCCGCCGCTGCGCGAGCGGGTCGAGGATATCCCCGACCTGGTGCGTTTCCTGATCTCCAAGATCGCCAAAAGCCAGGGCCGCGAACTGCTCCTGGAAGACAGCGCCCTGGGCCCGCTGATGCGCTACGACTGGCCGGGCAACGTGCGCGAGCTGGAGAACTGCCTGGAGCGCGCGTCGGTGATGAGCGACGAGGGCCGCATCGACGGCCGCGCCATCAGCCTGACCGGGTTGCAGAGCGGCTTCCAGAGCTCCACCTCCGGCGCGTCGGCACCCCGGGTCGATATCGACGATCCCGACCTGGATGAACGGGAACGGGTCATCGCCGCCCTGGAGCAGGCCGGCTGGGTCCAGGCCAAGGCGGCGCGGATCCTGGGCATGACGCCGCGCCAGATCGGCTATCGCATCCAGACCCTGAACATCAAGGTAAGGCAGATTTAATAGAACCGCGACTGACGATGCGGGGTGTGACTTGTAGGTTGGGGTGAGCCTGCGAACCCCAACAAGTGGCACTGGATGGAACCATTGTCCGTTGGGGTTCGCCCCACTCACCCCAACCTACACTGAGATTAAATTTTGCGCGAGCCCTAAGCCCAGGTCACGTAGGCGTTATATACCAATCCCGCGATCAGAATTAGGCACACCATTATCTTGACGATATTGAGCCACATGTTGATTGCCAAATCCGTACCTACTGCTTTAACGGGTGGTCTTCAGGTAAGAGTTTGGAAATCCAGATCGCCAGCTTGTGCCGCATCCCGACATCACCCATCTGGTCTTTGGCCAGCGGCTGGATCTGCTTGTCGTGGACCAGCAGCTTGTAGAGGAACTCCACCTTGAGCTGTTGTGAATCGGAGGCATCAAACTCGGCCGCCCCACGTTTCTCGGCATAGATCATGCCGACACGGATGGCCTCTTTCAGCAACTCTTTCTCATTTTTGATCTTCTTCATTTATCTACTCGCTACCGATAGGCTGATGGCGTGCAATAACCCAGCACCGTGGGTTGTTGCTAAAACCAATATGCCCGTAATATGAATTTGCCGCCGGCGCCGCAAGCAGAATCAGATTGCATTTCGGTCCCAATTGAGCCTGGGTAATGATTTGCAGCTGCTTGCCTATACCGCGTCTCTGATAATCGACATGCACCGCCAGGTCGGAAAGATAACAAGCATAATGAAAGTCCGTCATCGAACGGGCCATGCCGACAAGCGAGTCGCCATGCCAGGCGCTGACCATCAGATTGCTGTTGTTCACCATGCCTTCCATGCACTCACGATCATTGATCGGCCGGCGTTCTCCCAGTGTCGAACGAACCAGCAGGTCGATGAATTGATCGGTGGAAACCGGTGCGTTGATCCTGTACTCGATACTCATCAATTTACCCTCGCCCGTCCAGTCATAGCCGCGAATCAACCCAACTGAACACGAATAAGGGTGACTTCGCAACAACTTTGCGCACAACCCGCGGGATGCCGGTGAGCTTTCCGCCTTGACCGACTTTGCCACACGCTCTTCAAGATAGACGCCTCCCCGCCGCTAACGGAACATGACGGACATTCCGCAGGAGGAGACTGGTTCATGGGGCTATTCAGCAACACCGCCTTGACCGAGACCCGGGATGCATCCCGGGCGGTCGAGGAGATCCGACAGCAACTCGACCCCGCCGGACTGAAGGCCGTGCTGCTCTTCGTCTCGATAGACTACGACCTGGATGCGCTGGCCGTCGAGCTCCGCGAGGCCTTTACGGTGCCGGTCTTCGGCTGCACCACCGCCGGCCATATCGGCCCCGGCGGCTACCAGCGCCGGGGCCTGCAGGCAACCGGTATCTATGGCTCCTCGGTGTCCGTACGGACCGAACTGATCCATCCGCTGGAGCAGTGCCAGGCGGCCGTCTCGGCGCTGGGACAGAAAATAGACTCCGATCCTCTCCGTAAGGAGACCCGGCGTTTCGGAATACTGCTGGTAGACGGCCTGTCGCGCCTGGAGGAACGACTGGCGGCTGCACTGCATCACTGTTTTCCGGACATGCCCCTGATCGGCGGATCCGCCGGCGACGATCTCTCCTTCCATTCCACATTTGTCTACGCCGATGGCCGCTTCCTCTCCAATGCCGCCGTGTTGGCGCTGTTCGAAACGGATGCCCCTTTCGCGGCCTTCAAATTCCAGCATTTTGTTCCCACCAAGGAGTTGCTGGTAGTCACCGAGGCTGATTCGGAAAACCGCACAGTGCAGGAGTTCAACGGAGAACCCGCCGCCCTGGCCTATGCGCAGCGCCTGGGATTCGCGGTCGAGGATCTGTCACCCGAAATTTATTCGCGTTTTCCGGTCATGTTTAAACTGGGCTCGGACTATTACGTCCGCTCGATACAGCAATGCAATGATGACCTGAGCCTGACGTTCTACTGCGCGATCGCCACCGGCATCGTCTTGCGCCTGGGGGAAGCGGTCAGCCCCCTGGAGGCGGCAGAGAAGGCGTTCGCCGATGTACACCGCCTGGTACCAAACCCCAGTCTGATTATCGGCTGTGACTGCATACTGCGGCGCCTCGAATTCGAGCAGACCGGACAGCTCCGGCAAGTGGGCGAGTTGCTGGCGCGGAACAAGGTGATCGGTTTCAGCACCTACGGCGAACAGTTCAATGCGTTGCATATGAATCAAACGTTCACCGGCCTTGCCATCGGAGAACTATAATGGACGAGCAAGTTCAACTCCTGGAGCAAAAAATCCTGGCCCAGGACAAGACCATCCGCATACTCTCGGAACGACTGGAACAACAAACCGCCGACAACATATCCGGCTTTGCGCTGTTTGAACAGAACATTACCCTGGAAAACGTCGTCGCCACCCGCACCCGTGAACTCGAAGCCCACCGTGTCGAACTGGAACGCGCGCTGACAGAGCTGAAGGCTGCCCAGGCGGAACTGTTGCAGGCCCAGAAACTTCAAGCCATAGGCCAGCTGGCCTCCGGCATCGCCCACGAAATCAACACCCCGACCCAGTACGTGGGCGACAACATCACTTTCATTACCGACTCGTTCGCAGACCTGCTACAGGCCATGCAACTGTGCGAATCGATGTTGACTGAAGCTCCCGAGAGCGAATCCCCACCCGACTACCGAGGCACCGTCGCCCGCGCCATGGAGCTGGCCGATTTCAATTACCTAAAGGACGAAATACCTCGTGCCCTGAAGGAGTGCAAAGATGGAGTGAGACGCATCTCCGGTATTGTCGGCGCGATGAAAGACTTCGCCCACCCCAGCGGTGGCGTCATGCAACCGGTGGACTTGAATCATCTCATCCAGTCCACCGTGGAGATCTGCCGCAACGAATGGAAACTGATCGCCGAACTGGAAACCGATTTTGATCCCCGGCTGTCCGCCGTACTGGGACTCAAGGATGAACTGGGTCAGGTGCTGCTGAACCTCATCGTCAACGCCGCCCACGCCGTTGCCGACGGCAAGTCCACGGGGGATAAGATGGGGCTCATCCGCATCACCACCCGGTGCGACGGCGACTGGGCCGAAATCCAGGTTCAGGACAATGGCTGCGGGGTGCCACTGGAGTTGCGAGAGAAAATTTTCGAACCCTTCTTTACCACCAAGGAGGTGGGACGGGGATCCGGGCAGGGCCTGGCCATCGTCTACCACGTGGTGACGGACAAGCACCATGGCGAGTTGAAGGTCGACTCCGCGCCCGGCAAGGGAACCATCTTTACCGTGCGCCTGCCCATAGATTCCTGAGGCGACAGGCCGTTGCGCGCTGGCCGGCCAACCAGGCCGCCGCCTGGCCTGATTAATGAGTCGCCACGATGGGGGTTGCCGGGGTGGCTGAAAATGGGTAGGACGACAGCGAGTCCTGCTGCCTCGAACCGTGCAATAGCGAGCAACCCGACTAGAATATCCACTGATACTAGATTTAGCTGCCGGGTTCATGCCGATCGGTCCTTGCGAAAGCCGCACCGGGTACTCTGGAGAAATGTTGTGAAAGCGAATGTTGAATACTTGGCCCTAATCCTGGCCCTGATCCTGGTCCCGGCTATCGGATTGGCCGAATCCGTGCCACTGAATCAGCTGCGGCAAAACACACACTTCCACGGAATTGCGGTCGATCCGCAGACACCTGACCACCTCTACCTGGCAACGCATCACGGTTTTTACCACATCGCGCCCGACGGATCGGCGACACGACTTTCCGAAGATCGCAATGACTACATGGGCTTCACGCCACACCCCCGGGATGTCGAGATTCTCTATGCCACCGGTCATCCGGCGCAGGGCGGGAACATGGGGTTCATCCGTTCCAACGATGGCGGAAAAACCTGGCGGCAGCTCTCCAAAGGCGTGGGTGGACCGGTCGATTTCCACCAGATGGATGTCAGTCGCGCGGATCCGGATCAGGTGTACGGCGTCTACCGGGGAAACCTGCAGCACAGTGCGGACGGCGGCGACAGCTGGAACATCGTGGCGCAGTCGCCGGAAGGGCTGGTGGATATTGCGGCTTCGGCACAAGACGTCAACCGGCTCTATGCCGCCACGCGACAGGGACTGTTGCGTAGCGACGATGGGGGTCGAACCTGGCGCAACGCCCATCTCTTCCGTCAGCCCGCCACGTTGGTATACACCGGGACCGCGGGTTCGATCTACGCCTTCATGGTAGGTCGAGGCCTGCTGCGCGCCGATGAATCCAGACCCGGCTGGCGCCCGCTCGGTCCTAAATGGGGCGACCGCTACCTGCTCCACCTGGCCGAGGATCCAAACAACACTGAGCGCCTGTACGCCATCGCCAGCGATGGAGAGATCCTCGTTAGCCAAAATGGTGGCATCGAGTGGTCGCCGTTCTGATCCGACCCCAAATAGTCCTGTTCGTTTGTTCTGGCACACAAAAAATCCGGATGGCAAGGCCATCCGGATAGTTCGCGGTACAGTCACTGTTAATTCGAAACTGCTGGGTCGTTTACGGTCCCCGCAGCGTCTTGCGGAAGGCCTGTTCCTCTTTCCCGATCTTCACCGAACTGCTTCCGGCTGCGGTAGCGGGTATTGATCTGAAATCTTTTTCAGCCGTATAGGCCACGGTACCCCGGAACGCCTTGCGGAAAGCCTGTTCGTCCTTCCCGATCTTCACTGAATTGCTTCCGGCTGCGGTAGCGGGCATTGATCTGAAGTCCTTTTCAGCCGTATAGGCCACGGTACCCTGCAGCGCGTCGCGGAAGGCCTGTTCCTCTATCCCGATCTTTACCGAACTGCTTCCGGCCGCGGCCAGGGCGATGCCGGAGGTTACAACAGTGGCCAGAATACAGAGGGTGGTAGCGGTCAATGTTTTCATGGAGATGTCTCCTGAATTTGACGAGTCTTTGTTGACACTCACCCTAGGAGACCCGGCAAAAATGATCTTTATTTCGATCTCTACCTATCGAATCACCGGCCGGAGTAGGCACCCGGCTTCGCCAGTGGTAATCAACCGGTGGGTCCTGTTCCTAATTCGAACTAAGAAAACAGGTAACTACTCACGGGGTGATTGGCCTGCCTTGCCGGCCTCACACGATGGCTTTTCTCCTCGAATCCGGCCCCATTTTCAGTGCCTGCCCAAACTCGCTTCGCTCAGACAAGGGCAGGCTTGAATCTGAAAAAGGGACCGGATTCGAGGCGCCATCAAGATCGGCCACCAAGGCAGGCCAATCGCTGCAGGTCGGGTGAGTAGTTATGAAAACAGTTGGAACAAGGTTTGCTTTTCATCGCTGTCTGTTACGGCAGCCATTGCCGTAGTGAAAGCCTGCACATTTTTATCGTGATTGGCGAGCAATCGTTCCAGTTCCAGATTCTCCGAGACACTGGGTGCGCCACCCAACTTATACTTGGTTTCAATCGCGACCAGGTAGTCAAAATGGGCGATCTTGCTATTACTCATGTCGAGAAAGGCCCGGTAGGCTATCTTCGCTGCTTCACTCAATTCATCCACGGATGGCATGATCGATACCCGGTTACTATTCCTGAAGTCAGATTATAGCGGTTGATTGCCGAACGGCATTGCCTTTGTCGGATCACGAGCGCCGGGTTTCCGTGTCCGATGGGAGATGCTGTTCCAATACAAGGACCCATCTGGATTCGCCTATTCAACCATACATACTCTTAGGTTATTCCTTATACAAGTCATCGCTTATTTCCCATCACCGTCCAATTTGCCGTATCATCCGCTCATGACGACCATCATTTCCATCGCCAATCTTTGCAAGACCTACGAGGGCGGCCATCAGGCACTCAAACAGGTCAATCTCGACATAGAGGAAGGCGAGATACTTGCCTTGCTCGGCCCCAATGGCGCCGGTAAAACCACAATGATTTCGGTGATATGTGGATTGGTGTCCCCCACTTCCGGCACGGTTACCGTGGGTGGTTTCGATATCATTGAGAATTATCGGCAAACCCGCAGTCAGATTGGCCTGGTCCCGCAGGAACTCACCCTGGCGGCCTTCGACAGGGTCTGGGATACCCTGTGTTTCAGTCGCGGCCTGTTTGGGAAAAAGCCAGACGATGCCTATCTCGAACAGCTGCTCAAGGATCTGTCATTGTGGGATAAGCGGAACAACGAACTGCGCACGCTCTCGGGTGGCATGAGGCGCCGGGTGCTGATCGCCAAGGCGCTGTCCCATCAGCCGAATATTCTATTTCTGGATGAACCGACGGCCGGGGTTGACGTTGAGCTGCGCAAGGATATGTGGCGGATCGTCAACCGGCTGCGTGACTCGGGTGTCACCATCATCCTGACCACCCACTACATTGAAGAAGCCGAACAGATCGCAGACCGGGTGGGTGTGATCAATCATGGGGAGCTGTTACTGGTCGATGACAAGGTCAACCTGATGCGGGAGCTGGGGCGTAAACAACTGATCATTGAACTCAAGGAACCGATTAATAACATACCCGAGTCAATGGCTTCCTATGCGCTTGAACTTTCCGCTGATGGACATGAGCTGATTTTCACCTACGACACCCAGGGTAATAACACCGGTATCACGGCACTGCTCCAGGCATTGCATTCGGCCGGGATATCCATGAAAGACCTCAATACAACGCAAAGTTCGTTACAGGATATATTTGTCAACCTGGTGCAGGCACCGCGATGAACATACAAGCCGTAAAAGTCATCTATAAATACGAAATGTTGCGCACCTGGCACACCCTGTTCCAGAGTATCGCATCACCGGTTTTATCGACCGCGCTCTATTTTATCGTGTTCGGCTCGGCCATCGGATCGCGCATACAGTCGGTTGATGGCGTCACCTATGGGTTATTTATAGTGCCTGGTTTGATGATGCTATCCATTCTGACGCAGAGCGTGTCGAATGCCTCGTTTGGTATCTTTTTCCCCAAATTTACCGGCACGGTTTATGAAGTCATGTCGGCCCCGATCTCCTTCTTCGAGATCCTGCTGGGCTATGTCGGCGCCGCGGCGACAAAGTCCCTGATCATCGGCACAATCATCTTGATTACCGCCAGCTTTTTTGTCGAGTTACGCATTGATCATCCGATCTGGATGGCCATGTTTCTTATCCTGACCTGCGTCTCATTCAGTCTGCTGGGCTTTATAATCGGCCTGTGGGCAAACAACTTCGAAAAGTTGCAGGTCGTGCCCCTGTTGATCATCACACCGCTGGTCTTTCTCGGTGGCACCTTCTACTCGGTCAGTATGTTACCGCCCCTGTGGCAGACCATTACGCTGTTCAACCCGGTGCTCTATCTGGTGAGTGGATTTCGCTGGAGTTTTTTCGAGGTCTCGGATGTCAATGTGGGCATCAGCCTGGGCGTCATCCTGCTATTTCTGGCGATCTGTTCCGGCATCGTGTGGTGGATGTTTAAGACAGGGTACCGCCTCAAGCAGTAAACCGATCACATGGCCCTGGCTTTACAGAGCCGGGCTCAGACGGTCGGGGACACAATACTTAACTGCAGGAGTTAAGTAATGTGTCCCCTGAACTCTCAGTCTGAATCGGGACCGAAGCGGCCACGTCGCGGGAGGGGGCCGGCCAGGCTGTCACGTTTCGCTGCGGTGTTTTGTCTTGGGGGTACCTGCAACCACACAAGAGGTTTCCCATGCAAACACTGCTCCGCATCGATGCCAGCGCACGCGCTGATGGCTCCCACACCCGCGCCCTGGCGGACCATTTCCAAGCCCGATGGCAAGAGGCCTGCCCCGAGGGCGAGGTGATTTGGCGCTCCCTCGCCGATGACCCGGTCCCCCACCTGACCGACGGGCTGATCCAGGCGTTTCAAGCGTCGGGCGATGCAAGGGGCGCTGCCAGCCACCTGTCCGACACCTTGATCGAAGAGTTGCGCCGGGCCGATCATGTGCTGATCAGCAGCCCCCTCTACAATCTCAATGTCCCCTCGCCCTTGAAAGCCTGGTTCGACCACGTGGTACGCTCCGGGGAGACCTTTGCCGCCGAACCGGACGGCTACCGGGGGTTGCTCGATGGCAAGCGGGCGACGGTGATTGCCGGCCGGGGCGGCCTGGACTCCGGCACCGGCACGGACGACTTTCAGTCCCCCTACCTGAAGGCAATCCTGGCGTTTATCGGCATCGAAGCGGTGGATATGGTCACTTTGGAGGAAACCGCCATGCCCGATCCGATTCGGCTGAAGGCCTGGGCCTGCGCCCGGCTGCAGGTGGACCGCCTGTTCGGCAGGGATGGGGCGGGTCCGCGCTGGATCGGCGAATTCAGCGACGATGACCGACGCCAGATCGATGACCTTCGCGGGGGCCAGTCGGACGCCATCGTCAAGGGCGATGCCCGGGCCTATGCGGACCTGTGCGCGGAGGACATCCAGCTCCTGATCCCCGGCCGCGAAGCCGTTGCCGGCCGGACGGCTTTCCTGGAAGCGGAAGAGCAACTCTTCCTCCACGCGACATTCGCCAGCTTCAGGAAGCGGCCCCTGAGCATCGAGCGCAGCGGCAACCTTGCCATCGAGGTGGGGCTCCAGGAGGTCGCCATGGACGATGATGGGAACCGGGGCGGCATCTTTGCCAGCCGCCAGAAGTACACCCACGTCTTCCGGCTTTGCGAGTCCGGCTGGCGCTTCGCGGTGCTCATGTCCAATCCCTGCGAGTGACCACCATGGCCATCGACAAGACGCAAATCTTCGAAGAGAACCGCCGTACCCTCGAAGGCATTGCCTACCGCATGCTGGGCACCCTGGCCGATGCGCGGGATGTGGTCCAGGACACCTACCTCAAGTGGAATGAGGGCGACGCCGCCACCCTGCGCTCACCGCGGGCATGGCTGATCACAGTCTGCAGCCGCAAGGCGCTCAACCTCCTGCAGTCCGCCCAGCGGCAACGGGAAACCTATTTCGGCGAATGGCTGCCGGAGCCAATGCCGGCGGGCGCCGGCTTCGACCTTGCCGCCAAAATGGAACTGGACGAGTCGATTTCCATCGCCCTGCTCTTCGTGCTGGAAAAGCTGTCCCCTGCCGAGCGGGCCGCGTGGCTCCTCCATGATGTCTTTGATCTCGGCTTCGACGAAATCGCCACCATCCTCGGCAAGACCCCCGAAAACTGCCGGCAGCTGGCTGCCCGAGCGCGCAAGCGCGTTCACGACGGGCGCCCCCGTTTTCAAACCCAGCCGGAAGAACATCGAAAATTGCTTGCGGCGTTCTTCGATGCCGCGCGGGACGGCAGTCTGGCGCAGCTGACCGGCCTCCTCAGCCGCAACGTGGAACTCTATGCGGATGGCGGCGGCAGGGCCGAGGCCGTCGCGGACATGCTCTGTGGCGCCGAAACCGTCGGCGCGTTCTTTGTAGAGGTTTTCCGGAAATACGCCGCCCAGGGCGTCGCGATCCGGCCGCTGCCGCACTGGTTCAACGGCCTTCCCGGGCTCCTGGTCTTCGAGGATGAGCAGCTGGCCACGGCCCTAACCCTGGAGATCGATCAAGGGCGAATACGCCGGATATTTGCCATCCGCAATCCCGACAAGCTCGGCGCGTTCAGTTGATGGGTCGGACACAGGGAGGACAGCCGCTTCCCTCTCAATGGCGACCGGTTACCCAAAAAGTCCTGCCGGATTGCGCCGCCGGGCGAAGTTGCCAATGGAGAGAGCAGCGACGATGAGATGTAGCGTTGAGCCTGGGCCAAGCCAGGGGGGGTGCACTCTTCGAGGAAACTCAGCAGTTCTTCCCGCAGCCGGTGGTAATCCGGGTCTTCGAGCAGCTTTTTTCCGGGAGTGGGGCCGGGGCAGGTTCACTTCCAGGATTTTCCCGACCTTGGCCCGGGGGCCGCTGGTCATCATGACCACTCGGTCGGCGCAGCGAGGTTTTGGTGCGCCACTCCGGTGAGCTGAGTAAAAAAGGCCACTGCTGTCGCCATCAGTGGCCTTGCATGCAGCGGCAATCAAGCGGCCGCCAGGGCTCGAGCCCGGTTACTTGTTGACCAGCGATTCCGGATCGAGCAGATAGGCCATGACGTCGGCGATCTGCTGTTCGGTCAGGAGTCCGTTGGCGCCGAACCTCGGCATGTTGGTGCAGGGGAAGGATGCATGCGGGTTATAGATCATGTCGTAGGCGTACTTGAGTACCTCCTCGCCGGTACCGCGCTGCTTACCAAAGCCGGTCAGGCTGGGACCGATACTGCCGCCAGTGCGGTCGGTGGCCAGCTGGTGGCAGTTGTAGCAGGTGGCGCCGGGCTCGCGGGTCTCATGCTTGTCCGGATTGTGCGCGGTGCGGAAACCGAAGCCGGACCAGGCCAGTTCGCGGCCTTTTTTCCAGTCACCGAGCTTGATCCCACCCTCCGGGTACTTGATAGACGCCAGCGCCAGGCTGCGGACCTTCTCCGCCGTCTGGGCATCGATCCTCTTGCCGTTGCGCGCGACCGCGGAGCAGATCTTCTGCGTCTCGTCCTGGGTCAGGCGTACGCGCCCGGTGGTGCCTTCCTGGGTCGGCTGATCCTGGTAGAAGCCATCGGCAGCGAACACCAATTGCTCGGCCAGTGCCTCCGCCTCTGCGTTGGCGGAGCCGGATTTGCCCGTGCCGGTTGCGGTGCAGCCGGCGGTGACCAGGAGCAGCGCAGTGGCGGCAGCGATGACGGGCGTGTTGGTAGTTTTCTTGAACATATCTCGAGTCCTCTCGTCCGTCGGCGATTATCGTTTCAGATCGGGCAGGATGGCCGGTTGACCCCGCGCGGCATCGGTCCAGAACAAGAACAACGCCATAGCTGTGTCGGAGCCGGGCTTGATGTTGGGATAGCGCATCTGGTACAGGCAGCCGCGCAGACGATGCTGGCTGCTGCGCACGTTGTGCTGGCCGACGCGTTCCGCGGGCCACGAAATCGCCTTGGTCCATTCATGCGACTCGTGCACGTTCGGCAGCACCGAGGCGCGAATGCGCTTGCCGGTCTGGGTATGGCAGGTGGCGCAGCTGAAATCCATCGGCCCGGCGCGGCGATAGAACATCACCTCGCCGGCATCGCGCAGGGCCTTTTCCATCGGGTGCTTCTGCGACGGATTCCAGGGCATACCGTTGGACTGCATGGCGATGTAGGTCTGCAGCTTCATCATGTCCGAGCCGGAACCGTGCCGCGACTTGACCGGCTTGTCGTCGCTGGCGAAGCCTTGAAGGGTGGTCATGCAGTGGACCAGGCGAGCCTCGAGGTCCATCACCCTGCCGGTGTCGGCGAAGTAGCGCGGCATCTCGACATAGGCACCCTCGAGCACTCCGGGACCCTTGCCGAAGTCGCAGCCTTCCAGTGAGACGTTGTTGGGCCCGCGCGCCTGTTTGAACAGTTCCTCGCCCTCGTCGGCGACAAACAGCGCCGGGTTGTCCGGCATGATTATCAGGTTCTGCTGGCTTTGGGTCAGGTAGGGAGAGTTGGAATCGTCGATCAGTTTCTGCAGCACCTCTTCGGGTGCCGGTGCCGCACCGGCGGTATCTGCCAGGAGCAGCGCAACGGGTAGGGCAAGCAAGGTTTTTTTCAACATTGACTTATTCCTCTGGAAGATTGGGATCCTGTGCGGAATCCGGGCCATCCTGGAATTGACCCGCACCGCCTGTGCCGCCACGAGTAAAAGAAGCATAGACGCCCTTTTCCGTTCTGGCCAACGTATATTCACGAGCGCCAGCAGGTCATCAGCCCCGCTACTATAGGGAATTCCCCCCAGTTGCCACCGGGCTGCTCGCGAAATCCAGCGAGGTGCGAAGGTAACGGGTGAAACCGACCCTGGAGGTGCAGATTCCCGAAAATTGACTATGCCACTACACCCAATCGTCAAGCTGTGAGTCTATTTCCATGTATATTGCATGGTAGATTTCATTTGTAACTATATGGGGAATAATGTGATGCAGTCCAAGGAAAACCGCCATACGTTAAACTACTTTTCCCAATAGCATCAGCGATTGATATTTGCTGCAATGCCACGAACTAAAAGCAGGACCCACAGAATACCTGCAAAAACTCGTCTCCTTGACCATAA
>NZ_JANIOA010000060.1 GCF_025175675.1 Sedimenticola hydrogenitrophicus
CAATCTTCAGCGCCTTGATGCTGGCAGCATTCAACTTAACCATACTTCCAGATGTGCCCACTGCTAGCGCTGCAATTCTTTGGCGAACAGCTTTCGACAACAGGTATTTCTCTAAGAACTTGCCCACAAGGTTCTGATTAAGCTTCAACCTCACCATAAGATCCGAGTATATCGCATCGTGACCAACTTTACGGAAGATGCCACATAAACCAACCAGCTCCTGTGTATTCGACCTGCTGATCAGGAAGTCGCCATCCTCCAGCTTCGCACCACTACCGAGTGCACTCCTCGGCGCGTTTTTTAGTTGCACTGGCCTGAAGCCGGATTTTGTGAGACAGCCCAATCCCAAAACATAGAGGTCTTGCCAGGTATCGACCTCCTTTGGGCTGAAGCCATTTTTTGGCGAAGTACTAAGACCCTGCTCAAGAGGCTTATATGCCCACTCCTTCGGAATCCACCCAATCGGGGTTTGCTGATACAGTTCCGGGGCCTGATCGTGGCGAGGGCGCAGCTTGCCGTCGGCGCCAACGCCACGGGTAAAGAGGTCGTGCATCAGCCCCGCCTTGATCTGCTGGTATTTTTCAATCAGCGCTTCGGTGCTTTCGATGGCCCGGTCGACGGTTTGAAGAATGCGCGCGATCTTCCCTTGGAGCTGGTAATCGGGAGGCACTCTGAAAGTTAGCTTCCCCAAAGACGACTTGTTTAGGGTCGAGCCCTTTACTGCCGTATCTGTTATGGCGTTTTTGGCGACCGGCGGAAGCACAAAATAAAGCAGTTCCGGATGAACTCTCTTATCCTTCGGGACAATTGCCGCAATTGCTTCATTTGTATACAGGTCCATCCCAGCCAAAGCGGCACGACCGATGCTCAGCTTGAAACTCATCAGCAACGTGCCGGCGCTTATCGGCTTCACATTGGAGTGCGCCACACCCCGTTCAGTGATTCTTTCCTTGGTCTCTGTGATGACCCGTCCTTTTAAGTCAGCGATTGAAACCCAGGGAAAGCCGGAATCAAAGTCCGTCGCCCAGTAAGCATCAACATCTCTGGATGGCGTACCGCCAATCTGAATCGATGCCACGTCGCCGAGCACAACGTCTTCCCAGTTACGCATAACCCAGCTCCGCCAAGAACGCCTGCAACTGCCGTGAGGCCGCATCGCGCTCCGCCTCGATCGCCTTGGCGGTGACGGCATACTTGCCCCACAGGTTCTCGACGGCCTTGATGCAGGCGCGCTGGTCGGCGCGCAGGTAGGCGCGGTAGGTCTCCATGAGCGTCTGGCGCAGGCGGGCGATGATCACGGTGCGCGCCTCGTCCACGGAGATCTTTTCGCGAGCGCTCTGCACCAGCTCGTCGCGCCTGCCCTCGATGCCCTTGATGGTGGCCTTAAGGGTTTTCGCCTCGTCCTCCAGCGCCTTGTGGCGCTCCAGGGTGGCGGCAATGTTCATTGCGCGCTCATAGGCCTGCCGACCCTGCTCCATCGCATCGTTCAGCGGGGCGGCGTAGTCGCTGTTGTGGCCCGCTTCGTTGGCTAGGTCGAGGATGCGCCGGCCGTTGGCGAATTCCGGTTCCCTGGCGGTGAAGCCCTCGCTGCAGTAGTAGCCCTTCTTTGCTTCCTTCGGCAACAGATCGGCCACCTTCATTTCGGTGAAGAGGTCCGCAGCAAGGTTCTTGACCTCTTTGAGCCGGGCCTTCCACTCCGCCGTTCTCTCCCTCAACTCCTCTTTCTTACTCCTCACCTCGTCGCCGGGCAGCACGCCGGTGTCGTCGCCGTCCTCGAAATCCTCCTCGTCGGCGGCAGCAAAGAGAGTCTGCAGGTCGGTCAGGCGGCGCTGCGCCGTTTCCAGCTCCTGCAGCACCCCTGGAAACTGGCTTTGCAGGATCTCCTCATCGGGGATCAGCTCCGGTCCCCAGCCGCTGGCGGCGATGGACTTGAAATCGGCCTTGAGCCGGTCCACGTAGTTGGCGAAGGCGCCGCGCACCTGGAAAGGGGTGAGCAGGTACTGTTGGCCGAGCGCCTGTTCGATGCCGGCCAGCAGGTTGCTGCGCATCGCGTAGACGTTGCGCGGGCGGTCCGCCTGATTCTTCGCGTCGGGGGCCAGCGCCTCGACGATGGGCAGGTTGGCCTGCCACCATGCCTCCAGGGTCTGCATGAACGCTTTATGGCGGGCGGTGACGCCGGGGTGTTCGGCGACAAACTTGGCGATGTCGCGCTTGTGGGCGAGCGCAGGGGCGAAGTCTAAGTAGGTGGCGTCGCGTGCAACGAAGAGATCGTCTTTCAGCCCGGCGTAGTTCTCCCAGAAGTGGGCCAGGCTCTCCACCTCCACCCTGGGCACGCCGCCGTGGAGGTGGGCGCGCACGTCGTGGGGCTCCGGCGGCGGGGCGTTGTCCACGTAGCGGCGGATGTTGCAGTTGTACTCCTCGGCGGCGATCTCGGCGACGGGCACCGGGCGGGCATAGCCGGGCAGCTCCCCGCCCTGGCGGTAGGCGTGGATGATCTTGTCGATGTCCTCCGGGCGCAGGTGGTTCTGGGCCTTGCCTTCGCGGTATTCGCGGTCGGCGTTGATGAACAGCACCTGCCTGCGCTCGGCGGCGCCCGCCTTGTTCAGCACCAGGATGGCGGCGGGGATGCCGGTGCCGTAGAAAAGGTTGGCGGGCAGGCCGATCACCGCCTCCAGGTAGCCGTGCTCGATGAAGTATTTGCGCGCCTCACGCTCCTCGCCGCCGCGGAACAGCACGCCGTGGGGCATCACTGTGGCCAGGCGGCCGTCGTGCTTGAGCACGGCGAGCATGTGCTGGACGAACATCAGGTCAGCCTTCTTGCCCTTCTCCGGCATCATCACCGGGAAGCGGCCGGGGAATTTCAGCTCCTTCTTGATGTAGTTCTGGCTGAAGGGGGGATTGGCCACCACCCGGTCGAAGCGCTTCAGCTCGTTGCCCTCGTCCAGGTGCGCCGGTTCGCGAATGGTGTCTTCCTGGCGGATGTCGGCATGGGAGATGCCGTGCAGCAGCATGTTCATCTTGCAGATGGACCAGGTGGTGCCCATCTTCTCCTGGCCGTAGAGGGCCAGCTCGTTGGCATCGCCGCCCTTCTCGCGCAGGTAGTCGCGCATCTGGATGAGCATGCCGCCGGAGCCGACGGTGGGGTCGTAGACGCTCATGCCCTCTTCCGGGTCGCAGATCTCGACGCAGAGACGCACCACTTCGGCGGGGGTGTAGAACTCCCCGGCCTTCTTGCCGGCGGAGTCGGCGAAATATTTGATCAGCCACTCGTAGGCGGCGCCGAGCAGGTCGGGGAACTCGAAGTCGTCGTCGTGCAGGGGGATCTTCTCGAAGTTCTGCACGAAGTCGGCCAGGGTGTCGTCGTCGAGGGTGCGCTGGCCGACCTTTTTGTTGAAGTTGATCCCCTTGAGTACGTCCTGCAGCGCGTCGGGGTTGGCGTCCTCGATGGCCTCCAGCGCCTTGTTCAGGGCGGTGCCGACATTTTCCTTGACGTGCTTGAGGGCGGGGCGCTGGACGATCTCGGTCTGGATGTTCCCCGTCTTATCCTTGACCACTTCGCCCTTTTCGTTCTTTACCGGCACCTCCTCTTCCCAGCCGGTATTCCAGCGGGCGCGGGACGGCACGAAGAAGTACTTGCCGGAGTAGTGGTCCGGGTCGTTGAGCTCGGTTTCGATGTCGGCATCCGACATGCCCTTGGCCTTAAACTGCTTGCGCAGCTCCGCCCGGCGCTGGTCGAACAGGTCGCTGGCCCGCTTGAGGAACAGCATGCCGAAGATGTATTCCTTGTATTCGCTGGCATCCATGCTGCCGCGCAGGTCGTCGCAGGCGGTCAGGAGCAGGTTTTCCAGCCGGGAGAGGGTTAACTTCAGTTTCATTCGCAGTTCAATCTTCTTGTTTCGTTTAGTGAGTTTGTATTAGGAATACAAGGCGCCTCAATCCGCTTACCGGGTACTTCAGTCCCTGGAGGGGCTACCCGCTATCAGTTTCTTCAGCAGGCGCTGCAGATCGGAGCGCTCCCGGAGGCCGCGCTCGGCAAAGATCGGCTCCTCCACCATTTGGAAATCGTCGTTAAGGATCTGATACATCGCCATGCTCGACCCTCTTTCGAATACTGCTCCCATGCCAAGGGCGCTCCCTAACCTGGGCAGTATACCTTAGATAAGGCTGACGGCTTACCGATTGAAATAACTGAATTTTGCGACTGTGGGTGGTGGATGCTATCAAGTCCCTGCCGGGACCCGAGGAGCGCGTCGGGCGCGGGGCATTCTCCATGCACACTTGTCCCGGCGTACCCCAAATTTCCATCTGGCTTATCAGATGGCGGAGCGCGTGAGATCCCGCTCGACCCAGGCGACGAAATCATCGAACGGCAGCGGCCGGGAATAATAGTATCCCTGCCCCACCTGGACACCACTCTCCCTGAGCTCCAGCAGCGCTGCCTCCGTCTCGATGCCTTCGGCCACGGATTTATAGCCCAGGGCTTCGCAGATCATCACCGCGGCACGCACCACTGCCAGGCTACCGTCATGACTGCCCAGATCGCGCACAAAGGCCTGGTCGATCTTAATGGTGTCCAACGGCAGGCGATGCAGGTAGGCCAGCGAGGAGTGGCCGGTACCGAAGTCATCCACCGCGATCTTCACCCCCAGTTCCCTAACCCGTTCCAGTAGTAGGATGGCCTCTTCAATGTTGCCCATAAAGGCGGACTCGGTCACCTCCAGCTCAATCATCTCCGGACGTACGGACGGCATTGCCAGCTGCCCCCTGAGATAGCGTTCGAAGCCCTTTGACTGCAGATTGCGTGGCGATACATTGACGGCCACGATCAGGTCCAATCCGCACTCACGCAACCTCACCTGATCGGACAGTGCCTGGCCGATAACCCACTCGGTCAGCGGATGTATCAGGCTGGTCTCTTCCGCGGCGGGAAGAAACAGCCCTGGCGGAATCAGGCCGCGCTGCGGATGCCGCCAGCGTACCAGCGCCTCGGCGCCGATTACCCGCCCGCTGGCCAGCTCAACCTTGGGCTGGTAGTGGAGTTGCAGTTGCCCCTCGCGGATGGCCTCACGCAACTGCCCCAGCAGACCCAGCACCTCTCGCTCCGCATCGGCCGCCCCGGGGATGAACAGCGACAGCTCCCGCCCTTCCTTCAAACCCGTTTCCAGGGCCGCCGAGGCGTGTTGCAGGAGTCCCATCGGCGACTGTTCGATGACACCGCCGCGCACAATCCCCATCTGCACCTCCAGGTGCATCGCCAATCCGCTGACGGTCACCGGGGTGCGCAGCGAGCCGGCAATCCTTTCCGGCAATTCCGCATCGTCCTGCAACAGATTGTCGGGGAGTATGGCGGCGATCTGGTCCGACCAGAACAGGTAGGCACTACAACCCTCCGGCAACTGCACCTTGATCCGGTGATAGGCGGCCTTGATCACCTCGTCCATAGTCTGGTAGCCGAAGTTGCGGCCGATCATCTCGATATTTCTGAGCTGAATCAGGATCAGGGCGGGCGAACCCATGTCCGTGCCGGCAAAGGTGAGCAG
Source organism: Sedimenticola hydrogenitrophicus (assembly GCF_025175675.1). GTDB lineage: Bacteria > Pseudomonadota > Gammaproteobacteria > Chromatiales > Chromatiaceae > Sedimenticola > Sedimenticola hydrogenitrophicus. The sequence goes on from NZ_JANIOA010000060.1 coordinate 5,541, forward strand.
GCCCTGTTCCAGCTGCAGACGGTTTGGCAGGCCGGTGAGCGGCTCGTGGAAGGCCAGCCACCTGGCCATATGGAGCTGTTTTTTCAGGTAGCCCACCCCCAGGCCGAGGGCCACGCCGATCAGGCTGAACAGCAGGGCGCGGTAGATCCAGTTAAGCGGTGACTGCATCTGCCCCGCGTCAACATCGATCGGCATGAAGGGGCCGAGAGCGACGCCACCCACCAGGGCCAGCGCCAACCCGCCCCGCCAGCCAAACAACAGCGCGGCCAGTACGATAGGAAGGTACATGGAGTGGGAGTAGACATACTGGATCCCTCCAGTCAGATAGACCAACGCGGTGACTCCGCCCACCAGCAGGGCCAACACCAGCGCGGCCAGCAGGTGACGCAACGGGGTCGGACGCCAGAACGCCCAATGAGTGGTTAGCCAGACGAGGCTTTGTTCGGCCCGGTTATCCGGTTGCTCGGGGATGGGCGCGGCTTCGTCCATCTCGTTTCTCCTCCTTGTCGCGTTTCACTCGAGAAGCGGACAAGGCGCCGCGTCGAGGAATTCCCTCGTTACGGCAAGGCCGAATCCCCTGCCGGTAACTCAAATGGCTGGCATCCTGACCATCCCAGGTCGTGTGGCTTCAGAATGCCTGGAGGAGGATGTTTCCCATTGCGGGAATATAAATACATCCTAGCAGACTTGCTGAGAATTCAAATACCAATGGGGAGTTTCCTCCACCGAACAGCGCCGGCGGCGGGCGCTGGGCGGATCAACCCGCCGCACGCTGCCGGTTGAGCTCTTCGATGCCCTGACTGCGCAGGTACTCGTCGTAGCTGCCCCGGAAATCGACCACGCCTGTCGGGGTGATTTCGATAATACGGGTGGCCAGGGAGGAGATGAATTCACGATCGTGGCTGACGAAGAACAGGGTACCGGGATAGTTCTCCAGTGCCAGGTTGAGGGATTCGATGGACTCCATGTCCAGGTGATTGGTCGGTTCATCCATGAGCAGGATATTGGGCCGCTGCAGCATCAGCTTGCCAAACAGCATGCGCCCCTGCTCGCCACCGGAGATCACCTTCACCGACTTCTTGATCTCGTGCTGGGAGAACAGCATGCGTCCCAGGGTGCCGCGGATCACCTGCTCGTCATCGCCGTTCTGGCCCCACTGCGCCATCCAGGCGAACAGGTCCAGATCCTCGGCAAAGTCGGCGGTGTGGTCCTGGGCGAAATAGCCGATGTTGGCGTTTTCCGACCAGCGCACGGCACCGCAGTCGGCTTGCAGATCCCCCACCAGGGTACGCAGCAGGGTGGTCTTGCCGATGCCGCTGGCGCCGATAATGGCCACCCGCTCGCCCACCTCGATCTGCAGGTCGAGTTTGTCAAACAGGGGGTCGCCGCCATAGCCCTTGCCCAGCCCCTCGACCTCCAGCGCCAGACGATAGAGCTTCTTGGTCTGGTCGAAGCGGATATAGGGACTGACCCGGCTGGACGGTTTCACCTCATCCAGTTTGATCTTGTCGATCTGGCGTGCCCGGGAAGTGGCCTGCTTGGCCTTGGAGGCGTTGGCGCTGAAGCGGCTGACAAAGGTCTGCAGTTCGGAGATCTGCGCCTTCTTCTTGGCGTTGTCGGCCAGCAGCCGTTCGCGCACCTGGGTGGAGGCGGTCATGTAGTCATCATAACTGCCGGGGTAGATACGCAGCTCGCCATAATCGAGATCGGCCATGTGGGTACAGACACTGTTCAGAAAGTGCCGATCATGGGAGATGATCACCATGGTGCTGTTGCGCTGGTTCAGTACCCCCTCCAGCCAGCGGATGGTGTTGATATCCAGGTTGTTGGTCGGCTCGTCCAGCAGCATGATATCGGGATCGGCGAACAGCGCCTGGGCCAGCAGCACGCGCAGCTTCCAGCCCGGTGCCACTTCGCGCATCAGGCCGAAGTGCTGGGACTCGGGGATCTCCAGCCCCAGCAGCAATTCACCGGCGCGCGCCTCGGCGCTGTAGCCGTCGAGCTCGGCGAACTCCACCTCCAGCTCGGCCACCTTCATGCCGTCGGCCTCGCTCATCTCCGGCAGCGAATAGATCCGGTCCCGCTCCTGCTTCACCGCCCACAGCTCGGCATAGCCCATGATCACCGTGTCGATCACCGAGTAATCCTCGAAGGCGAACTGATCCTGGCGCAGCTTGCCCACCCGCTCGTTCACATCCACCTTGACGTGGCCGGCCGAGGGCTCCAGCTCGCCGCCGAGGATCTTCATCAGGGTCGACTTGCCGCAGCCATTGGCGCCGATCAGGCCGTAGCGGTTGCCGTTGCCGAACTTTACCGAGATGTTCTCAAACAGCGGCTTGGCGCCGAATTGCATGGTGATATTAGCAGTGGTAATCACATCAAATTCCGATCAAATAGAGGGGCTCGGCGGCCAGCGGCCGACGAAACCGGGAACAAAAGAGGGAGGCGTATCCGAAAACAGTTGCCTACAGGCAGCGCGCCGGACAGCGGTCCGGGCGCAAATGGTGGGCTATAGTAGAGAAAAGCCCCGGCGTATTCAAGTCCGGGTAGCGGCAGACCGAACACGGCGGAGCCACATCAGGCGCGACGAGATCAGGGCAGGCTTTTACTTCAGAAAAAGCGGCGGACCGTAGGCCTCACCAATCCGCTCCTCGCCACCGTTAGAAAGAGGGGGGCGTGCAGGCGCTGATAATAATGCAATCCTCACTGCCGATATTGCGAAAACGGTGTTTCAGGCGGCTGTCGAACAGGTAGGAATCACCCGCCTGCAGAATCTGAACCCGACTGTCCACCGTCACCTCGATCTCACCGGATACGACAATCCCCCCCTCTTCCGCCTCATGAGTGATCATGTCCTTGCCGGTATCGGCACCGGGCGGGTAACACTCGTAGAGAATCTGCAGTGAATGCCGTGAGGCATCCCCGACCTGCTTCAGGGAGACCTGATCGATATTGCCTGTGACGCCGATGGTGCTGAGGACGGCCGGACTCAGTTCCTTCAGTTCCCCCTTGGTGAAGAAGTACTGCTCCTCTTCCTGTTCTTCAACACTGAAAAATTCCGATAGGGACATCGGGATCCCTTCAAGCACCTTTTTCAGGGATGCAACCGATGGGCTGGTGCGGTTCATTTCAATCATCGATATGGAACCGTTGGTGACGCCACTTCGACTGGCCAACTGGCGTTGTGACAGACCACGGGATTTTCGGATCTCTTTAAGTCGCTTACCTATGTCAATACTCATCTCTTGCTCATCTGACCTACTGACTAACTGTTTAGAATAGTTAACTATACTGCGATCAGAATATCAACCAAATAGTGTCTTATGTTAAACATTCCTTAAATAATGATCTGTTTACAGGAATTTCGTACCGGTATACTAATCACTTGATTTATATTTTGAACGGTTGTAGTGTAATTATCTACACGAGTTGATCATAATAATAAACATACGGATCGTGGGGGCGGTATTCGCCTCTCCACTTTACAGGCCACGGATCTCACCCCGGTGCGATCGTTAAAACTGAGCCGGCAAATGGAATACAAGACGGCAGAGAATCTGCCCGGTGGCACCCCTTTAACCAACTGACCGAAATAGTAATGTCATGAATCAGAATTCATCTTTCGTCGAATTTCGTAATGTCCAGAAAAGCTATGACGGCAAAACCCTGGTGGTGAAGGACTTCAATCTCTCCATTACCCGGGGGGAATTTGTCACCATGCTGGGACCGTCAGGTTCGGGCAAGACCACCTGCCTGATGATGCTGGCCGGCTTTGAGACGGCAACCTACGGCGACATTCTGCTGGATGGACAGCCCATCAATAAGGTCCCGCCACAGAAGCGCGGCATTGGCATGGTGTTTCAATACTACGCCCTCTTCCCCCACATGACGGTGGCGGAGAACCTGGCCTTCCCATTGGAAGTGCGCAAGCTGGGCAAGAGCGCCATCAAGCAGAAAATAGGCAATGCCCTGGAGATGGTGGAGCTTGGGGCACTGGCGAACCGACGCCCCGCCCAGCTTTCAGGGGGGCAAAAACAGCGTGTTGCGCTGGCCCGGGCTTTGGTGTTCGAGCCAAAGCTGGTACTCATGGATGAACCGCTGGGCGCCCTCGACAAGAATCTGCGTGAGCAGATGCAATACGAGATCAAACGCATCCACGAAAGCCTGGGCGTCACCATGGTGTATGTAACCCACGACCAGTCCGAGGCGTTGACCATGTCCGATCGGATCGCCGTATTCAATGATGGCATCGTGCAGCAGTTGGCCTCGCCCGCCACACTCTATGAAGAACCGGAAAATGCCTTTGTCGCCAGCTTTATCGGTGAAAACAACCGTTTCTCCGGCACCGTGAAATCCCTGGACAATGACCGTTGCATCGTGACCCTGGATGACGGTGACTGCAGCATCCGGGCACTGCCCATCAATATCACCGGTCACGGCTCGCGCGCCATTCTCTCCCTGCGACCGGAGCGGGTGGTCATTGATCCGGAAGAGGGTTCGTTACCCAATATTTTTAAGGTTCGCGCAGAAGGGGTCACCTATCTCGGTGACCATATTCGCTGCAGCGTCAACTTTGGTCAGCGCCATCAATTCATTATCAAGATTCCGAATTCGGAACAGCATCCGGTTCTCAAACCTGGCAGTGATTTTCGGATCGGATGGGCTGGACGCGATTGCCGTGCATTTAATGCATGAATCATAAACGGCATAACCCTGCCTGGTCGGCAGACAATATCAATAAGCGAGGATGAGAAATGCGAAAATTGATCCGTTTCACTTCAGTGATGGCCCTCGGCCTCAGTTGCACGATATCGATTGCTGCAGCGGCTGAACGTATCACGGTCGTCTCCTTCGGGGGCGCCTACACCAATGCCCAGAAGAAGGGCTCCCATGAACCATTCATGGAGAAGACCGGGGTGCAGATTCTGTCCGAGGACTACAATGGCGGGTTGGGCAAACTGCGTGCCCAGGTGGAGTCCGGAAGCGTCACCTGGGATGTGGTTGACCTCGAAACTTCCGATGTCATACGCGCCTGTGATGAAGGACTGATCGATACCGTGGATGTCAATGATCTGGAGCCCGGCACCGACGGCTCCGCCGCGGCCGATGACTTCATGCCAACGGCGATAAAAAAATGCGGCATCGGGGCGATCGTCTGGTCAACTGTTTTTGCTTATGACAAAACCAAATTAGCTACGGCGCCCCACTCCATAGCCGACTTTTTCGATACTAACAAATATCCAGGCAAGCGCGGGATGAAACGCTCCCCCAAGGTTAATCTGGAGATGGCACTGATGGCGGACGGGGTAGCGGCTGCCGATGTCTATAAAGTGTTGTCTACTGCGGAAGGACAGACTCGCGCATTCAACAAACTCGCCCAGATCAAGGATCAGCTGGTTTGGTGGAAATCAGGGGCCCAGGCGCCGCAGCTCCTGGCCGATGGCGAGGTGGTCATGACCACTGCCTATAATGGTCGTATTTACAATGCCGTTGAAAATGAAAGTAAATCGTTTGTGATCGTCTGGGACGGCCAGGTCATGGATATCGATTACTGGGCCATCCCTACCGGTGCGCCGAACAAGGCGAGAGCCCAAGAGTTTTTGGTATTTGCCACCGCGCCGGAACAGTTGGCCAGACAGTCCATGTACATCTCCTATGGACCGCCCCGCAAAACCGCCGCGGCCATGGTGGATGAGTCAATGAAAAAACATATCCCAACGGCCCCCGTCAACCTGACCAATGCCCTGGCAGCCGATGCCGAATTCTGGGCCGACTACGAAGACGAGCTGAATGAGCGGTTTACCGCCTGGCTTGCCAACTAAACAGCAACATCCTTGGCACCGGCGGTACCCCCGGGTACCGCCGGACTTGACCACAACCCTGCAGGAGATGAGCCGTGAACGAGATGGTGGCCCGGACCGATACCCTAAATCCGCTCACCGCCGATGCCCGGGAATTCGAGGGGAAGGCCTTGCGGGCGCAGCTGGCACGCTCAACCCGACTGGAAAAGGCCAAGGCGCTGCTCCTGGTTCTCCCCCTGCTGCTGTTTATCGGCATTATGTTTATTTTTCCGCTCGCCGATATGATGTTGCGCAGTACGGACAATGGTCCGGTGGCGGAACTTATGCCGGATACGGCGACCCGGCTGCTGGATTGGGATCAGTCCACCCTCCCGGACGAGGCCATCTATGCCGCCCTGGCAAGGGATATCCAGACGGCCCAAAAAGAGCGTACCCTGGGAAAAATTGCCACACGCCTTAATTTCGAACTCAGCGGCATCCGTAGCCTGCTGACCAAATCCGCCCGCAAGCTGGCCCAAATGGAGTCCAGCGACGAATCCTGGAAACAGCGACTGGTTCAAATCGATCAGCGGTGGGGCGAACTGGCGACCTGGAGTGCCATCAAGCGGGTACTGCCGAGCGTCACTGCGACCTTTTACCTCAGTTCACTGGATCTTGCCTATGATGCCAAGGGCGAAGTAGTCCGCAAACCGCCGGAACGCGCCATCTATGTGGATAATTTCATCAAGACATTCGCCATCAGCCTTGGCGTAACCCTGAGTTGCTTTATCCTCGGTTTTCCCGTGGCCTACCTGCTCTCTGTCTTGCCCACGGCAAAGGCCAATCTGCTGATGATTTGCGTCCTGTTGCCGTTCTGGACCTCGCTTCTGGTGCGCACCACCAGTTGGATCGCGCTATTGCAGACCCACGGCATCGTCAACGACCTCCTGGTCTGGCTGGGCATATTGAACGAGGGGAACCGACTCGACATGATGTACAACATGTTCGGCACCGTCGTCGCCATGACCCACATCCTGTTGCCCTTCATGATACTGCCGCTGTTCAGCGTCATGAAGTCCATCGACCCCAGTTTCATGCGTGCCGCCACCTCGCTGGGCGCCTCGCCATTCACCGCCTTCATCCGGGTCTACCTGCCGCAAACCAAACCGGGTATTGCCGCGGGATCACTGTTGGTTTTTATTCTGGCGATAGGTTACTACATCACCCCGGCCCTGGTCGGCGGCCGAACCGGTCAGATGATCAGCAACTTCATTGCCTACCATATGCAGCAGAGCCTGAACTGGGGCCTGGCAGCCGCCCTGGCGGTTATCTTACTGATCATCGTCCTGATCCTGTACTGGCTTTTTAACCGCATCATCGGCATCGACAAACTCAAACTGGGTTAAAGGGATCAACACCATGGCACTGCCTATCTATGCAACCCCATTTCAGCGGGCCTGGCACTATACCTTTTGGTTCATTTGCGGTCTGGTACTGCTGTTTTTAATGGCCCCCATTCTGGTCATCGTGCCACTGTCGTTCAATGCAGAGCCCTATTTCAGTTTTACACAGGGGATGTTGTCGCTCGATTCCGAGGCCTACTCGCTGAGGTGGTATGAGGATTTCTTTTCCAACAAAATGTGGCTCCTGGCGGTCAAGAACAGCATCTACATCGGCGTGGCGTCCACCTGTCTGGCCACCGTCCTGGGTACCCTCGCCGCCCTGGGCCTGTCCCGCCAGCACATGCCCTACCGTGGCACAATTATGGGCCTCCTCATCTCCCCGATGATTGTCCCGTTGATCATCACGGCGGCCGGGATCTACTTTTTCTATGCCCGATTGGGATTGGCCGGCAATCTCTGGGGACTGATACTTGCCCATACGGTACTGGGTACCCCTTTCGTGGTCATCACGGTCACCGCCACCCTGTCGGGATTCGACATCAGCCTGATCCGCGCCGGGCTGAGCCTCGGCGCCTCTCACAGCCGCATCTTCTTCAAGGTCATCATGCCGCTCATCCTGCCCGGAGTGATTTCCGGCGCGCTGTTCGCCTTCGGTACCTCCTTCGATGAGGTGGTGGTGGTGCTGTTTCTCTCCGGCGCGGAGCAGACCACCATACCGCGACAGATGTGGTCAGGCATTCGGGAACAGATCAGTCCGACGATTCTGGCGGTCGCCACCCTGCTGGTTGGTCTCTCCATACTTATGTTGACCACCATCGAACTGTTGCGTCGGCGTAGCGAACGGCTGCGCGGCCAATCACCCGGATAATTTTTTACGCCACCGACGACCAGGCAGCCCCGTTCGGATTCGGCAACGCCGATCGCTCCGGGTCACTCTCCGTGGTCGTCCAACGGTGCAACTAACTACAGGAGTACAAGATGCTGCAAGATCCAACCCTGCTGAAGAGCGCGGCCTATATTGGTGGTAGCTGGTGTCCCGCCGATAGCGGCAAGGTGTTTACGGTCACCAATCCCGCCACCGGTGAGACCGTTGGCAGCGTACCGGACATGTCGGCGGTGGAGACCCGGCGAGCCATTGCGGCGGCGGAAGCGGCCTGGCCTGCCTGGCGCCAACAGACCGCCAAGCAACGGGCAATCATCCTCCGCAACTGGTTCGATCTGATCATGTCGAATCAGGATGACCTGGCCCGCCTGATGACCGCCGAACAGGGCAAACCGCTAGCGGAGGCGAAGGGTGAAGTAGCCTATGGCGCCTCCTTTATCGAGTGGTTTGGCGAGGAGGCCAAACGCGTCTACGGTGACGTCATCCCCTCCCCCTTCAGCGATCGCCGCATTGTCGTGATCAAGCAGCCGATTGGGGTCGTGGCAGCAATCACCCCCTGGAACTTCCCGATCGCCATGATCACCCGCAAATGCGCCCCGGCCCTGGCCGCCGGCTGTCCGGTGGTGGTCAAGCCAGCCGCGCTTACCCCGCTATGTGCCCTGGCGTTGGCCGAGCTGGCCGAACGCGCGGGGATTCCCAAAGGGGTCTTTAATATAGTCACCGCGGAATCCGGCGCCCCCATTGGCGAGGAGATGACCGCCAATCCAATCGTCCGCAAGCTCTCCTTCACCGGCTCCACCGCGGTCGGGAAGCTGCTGACCCGGGCCTGCGCCGACACCATGAAGAAGGTCTCGATGGAGTTGGGGGGCAATGCACCCTTTATCGTCTTCAATGATGCCGATCTCGATGCCGCCGTCGCCGGCGCGATGGCCTCCAAGTACCGCAATGCCGGGCAGACCTGTGTCTGCGTCAACCGTTTTCTGGTCCAGGATGAGGTACACGAGGCCTTCACCGAAAAACTCGCCGCCGCGGTGGCCAAGCTGCGGGTGGGTAACGGCATGGAGGACGGGGTTACCCAGGGTCCGCTGATCAATGACGCCGCGGTCAAGAAGGTCGATGAGCACATTCAGGATGCCCTCAGTAAGGGCGCCCGCGTGATCTGTGGCGGCAAGCGACATTCCCAGGGCGGGACCTTCTTCGAGCCCACCGTCATTACCGATGTCACCCCCGACATGGCCGTGGCGCGGGAAGAGACCTTCGGCCCCCTGGCCCCGATATTCCGTTTCCATACCGAGGCCGAAGCGATCCGCCTGGCAAACGACACCGAGGTCGGTCTGGCGGCCTATTTCTACAGCCGGGATATCGGCCGCATCTGGCGCGTCAGCGAGGCACTGGAATACGGCATGGTCGGCGTCAACGAAGGGATCATCTCCAATGAAGTGGCCCCCTTCGGCGGTGTGAAGGAGTCGGGTCTTGGGCGCGAAGGCTCCAAATACGGCATCGATGACTTTGTCGAGATCAAATACCTGTGTATGGGCGGACTCGATAAATAAGGGCCTGGAAGGAAATAAAGGTTACAGATTGCGCCGGCCACAGATTTTATTGAAGCGGCCGTTTGCCTTCAAGGCGCGGCAAGGCGCGCATAGTCGTTCTATGTAAGTCTTGCCGTAACGCCGAAGGCGGACGAAAAGACCAGCAAGATGTGACCTTTATTTCTTGACAGGTCCTAACGCTCGGCAAAAAACATTAACACCTTTCAGGGCACGATAAATGACAACCAATAGCAAACTGCAACAACGCAAAGAGAACGCAATTGCCCGCGGCCAGGGCAACCAATCCCCCATCTATGTCGAACGGGCAAAGAATGCCGAGATCTGGGATATCGAGGGAAGATCCTATATCGATTTTGCGGCGGGCATCGCCGTGGTCAACACCGGTCACTGTCACCCCAAGGTGACTGCCGCGGTGCACGCTCAGTTGGACAAGTTCAGCCACACCTGCGTCATGGTCAGCCCCTATGGCTCAGCGGTGGAATTGGCCGAACGGCTGAATGCACTGGTACCGATCGAACGGGCCAAGTCGATCTTCGTCACCACCGGGGCCGAGGCGGTAGAAAATGCCGTCAAGATCGCCCGGGCCTATACCGGGCGTCCCGGGGTCATCGCCTTCAGCGGGGGATTTCACGGCCGTACCAGTCTGTGCATGGGCCTGACGGGCAAGATCGCACCCTACAAGGCGGGGTTCGGCCCCTTCCCGGGCGAAATCTACCATGTGCCTTTCCCGATCGACTACCACGGGGTAACTGCCGCGGAGTCACTGCGGGCACTGGACACCCTGTTCAAGAGTGATATCGAACCGAGCCGGGTTGCCGCCATCATCATCGAGCCAGTTCAGGGCGAAGGGGGGTTCTATCCGGCACCGGCCGGCTTTCTCAAGCAACTGCGCCAGCTCTGCGACCAACACGGTATCCTGCTGATCTGTGATGAAATCCAGACCGGCTTCGCCCGCACCGGAAAAATGTTCGCCACCGAACATCACGGCATCGAACCCGACCTGATCGCCCTGGCCAAGGGCATGGCCGGGGGCTTCCCCATCGCCGCCGTGGTCGGCAAGGCCGAGATCATGGATGCCCCCAACCCGGGCGGATTGGGCGGGACTTATGGCGGTTCGCCCCTGGGATGCGCCGCCGCCCTGGCGGTGCTCGATGTCATTAAGGAGGAACAGCTTGTCGACCGCGCCCGGATCATCGGTGAGCGCATGGTCAGCCATCTGGCAGAGTTGCAAAATCGCTATGCCGAACAGATCGGCCAGGTCAGAAACAGCGGCGCCATGGTTGCTATCGAGTTGGTCCGGAACGGTGACCCGGAGCAACCGGACATGGAGTTGACCCGATCACTGGTCAACAAGGCTGCAGGGAAAGGCTTGATATTGCTCTCATGCGGGATACGCAGCAATGTCATCCGGGTGCTGGCACCCCTGACCATCCCGGATGAGTTGATCGACAAGGGCATGGAAATCCTCGCCGAGTGCCTCGCTGAAGGGACTTGAATGCCGACAAAACCAGTCTATTTGTGGCACACCCCAAGTAATCACAGGGCGGGGCGGATCCTGGCTGAAGAATCAGCGTAACTACCCACCCGGTCGGTAAGTGATTGGCCTGCCTTGTTGGCCGATCTTGATGGCGCCTCGAATCCGGCCCCTTTTTCAGATTCAAGCCTGACCTTGTTTGAGCGAAGCGAGTTTTGTCCAGGGATGGACTTATGCCGCGGAGGCCAGGGATGGCCGGGAGCGGCTTGGGCAGGCGCTGAAAATGGGGCCGGATTCGAGGAGACAAGCCATCGCGTGAGGCCGGCAAGGCAGACCAATCACCCGTGAGTAGTTATCGTGCTGGGGGGTCAGAGCCGGCCCGATAAGCATTGATGCGGCCGTGTTGCCGATGGCGAGCGGTACGGGTTGCAGGCATGAAAATCGACTCCTTTGGCAGGTGGTGGCCCTGGCGCTTTGCAGCCCACCACTGGATCGTTCCTTCGTGTAGTTAATTCATATAGGTGCGCTTAACCAAACGCCATTCATCCCTGACCTCTTCAATCCGGGTTTGAAAATTCACAAATTCATCAGAATACCGCCATTCCGGCTTCAAGCGATTGCGATACCACCGCTTTATCATTTCACCATGCAATCAACACCACCGGAGGGAAGATCATGACTGCATATCTATTTTAATGGTAATGGCCGATGAAAAAAGAACTCGCAGAATTTGACAACATTTCACCTCGACTGCAACAGTTGGGGGGCTATCTTGATCAATACATGCGCTTTCAACATGACGACCCCATGAAACATGCTGACGCATGGCGCACAGCACTGGATATCGATCTTCCCCAGCAGGGCATTGGCATAGAGCAGGTACTACAGGAAATGGGGGAAGTGATCATTCCCAACGGTTCACAAATTCCAAACCCTGGCAGTAGTGTGTTTATTACCACCGGCGCTACCAGCATGGGCGTACTGGCCAATCTATCCGCACTGGTCGCCGCGCCACAAAGACTCGGTCTGCACGCTTTTAATTATC
>NZ_JANIOA010000061.1 GCF_025175675.1 Sedimenticola hydrogenitrophicus
TGGTTTGCACATCAATCTTGTCGTATTGCTCATGGGTGCCAATAAAGCGGACGTATACGACCCTGTGGGCGTAGTTGATCCATACGACAAGTCGATACTTGTTCCCCGCAATATTGAATACCACGCGTCCATCTTTAAGGATGCTGGCATTTCCGAAGTCCTGCTTTACTTCGGCAGGTGAACTCCAGTCGGCATGCAAGGCATGACGGTGCCAGGCCAATGTTGGCTCCCTGGCATCCTGATATTCCGGGTTCTCTTCCCAGAAGGCTTTCAGCGTCGACAGTGCGATGATTCGCATGTATCAGACATACTAGTCCCAAAATGGGACTTCAGCAATAGCTTTTTTACTCATACGCTGATTTGGCTAACATCAACAACCTGTATATCCTCTTGAAATAGTGTTCGAATGAGACATTCTGTACTTACGGATTTGTGGAAAAAATGAAGTTTTTTGAAGGAATTTCTGAGCATGGTATTTTTCATGGTATTTATTGCGTGTAGTTAGGCAGATAACATCGATACCATGAGAGGCGAATTGGTACTGTCATGGTATCAGCCGCACTGAGCATTACTTGTTTAAGCAAGACCCCGGTCCGCTTTCGGCCATATCAGGCTTGTGGCAGTCAATATTTGCCAATGTTTGGCATTAACAGTACAGGAATATCAATCGATCATTCTTAAACCTTGTAAATACGGACATATATTCCTATAATGCAAGGTATGATTGATCGTCAAGTGACCGAAAAGCTTCAAGCAACCATCGCACACGTGCCCGCGGTCGCACTGCTGGGTGCACGCCAAGTCGGCAAGACAACGCTGGCAAAAACCATTGCTAAAAATATCGACTCGATTTACCTCGATTTGGAAGCCCCCGAGGATTTGCTGAAGCTCAGTGATCCCAGTAGTTTCTTAAGTTCTCACACCGACAAGCTGGTTATCCTGGATGAAATCCAGAGAGCCCCGGACTTGTTTCCTGTGCTACGGGGGCTGATCGATAAAAATCGGGAGCGGGGTCGCAGGTCAGGTCAGTTTTTACTGCTTGGGTCAGCATCAATGGATTTGATGCGCCAGTCTTCCGAAAGTCTCGCCGGCCGGATCAGTTATCTCGAGATGAGCGGCCTGAGCCTGGTTGAAGTTGATGGTTACCAACAGGAAAAGCAGACCCTGTGGCTGCGGGGTGGATTTCCTGACAGCTATCTCGCTGTAGATGATGATCTGGCCATGGACTGGCTGGAAAATCTGATTCGTACCTATCTTGAGCGCGATACTCCGCAAATGGGTTTTCGCGTTCCCGCAACAAGGTTACGTCGGCTGTGGACGATGTTGGCACATCTTCAGGGTGAAACCGTGAACTATTCCAAGCTTGCCGCAAACCTGGAAGTCGATGCCAAAACGGTAACGCACTACATTGATATTCTGACGGATCTTTTGTTGGTCAGGCGCCTTGAACCCTGGCATACAAACGTCAAGAAACGGTTAGTTAAATCTCCCCGTTTTTACGTGCGCGATAGCGGCATTTTGCATAGGTTGCTGGGAATCAGTGATTATGATGCGCTTCTGTCTAATCCGGTGTTGGGCAAAAGCTGGGAAGGGTTCGTGATCGAGAATATTCACTCGATCCTGCCTGGTCGTGCAGAAACCTACTTTTACCGGACAGCGGCTGGAGCAGAGATCGATCTGGTGATCAAGATGCCCTCGTCTGAAATTTGGGCCGTCGAGATTAAGTATGGGGTTGCCCCCAAAATTGGCAAGCATTATAGCCAGACTTGTGATGATGTTGGCGCAATGCATAAGTACATCCTTTATGGTGGCGAGGGTGAGTTTCCTGTGGGTAGTGATATAAAAGTTATTTCATTGGCAGGGCTTATGGAGCGACTTCGCTTCGCAAAAAAGTGAATCGCGATGAGTGAATACCAATACTACGAGTTTATTGCCATTGATGAGCCACTGACCCCGAAGCAGATGGCCGAACTGCGCGCGTGTTCGTCTCGCGCTAACATCACACCGACCAGTTTCGTCAATGTTTATCAGTGGGGCGATCTCAAGGCTAATCCGGTTGACTGGATGCGGCGTTACTTTGATGCCCACGTTTATGTGGCAAACTGGTGCACGTGCGTTCTCTGCCTGCGCCTGCCGAAAAGTGTTTTTGATGCAGGGATCTTCCGTGCTTTCAAAACCGAAACCACTTTTTCGGTTAAGCAGACCAGGACACACTGGCTGCTTGAATGGGTGCTGGACGAGAGTGCGAACTACGAACGCTTTGCCCAAGAGGATGGGCGAGGCTGGATGGGCAGGCTGGCGCCATTGCGTGACGAATTGCTGCGGGGCGATATGCGCCCGCTGTATCTTGGTTGGCTCGCCGGAGTTAGCGCTGGTGAAGTCAGTGAAAAGAGCGCCGAACCCCAACCTCCGCCCGGACTTTCCCGATTGAGCGCTGCCCAGCAATCGCTGGTGGAATTCCTGGAAATCGATGAGGATCTACTGTCCGCTGCCGGGCTCGTTGATCCGCCTGGTTCCAAGCACGACAGCGAGGGCGATGCGGAACTGGATATCTGGATTGCTGCACTTCCTACAGCAGAGAAAAATGCGATGCTTAAATGGTTGTTGACCGGGCATGCGCAACAGGCCGAGCGTAAACTGAAACGGCAGTTCCTGGCCTGGAGGCGAGATCAGCCGTCAGGTGCAAAGCCTGCAACGCCGCGACGCAAGGTCGCCGATCTGCATAAGCTGGCTGCATCCGCTGCCGAAGCGAGAAAGAAGCAGGCAGCTATACAACGTAAAAAGGCCGAGATCGAACGGCAGGCCAAACGAGAAACCTACTTGCGTACACTGGCTGACGACTTCAATCGATGCTGGCGGAATGCCGACAAACGTGCTGAACGTGGCATTGCTTCTACCTACGACGAGGTCAAGCGCTCACTCGTCGATCTGTCGGATGCCTACGCGTTGTGCGCGACCCGAGCCGACTTCGACCGAAGATTGGCTAAGTTTATGTCCCGGCATGGAAAACGTGGTGCCCTGGTTCGGCGCCTCGTTGAGGCGGGTCTCTGGCAGAAGTCGCAATGAAGGAAGTAAAGCCGAAAAAGGCAGCGAAGTTTACCGTGAAATGCTGGATAAACTCATAGAAGTGGCGACCGCCGATGCCTACAACGAATCGGAACAGGTCAGTGAATTCTTCACTTTGATTGAAGACAATCTTGTCGTTCCATTCACGACCCGGGTGCTTGGACAGGTAGTGACTGGGGTCGACCTCACTGAAAGTGATCAAATAGTCGCTATCTGCATGCTCGGAAACACTGCCCAGGCAATTCCGATTCTTGATCTGCCGATACCGACTCCGCTGCCAGAAGGGGCGGAATGGATAGCGGCTTCCCGCCGCTGGTGCGGAAGTTGAGGATATTTGGTCGAACCCTTGGGAATTTGTGGAAAACGCGACTTTTTGAAGGAGTTTTTGAGCATGGTATTTTTCATGGTATTTACAAAGTCGGTTTTTTTAACTAATTGAAAAATAAGATGTTAAAAGTCCAATTTACAATTGAGTGGGAGTAGGCAGAATTCGTAACACATTGAAATACAATAATAAAACAACTCTAATCAACAATATAATCTGCATCATAAATGGTATTTTTCATGGTATTTGCCGCGTATTGAAATTAGAAAACAGCGATACCATGAGAGGCGAATTGGTGCTTTCATGGTATTGATGGCGTTCAGATTTCTCTTCTCGAACGGGTGTGGCGTGATTATGGCCCATAATCACGCCAATAATAACCTATAATATGGCGTGAAAAAGCGCTAGAATCGCGCCATGACAAAGTGGCAGGATCAACAGTTTGCACGGCCGAAGGCCGCCCGGCAGGGTGCGGCACAAGGATGTGCCGCATGAAATGGATATGGCAACAGCCAGACTGGCCAAGTTTTCGCTTTGACAATCACGCGCTCGATGATCGGGAACTTGAATTTCGCATAAACTCAGAGCGTCTAGCCGGCCGCTTTGAGGCACTGCCAATGGCGTCCCAAGAGGATGCCACGATCGATTTGATGCTTTCAGAAGCCATCACAACCAGCGCCATTGAGGGCGAGGATCTGGATAGAGAATCGGTCAGGTCATCTCTACTCTCTTTAATTACATCGGATACGCTACCGGATAACTCAGACCAGAAAGCGGCGGGGGCCGCGATGCTGCTGGTGGACGTTCGTAAGAACTGGCAAACACCCCTGACACATGATCTTCTGGGCAAGTGGCAATCCATGGCTGTCCCGGAACAGCGCTACACGCCTATTCTGCGAGGTGCATACCGCAACGATCCTTCGCCAATGCAAATAGTGAGCGGGCCTTACGGTCGGGAAAAGGTTCACTATGAAGCCCCGCCAGCAACTCAGGTGCCTGACGAAATGGCGAGGTTCATCGACTGGTACAACCAGACCAGCTCTTTGTATGGAGGCAAGAAGATGCCCGGGATTGCCCGAGCAGGGACTGCCCATCTTTGGTTCGAGGTGATTCATCCCTTCGATGATGGGAATGGGCGAGTCGGTAGGGCGATTGCTGACCATGCGCTTTCGCAGTCTCTCGGCTATCCGACCACGGCTTGTCTTGCCACGGCGATAGAGGGAGACAAAAAATCTTATTATCTACAACTGGAGAAAGCGAGCCGTGGAAGCCTGGATGTTAATGACTGGCTTGATTTCTTTGCAAATAAGGTCATCAAGGCACAGGAAATTGCCAGGGAAGAAGTGGATTTTGTACTGGCCAAGACACGTTTCTACGAAGCCTACGGCGACCAGTTGAACGACCGGCAGGCCAGGATGGTGTCGCGAGTGTTCGCTGAAGGTCGAAAGGGCTTTGAAGGCGGAATAACGACCAAGAAATATGAAGCTATCACCAAGTGCCCCAATCGCACAGCCAGCCGTGATCTTTCTGACCTGGTTACCAAGGGTATTATCATCCCGTTACCAGGTGGTGGTAGAACCACGCGCTATGAGTTAACGACCGTTAATCCGGCTGTGCAAGGTCTGATGAAGAAATGATCTTCTTCGGGAGTTGGGATTTTTGGATGATAATCAGCAACAATTACTGGACATGGTATTTTTCATGGTATTGTCACTACCTCAATATTTAGGCCATTGATTTTAAATGGTAAAAATTGCCTGTTTACAATCGAGTGGGAGTGACCGGCACTGGCAGGTAATATCTGGCACTGGCTGGCATCACAGCTGAGGCTTCAAGATTCCGCAGTTGAGCGATAGACTGTATAAAAACGTAGTATCCAAGGACGCGGATCATGCCCCAGGCGGCGGCAAGGATGACCGCTCGGGATAGAGATGCTGGTCGTTACCAGCGCCATGGGCCCGAGCAAACCCTTCTATATAAGATCGTCGAGAAGTATTACCCGGCATTCACTGCCCATTTGGCGGCGTAGGGCAGGGAACTGCCTGGGTATGTCCGGCGCGAATTCGAAGATTACCTCAAATGCGGTCGGTTGGAACACGGCTTTTTGCGGGTACTCTGCGCCCGCTTTCATGGCGTGTTTGTGCCCAACAGTAAACGCCGAGATCGTCGCCCGTCCGGACGCCAGAGGCATGCACCACAGCGGAAATTGGTTTATCTCTTCACTTGAGACAGTAGCGCCGCTCGGGACGTCCGACACTGCCGTAGGTCACCTCCGCGGAGAGTTCCGCGGTGCCTACCAGATACTCGAGGTAGCGGCGGGCGGTGGTGCGGGAGGCGCCCATGGCGGCGCCCACTTCCTCAGCGCTCCACTGCCCGCCGGCGGTCACGACCGCGCGGATCTTGTCCAGGGTCAGGGCGTCAATGCCCTTGGGCAGGCGCTGATCCCGGTTCGCGGACTCTTCGGCCGAGCCCCGGGGCAGCAGGGCGTCGACTTCTTTCTGGGCCAGTTGGTTCAGGCCTGACAGGTGTGCCAGGTGGTCACGATAGCGGCTGACGGCTTCCTGCAGGCGTTCGAACACCAGGGGTTTGAGGATGTAGTCGAACACGCCGCCCCGCAGGGCGCTGCGCAGGGTATCCACCTCCTTGGCGGCGGTAATGAGGATGACATCGCTGCTGCTGTCCCGGGCCCGCAACTCCCGCAGCAGGTCCAGGCCGTTGCCGTCGGGGAAGTGGACGTCGAGCAGGATCAGGTCCGGCGCCATCACCTCCACCAGGTCCCGGGCATCCGCCAGGGTGTGGGCAATACCGCAAAGCTCGATATGCTCCAGTCGTTCCACGAATCTACGCTGGATCTCCGCAATCTTGCGGTCATCTTCGATGATCAGCAGTTGAATGGGGGTCAAGGGGCATTCCTCTTTTCCGGAGTGCTTGCTTTGAAGGTCTTGGCTTCCGGTGTCTTGGGCAGGTACAGGGTAAAACGACTGCCGCCCTCGGGCCGGTTCTCCACGGTCACGGAGCCGCCCCAGCGGTTGAGGAACTGGCGCACCAGGTGCAGGCCGATGCCGTGTTCCTCACCCTGCTTGGTGCTGACGCCCCGCTCGAAGATCTTCTGCTGGGCCTCTTCCGATATGCCGGGGCCCTGGTCCTCCACCTCAAAGATTAGCTCATTGCCCAGGTCGGTCATGGACAACTGGACGCGTCCGCCCTCGCCGGTGTGCAGGCGGGTGGCTTCCAGGGCATTGTCGATCAGGTTGCCCAGCACGCTAACCAGTTGGTCCCGGGGCAGGCCAGGGGGGATGTCCGCCATCCGGCTATCCGGGTCGATGTCCAGGCGCAGGCCCATTTCCCGGGCGCGATTGTACTTGCCCAGCAGGCAGCCGGCGATGACCGGGTCTGGCACGGCTTCCAACAGCAGGTGGATCAGCGCCTGGTGGTCGCTGACTTCGCTGCCGATGAGGGCCAGCGCCTCTTCGGTGGCGCCGATCTGGATCAGCCCGGCGATGGTGTGCAGCTTGTTGGAATACTCGTGGGTCTGGCTGCGCAGGGTATCGGCGTATTGCTGGATACGGGTGAGCTGACGGCTGACCTGGTCCACTTCGTCGCGCAGGCGGAAGCTGGACACCACGCCGGTGATCTCGTCCCCCTGGCGCACCGGCAGGCGATTGACGATCATATGTCGGCCCCGCAGCCACACTTCCCGGTCAAAATCCGGCTTGCCGGAGTCCAGTACGGAGAGCAGGTCGCTCTCCGGCAGTATATCGAGCAGTGGTTTGCCGGCCAGGGTTGTCTCGGCCTCGAGCCCCAGGGTCTCCAGGGCGGCGCGGTTGACGGTGGTGATGATACCCTCCCGGTTGATGGCGATGATGCCCTCGCGCACGGACTGCAAGGTGGCCTCCCGCTCCTGGAACAAGCGGGCGATTTCCCTGGGTTCCAGGCCGAAGATGGCTCGCTTGAAACGGCCCGCGATGACGATAGCGGCGATGATGCTCACCAGCAGCATCAGGCCCACCACACCGTAGAGCACGAAATTGTAGCGCTGGATGGTGGTCTCCACCTGATCCACACCGTAGCCCACCGAGACGATGCCGATGATCTCACCGCTGTCGGGTACCACCACCGGGGCCTTGCCACGCACGGATTCCCCGAGGCTGCCCATGGCCCTGGCTACATAGGCCTGGCCGTGCACCAGGGCCTGGCGGCCATCATCGCCGTCGTCGTCGGCCATGGAGTGGCCGAGCCGGTTCGGGTCCGGGTGGGCCAGACGGATGGCGTTGTGATCGCCAATCACGATAAACAGCGCCTCGTTGGTGGTCGCCAATCGCTGGGCGAGCCGAGTGAGGCCGCTGACGTCCCGGGAGTGCACCCCCGAGATCACCGCCGGGGCCGCCGCCACGGTCTTGGCTACCATCAGGGCCCGCTGGCCAATCTGGTCATACAGCGAGTTGCTGAGGTAGTAGCCGGCGAACACTCCAATCAGGATCGTCTGCAGCGCGCTGACGAGGCCGAGGGTGAGGATCATCCGGGTCTTGAGCTTGGTTTTTCGGAACACGGATCTCGTAAACCGGTTTTGTTGTCGTTTGATATCAGACTAAAGCACCCGGACGATTTTTGCCCGTGAATTTTATGATCCAAACGTCCTTTAGTTTCTTTAAAGGCATTACGCCCACAAACTTCAGGTGCCGATGATCTCCTTTTACCCTGTCAGTGAGTCGCTTCTATCTTCGATCCGGTCAAGAACCAGACCAGGGTTTTGCCAACAAAAGGCCCCAAGGAGCGACCACCAAAACAATTGAGAGGAGACGATCATGTTATTCAAACAAACCTTGTCCTTCGTGGCGGCGTCTGTCGTAACGTTTTCCGCCATGGCCTGGCAACCTTCCGGAAAAGTCGAATGCATCGCCCCTGCCGATCCGGGCGGTGGCTGGGATTTCACCTGTCGCAGCGTCGGTAACGTGATGCAACAGTTGGGGCTGGTAAGCGGCAGTGTCCAGACCCTCAACATGGCGGGCGCCGGTGGCGGTGTCGCCTTCGCCCACACCGTCAGTAAACGCGCCAAGGATGACAAGGTGCTGGTGGCGGCATCGACGGCCACCACCACCCGCCTGGCACAAAAGCAGTTCCCGGGCATGGATGCGGGTATGGTGACCTGGGTCGGTGCCCTGGGGGCTGACTACGGCATCATCGCCGTGGGCAAGGATTCCCGGTACCAGGACCTGAACCAACTGCTGGCGGCGGTAAAGGAAAATCCCAAGGCTGTAAAGTTCGCCGGTGGCAGCGCCCGTGGTGGCTGGGACCACCTCAAGGTGTTGATTGCCGCCAAGGCGGCCGGTGCCGACCAGTTGCCGTCCATTCCTTACCTCTCCTACAACAATGGCGGTGAGGCCATGACCCAGGTGGTCGGTGGCCAGGTGGATGCCTTTACCGGAGATATCTCCGAAGCCACCGGCTTTATGGAGTCCGGTGACCTGCGGGTCCTGGCGGTGCTGGCTGACGAGCGGCTACCCGGCAAGTTCAGTGATATTGCCACCGCCAAGGAGCAGGGTATCGATGCGGTGAGCCCGAACTGGCGCGGATTCTACATGCCCAAGGGCGCCTCCGAAGAGGCCAAGGACTACTGGGTCAAGGCAGTGGACACGCTGTATACCAGCGACGCGTGGAAAAAGGTCATGGCAAGCAACGGCCTGATCCCGTTCCACCCGCCGGCGGACGAGTTTGACGGCTTCGTCCGCAAGCAGGTGCAGGAGATCGAAACCCTCTCCCGTGAAATAGGTCTGCTGAAATGAGCGGCCTGGGCGATCGCATCCTCGGCCTGGGTCTCCTGGTCCTCGCCGTGGCCTATGGCTGGACTGCCCAACAGTGGCCCGAGCCGTTTGGCGGCGCGGAGGGCGTCGGCCCGGAAACCTTTCCCACCATTCTCTCGGTGGTGCTGGTGGCCGGCAGCCTCTACCTGATGGTCAAGCCGGATCCGGACGCCCAGTGGCCGCTGGGCAAGACCGCCCTGGAACTGCTCATCTCCCTGGTGGTGCTGGTGATCTATGCCATGCTGCTGGAGCCCCTGGGCTTTGTCATTGCCACCACCCTCGCTGTCGGCACCCTGAGCTGGCGCATGGGGGCGCGGCCGGTACGGGCCTTTCTGACCGGACTGGTCAGCGCCGTGGTGGTGTTTGTACTGTTCAACTACGGCCTGGACCTGAGCCTGCCGGCGGGCCTGCTGGAGGTGAGCTGATGGAAACTCTTGGCTTTCTGATGGACGGGTTTGCGGTGGCGCTAACGCCGTACAACCTGATGTTTGCCCTGTTTGGAGCCATCGTGGGTACCCTGATCGGCTGTCTGCCGGGGCTGGGGCCCGCCAATGGCGTGGCGATCCTGATTCCGCTGGCGTTTACCCTCGGGCTGCCGCCGGAAACCGCCATGATCCTGCTGACGTCGGTGTATGCCGGGGCCATGTACGGTGGGCGGATCTCCTCCATCCTGCTCAACATTCCCGGTGATGAACCGGCGATGATGACCTGCCTGGACGGCTATCCCATGGCCCGCAAGGGGCGGGCGGCGGACGCCCTGGCGGTGTCGGCGGTTGCCTCCTTTACCGGCGGCCTGATCGGTACCATCGGCCTGATCATGCTGGCGCCGGTGCTGGCCCGGTTCGCACTGACCTTTGGTCCGGCGGAGTATTTCGCGCTGTTCCTGCTGGCGTTCGCGACCCTGGGCGGGATTACCGGCAAGAACCCGATGAAGACGGTGATTGCGGCCACCCTAGGCATCATGATCTCCACCGTGGGTATTGATATCTCCACCGGCACCCAGCGCTATACATTCGGGGTACTGGAGCTGTACGAGGGGATCGACTTCATACTTGCCATCGTCGGTCTGTTCGCCATCTCCGAACTGCTGTTCTTTGTGGAAATCCGCGTCGGCGAAGGGCACAGGAAGATCAACGTGGGCAAGCTGACCCTAACCTTCAAGGAGCTGGTGTCTACCATCCCAACCCAACTGCGGGGCGGAGTCCTGGGCTTTATCGCCGGTGTACTGCCGGGAGCCGGTGCCTCCCTGGGCAGCTTTCTCAGCTACACCCTGGAGAAGCAGATCGTGGGCAGGAAGGGCACGTTTGGTGAAGGGGATATCCGTGGCGTAGCGGCGCCGGAGGCCGGCAACAACGGTGCTTCCTCCGGTGCCCTGGTGCCCATGTTGACCCTCGGTGTACCGGGTAGCGGTACCACGGCGGTGCTGTTGGCTATGCTGATCTCCCTGAACATCACTCCGGGGCCGCTGATGTTCACTCAGAATGCCGACATCGTCTGGGGTGTGATCGCGGCGCTGCTGATCGGCAACGTGCTGTTGCTGGTGCTGAACATTCCGCTGGTGGGCTTCTTCGTGAGGCTGCTGTCGGTGCCCCCCATGTACCTGCTGCCGATCGTGACCATGGTGGCGTTCGTGGGTATCTACTCCATCAGCCACAGTGCGTTTGATCTCTACTTCATGGTGGCCTTTGGGGTGGCCGGCTATTTCCTGCGCAAGCTGGAGATTCCGTTGGTGCCGGTTATCCTGGGCCTGTTGTTGGGGCCGGAGATGGAGAAGAACCTGGGGCATGCCCTGATACTGTCCGACGGCGACTGGAGCATCCTCTGGGCCAGCCCCCTGGCCATGGGGCTCTGGCTGGTGGCCGGCCTGGGATTGGCGTTGCCCTGCCTGGTTGGCCCCCTGCTACGCCGGCGGATGAACGCGGCGATCAAGGAGACCCCGGTCAGCGATTGATGGTCCTGTCGATTCTCCACCTGACGATTTTGTGTCAACCTTGCACCGGGCCCCGCCCGGTAATTTTTTGTCTGCCTCGCAGGGCCGATATAGCCGGTGGTTTGAGAGAGCGCGAGGTTACCCCGACCGGGAGCAGGACTGAATGCAGCGAATGCGCGCCGCCTGGCCTATCCTGAATGCCAGGTGCCGCACACCGACAGGGAGGATAGCGGCATAAAATGGGCGGGCAGACTCGCAAGGCTCGTCATCGCGCCATTGCTGGTGCTTCTCTGCACCAGCACGATCGCGGGCACTATCCACACCTTCAGCTTATACGCAGGGTCCTATCCCGGTTCGCGCGACCGCCAGTACAAGGTGTACGTCCCGGAAGACCTCGCCGCACCCGCCCCGCTCGTCATGGCGCTGCACGGCTGCCGGCAGACCAACGACGACGTGCTGCGCGACCGGGGCCTGACGGGGCGGTGGTATGCGTTGGCCCCGGCGGTGTGCCGGGAATAGGAAACGGTTTTTCCCGGTCACGCGGCGTGCCGTCCCATCAGCGCATTGACCAGCCCGTGTACCAGCACGGATGCAAAGAACAACAGCGCCGCGGCCAGTGCAGTAGTCCAGATCAGCGCCGGGCTCCAGTCCGGGTGCCTGGCCGCTTGCGATGGAGCCGGTTCGCAGCTGGAACTTCTGGCGCGGCAAACTGCTCCTTTTTTTCCTCTTCCGGGAACTACTTCTCCGTCGGGCTTATCTGGAACACTACGGCTCGGGCCGGCTTGTCCGTCGTATTCAGAGCACTCATCCGCGTGTCCAACGGTTCCGCAACCGCTTCAGCTGCCTTGATCGACCTGGTTTTGTCGCCGACATCAAGAGCAAGCTCACCCTCAACCACGTAGACATAAACCGGGCTCGGTCGCCGTTTACAGACGTCTCGTGCATGTTGCAGAACGCGCGGCCATCATGCGCAAACGAAACTGCAGCGAGCTCAATTCGGGTTATGTCATCGCGGAACGGATACTGAGTCGCAGTGCCTGACGTGAGGCGCGGCGTCAATCGGTTGTGGTTTCCCCCTCCTGATCCAGGTCACCCGTCTTGCCGGGCTCGGCGGCCTGTAGCCGTTCTTCCAGCCATTCGCGCCAAACCGCCAGCATGACGGTCAATACGATGGGGCCGAGGAACAGGCCGACCAGTCCGAAGGCGCGCAGGCCTCCGAATACGCCGAGCAGTACCAGGAAGAACGGCACCCGCGCCGCGCTGCTGATGGCCAGCGGCCGGATCACGTTATCGATCATGCTGACGATCAGGGCGCCCCACAGCAGTAGGCCGATACCTGCCCAGAGCTCGCCCGTCGCCAGCAACCACAGTCCGGCCGCGCCCCAGACCAGCGGCGCGCCGAACGGGACCAGGGCCAGCAGGGCCGTCAGCGCGCCCAGCAACGCGGGCGTGTCCAGCCCCGCCACCCAATAGCCGAGTCCGGCCAGCGCGCCCTGGGCGAGGGCGGTCAGGACCAGGCCATACACCACGCCCCGGGTGGTGGCCGTCACCGCGCGCCAATAGCCCTCAACCCGCACGCCCAGGAACCGCCGCAGCACCCGTTGGCTCTCCGACAGGATGCGCTCGCCGTCGCGAAACAGAAAGAACAGCGCCAGCAAGGTGATACCGAGCTTGAAGACATTGCGCCCGATCGCGCCGAGTATCCCGCGCGCCTCCTCCAGCCATGGGGAACCCTGTGCGGTTAGCCAGTCGCGGATGGTGGTCGGGTCGCCGGCAAGGCGCTCCAGCAGCGCCGTGAGCTGATTGCCCAACCAGGGTATCTCGGCCAGCGACGCGGGGAGGGTGAGCGGACCCTGGTCCAGTCGCGCTTGCACCGTCCGGTAGGCGCCCGCCAGTTCATCGCCCAGCATCGCGGTAATCACCAGCAGGGGGATTACGAGCGCCGTGGTAAGCAATAGCGTCATCAACCCGGCGGCGAGATTGTCGCGGCCACCGAGGCGCATGCGCAGCCCCTGGTACAGGGGCCAGCTGGAGTACACCAGCACCGTGCCCCAGACCAGGGGGATGAGAAAATCCCGCAGAACCAGGTAGCTCAGGCTCAGCAGCAGCGCCAGTAGCAGCCCCACCGCCAGCATGCCGATGGGATTGGCACGCGCGCGCTGGCGCTCGGCCGACGACGTGACCGGCGTTGCCTGTTGCTCGTTGTCGTTCATCATGGGCATTTGATCCTGTCTGTACTTATCGGCCTGAATCAGTGGTTGGGTGTCCGGTTGGCCGCCTCGGTTGGCCGCCATATTCGGGTGATCCCTTTACGGGCTTCGTTCAGGACCAGGATGGAGGCGGCCACGCCGGAGGCCAGCAGCCAGTCCTGCGCGTCGAGCGCGACGGTATGAAAAATCGCCTGGGCGGGTGGCCAGTGCACCGCCAGCACCTGTAATGTCAGCACCCCACCCAGCGCCAGCCACAGCTTGCCGTTGGTGAAGAGATAGGCGCGGAAGATGGAGGCCGCACCGGCGCGGGCGTTGAAGACATTGAACACCTGGAACAGCACAAAGGTGGTGAAGGCCAGGGTCAGCGCCTGCTCTTGAGCCATGGTTTGCAGGGCGTAATGCAGCACGCCCAGGGTGCCCGCGGTCATGATCACGCCATAGAACAGCAGCTTGGCCAGGCGCGGCAGGGTCATGATGCGCGCATCCGGGTCGCGCGGTGGCTGGTCCATGATGCCGGGACGGGCCGGGTCCAGGCCCAGGGCCATTGCCGGCGGGCCGTCCATGATGATGTTGACCCACAGGATCTGGATGGCGTTGAACGGCAGCGGCAGACCCAGCAATGGCGCCAGGCTCACGGTCAGGATGGCGCCGATGTTGGTGGAGAGCTGAAAGCGCACGAACTTGACGATGTTGTCGTAGATGGCGCGGCCCTCCTCGACGGCATGCACGATGGTGGCGAAGTTGTCGTCGGTGAGCACCATGGTGGCGGCCTCGCGGGTGACATCGGTGCCGGTGACGCCCATGGCCACACCAATGTCGGCGCGCTTGAGGGCCGGGGCGTCGTTGACGCCGTCGCCGGTCATGGCCACCACATGTCCCCGGCGCTGCAGGGCCTGCACCAGGCGTACCTTGTGCTCCGGGGCGACCCGGGCGAACACCGTAGTCCGCTCGAGGCGCTCGGCGAGCCGGGCGTCGTCCAGATCGTCCAGCTCGGCACCGGTGAGGGTGTCGCCCTCCAGTCCCAGGCCACCGGCGATGGCGCCAGCGGTGACCTTGTGATCGCCGGTGATCATCTTGACCTGGATGCCGGCGCGGCGGCACAAGGCGATAGCCTCGGCCGCCTCCGGCCGGGGCGGGTCCAGCAGGCCGACCAGCCCCAGCAGGGTGAGCCCTTGCACATGAGCCGGCAAATCACCGGCTGGGTCGAACGCCTGGCCCGGCAGGGTGGTGTGGGCCAGCGCCAGCACCCGCAGACCCTGTCCGGCCATCGCCTCGTTCTCGGCGGCGACGGCAGCGTGCTGCGGGTCATCCAGTGGCGCCTCGCCGTTCCGGCCGATCAGGTGCGCGCAGCGTCCGATCAGGATGTCCGGCGCGCCTTTGACATACACCTGTACCCTGTCGCCGTCATGGTGAAAGGTGGCCATGAACTTGTGCGACGAGTCGAACGGGATCTCGGCGATGCGCGGCAGTCGCTCGCGCGCCGCGCTTTCGTCCAGGCCGCCCTTGCGGGCGAGCACCAGCAGCGCGCCCTCGGTAGGATCGCCGATCACCTGTTCGGCACGCAGCTGGCTGTCGTTGCACAGGGCGGCGGTCTCCAGCAGCTGCCTCAACTCGGGCGCGTCGGCGGTGTCCAGCGCCCGAATCTCGCCCTCCGGCTCATAACCCTGGCCGCTTACCTCGAGGTGTTGTTGCCCGGTCCAGAGGCGGCGCGCGGTCATCTGATTGAGGGTCAGAGTGCCGGTCTTGTCGCTACAGATGACCGTGGTGCAGCCCAGGGTCTCCACCGCCGCCAGGCGCTTGACGATGGCGTGCCGTCGCGCCATGCGGTGCATGCCCAGCGCCAGCGTGATGGTGACCACCGCCGGCAGCCCCTCGGGGATGGCCGCCACCGCCAGCGCGATGGCAGTCAGGATGAGCGTGACCAGGGGCTCGCCGCGTAGCAGGCCGGCGAGCAGGATCAGGGTCACCACCACGCCGGCGATGGCGGCCAGGCGCTTGCCCAGGCTATCCAGCTGAAGCTGCAGCGGGGTGGGGGTGGTTTCGCCGCTGGCGAGCATCCCGGCCAGCCGGCCCGTCTCGGTGCGCATGCCGGTGGCGGTGACCAGCAGCTCGGCGCGCCCGCGGGTCACCACCGTGTTCATGTAGACCATATTGTGGCGCTCGGCCAGTGGCGTAGCGGCGGCGCAGGGCTCGGTATCCTTGCCCGCGGGGGTCGATTCCCCGGTGAGGGTGGACTCATCCACTTCCAGGCCGCGGGCGACCACCAGCCGGCCGTCGGCCGGGACCTTGTCGCCGGCATCCAGCAGCACGGTATCCCCGGGCACCAGCTCCCCGGCGGGGATCATCCCACTGCGCCCGTTGCGGCGCACTTCCGCCTCGGGCGCCAGCATGTTCGTGAGTGCGGCCATGGCGCGCTCGGCCCGGTACTCCTGACGGAAGCCGAGCAGGGCGTTGAAGATCACCACCGCCAGGATGACCAGCGCGTCCTTCAGATCGCCGATGGTGCCGGCCAGCACCGCTGCCACGATCAACACCAGGATCAGCAGGCTCCTGAACTGATCGAGGAACACCCGCCAGGGGCTGCGCCCGGGCGGTTCGGTCAGGCGGTTTTCGCCGTAACGCGCGCGGCGTTCCCGGACCTCGGCGTCCGATAGACCGTCGCCCGGATCGGCATCAAGCCGCGCCGCCACCGCGTCGACCAGCAGGGCATGCCAGGGCGGAGATTCCGGCTTGTCCGGTATCGGGGTGGTATTTTCCGCCATCCTCATCCCTCGCGAAGGCCGATGCTCTGTCGCAGGCGCCGCAGGCCCAGCATGGCCGCCAGGGCCAGGGCTCCGGCCGCCAGCCCGATCACCGCATCGAACAGCCAGGGTGTGAACATCCCGGGCACGGACCCCATGCCCTGGGTCAGACCCTCGAGGGCATGATGCAGAAGCGGCCATCCGTGGACCAGGATGCCGCCGCCGACCAGGAACATGGCGGCCGTGCCCACCACGGACACCAGGCGCATGAACTGCGGTGCGATGTAGAGCACAGCTCGCCCCAGCGCGCGGCGGATGTCGCCCCGGAAGTCCGTGCCCGCGCCCTCGACCAGCGCCAGCCCGGCGTCGTCGAGTTTGACGATGGCGGCGACCAGTCCGTAGACACCGACGGTGGCCAGCAGCGCGATCAGTGAGACCACCAGGGTACGGGTCAGGATGTCCAGCGTCTGGGCGGTGCCGAGCGCAATCACAACGATCTCGGCGGAGAGGATGAAATCGGTGCGGATCGCGCCCCTGATTTGCGCCTTTTCCACCGCCAGCACATCGGCGCGGGTTTCGCTTGCCGCCACCACCAGCGCCTGGTGGTGGGCGGCGTCCGCCTCGGGCGCGTGCAGCCAGCGGTGGGCGATCTTCTCGACCCCCTCGTAACATAGATAGAGTCCGCCGACCATCAACAGCGGCGTGATCAGCCAGGGCAGAAAGGCGCTGATCAGCAGCGCCGCCGGCACCAGGATCAGCTTGTTGACCAGCGAACCCCTGGCCACGGCCCACACCACCGGCAGCTCGCGTTCGGCACGCACCCCACCGACCTGCTGCGCGTTGAGTGCGAGGTCGTCGCCGAGCACGCCGGCGGTCTTTTTCGCCGCCAGTTTCGAGTATACCGCGACGTCGTCGAGCAACGCGGTGATGTCATCGAGCAGGGCAAGTAATCCAACACCGGCCATTGGCATGTATCCTTATATTGGTTGTGGTCAACACAATGAAAAAA
>NZ_JANIOA010000062.1 GCF_025175675.1 Sedimenticola hydrogenitrophicus
AATGATTTTTTCATATTTTATTGGTTATAACGCCCAAAGCAGCGTACGGCTTTAGCTGTCCGTTGGCTTTGTTTGTTACGCTGCTTGGTCACCGTCAATCTCCCAGCCAGGGAAAACCAAAACAGCAGGATGGCAGCGCAGCGCGCTAGCAATAACTTTTGCTCTTTCAACGCCTAGACTGACACGATCATTTTCTATGGCAGAAAGAGTGGACTGAGGGATTCCAGTTAACCCAGCCAATTGGTTCTGGCTTAAACCTTGAAGCTCACGAATAATCCGAACAGATTCCCCGACGGAAACATCAACGGTCTTTCTGGTTTTTTGATAATCTTTCATTTTACTTCCTCCGATAATCGTGAGGAGTCACCTCTACAACTTTGATCAGAATATATTCGCGTTCTATTTGGTAAATCACCCGATATTGCTGGTTTAACCGGGAAGACCGAAAGTCCTTCCAATTTCCTTTCAGCGCTTCATCGTTAAACCCACGAATAGCTTTCAATCCATCTGGACCAGAGAGCCTGACAATATCCTTCCATTTTTCATAGCGTTGCAAGATATCCTTTGGGATTTTGCTTAGCTGATTCGGGACTTTTCGGTGCTCATAGATTTGCCACATACTTAAAATAGTATATATACCATAATTGGTATGTCAATGGCCCGATGCGATTCAGCGTAACAACCAAGCTCAGCGGCCTGGCGCACTGGCGCGGGCTTTGCGCAAGCAAAGCGCGTGACAAGGCTCCAGGTCCGTTGCAGCGCTATGTTAGGCGGGCACGAAAGAATTCGAACCAGATAGCGGCAGCCCCTAGTACAGCCATCCCCGCAATCAGGAAAATCAACTGGCGCATTTCACCCTGCCGCAAATCCTCGAATCGCGCAATCAGGGACGGGTCGTCTAATTCAGCGAACCTGCGTTGCATTACGAACTGCATATATTCGTTTCGTCTTGTGCTGAAAAAGAATCCTGGATTGGGCCTGCCAAATTTTGCATACAACGAGGGATATCGTGTAGCCAGCTCGCTACAAAGAGCACGCCCTTGCCGCACTAACAGTGCCAGCGACACGACTCCAATCAGGAGGAAGCTGAGAAACGCACCGACAATGAAGTCAATTGGCTGCATGCCGCCTAACCCTTTAGCTGATTATGCGTCTCGCGCATTTCTTGAGAAATGTTGCTCGCGCATTATTTGCAAAAAGCGACTTTTCGTTCTACACATTATCTCGCCTTTTTCAGTCCATCTGACTCGGTAGGGACACTGTATCGGAGGGGTAACCAGCATCCTGCCAAGCGAATAATTCTTATAGCTCAACAGCCTACCAGACAATGGAAGCGAGGTGAAATAATTTCTCCAGGCTCTTGGAAGATTGGGGCGTATGGGATGGCAAGTGTCTTCACCTGCTGGCAACGGCCCAATTAAAGCGATAAACATTATCTTATTCTTAACTGCCTATTCATAAGCCATCCATGGAAAAGGGGGGACACGGGACAGATTTATTCTCTACATCATGTAATGTGGTGCGACGATTACGCGAGGCCGCGCCTGGTTCATATCATTAGGCGAAACCACCAAAGCGGGCCGGATCTAGCGGATTTCACTGCACCGTGTCGGATCCCATATATGTCCTGGTTTTGCGCGGTTTTACGACAAGCGGGCGAAGCCCGCTTGCGGACGTCCCATTGATGGAAGGGTTAGGCCTCGGGTTCGTGACAAACCACTTCGATGTTGTGCCCGTCCGGACCTATGACGAAAGCTGCATAGTAGTTCGCGTGGTAGCGCGGGCGCAGACCAGGCGCACCATTGTCTTTGCCACCCGCCTGCAGAGCCGCGCGATAGAAAGCTTCGACTTGCTGGTGATTCTCGGCCGTGAATGCCAGGTGAAGATGCGCCGGCTTCTCCTCGGTTTGGTACAGGCACAATGATGAAGCCTTGTCCTTTGGGCTAAGCTCGACACCGTACGTCGGCAGCCCCTCCGAGACAACAGCTACGCCAAGCGGTTCGAGTGCCTTGAGGAAGAACGCCTTGCTCGCTGCATAGTCGCTGACTCCGAATTTGACGTGGTCAAACATCAATTCTCCTGAAGTGTGTGGGCCTGCGCGAGGCCTACCGTCGCATTCATCGGCTTGTCCGTAGCAATGCTTCGTTATGTGCTTTCTTCGAACCGATCTGAGATATTTTCAAGTAATCTCTTTCCATGGATCACTGCCACTATCAGGATTCTCTTGGGCTCAACCCGATATATCATACGATAGCTGTAGATAAATCGTTCTCGTATGTTCTCGTCACCTATTTCGGGAACAATACGGCCTATCAGGGGAAATTCACCGGTATTCCTTGAGACCGACAACGTTTCTGCGACAACAGCCCGAGCATAATACTCAGAATCCCGCGCTATATATTCAGCGATGGCTTCGAGGTCCTCTTCTGCCTCTGGCGACCACCTTACTTCGAGATCCATTTACTGAACTTCCTCTCAGCTTCATCCTGGCTAATCGTACCTTCCTTCTCGGCACGCTCGATCCCTCTATGGATTTTTTCCACTACGTAAAGGTGATACTGGACATCTTCCAGTGAACAATCGTCAGGGAGTTTGTCCAGAAGTGCTTTCACTTCATCTTTTGCTGTATTCATAAGGCATCACCTCCTTAAGTTTATGCATATAAATGCCTGTTGAACCGAGCCACCCTGGACAGGGTCGCCCAGCTCTATTAATAAGCATTTATTATCTTACCCGTTGCCCAGTGGTTCGCTATTTTGGGTGATAGCGCAGGAAGATCTTCCGTGTAGCCGGTTTCGGCCCCTCTTCCTGAAGGCAATCGATCGTCCCGTATGGCGATTTTTCTTCATGGTGCCTCATTTTTCAGCCTTTGGCCACTACTGGCCCCAGCCCCCCCCCCCCCCGGAGGCCGGTCAATCGAAAGTTGGGTGAAAGACAAAAGGCACCGGGTCAGTAAATGGCACGTTCCAGCCGGCGGAACAGCTCGCCGCGCTCGAACGGCTTGGCCATGAAGCCCTTGGCGCCTGTTTTCTCTACCCAGTTCTGGACCGTTGCCTGGCGCTTGCTACTGATGATGATCACCGGGATATCCTGGGTCTGCACATCCATCTGCAGCTTGCGGGTCACCTGGAAACCGTCCATGTCCGGCATCATCACGTCCATGAAGATCAGGTTTGGTTTATGACGGCGGGCCAGGGCGATGCCCTGCGCCCCGTCGGCCGCCTCCAGGGCTCGGTAACCGGACTGGCGCAACATGAGACCCATCACCCGGCGAACCGTCCGCGAGTCATCGACGATCAGCACCGTGGTGCCTTCGCTCGGGATCACCCGGCGGTTGACCCGGCGATCCTTGTTGGCGGTGGGCCGGCGGCGGCGAAATAATCGGTAAAAACCTGAGAATCCCATCTCTTTGCGCCTTGAAACTCGGGGTAGGAGAGCAGATTCAATAGTAGTCGATACCGCGCGACTGGCTATAGGCGCAATCTGATAAATGGCCCCGATCGAAGCCGGCTAGAAGGTGAGTTCGCCACGTGCCCGACACTCCAGGGGCAGCAGCGCGTCGGAAATCAGCCGGTGCGTGGGTGTCGCCACGCCATAACGCGCGCCCAGACGCACCACCGCCCCGTTCCAGGCGTCGAGTTCCGACGGCCGGCCGGCCGCGATATCGCGTTGCAGGGAGCTGGTACCGCTCGGCTCCAGGGCGTCGGTGAAGTCCCAGGTGCTGGGGATGATATCGTCCGGAAAGGCGATGCCGGCCGCCCGGCCCACGGCCACGGTTTCCCGCATGCAAGCATCGATGATGGCGCGGGTACCCGGCTCCTGGCGCAGAATGCCGATCGGCGCCCGGCTGATCGCACCCAGGCCACCCCAGCCGGTGGTGAAGAGAAATTTTCGCCAGATCTCCAGGCGTATCGAATCGGGCAGCTCCACGCTGATCCCGGCCTCGCTCAGCACCCCCGCCAGCCGCTTCAGACGTTCACTGCGCGAGCCATCGAGTTCCCCCAGCAGCAGCGTCGGCTCGTGTCCGATATGCCGGATCAGGCCGGGGCGCTCGATAAAGCTGAAGATTTTCGCCACGCCCCCCAACACCCGTTCCCGGCCCAGCACCTCGATGAGCTGATCGGGGGCCTCCACGCCGTTGAGTAGTGACACGACAAATGTATCCGGGCCCAGCAGCGGGGCCATGGCGCGGGCCGCCTCCGGTACCTGCCAGCTCTTGACGCAGACCAGCACCGCATCCACCGGTCCGATCTCCGCCGGGTCGTCGGTGACGCGGGGCGATGCGAGGGTGAAATCGCCTTTGATACTCTCCACGGCCAGCCCCTGCCGGCGCATCGCCTGCAGATGGGCGCCGCGAGCGATGAACGCCACCTCGTGACCGATGCTGGCCACCCGGCCGCCAAAATAGCCGCCCACGCCGCCGCTGCCATATACCGCTATCTTCATCAGGATGCCCCCCCGGTTTCAACGCTGCCGAAGCTGTTCGAAAGGGCAAGCATAGCCTATCCCCACGGGTCGAAAAACCCGGGGGGATAGGTTGTAGACGGGATCGGCGAGAGTTAACCGGTGCCGGCAGCTCCCCCTGCCGGGGGAAGCCACCGTCACCTGCCGCTAGTAGTCTTTAATATTGCCGGGTAAAGCCGTTTCAGTTTCGTAGGGTGAGGAGTGGTACAAGGATGTACCGTTTACGGACCTGAGGATGGCATAAGCGACAGCGCATCCACCGCGACAATGGTGGATGCGCCTACCGGCTTATCCACCCTACAAAAGTACTTTATCAAATCGAAGTAGTACTAGCCGGCTACTGGGACTTGCCGACCCAATGGGCCTTCACATACAGGAGGGTGACCACGTTCATCCGCTTCATGATGTCGTCGGTGGTGACGAAGATGGTCACGGGATAGCCGGTCTCGCCATTGTCGGTGAAGTAGTGGCGTATGGTCTTCCACAGGTTCTCCACCCCCTGCAGCTCCCGGTTGATCTTGTCCGAGTTCAGGCTGTTGCCCTCGAGGCTGGCGTGGGCACTTTCAAACTCCGCCACCGCCTGGCGCATCTGTGCCGCCGTGCTGTCATTGGCGAGCCCGGCCTGACGGGCCGCATAGAGCATGCCGATACGCTGCGACAGCATGCGCTGGCGGCCGGCGATATTGACTGCGGTGACGGTCTTTTCCGCCTGCTGCCCCTCCAGGCTCTCCACCACCGCCTGGTTCAACTCCAGCAGCGATTGGCTCAGCTCCAGCATGCTGGCGCCGCTGCTCTTCACGTAGGGCGCCTTGGTGATCCTGGTCAGTTTGTCCAGCAACGGGTCGATCTCGCCCAGCAACCCCTGTACCTTTGTATCGGTGACCGATTTTTTCAGCACGTCGTGGTTGTTTAGCACTAGGGCGAGACTCCCCTGCATCTGCCGGGTCGCCTTGCCGGCACGTATCTGGCTGCCGAGAAACAGGTAATCCTTGGCGATGCGCTGCGACAGCATGCGCTGCATGCCGGCCGTATTGACCAGCGCCGCCATGTCGGCCGCGACGGCATTGGATGCCAGCAGCGGTAGCCACAGCAAGACCGCCATGCAGCAGAGTATCAGTACTTTTTTATTGGCATTCATTGGTATCCCCATCCCCTCTTATCCTATCGGCCCGGCCCAGGCCGGCGGCCGGTGTTGACAATCATTATTGCCACAAAAAAACGCATTAACCCCGCCATTCCGGTTCATAGCCGGAAATTTCGGATTCACTCGCTACTGCGTCGGGTGTTGATCTGCGGGTGGCTGAAAAGCTTAGCGACTAATCCCGCATGAACTTGACTATTTCTTTGGCCATCAGCGCCGCCCCCTCGCCATAGAGCAGGGTGATGTGGTTGCCGGGTACCGCCCGGTAGCGCCCGTGCCGCAGGGCGGCAACCGTTGCCTCCGCCTGCGCCCGGGGCAACAGCGGTGGGGCCCCGGGCAGGCCATAGCCTCCCGTGGCATTGAGCAGCAGGGTCGGCTGGTCGATCAACGGCAGCTTGGCCTGCCAATCCTCGGCCAGGACATGCTCCACCGCCTCGGTGATGGCGGCGGGCGATGAGCGGGAGATCACCCGACCATCCAGCAGGGTCCGCACATCGGCCCGAAAATAGCTCTCGATGGCCGGGTCCCACCAGCGGTAGAAGCACGGCATCAGTTTTACCGCCGCCAGGTAGTGATCCCAGGACGGGACCGGCTTGCCCAGCCGGTCGATGGCCGGCTGGATCAAGCGCCGGGTGTCCGGGTGCATCTCGGCGGCGGCGTCGATCACCACCAGTTTGCTCACCCGCTCCGGGTGGTGTGCCGCCAGATAGAGGCCGAGCAGACCGCCGTAGGAGTGCCCGCCCAGCGCCACGCGGTCCAGGTCGAGACTGTCCAGCAGGCCGATGACATCGGCCGCGTGATCCGCCAGGGTGTAACCGGATCCCGGCTGGTCACTCAGACCTCGCCCACGCAGATCCAGGGCCAGCAACCTGACGGCCGGCACCAGCCCGGCGCTCACCAGACCATCGAAGGAGTGGGCATTGGCGGTCAGGCCCGGCATCAGCAGCAGGGTCGGCCCCTCCGCGGCATGATCCAAATAGTGCAGTCGGATACCGTTGGCCTGTACGTACCTATCCACGAGGTGCTCCCGGTTCTTGAATAATTAAAGTGATGACACCAATGGCCGCCATCATATGAAACATCCATCGATTCGAACAAGCCGTGGGACGACGGCCGATGCCTGCCAACACCTGCTCAGGGAATTATTGTTACACAGAGTAAGGACAATAATGCTTGAGGTATTGATTGGAGCCCGAGAGTGGATAAACCCTTTCCCCCACAAGCGCAAGACGAGGTGAGCTATCTGGTCAATATAGCGCGGGACGCCTTCGGCCACCTGGTACAGGGCATCAGCGTGTTTGACGACGACCTCACCCTGGTCTTTTTCAATGACCGCCTCATGGAGTTGCTGGATCTGCCGAAATCACTGGTCAAGGTGGGCACCAGCCTGGCGGATATGTTCCGCTACAACGCCGAACGGGGAGAGTATGGCCCGGGGGATGTGGAGGCCCAGGTGCGGCAGCGGATCGAACTGGCCCGGCAGTTCACGCCGCACAGCTTTCAGCGTCAGCGTCCCTCCGGCGTCATTCTGCAGATCGACGGCAGCCCGATGAGCAGCGGCGGATTTGTCACCACCTACACCGACATTACCGAGAAGGTGATGTATGAGGCCTTTCTCAAGGGCATCATCGAGGCGAGTCCGGCCGGATTCGGTATCTCCCGTCTGGACGATGGCAAACTCTCCTTCGTCAACAGCCGCCTGGCGGATATGTTCGGCATGCCGGCCAGCGAGATGGTGGGCTTCCACGCCGGGGATCTCTACGCCAATCTGCAAGATCGTCAGGTGATCCTGGAGAAATGCCGTCTGGAGGGCGAGGTCACCGACTATGAAGTGACCCTGAAGCGCCGCTCCGGGGAGTTGTTTCCGGCGCTCATGTCACTCAGCCCGACAAGCTACCGTAACGCACCCTCCTACTTCGCCTGGGTCTATGACATCAGCAGTCTGAAGCAGGCGCAGCAGTTGCAGTCGGAGATGGAACACGAACTCAACCAGGCGCAGAAACTGGAGGCGGTCGGGCAACTCGCCGGCGGCATCGCCCACGAAATCAACACGCCTTCGCAGTATATCTGGGACAACCTGAAGTTCCTCGCCGAGACGCACAGGGATCTGGGGCGGCTGCTGGAACGGAGTCTTGCCCTGATCGAGCGGATCCCCCCCGACAGCCCGCTACAGGAGGCGCGGTCCGAACTGATGGCGCAGAAACAGGCGGTCGATATCGAATACCTGCTGAGCGAAGTGCCCACCGCCATCGAGCAGTCGATCAAGGGGATATCCGAGATATCCCGGCTCATCATGGCAATGAGGGAGTTTGCCCATCCCGGGGATGAATCAGGCAAGGCGCCGGTGGACATCAATCACCTGCTGGAGAACACCCTCACCATCACCCGCAGCGAATGGAAACACCTGGCCACGATGGAGTCACGGCTGGACCCCTCGTTACCCTATGTCAGTTGTAACCCCGGCGAGATAAACCAGGTCTTCCTCAACCTGCTGGTGAATGCCGCCCATGCCATCGAAGGGAAGGCGATGGCAGGCAAGGGACGTATCAGTGTCAGTAGCCAACGACAGGATGACCAGGTGCTGATCCGCATAGGCGACAACGGCACCGGGATCCCGGTAACGATTCAGGAGAGGATTTTCGAGCCGTTTTTCACCACCCGCGAGGTGGGCAGTGGCACCGGCCAGGGTCTCTCCATCGCGCGCCATATCATCGTAAAGAAGCATGGCGGCGAACTCTGTTTTGCCACGGAACCCGGCAAGGGGACCGTCTTCAGCGTCACACTGCCGATTCTGGGAATGGAGTAAGCCGACCCAACCCGCGAAGCTACTCTTTCATGGAGATCCGGTCCGACGCATCCAGCTTGTTGCTGAAACCACAGAACCGGCGCAGTTTGATGATGGACTCGATCTGCACCTGTTTGTGATCGATCACCACCCCCTGTTCCCGCAGGGCGGTGAAGGTGCGCGAAAGCCCCTCCTGGGACATGCCCAGCAGTGCCGCCAGCATCTTTTTGCTGTGGGGAAGGGTGATCCGGTTCTCCCCGCGCCCCTGATCGTAGGCCAGGTCCAGGAGAAACGCGGCGACCCGCTGCGCGGTGGTGCGCAGGCGCTGATTCTTCACCTGCCGCACCATGCTCCGGTACTGGGTGGACAGGGTGGCCAACATGCTGAGGCCGAAATCACCGCCGTTGCGGATCAGTTCGGTCAGCGCCGTCCCCGGGATCTTGAGGACTTGGGAACGTTTCACCACCTCGGCCGACATAAGAAAACGCTTGCCACTGATGACCGCCGCCAGGATGAAGGAGTCGCCCGGATAGATTATCTCGATCACCGTCTGCTGCCCCTCCGGGCCCCGCGCGGTCATCTGTGCCAGCCCGCTGAGCAGCACATAGAGATCGTTCGCCTTGTCACCTTCACGGAACAGGTAATTGCCCTTCTCGCAGACCAGCTCCTCCGTGTGCTGCGCCACCCGTTCCAGGTCCTCCTGACTCATGTCGGCAAAGAGAGGGATCTGTTCCAGTAATTTTGCTGCAATCATAATCAGTAGGCTTCATGAGATTGACAATGACCAGCATCCAAGCCCCGGCTGCGTCCTGCGGTGATTAAGGTTAACACAGAACGGCTCCAGGCAGGTTGCATCGCCAGGGTGTCATTTGAAACAGCGACCGGGCAGAACCGGATCGTCCGGGGAGTCTGTCGGACTTGGCCGATCGTAGCAGGGGAAGCCGGGGCCGCTCAGCCGCCCCCCTCATCCCGCCAGGACGACACCAGGCGCCGCAGTTTATGCACCAGATAGGGGTCCAGCTTGGTCCCGGCCTCGCCGGAGATGATAGCCAGCACCTCCACGGCCGGTCGCGCCTCAAGATAGGGCCGGGCCTCGGTCATGGCATCGAAACTGTCGGCCACCGAGATGATGCGCGAGAGAATCGGAATATTCTCCCCCCGGAGGCCATCCGGGTAACCGCCGCCATCGAAATGTTCGTGATGATGGCGCACCGCCCGGGCAACCTGATCGCCGGCCTGGAGCCCCAACTGCCTGACGATACTCTCCCCCTTGACCGGATGGTCCTTCATCACCTCCATCTCTTCGTCGGTGAACCGATCCGGTTTCAGCAGGATATGGTCGGGAATGCCGATTTTGCCGATGTCGTGGAAAAAGGCGCCCAGTTCGAGCGCCTCGAGGTCGGCCTGCTCAAGACCGCAGGCAAGACCGATCAGACGGGAGAAGCCCGCCACCCGCTGGGAGTGGCATTGGGTGTAATGATCCCGCTCATCCAGGGCAGCCCCCAGCGCCCGGGAACCGGGATCAAGCTGGAGATCCGGGAATAGTTCTTTCATGCCCTCTGTTTCCACCGTAGCGCAGTTGAATGACCAGCGGGTGACTTCCGGATGACGAACTGTCGGCCGCGCTCCCCCGCGTTGTTTCCCGGTACGTCCGGGTCGGTCCGTCACCCCGAGTATAGCCAATCGGTGGTGGATCATCCCGCGTCAGAACCCCGTTCGTGGCAACCGGCAATCGACTTTCGTCCCGTTACCAAACACCGCCCTTAATGGCAATATAAATTAAAGAAATGTGTCATATGCCCGACAACCTCCATACATCAGGGGGCGCCACACCCTGAGGGTGGAGGAGTGGCATGAGAGTAAGCGGGTCGGATACCGCCAACGACCATCGACGAGGGAGCCGTCGTGGACGCCGTAACAGGGCATGGGAGGGCCCTGGCTAGGAGTCTGCCGGGCTTGACCGATCGTAGCGAGGGAAAGCCGGTTTGAGACAGATTTTTCGATCTTTCGAGGCGAATAGTGGACCCATTTAACGAGAAAGATCGGAAAATATGGCCAAATCCGGCTTTTCCGCAGTAGATCAGTGTTAAGCCCGACAGACTCCTAATCTACTATAACAAGCCAGAGACGAACCATGAGCCTATATACCCAGATCGAAAAGAGCTTCTTCAACACCCTCACCCGCAAGTTCATCGGCAATGTGGGTTTCCTGCTGCTGTTTCAACTCCTCACCTTCTGGCTCGCCTACAGTCATATCGGCGACATCCGCTCGATCCTGCAGGACGGTGCGTCGGACAGCGCGCTGGCCGGCCGGTTGCTGGCACAGCTGGACCACCACCTGATGCTGCTGCTCGGCATCACCCTGCTGAGTGTGGTGGCGGCCATCGGCATCGTATTCTATATGCGCCACCTGTTCCTGCGTCCGGTCCGGTCAATCACCGACATCCTGAACGCCATCACCGAAAAGGACGGCGACATCTCGGCCATACTGCCGGTCACCACCCAGGACGAAATCGCCGAGATGGCACAGAGCTACAACCGGTTTGCGGAAAACCTGCGTAACATCATCGACGAGACCCGTCGCCGCACGGTCAGCGTGGCACTGGGCTCGACCCGACTGGACAAAATGATCCATTCCGCCCATGACCGGGTCGACCGGCAGGAGCTGAACGCCACCCAGGTGTTCCAGTCCAGTAGCGAGGCGACCCGTGCCATAGACGAGATCGCCCGTCACACCAATACCATCTCGGAACAGAACTGCGCCAATCTCGAGGAGGCCAATGTCTCCTCGCAACGCCTCACCACGGTGACCGAGCAGGTGGCGGCGGTCGGCAAGCTGCTGAATGGATTCAACGAGACCGTCAATCTGTTGAGCAAAAACTCGGAAAATATCCGCACCATACTGACCATGGTGCAGGAGTTCTCGGACCAGACCAACCTGCTGGCGCTGAATGCCGCGATCGAGGCGGCCCGCGCCGGCGAGAACGGCCGCGGCTTTGCCGTGGTGGCGGACGAGGTGCGCAATCTTGCCCACAAGGTCAACAACGCCACCGGCGAGATCAGCAAAAACATCAGCGAGATGTCGCACCTGGTGGAGAGCACCAAGAAAGGCACCCAGGAGATCCAGCACTATACCGAGAACACCCAGACCGTGATTGCCGACACCGCCTCCCAGTTCCGCAAGATGATCAGCGATTTCGATTCTGTCAATTCCCAGTTGATCGAGATCAGCGCGGCCATTGAAGAGCTGTCGATCACCAACAAGGAGTCGCACCGCAACGTCAGTGAGATCGCCGAACTGAGCAAGAGCATCAAGACCGACATGGATGGCTCGGAGAAGTACGCCAATGAGCTGGAGGTGGCCACCGAACAGACCCAGGAACTGCTCTCCCGCTTCATCATCGGCCGTGGCGGCTTTGAAAACATGATCCTGACCGCCCGGGAGTGGGCCAATCAGATCCAGCAGGTACTCAATGACCTGGCCGCCCGGGGCGTCAATCTGTTCGATACCAATTACCAGCCGGTCCCCAACACCAACCCGCAGAAATACAATCTGCCCTATGTATCGACCTATGAGCCGCTCATCCAGCCGCTGATCGACAGCTTTATCAAGGCGCGCCCCGAATTCATCTATGCGGTCCCGGTGGACAAGAACGGCTTCCTGCCGGCACACCACAGACACCTATCCAAACCCATGACCGGGAATTTCGAGACCGACAACCTCAACAGCCGGCACCTGAAGATCTACAACAACAATCGCGCGGAAAAACGCCGGGCGGCCAATACCGAGCCGTTCCTGCTGCAGACCTATATCCGCGATACCGGCGAGGTGCTCAATGACCTGTCGCTGCCGCTCTATGTCAACGGCCAGCACTGGGGCGGCTTCATCCTCGGCTTCAAGCCGGAGTGTCTGCTGGAACGCGGCTGAAGCCGCAAGCAGAAAAACCACCAGTGGGATGTCGGTGAGCTTGCCACCGGGGTCGGAGTCAAACCGGAGTGTCAACACACCGGGGTCGGAGTCAAACCGCGCACCGGCGGTGGGAAACTCTTCCGGGTCCGCGCAGCTTGACTCCGCCCCCTTCAGCCATAGAGATAATCCCGCCCACACGCCCGGCTATCCACCCCCGCCGCCAAACTTCGCTATACTGCCCCGCCAGGACGTGTGTCAGAGCGGCTGACCCCGGCGGTGACAGGTAGACATCCATGCAGATTCAGTGGTATCCGGGCCACATGCACAAGGCCAGCAAGCAGATCAGAGAGACCCTGCCCCAGGTCGATGTGATCATCGAGGTGCTGGACGCGCGCATCCCCTTCAGCAGCACCAATCCCATGCTCTCCACCCTGCGTGGCGACAAGCCCTGCATCAAGGTCCTGAACAAGAGCGACCTGGCCGACCCCGGCGTCACGGCGCAGTGGCAACACTACCTGGAGCGGGAGCAGGGGGTGAAGAGCCTGGCCATCAGCTGCCAGGAGCCCGCCACCCTGAAACAGCTGCCGAAACTCTGCCGTGACCTGTTCCCGGCCAAGGCGAAAAGCCTCAAGGGTATCCACGCCATGATCGTCGGCATTCCCAACGTGGGGAAATCGACCCTGATCAATAGCCTGGCCAACCGCACCGTGGCCAAGACCGGCAACGAACCCGCCATCACCAAAGCCCAGCAGCGCATCAATCTGGGTGACGGCATCATCCTCTCGGATACCCCCGGGGTACTCTGGCCCAACATTGAAAACCGCTACAGCGGCTATCGTCTGGCCGCGACCGGGGCGGTCAAGGAGACGGCCATGCAGAACGACGATGTGGCCCATTTCGCCGCCGGGTATCTGCTGCAGGCCTATCCGGAAAACCTGAAAGTCCGCTACCGGATCGACCAGCTCCCCGATGCCGAACATGAGCTGCTGGAGCTGATCGGACGCAAACGGGGCTGCCTGCGCGGCGGCGGCCGGGTGGACATGGAGAAGGCCGGCAAGCTGCTGCTGACCGAGCTGCGCGCCGGCCAGCTGGGGCGGATCTCCCTGGAGACGCCGGCGATGATGGAGCGGGAGCAGGAGGAGACCCGGCACATCCGCGAGGAGAAGGCCGCCAGGCGCGCGGCCAGGAAAACGCGCCGCTCGTCCAAGGGCGGTTGAGCGCAACCCGACGCCCGGTCAGGAAGTCCGACAGAGCACCCAAGCGCCACGCTTTGCAGGGTTGAGATGGCAGGTGCGAACCGGCAGACTAAGGACCCGCGCAAGAATAAGTTCCGGTAGACGCCACCAACGCTGGATCAAAGACTCCTCGGGATCGGGATAATTAATGAACAACAATCAGGAATCGTTCATCACCGGCTTTTTCAAGCTCGAAACCGCCGGTGGGATTATGCTCATAGCGGCGGCGGCATTCGCCCTGATCTGCGCCAACACACCGTTGCAGACCTATTACTCACTGATCCTGGACACCCCCGTGGCGATCCGTATCGGCGCTTTCGAAATCGCCAAACCGCTGCTGTTGTGGATCAATGACGGCCTGATGGCGGTATTTTTCTTCCTGGTCGGGCTGGAACTGAAACGCGAACTGCTCGAAGGCGAACTGGCCGACCGGAGTAACATCATCCTGCCCGGGATCGGCGCCATCGGCGGCATGGCCGCACCCGCGGCGATCTACGCCTTTTTCAATCTGGGTGACCGCACCGCCA
The DNA here is from genome assembly GCF_025175675.1 of Sedimenticola hydrogenitrophicus. Lineage (GTDB taxonomy): Bacteria > Pseudomonadota > Gammaproteobacteria > Chromatiales > Chromatiaceae > Sedimenticola > Sedimenticola hydrogenitrophicus. Next base: position 14,063 of record NZ_JANIOA010000062.1, read on the forward strand.
TGGCGGGCTGGGCAATCCCGGCCGCCACCGATATCGCCTTCGCCCTGGGGGTGCTGATGTTGCTGGGATCGCGCGTTCCCACCTCGATCAAGATCTTCCTCACTTCATTGGCCATCTTCGACGATATCGGCGCCATCCTGATCATCGCGGCCTTCTATACCGCCAAGATCTCTCTCAGCGCCCTGATCCTGGTCGCCTGCTGCATCCCCCTGCTGCTGCTGTTCAACCGCCGTCAGGTGGAATCGAAGAGTCTCTATATCATGGTGGGGGTGGTCATGTGGGTCGCCATGCTGAAATCCGGCGTACACGCCACCCTGGCCGGGGTGATCCTCGCCCTGTTCATCCCGATGAAGTCGAAAGTCGATCCGCGCCAGTCACCGCTAAAGGAGCTGGAACATGACCTGCACTCCGTGGTGGCGTTCTGGATACTGCCGATATTCGCCTTCGCCAACGCCGGCATCACCCTCACCGGCATCGGCGTCGAGCAGCTCCTGCACAACGTGCCCGTCGGCATCGCCCTGGGGCTGTTCGTCGGCAAGCAGATCGGGGTGTTCGGTTTCTGCTGGCTGGCCATCCGGTTTGGCCTGACCCACCTGCCCCCGGGCATCTCCTGGAGTTCACTCTATGGCACCGCCGCCCTCTGCGGCATCGGCTTTACCATGAGCCTGTTTATCGGTTCGCTGGCGTTCGAGGAGACCGATATCAATCTCATCTTCGATGAGCGGCTCGGCATCGTTCTCGGCTCGCTGGCCTCCGGCCTGGTGGGGTACCTGGTGCTGCGGCGCAGCCTGCCCGCTTCCGCCAATCAAAGCCATTGAGTCATTACCGCCGCGACCCTACGTAATTTGTAGCCTGGATGGAGCCCGCGCCATGGGAGCTTAACCGGCGCACAACCCCGAACGGGCGAAATCCGGGGTGGTGCCAGGTCGAAGCACGCTCCCCGGATTCCGCCGCCGCGGGCGCATGCGATTCTCCTGTTGGGGGGGTGACGGCTTCATCCAGGCTACGGTGCTGAGTTGATTCCACGTCCATCACCGTAGGAGCGGCTCTGCCGCGAACAACCATCGCGCCAGAGGCGCTCCTACAATCAGCCCCTCACTGGCCGGAGCAACGGCTGCTACGGCAGCAGCAGCGTCGCCCCGGTGGTCTGGCGCGCCTCCAGGTCGCGGTGGGCCTGCGCCACGTCCGCCAACCCATAGGTCTGGCCGATCCGCACCTTCACCGCCCCCGACTGCACCACGTCGAACAGATCCTGGGCGCACTCGTTCAGCAGCTCGCGGTTGCGGATATAGGTGGCCAGGGTCGGCCGCTGCAGGTAGAGCGAGCCCTTCTGTGCCAACAGGCCGATATTGAAATCGCTGATCGGCCCGGAGGCGTTACCGTAGCTGACGAAGGTGCCGGTGGGCCGCAGTGAATCGAGCGACGCCATCAGGGTCGCCTGGCCCACCGCATCATAGGCGGCCGCTACCCCGGCATCGCCGGTGATCTCGCGCACCCGGGCGGCCACGTCCTCCTCCTTGTAGAGGATGGTGTGATGACAGCCGTTCTCCTGCGCCAGCCGGGCCTTGTCGGCACTGCCGACACAACCGATCACCGTGGCGCCCAGGTGGTTGGCCCATTGGCACAGCAAGGTACCGACGCCGCCGGCCGCGGCCATCACCAGAATGGCATCCCCGGCCTGCACCGGGTAGGAGCTTTTCAGCAGGTAGCGCGCCGTCATCCCCTGCAGCATCATGGCGGCGGCGGTTTGATCGTCAATGGTGTCCGGCAACCTGACCAGCTTGTCCACCCCCATCAGCCGCGCGTTGCAGTAGGAGCCCAGCGCCATGGCGTAGGCCACCCGGTCACCCGCGGCAAACCCATCGACCCCGGCACCGACCGCCTCGATGACGCCGGCCGCCTCCATGCCCAGGGTCTGCGGGAATCCCGCCACGGGGTAGAGCCCGGTACGCTGGTAGACATCGATAAAGTTCAGGCCGATGGCGCTATGCCTTACCCTGACCTCGCCGGCCGCCGGCTCGCCGACCGCGACCGACTCCAGGCTCAGGACTTCCGGTCCTCCGTACTGATGGATACGTATTGCACTGTTCACGGGCGCTCTCCTCCGGCTTGTTTTGGATTATCAGGAGAAGTGTAACCGCATTGAATCCAACTGCCAGTAAAACCTGTTCTCGGCTAAAGCCGCTACAGACTCACCGCCATCCGGCGATGCTCGGGAACTATTGGGCGGGCCATGCCCCGCCACCGTCGCCCATGGGGCTCCCCGTGGCCGAGGAAGTACCACGGGTGGACACAGATACACACGGCTCTCTGGACTGGAAAGCTGCTCGACAAATGGTCGGTCTGGAGAAGGGACCTGCGCGTGCCCGGCTGGAAGTTAAACCCCATCTGTGTCCATCCGTGTGAGTCCGTGGTTCGGATAAGGGCGGCCGCGCTGTTACCGCGTTAGGGCTCGCGCAAGAATAATTTCG
>NZ_JANIOA010000063.1 GCF_025175675.1 Sedimenticola hydrogenitrophicus
CTGAGTACTAGCGTAGGGAGGTTTGCCATGCACTGGGCCATGCGGCTGTTCCGGACAGCGCTTCTGTTGCCGCTGCTCCTGCCGGCCACGCTAGCGGCACAGCCGTTGCGCGTCTTGACCGAAGAACTCCCTCCTCTCAACTTTACCGAGAATGGTGAAATCACCGGGCTCTCCGTGGAGCTGGTCCGGGAGATCATGCGACGTAATGGACAATCTGAAGCGATTCAGTCCGTCCCCTGGGCCCGTGGCTACCGGGCTGCACTGGAAGAGCCCAACGTGGTGCTCTTTTCGACTACCCGCACCGAGGAGCGGGAGGGACAGTTCAAATGGGTCGGACCCCTGGCGCCCTTCAGCTATGTCTTTTACAAAAAACGCGGCTCACCCATCTCGCTCAGCAACCTGGATGATGCCCGTCAGGTGAAGAGTATCGCCACCTACCGGGACGATGCCCGGGAACAGTTTCTGAAAGAGCAGCACTTCACCAACCTGGACAGCTCCCCCAAGCTGGTGAGCTGTGCCCGAAAGCTGCTGGAGGGAAGGGTGGATCTGTGGCTCGACTCCAACCTGACAGCCCCTCAGGTTTTAAAACAGATGGGCCAGGACCCACAGCAAATTGAGCCGGTACTGGCGGTCAAGACCAATTATCTCTATATCGCGTTTTCGAAACAGACCGATGATGCCATCGTTGCCCAGTGGCAAGCCAGTCTCGACACCATGCGGCAGGATGGGACATTCCGGCGCATTTTTGACAAGTGGCTGCCGGGTCAGGAGCCGCCGCCCCGAACCGCCTTCTCAGCCGCCACCCAGAGCGCGCTAAGCCGGTTACGGATACTCACCGAAGAGTTGCCGCCGGTAAGCTATTACGAAAGGGGCAATCTGGTCGGGCACTCTGCCGGCATCGTGAGAGCCATCATCAGGCGATTGGGGATCAACCAGGCCATAGAGGTCATGCCCTGGTCACGCGCCTACCAACTCGCACTGAAGCAGCCCAACACGGCGCTCTATTCGACTATTCGCAGTAAAAAACGGGAATCCCTGTTCCACTGGGTCGGACCGATCGGCAGCAGTTACAGCCAGCTTTATGCCCGACACGATTTTCAACCGGTCATCCGTACCCTGGACGATGCCCGCCGGGTGGAGAGCATCGGCACCTACCGGGATGATGCCGATGAACAGTTTCTGGTTGAACGGGGTTTTACCAATCTCTATCGGCACAGCGAACCCGAGGCTATCGCCCGCAACCTGATGGCCGGCCGTGTCCAGTTGTGGGTTGGCGGTTCACTCTACGCTCCGTTGGTGATGAAGCAGGCGGGTTACCCCCTCGACCGCCTCAAGCCGGTGCTCACTTTACGTAAAACCAGCTTCTATGTCGCCTTTTCCCGGGATACACCGGAGGTGGTGGTTCAGCTATGGCAGAATACCCTCGACGAGCTGATCGAGGAGGGCTTGGTGTCGCCAATGCAAGCTCCCGGAATCCATGTACCAGATTGAACCGAAAAAGCGCGCGGGGCGCCATTTTCGGGCGCGTCTGGCCTACAAGCTGATCCTGATCGTGGTGCTGGTCACCACCGGCACCCTGGCTGCCTTTGCCATCTGGCAAGTGGGTCGGGTAACCGATGAGATGAGAGCCCAGCTGATTGAAAATGGTCAACGCAGCGCCAATGTGCTGGCCGCGGCCCTGAGCGTGCCGTTGTGGGATATGGACGACAGCGCCGGGCACAGCATCGTGTTAGCCGGGATGAGTGAGCGCCATATCGCGGGGGTACAAATCAGCGAGCCGCCCCGGGAAAATGAGCAGTCTGCCCGTCCCTGGTTGATTCTGTGGAAAGCCTCGACAGGCAAGATCATCGAACAGCCCCCGGTTGCCCCCGGAGCGGATGATCTGTATGTCGAGGCGCCGATTCTCAAGTCCGGCCTGGGGACCACGGCCGGCCCAAAACAGATCGGCCGGGTCGGCATATTTCTCACCATGGATCCGTTGCGTGCCAGCCTGAGCAACACGGTCCGCACTATCGCCACCCAGGTGGTCGTGCTGGATATTCTGATCATCCTGATCCTGATGCTGGTCATCCGGCGTTTTCTGCTGCGCCCCATCGGTCAACTGCGAGCCACCATGGATCAGATTCAGAGCGGCAACCTTAGCGTCCGGGCCGAAGTGAAATCCAGGGATGAATTGGGGGAGATAGCCGACACCTTCAACCGGATGACCGGAGAACTGGCCCGCAAACAGCGGGAATTGGTCGATTATGCCCGCCAGTTGGAGATCTTTAACATCGACCTGGAGGATCGAATCTTGGAGCGCACCCGGGAGTTACAGGGGGCAAAAGAGGATGCTGAATCGGCGGCCCGGGCGAAAAGCGAATTTCTGGCGAATATGTCACATGAGATCCGAACCCCGATGAACGGGGTCATCGGTATGGTCGATTTGCTCAACGACACTCCGCTCTCCCATCAGCAGCGGGCCTACCTGGAGACCATTGATTGCTCGGCCAACTCACTACTGACGATCCTCGATGATGTACTGGACTTCTCCAAAATCGAGGCGGGCAAGCTCGACCTTCATTCAGAGCCGTTTGATCTGCGGGCCACCGCAGAGCAAGTGCTGTTGCTGTTTCACCAGCAGGCCGAGACAAAGCAGCTGGAGCTGAAACTGGATTATCCCGAACAGCTGCAGCGGACATTCATGGGTGACCCGGTACGCGTTCGCCAGGTGCTCACCAATCTGCTCGGCAATGCCGTCAAGTTCACCGAGCAGGGTTTTGTCTGCCTGCACATCACCCAGGCTGAAGCGACTGCCCCGGTTACCTGTCTGGTGGAGGATAGCGGTATCGGTATCCCGGCAGACCGGCTACAGAACATCTTCGACAAATTCACCCAGGCCGACGCCTCGGTCACCCGCCGGTTTGGCGGTACCGGTCTCGGTCTCGCCATTACCCGTCATCTGGTCGACCTGATGGGTGGAGTTATCGAGGTGGAGAGCAGCGAGGGCCAGGGGTCATGCTTCAAGCTGACCCTGCCCCTGGAGGCGACCGACAACCCTGTCCTGCCGGTGATCTCCCGCCATGACGACAATAAACGGCTGCGCTTTGATGCCCGGGTACTGCTGGTCGAGGACAACCGGGTCAATCAAAAGGTGGCGCTCACCGTGCTCGAGCGCTTGGGTTGCCGGGTCGACCTGGCGGAGAACGGCCGGGTTGCAGTGGAGATGGCCAATCAGAGCGACTACGACATTATTTTAATGGATATCACCATGCCGGTAATGGACGGCCTTGAGGCCACCCGAACGCTGCGCGGCGCGGCAGGCCGAAACCAGCGGACGCCGATCGTCGCCATGACCGCGCTGGCCATGCAGGGCGATCGTGGACGCTGCCTGGAGGCCGGTATGAGCGAATACCTCCAGAAACCGGTTACCCGACAAACGGTCGCTACCGTGATGGCGCACTACCTGTCGACCATCACCCCTGCGGATCTGACAGACGAGCCGCGTCCCCGGCAGATCGAGACAGCGACCATACTGGATACGGCGCATCTGCGGACAGCGACCGGCGGCGACCTCGCCCTGATCCGGGAAATCGTCGACATGGCGCTGGCTGACGCACCCCTGCGCCTGCGGGAAATAGGTTCGGCATTGCAGGCGGAAAATCTTGCCAGTGTAGCTGAGCGTTGCCACGCGCTGGTTGGCATCGCCGCCAGTGTCGGTGGTCTGGAGTTGCGCCGCATAACCCAGCAGATGGAGCAGATGGCAGGTCGTGCTGAGCTGTCCGAGACGCGGTTATGTTATCAATCGGTCACCGCCGCCCTGGAACGGTTGTGCCAGACTCTGGACAGCGCCGTCTGGTCAGTCGACCTTCAGCAACCGGTTCGAATGTCATGAGCAAGCAAGATGTACAGATCGCCGGAAGCGACAAATCCCTGCAGGTATTGATCGCGGACGACGAGCGTATTCCGCGGCGTCTGCTGGTGCGGATGGTCGAGAATTGGGGTTACCAGGCCGTTGAGGCTGAAACCGGGCTGGAGGCCTGGCAGATATTGAGCCAACCCGAGCCACCGCGAATAGCCATCATCGACTGGCTGATGCCCGGTATGAGCGGTGTCGAAATCTGTCATGCCCTGCAACAGCGCAATGACGCGCCCCTTATTTACACCATCCTGCTCACCAGCAAGAGTGACGAGGCGGCCATGGTCTATGCGCTTGAGCAGGGCGCGCATGACTTTCAAAGCAAACCGGCCAACCCGGCTGAGTTACGGGTACGGCTGCTGGTGGGCAAGCGTTTGATCAACGCCGAAGACCGTCTCAACGAGTCGCTGGCGCGACTGGAACTGATGGCGGCTACCGATGCCCTGACCGGGGTGGCCAACCGGCGTCATTTTTTTCAGCTGGCGGCCCGGGAATTTGCCCGTGCCGATCGCGCCCAGACGCCGATGGCCCTGATGATGATCGATATCGATAACTTCAAGCAGATCAATGACAACTACGGTCATGCTGCCGGCGACAGCGCGCTCCTCCTCCTGGTGGAAGTGTGCCGGAAAGCGCTGCGGGGCAGCGATATCATCGCCCGGTTCGGTGGCGATGAGTTTGTTATCCTGTTGCCCGATTGCGATGTATCCACGGCCATCCGGACCGGCGAGCGTCTGCTGGACAAACTCAGGGCTACCCGGGTGGACGGGGGGGAGCATCCCTTCTGCATCCAGGCAACCGTCGGCATCGCCACCAGCCGCCATGGCGGCGGGCCGAGCGATGATATCGCCGGACTGCTGCATCGGGCCGATCAAGCCCTCTATGCCGGCAAAAAGCTGGGACGGAATCGGGTCGCCGTTTGCGATAGTGAATAGGCTGAGGCCAAGGCCGGCGATGGGGCTACGGGTCCGTAAACCGGCAGATCCGGGGCGGGTCCGCTTAATTTATCCACCGGACAGGGATCCACAAAGCGTCTGTTCCAGCCACTGGGCGAACTTGAGCAGCGGCGCGCGCGCGGGCCGCTCGTTGGGCCACACCAGGTAATAGCTCCCCGCGCTTGTCACCGCCTCACCATGGGCGCAGACCAATCGGCCCGAGCGGATTTCGGGCTGCGCCAGATAGCTGGGCAGCAAAGCGATCCCCAGCCCGTGCACGGCGGCTTGTGCCATGGTGGAGAATTGATCGAAAAGCATGCCGCGCAACCCGGAGACCTGGATGCCGCAGGTGTGGAACCAGGCCTCCCAGGCGTCGGCGCGCGTCTCCAGGTGCAGCAGGGGATAGCGCAGCAGCGCGGCGGGATCGGACGGTGGTTCGGTGAGGAGGTCTGGCGCGCAGACCGGCAGGATCTGCTCGTCGGCAATCGGCAGATAGTCCACGCCGGGCCAGTCCCTGAGGCCGAAGTGGATGGCCGCGTCAAAGTCGGCGGTGCGAAAATCGAAGGGCTTCAGCCGTGTCGACAGATTGACCGAGACCTCGGGATGGCGATCGGCGAAATCCTTCAACCGGGGGGCCAGCCAGTGCATGCCGAAGGCGGGCAGGATGGCCAGGTTGAGGCTGCCCCCCGTTGGATTGGCCTTCAGTTTCAAGGTCGCCCGCGACAGGTCCTGCAGCAGGCCGCGGACGATCCCGCAGTACTCGGCGGCGGCCGGATTGAGCTTCAGGCGGTTACCGTCGCGCTGGATCAAGGGGACGCCGAGTTGCGTTTCCAGTACCTTCAACTGACGGCTGATGGCGCCGTGTGTCAGCGCAAGCTCCCCGGCAGCGGCGGAGGCGCTGCCCAAACGGTCGACGGCCTCCAGTGCGAGCAGGGAGCTGAGGGAGGGCAAGAAGCGGCGCGGTCCTATCATGTGAGTTTTACTCAATAAGCTACCATTATTTATCGTTAGACTAGCGCAGGTAATGGGATTACAAAAGGCGTACCACCAGTTGCTCGGGGGCTGTGCCTTGACCAAAATACACAGTTCGACGCCTTTTCTCTCCGCGCGCCGAAGATCGGCGGCAAGCTGTCGCTGCGCCTCCTTCAGCAATGAGATAGTCATGGATGAGGTCGATGTGCCCGAGAAGGCGCTACTGCCGGGTGCAAAGTGACGCCTTATGGATAGAGCCGAGATCGTGCACAACAACTTCCTGCGCCGGGTCGCGGCGCGGGATCTGCCGGAAGGCAGCGCGCCCGATGGGTCGCTGACGGCCGTCGATGCGGTGCAGATCTACCGCGCGGGTTGTCTGAGCCGCGCCCTGGATCGGCAGAGCCGGACGCTGCAGAAGGCGGGGCAGGGTTTTTACACCATCGGCTCCTCGGGGCACGAGGGACTGGCCGCACTGGCGCTGGCGCTGCGGCCGACCGACATGGCCTTCCTGCACTACCGCGACGCGGCGTTCCAGATCGGGCGCGCCACCCAGGTACCGGGTCAGTCCATTGCCTGGGACATGCTGCTGAGCTTCGCCGCTTGCGCGGAAGACCCCATCTCGGGTGGACGCCACAAGGTGCTGGGTTCCCGGGCGCTCAACATCCCGCCCCAGACCTCCACCATCGCCAGTCACCTGCCCAAGGCGGTGGGTACCGCCTACTCCATCGGCGTGGCGCGGCGCCATCGTCCCGAGCACCAGGCACTGCCCGACGACGCCATCGTCTACTGCTCGTTCGGCGATGCCTCGGCCAACCACTCCACGGCCCAGGGCGCGTTCAATGCCGCGCAGTGGACCGCCTATCAGTCGATTCCCCTGCCGCTGCTGTTTGTCTGCGAGGACAACGGCATCGGCATTTCGACCCGCACGCCGCGGGGCTGGATCAGCGCCAGCTTCAGCCAACGCCCGGGGTTGAGGTACTTCTTCTGCAACGGGCTGGATATCTATCAGACCTACCGCGTAGCCACCGAGGCGGCGAGCTATGTGCGGCGGCAGAGGAAACCCGCTTTCCTGCATGTGGGCACGGTGCGCCTCTATGGGCACGCGGGCGCCGATCTGCCCACCACCTATCTGCCGCGCGAGGTGGTGGAGGCGGAGGAGGCCAACGATCCGCTGCTCCATTCGGTGCGGCTGCTGGCACAGGCCGGTGCGCTGACGCCCGCGGCCGCGTTGGCGGTCTATGAAGAGACCAATGAGCGAGTCGCCCGCATCGCCGCCGAGGTGGTGCGACGCCCGCGGCTGCGCAGCGCCGCAGAGGTGATGGCCAGCCTCGTGCCGCCGCCGCGGCGTTGCACGCCGGTGGGGCGGCCTGGCACCGCCACGCGCGCGGCGGCCTTCGGCGGCCGCCTGGAGGCGCTGGACGAGCCGCAGATCCTCTCGCGCCTCATCAACTGGACCCTCACCGACCTGATGCTGGAGTACCGCGAGATTGTGCTCATGGGCGAGGACGTGGGGCGCAAGGGCGGCGTCTACGGCGTCACCCAGAAGCTGCGCGAACGCTTCGGCGCCGACCGGGTGATCGATACGCTGCTTGACGAGCAGTCCATCCTCGGGCTGGCCATCGGCATGGCGCACAACGGTTTCATCCCCCTGCCCGAGATCCAGTTCCTGGCCTACCTGCACAACGCCGAGGACCAGCTCCGCGGCGAGGCGGCGACGCTGCCGTTTTTCTCCAACGGCCAGTACAGCAACCCCATGGTGGTGCGCATCGCCGGCCTGGGCTATCAGAAGGGATTCGGCGGCCATTTCCACAACGACAACTCGCTGGCGGTGCTGCGAGACATCCCCGGCGTCATCCTCGCCTGCCCCTCCAACGGTGCGGACGCAGCGCGCATGCTGCGCGAGTGCGTGCGCCTGGCGCGCGAGGAGCAGCGGGTGGTGGTGTTCCTGGAGCCCATCGCGCTCTATCCCATGCGCGACCTGCACGGCGAAGACGGCGGCTGGATGAATCTCTACCCGCCGCCGGACGAGCGGATCCCGCTGGGCGAGGTGGGGGTGCATGGAGGTGGAGAGGAGCTGGCCATCGTCAGCTTCGGCAACGGTTACTACCTGTCGCGCCAGGCGCAGCGGCGCCTGGCGGAGGCGGGGATCAGGACGCGGGTGATCGACCTGCGTTGGTTGTCGCCGCTGCCCGCCGATGCCCTGGTGGAGTCGGTGCGGGGGGCGCGGCATATCCTCATCGTGGACGAGACCCGGCGCTCGGGCGGCCTCGCCGAGGCGCTGATGGCGCTGTTCACCGAACGCACCCGGGTGCCGCTGGCGCGGCTGACCGCCGAGGACAGCTTCATCGCCACCGGTCCGGCCTATGCCGCGATCCTGCCGTCGGCGGACACTATCTTCGCGGCGGCCATGAAGCTGGTGCGGTCATGAAAACCGCCGTGGTCATCTGCCCCGGACGGGGCACCTATAACAAGAGCGAGCTGGGCTACCTGCAGCGCCATTTCGGCGACCGGGCGTTGTTGGAAACCTTCGACACGCGGCGTACGGCGCTGGGGCAGGAGACGTTGTCGGCGCTGGACGGCGCGGCCCGCTATGCGTTGGCCACCCACACCCGGGGCGACAACGCCTCGGCGCTGATCTACGCCGCGACGCTGGGCGACTTCCGCGCCATCGACCGTGAACGGATAGAGGTGGTGGCCGTGACCGGCAACTCCCTGGGCTGGTACTCGGCGCTGGCCGTGGGCGGCGCCCTGTCGGCCGAGGCCGGTTTTGAGGTGGCCAACACCATGGGCACGCTGATGCAGGAGGCGCTGATCGGCGGTCAGCTCATCTACCCCTTTGTGGATGAGGAATGGGTACCCGACGTCGCGCGCAAGGCGCAGCTGCTGGCACAGGTGGCGGAGATCGACAGGCATGCCGACCAGGTGCTGGCGCTATCCATCGACCTGGGCGGTATGCTGGTGCTGGCCGGCAACGAGGCGGGGCTGGCCGCGTTTGAGCAGGCCGTGCCGCCGCTGCAGGGGCGCTTTCCAATGCGGCTGGCCAACCATGCGGGCTTCCACTGCGCCCTGCAGCGGCCGGTGGCGGAATGCGGCCGGGCAAGACTGGCGCCGGAACTGTTCGGTCTGCCGCGACTGCCGATGATCGACGGGCGCGGCGCCATCTGGTGGCCGGGCGCCACCGATACCCAGGCGCTGTGGGACTACACCCTGGGCCATCAGGTCGTCGCGACCTATGATTTTAGTCAGGCGGTGCGCATTGCCGCGCGCGAGTTCGCGCCCGACCTGTTCATTGTCACCGGCCCCGGCTCCACGCTGGGCGGCGCGGTGGCGCAGGCGCTGATCCTGGCGGATTGGCGCGGCATGCACGGCAAGAGCGATTTTCAGAAACGGCAACAGACGGATCCGGTGCTGGTCTCCATGGGTATGGAGGAGCAGCGCAAGATAGTCACGACGGGAGTGTGAGATGAATCATCAAGAGATCCTCCAGGCAGCGGGCCTGACCGAGAGCGACCTGAGCGGAGGTACCCTGGCGGTGCACTCGCCCATCGACGGGGCGGAGGTGGCGCGGGTGGCGGAGACCGATCCGGCAGACATGCCCCGGGTGATCGCCCGGGCGCAGCAGGCCTTCCACGCCTGGCGTCAGGTGCCGGCACCGCGTCGCGGCGAGCTGGTGCGGCTGCTCGGCGAGGAGCTGCGCAACGTCAAGCAGGCGCTGGGCGCGGTGGTGACCCTGGAAGCGGGCAAGATCCTCTCCGAAGGGCTCGGTGAGGTGCAGGAGATGATTGATATCTGCGATTTCGCCGTCGGCCTGTCGCGCCAACTCTATGGCCTGACCATCGCTTCCGAACGCCCCGGTCACCGCATGATGGAGAGCTGGCATCCGCTCGGTCCCTGCGCGGTGATCAGCGCCTTCAACTTCCCGGTGGCGGTCTGGTCCTGGAACGCGGCGCTGGCGCTGGTGTGCGGCGACCCGGTGATCTGGAAACCGTCCGAGAAGACGCCGCTCTCGGCCATGGCCTCCATGCGGGCCATGCAACGGGCGCTGCAGCGCTTCGGCGATGCGCCCGACGGGCTGGTGCAACTGGTGATCGGCGGTCCCGCCGTGGGTGAGGCGCTGGTGGAGTCGCGCGAGGTGCCCATCGTTTCGGCCACCGGCTCAACGCGCATGGGGGCGATCGTCGGACCCCGGGTGATGGCGCGCTTCGGCCGGCCGATCCTGGAACTGGGCGGCAACAACGCCATGATCGTCGCCCCGTCGGCCGATCTGGATATGGCGGTGCGCGCCATCGTTTTTTCGGCAGTGGGGACGGCGGGCCAGCGTTGTACCTCGCTGCGGCGTCTCATCGTCCACCACTCGATCCGTGCGGAGTTGGTGGGGCGTCTGACCCAGGCCTACGCCAGCCTGCCCGTCGGCGATCCGCGTCAGCCCGGTACCCTGGTGGGGCCACTCATCGATGGTGCCGCGCGCGAGCGCATGCAAGCGGCGCTGGCGCAGGCCGGGACGGAGGGCGGTCGCGTCCACGGCGGGCGGGCCGTCACCAGCGACGTACCCCGGGGCGGTGCCTACGTGGAGCCGGCCATCGTCGAGATGCCGGCCCAGAGCGACATCGTGCGTAGCGAGACCTTCGCGCCCATCCTTTATGTCCTCGGCTATGAAACGCTGGGGGAGGCCATCGCGCTGCACAACGCTGTGCCGCAGGGGCTCTCCTCCTGCATCTTCACGCTCAACCTGCGCGAGGCGGAGACCTTCCTCTCCGCCACCGGTTCCGACTGCGGCATCGCCAACGTCAACATCGGCCCCTCGGGCGCCGAGATCGGCGGGGCCTTTGGTGGCGAGAAGGAGACCGGCGGCGGACGCGAGAGCGGTTCGGATGCCTGGCGCGGCTATATGCGACGCCAGACCAACACGGTGAACTTCTCCGCCGAACTGCCACTGGCGCAGGGGGTGAAGTTTGACTTCTAGCCCGCATCGCTTGCCAGTGAGCGGATCGGCGGCCGCAGCAGGAGGGGGTGAGTAATGGGGACCAAGGTGACCGGCAACCTGTGGGAGTCCACCTGCCGTGAGGCCGTCCACGCGCCGCCCCTGGCGGGCCGCAAGACGGTCGACCTGGTGGTGATCGGCGGAGGTTATACTGGCATGGCCGCGGCGCTGGAGGCGGCACGCGCCGGCGCCGGCGTGTGCCTGATCGAGGCAGCGGAGATCGGCCATGGCGGATCGGGGCGCAACGTGGGCCTGGTCAACGCCGGGTTATGGCTGCCGCCGGAGGCGATCCTGAAATCCCTGGGTGATGGGGAGGGCGAGCGGCTGCTGGCGCACCTCGAGGCCGCGCCCGAGCGCGTCTTCAATCTCATCGAGCGCTACCGGATCGACTGCGAGCCGGTGCGCAACGGCACCCTGCACTGTGCTCACTCGGCGGCGGGTCTGCGCGATCTCAACAACCGCTTGCGCCAGCAGCAGGCGCGCGGGGCCCCCGTCACGCTGCTCGATGGCGGCGAGACCGCACGGCGCACCGGGGTGTCGGGATTCCACGGGGCGCTGCATGACGCACGGGCGGGAACCGTACAGCCGCTGGCGCTGTGCCGCGGGCTGGCCCGTGCCGCGCAGGAGGCCGGCGCCAGCGTGCACGCCCACAGCCCGGTACTCCGGTTGGCGCGGGAAGGGGCGGCCTGGGTGGTGGAGACCGCAGAGGGCGCAGTGTCGGCCCGGTCACTGCTCCTGGCGACCAACGCCTATCACCGCCTGGCGGCGGGTGTGCCGGCACCGCAAAGCGTCCCGCTGTACTTCTTTCAGGCCGCCACCGCCCCGCTGGATGAGCGCGAACGGTCGGCCGTTGTGCCCGGCGGCGAAGGGTGCTGGGATACCGCCATGGTGATGTCCTCCTTCCGCCTCGATCGGGCCGGACGCTTGATCATCGGCGCGATCGGTAACCTGGAGGGGCCAGGTGCCAGGGTGCATGCGGATTGGGCGCAGCGCAAACTCGCGCAGCTCTTCCCCCGGCTGGGACACCGGCGGTTGGAATCCGCCTGGTGCGGGCGCATCGCGGTGACCGGTGATCACATTCCGAAGATCGTCGATCTGGGTGGGGGCTATTGCTGTTTCGGTTACTCCGGCCGCGGGATCGGGCCGGGTGTCACCTTCGGCACCCTGGCCGCACAGGCGCTGTTGCGGGAGGACGCGACACTGCTGCCGATTTCACCGGTGATCGGCCATCGCGAACGCTGCGTCGCCGTGCGCCAGGGCTACTACGAAGCCGGGTCCATTCTCATGCACACCATAGCGGCCCGCTGACCGGGCGAGGTCAGCGGGCTGGATCGCCCAGCTGCTTCAACCACGTCCTACAGCAAGACCTCGACGGCGGCACCGGCGGCCAGTTGTGCGGCCTGCCATCAGGCCAACGCCGAAAAGGATATGATGTTTACCCAGTTCTATCCGATCCTGCAGTAGTCTTAGAGCGGATTCGCCGGGATGTTCCGACGAATCCGCTCAATCCTCGCCGTTACACCGTGCAAACCGGAACGCCTGGCGATTCTCGTGCAGCAGCGAGCGGGCATGCTTGCGCAGCGGTATCTGCATGCGTTCCCCCAGCTCCGTGGCCGCCTGGATAAACGGTTTCTGCCGCAGGCGCGGTATCCCGCCATCGAAGGCAAAGGCGATGCAGTTGCCGTCCGGGATGCCGAGGGTGACCACCTGTTGATCAAAGGCCACCTGCAGCGCCTCGTTCAGGGCGTGGTGGGTCAGGCTGCTCTTCATCCAGTAGTTGCAGACCAGTATCCCGCCCGGCTTCAGCGCACCGCGGCAGGCGGCCAGGAAGTGCAGCCGCGCCTGCAGTTCGTTCATCCCCTCTCCCATATAGAGATCGGTCAGCATCAGGTCGGCCGGGGCGGGGTGACGGTTCAGGTACTCCCAGGCGTCGGTCACATGCAGGCGCAGCCGCCTGTCGTCGGGCAGTGAGAACCACGCCTTCGCCAGTTCCACTACCCGGGGACGCAGCTCCACCGCGTCGATGCGGCAGTCGTGTTGATGGGTCAGCACCGCCTGGGCCAGTGCCCCGGCCCCCAGGCCCAGCAGGGTGCAGTGTCTGGGGGCCTTGAGCAGCAGGAAACCGAGCATCATCACCTGGGTGTAGTGGTGACAGAGCCGCGCTGGCTGGTGGATGTCGATGCAGCTCTGCTCGATCGTGTTGCCGAAACAGAGCATGCGGCGGTCGGCGTCCTGGTGTACCGAGAGACTGCCCCATTCGTCGTGGCAAAGATGCAGCGGTGGTCCGATTTCGGGCATGGCGGGAATGCTATGGAAATAGTGTGCAGGGCGTGTGCGAGGATGGTAGCAGGTTCCGGTA
Organism: Sedimenticola hydrogenitrophicus; assembly: GCF_025175675.1. GTDB lineage: Bacteria > Pseudomonadota > Gammaproteobacteria > Chromatiales > Chromatiaceae > Sedimenticola > Sedimenticola hydrogenitrophicus. The sequence goes on from NZ_JANIOA010000063.1 coordinate 13,146, forward strand.
AAGGTCGGGGTAATTTTACCCACGGCGGTCCTCGACGGGGCTTTGTGTGGTATTGATAGTTCACGGAATATGAAATAGTGTCCGGTGGCATAATGAAATTATCGGGGTAACTACTCACGGGTGATTGGCCTGCCTTGCCGGCCTCACACGATGGCTTGTCTCCTCGAATCCGGCCCCTTTTTCAGCGCCTGCCCAAACTCGCTTCGCTCAAACAAGGGCAGGCTTGAATCTGAAAAAGGGGCCGGATTCGAGGCGCCATCAAGATCGGCCAACAAGGCAGGCCAATCACTTACAAGCCGGGTGAGTGGTTACTTATCGGGTTGATACGACCCTTGGGACGAGGCCGTTCCGGATGACGAATCCGTCTCGTTCCCGGGCCATGCGGCGCTTATGGAAATAATGTGAGCATCTGGGAAAAAAGTCTCCTGCTGATCCTGCTGCGCCGGCATCTGGAGACCGAGCGCACGGTCGATTGGCAGACCCTGCACCGGCGCGATCGCGGCTGGGCCCTGACCCAGCCGGGACAGGCCCCCTGGCCGCTGTTGCGCAACTGGCTGCGGCAGTGGGGGAGTGCGCCGGTCGGCGGCGGCACCCTGTTTGTCTATGGGACCAGTGTGGTGGCCCTCCTCTGCGGCTTCGCCCTGATGGCGGGGCTGCTGGCGTTTCAGCCCCTGCAGCGAATCAACCTGCTCTGGTTCCTGCTGTTTGCCGTGTTTCTGCCCCTGATCTGGTGGTTGCTGGCGCTCTTTTTCAGTTCGGCCCAGGTGCCGTTCCCCCTGCGCACCCTGTATGAACACCGCTTGCCGCCAGGGAGTTTCCTCAGCGTCCTCCGGCCGTTGCTGAAGCAGACCGTGGTGGCCCTGGGGCAGCAGTTGTCGCTGCTGTTTGCCGGCGGCATGCTGATCGCTTTCCTGCTCTACCTGGCGCTGACCGATCTCGCCTTTGGCTGGTCCTCGACCCTGGATCTGGGCAGCGGTCTGATCCACCGGATCACCGGCATCTTGGCCTGGCCTTGGCAGGCGCTCTGGCCGGCGGCGGTGCCCTCCCTGGAGCTGATCGAACAGACCCACTACTTCCGCGCCGCCCCGCTGGTGGCCGAACAACCCGCCCTGTTCGGCCAGTGGTGGCGGTTTCTGCTCATGTGTCTGCTGGTGTACGTCGTGTTGCCCCGGCTGGCCAGCACGGCCCTCTCACGGTTGCGTCTGAGCCGGATGCAGGGGCGGATGCGTGACAACGACGCCCTGATCGGCGGGCTCTGGCAGCGGCTCAGCAGCGGCCTGGTCGAGCAGGAGGCGGAGCCGGTGGAGCAGCGCGAAGCGACGGATGCCGTTACCGCGAGCGAACGGATCACGGGCCGCTATGCACAGATCGTCTGCTGGGGCGTGTGGCCGGAAGAATTGCTCGGGCCGCTGCGTCAACAGCTGGCGGCGGAGGGTAGCGGGACACACTGGTTTGACATCGCCGACGCGCCGTCCACGGAGGCGGCTTTGGCAGCGCTGGCCGAGCTGGCGGATCAGCCGCTGCTGTTGCTCTGCAAGGGCTGGGAGCCGCCCACCGGCGAGCTGGCCGATCTCTGCGAGCTGCTGGCGGCACGGCGCAGCCGCCTGTTTCTCTGGCCGGTACCCCTGGCCGGGATGAGTGCGGCACGCCAACGCAACCTGATCCTCTCCTGGCAACCCTTCATATGCCAGATCCCGGACCGCTTTCAGTTGATCAGCGGGGGGCTGGCGGATGAGGTCACCGATGGCTGAGCATCCGGTCATGGCGGTGGTGGGACACCCCAACAAGGGCAAATCCTCGGTGGTGGCCGCGCTGACCCAGAATGATCAGGTGAAGATATCGCCGCTCTCCGGCACCACACGGGTGGCGCAGCACTTCACCCTGAAGCTGGACAACCGCACCGTTTTCGAGCTGGTGGACACGCCGGGCTTCCAGCGCGCCGGGCAGTGCCTGGCCTGGCTGAAGGAGCCAGCGGTGGCCGCGGACCGGCGGCCGGCGCGGGTCGCGGCGTTTGTCGAACAGTTCAGCGGTACCCCCCGGTTTGTCGATGAAGTGGAGCTGCTGACTCCGATCGTCAGGGGCGCCGGCATCATCTATGTGGTGGATGGTTCGCTGCCCTACAGTCCGGAATACGAGACCGAGATGGAGATCCTGCGCTGGACCGGCCGACCGCGGCTGGCGCTGATCAACCCGATCGGCGGCGACCAGTATGTGTCCCAGTGGCAGCAGGCGCTGAATCAGTATTTCAGTCTGGTACGGCTGTTTGATCCGCTGCATGCCGGCTTCGACCAGCACCTGCAGCTGCTGCGCACCTTCGGTGAGCTGGAGCCGCACAAGGGGCGCTCATTCGGCCAGGCGATTGAACAGCTGGAGGGTTACCGCAAGCTGAAGTTACGCCAGGCGGCCGGCATCATCGTGGAGAATCTCTATCAGTTGCTCGGCTACCGGCAATCGAGCAGCCGGCTGGAACAGGCCGCCCGGGAGCAGCTCGCCGCCCTGCTGCCGGACGAGATCGCCCGTTTCAACCAGCAGTTGAACCGGATGGAGCGGGAGGGCCAGCAGCAGCTGGAGGCACTGTTTCTCTACCACCGGCTGGAGTCGGATCTGCACCGGCTGGAGGTGCACCAGAGCGAGTTGATGGACACCTCCCAGTGGTCACTCTGGGGGCTGGAAAAAAACCAGTTGGTGCTGGTCAGCACCGCTGCCGGGGCGGCCCTCGGGCTGTTGGCCGATGCCGGTCTGGGGGGCGCCTCGCTGCTGACCGGCGCCATCGGCGGCGGCGTACTGGGCGGCCTCTCCGGCTGGTTCGGCGTGGACTGGCTGAAACAGCATCTCCCGCCCTGGCTGCAGTACAGCGCGGAACGGCATCTGCTGGGCCCGGTGAAAGATCCCAACTTCGCCTTTGTGATCCTGGGACGGGCCCTGAGCCATGCGCGGGCCATGCTCACCCGCACCCATGCCGACCGCGAGCGGCTGGCCGTTGAGGACGAGGGGGGCAAGCGCATGCGGGCGCTGGAGCTGAAGACCCAGGTACGGCTGCTGAAGCAGTGCCGTCAGCTGCTGAAGCAGGGACCGCAGGGACGGGCGGCGGACGGGTTGCGGGAGTGGGTCTACCGCCAGTTGACGG
>NZ_JANIOA010000064.1 GCF_025175675.1 Sedimenticola hydrogenitrophicus
CGGTTCTACCCCTTCCAGATTACTGTTTCTTCACAGCCTCAGCGATATTCGCCGGGACTTCACTGTATTTAGCAAATTCCATGCTGTACGTTGCACGACCCTGCGTGGCCGAGCGAAGATCCGTCGCATATCCAAACATCTCGGACAGCGGAACCTCCGCCTTGATTTGCCGACCCGCCGGACAATCATCCATACCCTGAACAACACCACGCCGCCTGTTCAGGTCACCCATCACATCACCCATGTAATCCTCGGGCGTTATGATTTCGATTTTCATGATCGGCTCAAGGAGCACCGGCCTGGCATTTCCCGCCCCTTCTCTAAAGCACATCGACCCAGCGATCTTGAATGCCATCTCGCTGGAGTCCACATCATGGTACGACCCGTCAAACAGGGTGACCTTGACATCCACCATCGGGTACCCAGCCAGAACACCATTCTTCATCTGTTCCTGGACACCCTTGTCAACGGCGGGGATGTACTCCCGGGGCACCACACCGCCCACAATGCCGTTGACGAATTCATAGCCGCTACCGGACTCCGCGGGTTCGATCCGCAGGTACACATGGCCGTACTGACCGCGTCCGCCCGACTGCCTGACGAACTTGCCTTCCTGCTCCACGACCGAGCGAATGGTCTCGCGGTAGGCGACCTGGGGGGCACCGACGTTGGCCTCAACGCTGAACTCCCGGCGCATCCGGTCGACGATAATCTCCAGATGCAGTTCGCCCATGCCGGCGATAATGGTCTGTCCAGACTCCGGATCCGTCGTTACCCGAAACGAGGGATCTTCATGCGCCAACTTAGACAGCGCAACCGACATCTTCTCCTGGTCGGCCTTGGTTCTGGGTTCGACCGCCACGGCGATCACCGGCTCCGGAAAATCCATCCGCTCCAGCGTGATATGCGCATCGAGCGCACACAGCGTATCACCGGTGGTGACATCCTTGAGACCGACCGCCGCCGCGATATCGCCTGCGTGCACCTCCTTGATCTCTTCACGCGAGTTGGAGTGCATCTGCAGTATCCGGCCGACCCGATCCTTCTTTCCCTTGACCGGATTAAAAACACTGTCGCCTGACTTGAGGACACCGGAATAGACGCGGAAGAACGTCAGATTACCGACAAAAGGATCGGTTGCTATCTTAAACGCCAGGGCGGCAAAGGGCGCGTCATCGCTGGACGGGCGCTCGGCCACGCTCTCCTCATCATCCAGCACACCCTTGATTGCCGGCACATCAACCGGGGCCGGCATGTATTCGATAACGGCATCGAGCAGGGCTTGCACGCCTTTGTTTTTAAAGGCGGAGCCGCACATCATCGGCGTTATCTCACTGGAGAGCGTTCTGATACGCAATCCGGACTTGATCTCTGCGACGGAAAGCGCACCGCTATCCAGGTACTTTTCCATCAGTGCATCATCCGCTTCAGCGGCCGCTTCAACCAGCTTTTCGCGCCACTCGGCGGCCAGCTCCTGAAGCTCGGCGGGAATCTCCTTTTCCTCGAAGGTCATGCCACGGGATGCCTCATCCCAGTAGATCGCCTTCATTTTGATCAGGTCAACCACCCCCTGAAAGGCCTCTTCCGCACCGACGGGAAGCTGCAGGGGCACCGGATTGGCGCCGAGCCGGGCACGCACCTGCTCCACCACACGCAGGAAGTCGGCCCCCATACGGTCCATCTTGTTTACGAAGGCGATGCGCGGGACGCCGTACTTGTCAGCCTGCCGCCACACCGTCTCGGACTGCGGTTCAACACCACCCACCGCACAGAACACCGCACAGGCACCATCCAGGACACGCAACGAGCGCTCAACCTCGATGGTGAAATCGACGTGTCCCGGCGTATCAATGATATTGATACGATGCTCCGGAAATTGTTGATCCATCCCTTTCCAGAAACAGGTTGTTGCAGCGGAGGTAATGGTGATACCACGCTCCTGCTCCTGCTCCATCCAATCCATAGTCGCCGCACCATCGTGCACTTCACCGATCTTGTGAGAGACCCCGGTGTAGTACAGAATGCGCTCGGTTGTGGTGGTCTTACCCGCATCAATATGCGCCATAATCCCAACATTCCGATACCTATCAATAGGTGTGCTTCGCGCCACGACTCAATCCGATCAACAATGTAAAAGAGCAAAAAAGGTAAAACGGGTTTAAACGCGTTTCTTACCAGCGGTAATGCGAGAACGCCTTGTTGGCTTCGGCCATGCGATGCGTATCCTCACGCTTCTTGACCGCGGAACCACGCTGCTCGGAGGCATCCGACAGTTCGCCCGCCAGACGGTGCGCCATCGACTTCTCGCTGCGCTTGCGTGAGGCATCGATCAACCAGCGCATGGCCAGCGTATTGCGACGACTCGCCCGCACCTCAATCGGCACCTGGTAGGTCGCACCACCTACACGGCGGGACTTGACCTCTACCATCGGACGTACGTTCTCGAGCGCTTTCTCAAGAACATCCATCGGCGCGCCGCTGGTGCGCTCACTCACGCGATCCAGGGCGTCATAGATGATTTTTTCGGCTACCGATTTCTTACCATCAACCATAATCATGTTGATGAACTTCGCGAGCAGCTGACTTCCGAACTTTGGATCAGGCAGGATTTCGCGTTTTGCTGCAACTCGTCTTCTTGGCATGACTTATTAACTCAGTCCTGTTAGTGAACCCAATCAGCTCTTAGGCCGCTTGGCACCATATTTCGAACGCCCCTGGCGACGCTTGTCCACGCCGGAGGTATCCAGGCTACCGCGCACCACGTGATAGCGCACACCGGGCAGGTCCTTTACACGACCACCGCGAATCAGCACCACCGAGTGCTCCTGAAGGTTGTGCCCCTCACCGCCGATATAGGTACTCACCTCGAAACCGTTGGTCAGACGCACACGCGCAACCTTACGCAATGCGGAGTTCGGTTTCTTCGGCGTGGTCGTATAGACACGCGTGCAGACGCCACGCTTTTGCGGGCACGCCTCCAGCGCAGGCACATTACTTTTTTCTACTTTGCGCATGCGTGGCTTGCGCACCAACTGATTGATTGTAGCCATTAAATCCCGTCTCCAGAGAGGTGTCTTAGGCACCCTCTATCGCACCAGAAAAGCGCGCGGTCGGCACCCATCCAGTCATCTGACCGGAGCGCGTCAACCACAGGCTTAAACCTTGTTCCCGAGGCGGATAGCGCCTGGGAATTATCCTGAACCCCGGGCCAGAAGAGTACTTCAGCCCAAGTGAAGAGCGCGCATTCTACGCGTCTGGCAAGGAGGTGTCAACACTACCATGGCCACCCTGTTGTTGGATAAAGTGGCCGCCCAAGTTAGGGCTCGCGCAAAAATAAGTTCCGGTATTCGGCCGCCCCTGGATCCCGCTGGCGGCGTTACGCTTTTTGCCAAGGGAACAGCCATTGCCTGCAAAGCGTGCCTTGCCAGCGGGGCCCAGGAACGCCCTCGGTACTACGGGATTATTCTTGCGCGAACCCTTAGCATATAAATAACAGAGGGGCAACACGACGCCCCTCTGGGTTCGGCGATTACTCGCTGTCCGCGGTATTCAGCGCCTGCTTGATAGCCTCGGCGACTTCATCCGCATCCATCTCCACCTTGGCTTCCACCGACTCGGCACCCAGCTCCTCACCGCGGCGCTTGTGGCGATCGTTGTGATAGGAGAGACCGGTACCCGCCGGAATCAACCGGCCGACAATGACATTCTCCTTCAGACCCACGAGCGAGTCGCTGGAACCGCGCACCGCCGCTTCCGTGAGCACGCGGGTGGTCTCCTGGAACGAGGCCGCCGAAATAAACGACTCGGTAGCCAGCGAAGCCTTGGTGATACCCAGCAATATCGGGGTCCAGAGCGCCGGGTACTTTCCGTCCGCCTCGGCCCGCTCGTTGTCTTCCAGTACCCGGGCCTTTTCCGCCTGCTCACCACGCAGGAAGCGCGTGTCACCCGCCGCGGTGATCTCCACCTTGCGCAGCATCTGGCGGATGATCACCTCGATATGCTTATCGTTGATCTTCACGCCCTGCAGCCGGTATACATCCTGAATCTCCTTCACCAGGTAGTCCGCCAGCGCGGTAACCCCTTTCAGGCGCAGGATATCGTGCGGGTTGAATTCACCATCGGAGACCACCTCGCCCTTGGCCACATGCTCACCCTCGAACACATTGACATGGCGCCACTTGGGAATAAGATCCTCGTGCTGCTCGCCATCCGCATCGGTAATGATCAGCCGCTGCTTGCCCTTGGTGTCCTTGCCGAAGCCGACGGTACCGGTCGCCTCCGCCAGGATCGCCTGATCCTTCGGCTTGCGTGCCTCGAACAGGTCGGCCACCCGCGGCAGACCACCGGTGATATCACGCGTCTTGGACGACTCCTGAGGGATACGCGCCAGGGTGTCACCGATCTGCACCCGACCGCCATCGGTCACGATGACCACTGCCCCGGAAGGCAGGTAGTAGTGGGCGGGGATGTCGGTTCCGGCAATATTCAGATCATTGCCCTCGTCATCCACCAACTTGACCATCGGCCGCATGTCCTTGCCGGCGGTGGGACGCTGCTTGGGCTCGATAATCGCCAGCGAGGAGAGGCCGGTGACATCATCAACCTGCTTCTGCACACTGACGCCGTCGGCGAATTCCACAAACTGCACCGTACCGGCCACCTCGGTGATCACCGGGTGGGTATGGGGATCCCAGTTCGCCACCATCTGACCACCGGCAACCTGTTCGCCGTCGGCAGCGCGAATATTGGCACCGTACGGTACCTTGTAGCGCTCACGCTCTCGACCCACCTCGTCGACCACGGTCAGCTCACCGGAACGGGAGACCGCCACCAGGGTGCCGCTGTGATGCTGCACCGTCTTGATGTTGTGCAGTCGCACGGTACCGGCGGTCTTCACCTCGATACTGTTGACCGCCGCCGCACGCGACGCGGCACCACCGATATGGAAGGTACGCATGGTCAGCTGGGTACCCGGCTCACCGATGGACTGCGCCGCAATCACACCGACCGCCTCACCCATATTGACCTTGTGGCCACGCGCCAGGTCGCGACCATAGCACATGGCACAGACACCGACCTTAGATTGACAGGTGATGGCCGAGCGAACCCGCACATGGTCCACACCCAGCTTCTCAAGCCGCTCCACCGAGGCCTCGGTAAGCAAGGTTCCGCGATCGAACACCATTTCATCACTGCCGGGCGTAAACACAGGCTCGGCCAGAACCCGACCGAGAATCCGCTCACGCAGCGGCTCGACCACATCACCACCCTCAATGATGGGATGCATGTCCAGCCCATCTTCGGTACCGCAGTCCGGCTCAAGGACCACCATATCCTGGGCCACATCGACCAGGCGACGCGTCAGGTATCCGGAGTTGGCCGTTTTCAGCGCGGTATCGGCAAGACCCTTACGGGCACCGTGGGTGGAGATGAAGTACTGCAGTACGTCCAGACCTTCGCGGAAGTTGGCGGTAATCGGCGTCTCGATGATCGAGCCGTCCGGCTTGGCCATCAGGCCACGCATACCGGCCAGCTGCCGGATCTGCGCCGCCGAACCACGCGCCCCCGAGTCGGCCATCATGTAGATCGAGTTGAAGGAGTCCTGCTGGACCTCCTTGCCCTCGCGATCCACCACCGTCTCCTTGCCCAGGTGGGACATCATCGCCTTGGCTATCTGGTCATTGGTATGCGACCAGATATCCACCACCTTGTTGTAGCGCTCGCCGTTGGTCACCAGACCGGAGGCGTACTGATTCTGGATCTCCTTCACCTCGCGCTCCGCGGCGGCCAGGATCGGTCCCTTCTCCTTGGGGATGGTCATATCGTTCATACCGATGGAGACGCCGGCACGGGTGGCGAAACGGAAGCCCATGTACATCACCTGGTCGGCGAAGATCACGGTCTCCTTGAGGCCGACCCGGCGATAGCAGGCGTCGACCAGATTGGAGATGGCCCGCTTGCCCATGGCATTGTTGATCAGTTCAAACGGCAGCCCCTTGGGCAGAATCTCCGACAGCAGCGCCCGACCGACGGTGGTATCCACCAGCCGGCGCACCGTCTGCTCCTGGCCGTTCTCATCCGCCACTTTTTCGCTCAGACGCACCTTGACCTTGGCCTGCAGGTCCACCATGCGCCCTTCATAGGCGCGGTGCACCTCGGCCAGATCGGAGAACACCATGCCCTCGCCCTTGGCGTTGATGCGCTCACGGGTCATGAAATAGAGACCCAGCACCACGTCCTGGGACGGCACGATGATCGGCTCGCCGTTGGCCGGTGAGAGGATATTGTTGGTCGACATCATCAGGCTGCGCGCTTCCAGCTGTGCCTCGATGGAGAGCGGCACGTGCACGGCCATCTGGTCGCCGTCGAAGTCGGCGTTGAAGGCGGTACAGACCAGCGGATGCAGCTGGATCGCCTTGCCTTCCACCAGCACCGGCTCAAACGCCTGGATACCCAGGCGATGCAGGGTCGGCGCACGGTTCAGCATCACCGGATGCTCGCGGATCACCTCTTCGAGGATATCCCACACCTCGCCGGTGCCGCGCTCAACCAGTTTCTTGGCCGCCTTGATGGTGGTGGCCAGGCCGCGCAGTTGCAGTTTGGAGAAGATGAACGGCTTGAACAGCTCCAGCGCCATCTTTTTCGGCAGACCGCACTGGTGCAGCTTCAGGGTCGGCCCCACCACGATCACCGAACGACCGGAATAGTCGACCCGCTTGCCCAGCAGATTTTGACGGAAGCGCCCCTGCTTGCCCTTGATCATATCCGCCAGGGATTTCAGCTGACGCTTGTTGGTACCGGTAATGGCACGCCCGCGCCGGCCGTTGTCCAGCAGCGCATCGACCGACTCCTGCAACATGCGCTTTTCGTTGCGCACGATAATGTCCGGTGCATTCAGATCCAGCAGCCGCTTCAGGCGGTTGTTGCGGTTGATCACCCGGCGATACAGGTCGTTCAGGTCGGAGGTGGCGAAACGGCCGCCATCCAGCGGCACCAGTGGCCGCAGCTCCGGCGGCAGTACCGGCAGCACGGTCATCACCATCCACTCGGGACGGTTGCCGGAGCCATGCAGCGACTCGATCAGCTTGAGGCGCTTGCTCAGTTTTTTCAGCTTGGTTTCCGAATTGGTCCCCTGGATCTCCTCACGGAGCGTCTCGATCTCCTTGGGCAGATTCAGCGAGGTGAGCAGTTCATAGACCGCCTCGGCACCCATGCGGGCGTCGAACTCGTCACCGTTCTCTTCAATGGATTCCAGGTACTGGTCGTCGTTCAGCAGCTGACCGCGCTCCAGCGGCGTCATGCCCGGATCGACCACCACGAAGGACTCGAAATAGAGCACCCGCTCGATATCCCGCAGGGTCATATCCAGCAGCAGGCCGATACGCGAGGGCAGCGATTTCAGGAACCAGATATGCGCTACCGGGCTGGCCAGCTCAATGTGGCCCATGCGCTCACGCCGCACCTTGGCCAGGGTCACTTCCACGCCGCACTTCTCACACACCACGCCGCGATGCTTGAGGCGCTTGTACTTGCCGCACAGGCACTCGTAGTCGCTGGTCGGGCCAAAGATCTTGGCGCAGAACAGCCCTTCGCGCTCGGGCTTGAAGGTCCGGTAGTTGATGGTCTCAGGCTTTTTAACTTCGCCGTAGGACCATGATCGGATCATGTCGGGTGAAGCCAGACCGATTTTGATGGCGTCAAAATCCTCAGTCTGCCCTTGCTGCTTCAGAATTTTTAATAGATCTTTCAAGATCGTATCTCCTGCTGTCGGGTTCCGGTATTCGTCTCGGTATTCGCTACGTCACAACGCTTGCCGGACCCTATTCCCGCTCCAATTCAATATTGATGCCCAGTGAGCGTATCTCTTTCACCAGCACGTTGAAGGACTCCGGCATGCCGGCCTCCATCTGGTGGTTACCATCAACGATGTTCTTGTACATCCGCGTACGGCCGGTCACATCATCGGACTTCACGGTAAGCATCTCCTGCAGCGTGTAAGCGGCGCCATAGGCTTCCAGCGCCCAGACCTCCATCTCACCGAAGCGCTGCCCGCCGAACTGCGCCTTACCACCCAGCGGCTGCTGGGTGACCAGACTGTAGGGGCCGGTTGAACGGGCATGCATCTTGTCATCCACCAGGTGGTTCAGCTTCAGCACATACATGTAGCCGACCGTCACCTGACGATCGAAGGCCTCGCCGGTCCTGCCGTCAAACAGCGTCGTCTGCCCGCTCTCCGGCAGATCGGCCAGCTTCAGCAGCGCCCGGATCTCCTCCTCGGTGGCACCGTCGAACACCGGCGTCGCCATCGGCACGCCACGCTTGAGGTTACTGGCCAACTCGACAATCTCGTCATCGCTGAAGCTGTCCAGATCCTCCTGCTTGCCGCTGGCGTTGTAGACCTTATCGAGATACTTGCGCAGCTCGGCGATCTTGGACTTCGCCTCCAGCATCTTGCCGATCTTCTCACCGACGCCCTTGGCGGCCCAGCCCAGGTGGGTCTCCAGGATCTGTCCGACGTTCATACGCGACGGCACGCCGAGCGGATTCAGCACGATATCCACCGGCTGGCCGTTCTCGTCGAACGGCATATCCTCGACCGGCTGGATCATCGAGATGACACCCTTGTTACCGTGCCGCCCGGCCATCTTGTCACCCGGCTGGATGCGCCGCTTCACCGCCACATAGACCTTCACCATCTTCAGCACACCTGGTGCCAGGTCGTCACTGGTGGTCAGCTTGCGCTTCTTCTCCTCGAACTTCTCGCGGAACTCCTCGCGCTGCTGCTTCACCTGCTCGGCAATGGCCTCCAACTGGGCCGCCGCCTCTTCATTGTGCAGACGGATCTCCAGCCAGCGATCCTGATCCAGTTCGGCCAGGTAGCCCTTGGTGATTTTGGCGCCGGCCTTCAGCTGATTGGGCCCGCCGTCGGCCACCTTGCCCAGCAGCATCTTCTCGACCCGCTGGAAGGTATCCTCTTCCATGATCCGCAGCTGGTCGTCCAGGTCCTTCTTGACCCGTTCCAGTTCGGCATTCTCAATCTGCAGGGCGCGGGCGTCCTTCTCGACCCCGTCACGGGTGAACACCTGCACATCGATGACCGTACCGACCCGGCCGGAGGAGACGCGCAGCGAGGTGTCCTTCACATCCGCCGCCTTCTCGCCAAAAATGGCGCGCAGCAGCTTCTCTTCCGGGGTCAGCTGGGTCTCGCCCTTGGGGGTCACCTTGCCCACCAGGATGTCGCCCTCCTTCACCTCGGCACCGACATAGACGATGCCGGACTCGTCCAGCTTGGCCAGCGCGGCCTCACCGACATTGGGGATATCGCCGGTGATCTCCTCGGAACCCAGCTTGGTGTCCCGGGCCATGCAGGTCAGCTCTTCGATGTGGATCGTGGTGAAGCGATCCTCCTGAACAACCTTCTCGGAGACCAGGATGGAGTCCTCGAAGTTGTAACCGTTCCAGGGCATGAAGGCGACGCGCATATTCTGCCCCAGCGCCAGCTCACCCAGATCCGTGGAGGGACCATCGGCCATCACATCGCCCCGGGTGATGATGTCACCGGGTTTGACCAGAGGACGCTGGTTGATACAGGTATTCTGGTTAGAGCGGGTGTATTTAGTCAGGTTGTAGATATCCACGCCCGCCTCACCGGCGACCGTCTCATCGTCATTGACCCGCACTACGATACGCGCGGCATCGACCGCATCCACCGAACCGCCACGCTTCGCCACCACCGTCACACCGGAGTCGACCGCTACGGCACGCTCCATGCCGGTGCCAACCAGTGGCTTTTCGGCACGCAGTGTCGGCACCGCCTGACGCTGCATATTGGAACCCATCAGCGCGCGGTTGGCATCATCATGCTCCAGGAACGGAATCATCGACGCCGCAACCGAGACGATCTGCTTGGGCGAGACATCCATATACTGGATCTTTTCCGGACCGGTGAGCATGGTCTCGTTCTGAAACCGGCAGGGAATCAGCTCTTCAAACAGATACCCCTTGTCATCCACCGCGGCACTCGCCTGGGCGATGACGTAGCGACCCTCTTCAATCGCCGAGAGGTAGTCGATCTCATCGGTTACCAGGCCATCCTTTACCACCCGGTAAGGGGTTTCGAGGAAACCGTAATCGTTGGTACGGGCATACACCGCCAGCGAGTTGATCAGTCCGATATTCGGACCCTCAGGGGTCTCGATGGGACAGACGCGGCCGTAGTGGGTCGGATGCACGTCGCGCACCTCGAAGCCGGCACGTTCACGCGCCAGACCACCCGGGCCAAGCGCGGAAACACGCCGCTTGTGCGTCACTTCCGAGAGCGGGTTGTTCTGGTCCATGAACTGAGACAGCTGGCTGGAACCGAAGAACTCCTTGATCGCCGCGGAAACGGGCTTGGCGTTGATCATCTCCTGCGGCATCAGCCCTTCGGACTCCGCCAGGGTCAGACGCTCGCGCACGGCACGCTCGACCCGTACCAGGCCGACGCGGAACTGATTCTCCGCCATCTCGCCCACCGAACGGATGCGGCGATTGCCCAGGTGGTCGATATCATCGACGATGCCGTGGCCGTTACGGATATTGATCAGCTCCCTGAGCACATCGACAATATCTTCATTGGACAGCACCCCTTCACCGGTCACCTCGTCGCGGCCCAGACGCTTGTTGAACTTCATCCGTCCGACGGCGGACAGGTCGTACCGATCGGCACTGAAGAACAAGCTGTTGAACAGCTTCTCGGCTGCCTCCTTGGTAGGTGGCTCACCGGGGCGCATCATGCGATAGATCTCCACCTGTGCCTCCAGGGCATTGGCAGTGCTATCGATGCGCAGCGTGGTGGACAGGTAGGGCCCCTGATCAAGATCGTTGGTGAACAGGGTTTCAATCTTCTTGATGCCGTTCTCTATCAGGCTCTCGAGCAGCTCGGCTGTCAGCTCGTCATTGGCCGATGCGAGCAGCTCACCGGTATCCTGATCGATCACGTCATGGGCAATGGTCTTGCCGTAGAGGAAGTCAAACGGCACATCGAGGGACTTGACCTCGGCCTTTTCCAGTTCACGGATATGCCGCGCGGTAACCCGGCGGCCCGCCTCGACGATGACACTCTTGCCGACCTTGATATCGAAAGTGGCGGTCTCGCCGCGCAAGCGCTCCGGCACCAGGGTCAGTTTCGCCGACTTCTTGCTGAGCGCGACCTTGTCGGTCTCGAAGAACATGGCCAGCATCTGCTCGGTATTGAAGTCAAGCGCCCGCAGCAACACGGTCGCGGGCAGTTTGCGGCGACGGTCGATACGCACAAAGACGTTGTCCTTGGGGTCGAACTCGAAGTCCAGCCAGGAACCGCGGTAGGGGATCACCCGGGCGGAAAACAGCAGCTTGCCGGAGCTGTGGGTCTTGCCCTTGTCGTGATCGAAGAACACGCCCGGCGAGCGGTGCAGCTGGGAGACAATTACCCGTTCGGTGCCGTTGATCACGAACGTGCCGTTATCGGTCATCAGGGGCATTTCGCCCATGTAGACTTCCTGCTCCCGGATATCCTTGACCACCTTGGACTTGGCCGGGGCATCCTTATCGTAGATCACCAGGCGCACCAGCACGCGCAACGGCGCGGCATAGGTGGCGCCGCGCAACTGGCACTCCCGTACATCGAAGACCGGGGTACCCAGACGATAGCTGACGTACTCCAGAACCGCGTTACCGGAATAACTCTCAATGGGGAAAACCGATTTAAAGGCGGCATGCAGTCCCACATCCGCGCGGTCTGCTACTGCGACACCCTCCTGGAGAAACTTGCGATATGAATCGATCTGTGTCGCCAAAAGAAAAGGTACTTCCAGGATACTCGGACGCTTGCCGAAATCCTTACGAATACGCTTTTTCTCTGTGAAAGAATAGGCCATGTTGCCGTCCCTCGATTTCTTGAGATCCCGTGGATCTTCGAAAAGATACTCTTAATATTTTGCTTCCAGCTCATTCCCTGCCGGAACACTTCCCTGTAGCTGTATTCCTACCCAACGCCCGCATCAGGTATATGCCAACGAACCATCTGTAACATCCTGAACAGAAACAGTGCCGCTTGACTGTCTCTAAAACCTGCTTTCCAAAAGCAACCGCGGTAACGCTTGGAAAGTAAGTCTAGAAGCGGGAAAAGGCCGGTGACGAAAACGCCACCAGCCCCAACCTCACGAGCGTGTGCAACTATATGAAATCAAGAATTATTTGATCTCAACTGCAGCACCCGCCTCTTCCAGCTCTTTCTTCACGCTCTCAGCCTCGTCCTTGGAAACACCTTCCTTGACCGTGGTGGGAACGCCTTCCACAGCGTCTTTCGCTTCCTTCAGACCGAGGCCGGTCAGACCACGCACGGCCTTGATGACGGAAACCTTGTTGGCGCCGAACGAGGTCATGACAACGTCAAACTCGGTCTGCTCTTCAACAGCGGCGGCTTCGCCACCAGCGGCGGCCGGAGCGGCGGCAACGGCAGCCGCGGCGGAAACGCCAAACTTCTCTTCCATGGCGGAGATCAGTTCGACAACTTCCATAACGGTCATACCGGCGATAGTCTCCAGGATATCTTCTTTAGAAACGGCCATTGTAAAACTCCTGATAATGGGTTAACACTTACAACCTGTGTAGGTTTAATGGGTGTAGATTAAGGGATTAAAGCTATTACGCAGCCTCTTTCGCATCACGGATCGCAGCCACGGTGCGGACCAACTTACCCGGTACCTCATTAATGGTACGCGCAAGTTTTTCCACCGGTGCCTTCATGACAGCCATAAGCATACTGACAGCCTGCTCGTAAGTAGGCATTTTGGAAAGCGCCTCAAGATCGGAAACGGCAAGCAGCTTGCCCCCGATTGAAACCACTTTCACAACCAGCTTGCTGTGATCTTTGGCAAAGTCTTTGATCACGCGCGCAGCAGCACCTGGATCTTCCTGTGAAAAAGCGATGACAAGCGGACCCGTCAACTCCTCTTTCATACATTCAAAATCCGTATTCTCGACCGCACGACGAGCCAGCGAGTTCTTGATCACACGGACATAGACCCCTGCTTCACGCGCCTTGGCACGCAACTCAGTCATCTCGCCCACGGTCAGACCCCGATACTCGGCGGCAATCGCGGAATAGGCAGCACTTGCTACTTCAGCGACTTCGGCGACGACAGCTTTCTTTTGCTCAAGATTGAGTGGCACTCGTCACCTCCTAACAAAATGACAACGTCATTTTAACTATCAGACCCTCTCCCTTACGGGTTCGGGCACTCCACTACAACGTGCACCATCATCAGAATTCAGAAAACCGAATCAGGAGCACCGTCTGCGCAGGCAATGATTAAGCCCATCAGGCGCCTGCGGTCTTTGACGGCATCCGGCCTGTCGGCCGGCGCCCCAAAGTTCCTTGGCGACAGGAGGTACACACCCCCTGACCGCAACAATCAGATATCCAGCGAAGAGAGGTCCACCTGCAGCCCCGGACCCATGGTCGAGGAGACAGTAACCTTCTTCATGTACACACCCTTGGCGGCACTGGGCTTGATCTTTTTCAGATCGGCCAGCAGCGCCTCAAGATTCTGCTTCACCGCGGCCGGCTCAAAGCTGACCTTACCGATGGTGCAGTGAATAATGCCGCCCTTGTCGGTACGATAGCGCACCTGACCGGCCTTGGCGTTCTGCACCGCTTCGACCACGTTCGGGGTCACGGTTCCCACCTTGGGATTCGGCATCAGGCCACGCGGACCGAGAATCTGTCCCAGCTGACCGACCACGCGCATGGCGTCGGGGGTGGCGATGACCACATCAAAATCCATCTTGCCGGCCTTCACATCGGCCGCGAGATCATCGAAACCGACCACATCGGCACCCGCCTCTTTGGCGGCTTCGGCGTTCGCGCCCTGGGCGAATACGGCCACCCGCACCACCTTGCCGGTACCATTCGGCAGCACGGTGGAGCCACGCACGTTCTGATCCGATTTGCGCGGATCCACGCCCAGATTGACGGAGACATCAACCGCCTCGCCAAACTTCACGGTGGAGATCTCCTTCAACAGTGCGACCGCATCCAGAATCCCATACTGCTTGCCTGCCTCGACCTTCTCTTGGATGGCGCGGGCGCGCTTGCTCAACTTGGCCATGGCTTATACCCCCTCTACATCAAGGCCCATGGAACGGGCGGTACCGGCGATGGTCCGAACCGCCGCATCCATATCGGCAGCGGTAATATCGGGCATCTTCACGCCGGCGATCTCTTCCAACTGCTCGCGGGTCACCTTGCCCACCTTGACGGTGTTGGGTGTACCCGAGCCCTTGGCGACGCCGGCGGCCTTCTGCAGCAGTACCGCTGCCGGAGGGGTCTTGGTGATGAAGGTAAAACTACGGTCGGCGTAGACAGTAATCACCACGGGAATCGGCAATCCCTTCTCAAGACTCTCGGTCTTGGCGTTGAAGGCCTTGCAGAACTCCATGATATTCACACCGTGCTGACCCAGGGCAGGACCGACCGGTGGACTGGGATTGGCCGAACCGGCCTTAACCTGCAGCTTGATATAAGCTTGAATTTTCTTTGCCATTTCTTACTCCTGGTCGGGTGCAAACGCCTTTCGGCTCCCCGGATACATAGGTGAGCGGGTACGCCGGCCCCGCTAGCGGCCGGCAGACAGGGACCCGCTCAGCTTTTCTCCACTTGGCCGAACTCGAGGTCGACCGGGGTGGAGCGCCCAAAAATCAGCACGGAGACCTTGAGGCGACTCTTCTCATAGTCGACATCCTCAACCACACCGTTAAAGTCGTTAAAGGGTCCATCCACAACGCGCACCACCTCACCCGGCTCGAACAGCACCTTGGGACGCGGCTTCTCCACACCCTCCTGAACCCGCTGCAGAATGGCATCGGCCTCACGCTCGGTGATCGGCGCGGGTCGATCGGCGGTACCGCCGATAAAGCCCATCACCTTGGGAGCATCCTTGACCAGGTGCCAGGTTTCGTCGGTCATCTCCATCTGCACCAGCACATAGCCCGGGAAAAACTTGCGCTCACTGCGCCGCTGCTGCCCGCTGCGCATCTCGACCACCTCTTCGGTGGGAACGAGTATCTGGCCGAAATTCGACTCCATGCCGAAACGCTTGATGCGCTCCTCAAGGGAGCGCTTTACCTGCGCCTCAAAACCGGAGTAGGCGTGAACCACATACCACCGCAATGCCATAGTATTCTCCTATCCGGTTACAGCCTGAACGATCGCCATCAATACCATATCGAACACCCAGAGTACGATACCGATCAATAACACCATGGCGAACACGATTAGCGTCGTCTGGATGGTCTCCTGCCGGCTCGGCCAGACAACCTTCCTTACCTCGGTTCGCGATGCCCTGGCAAAATCCCAGACACGACGACCCGCGACCGACTGCAGCGCGATAAACACCGCCGCGCCAGTCACCGCCAACAGACCAATAACCCTTACCAGGGCAGAGTATCCATCTAGAAAATAGAACAGCACGATGCCGCCCACCAGCAGAATCACTGCCAGCAACAGCTTTACTGTATCCATCCCTGAACTTTCGACTTCAGCCTTTGCGTTCATTCCTGCCACTGAGCACCTCTTTGCAAAGGTGCCTTATATAATGGCAGGCCAGGAGGGACTCGAACCCCCAACCTGCGGTTTTGGAGACCGCTGCTCTACCAATTGAGCTACTGGCCTGTAAAAAAATTGTTAGTTGCCAGACGAAGAGGCGGCAGGACCTTGCGATCCGCCGCTTCTCCAGAGCCAGCTACAGATAACTAACAATGATCACTCTATGATCTTG